>NZ_CP036164.1:1418101-2127152 GCF_004295485.1 Janibacter limosus | reverse complement strand
TCACCGCGATCGCCGACGCCCACATGGACTCGGTCCCGATCGTGGCGATCACGGGCCAGGTCGCCTCGAGCGCCATCGGCACCGACGCCTTCCAGGAGGCGGACATCCGCGGCATCACGATGCCGATCACCAAGCACAACTACCTCGTGACCGAGGCGGCGCAGATCCCGCGGGTCATCGCCGAGGCCTTCCACATCGCGAGCACGGGCCGACCCGGCCCGGTCCTCGTGGACATCTCCAAGGACGCACTGCAGGCCACCACCACCTTCGCGTGGCCGCCGCAGATCGATCTGCCGGGTTACCACCCGGTGACGCGTCCGCACGCCAAGCAGATCCGCGAGGCGGTGCGCCTGATGGCCGCCAGCCGACGGCCTGTCCTCTACGTGGGCGGCGGCGTCATCCGCGCCGGTGCCCATGCAGAGCTGCTCCGGCTCGCCGAGCTCACGGGCATCCCGGTCGTCACGACCCTCATGGCGCGGGGCGCCTTCCCCGACGGGCACTCACTGCACCTGGGCATGCCCGGCATGCACGGCTCGGTGTCCGCGGTGACCGGCCTGCAGCGCAGCGACCTGCTGATCACCCTCGGTGCCCGCTTCGACGACCGGGTCACCGGCCAGCTGTCGTCCTTCGCCCCGGACGCCCGGATCATCCACGCCGACATCGACCCGGCCGAGATCTCCAAGAACCGGGCCGCCGACGTGCCGATCGTCGGTGACGCCAAGGCGATCATCAGCGAGCTCATCACGACCATCGAGGCCGGCGTGGGCGATGCCGCCGACGTCAACCCGCACACCTACAGCGCGTGGGCGGCGACGACGAAGGGGTGGGCGCAGGAGTTCCCCGTCGGGTACACCGCCACCAGCGACGAGGCGCTCATGCCGCAGCAGGTGATCGAGCGCATCGGTGCGATCGCCGGTCCGGAGGCCGTCTACGCCGCCGGGGTGGGACAGCACCAGATGTGGGCCGCGCAGTTCATCGGGTACGAGCGCCCCAACTCCTGGCTCAACTCCGGTGGCGCCGGGACGATGGGCTACTCGGTGCCGGCGGCCATGGGGGCCAAGGTCGGCGAGCCGGACCGGGTCGTGTGGGCGATCGACGGTGACGGCTGCTTCCAGATGACCAACCAGGAGCTCGCGACCTGCGTCATCAACGACATCCCGATCAAGGTCGCGATCATCAACAACTCGAGCCTGGGCATGGTCCGCCAGTGGCAGTCGCTCTTCTACAACGAGCGCTACTCCAACACCGACCTGCACACCTCGGTCGGCAACCGGATCCCCGACTTCGTCAAGCTCGCGGAGGCCTACGGCTGCGTGGGCCTGCGGTGCGAGCGGCCCGAGGACCTCGACGCGACGATCGAGCAGGCCATGGCGATCAATGACCGCCCGGTCGTCATCGACTTCGTCGTCGAGCGCGACGCGATGGTGTGGCCGATGGTGCCCGCCGGCGTGAGCAACGACGCCATCCAGACGGCCCGTGACGCCGCCCCGGTGTGGGACCGGGAAGAGTCCGAGGCCGAGGAGCAGGACACCGACGCAGACCACGACGGCCAGTGAGGCACGAGACCATGAGCACCAAGCACACCCTCTCCGTCCTCGTCGAGAACAAGCCGGGCGTCCTCGCTCGCATCTCGGCGCTCTTCTCCCGCAGGGGATTCAACATCGACTCGCTCGCAGTCGGGCCGACCGAGAACGACGAGGTCTCCCGGATGACCGTCGTCGTCGACGTCGACCTGCTGCCGCTGGAGCAGGTGACCAAGCAGCTCAACAAGCTCGTCGAGGTGCTGAAGGTCGTCGAGCTCGACCCGCTCGCCTCGGTCAACAGCCAGGTGGTGCTCGTCAAGGTGCGCGCCGACGCGACCAGCCGCAGCGGGATCCTCGAGACGGCGCAGATGTTCAAGGCCAAGATCGTCGACGCCACGGCTGAGGCGATCGTCCTGCAGGCCGTGGGCAACGCCGACAAGCTCAACTCGATGCTCGAGATCCTCGAGCCGCACGGCATCAAGGAGCTCGTCCAGTCGGGTGTCGTGGCGATCGGCCGCGGCCCCCGCTCGATCACCGACCGTTCCAGACACTGACCCCCTTCGTCATGGTCGCGCCGGACGCGAGACGATGACACCCAGACGTGACTGCAGTACCTACACCACAAGGAGAACCGCACATGGCCGCCGAAATGATCTACGACGCCGACGCCGACCTGTCCATCATCCAGGGCCGCAAGGTCGCCGTCATCGGCTACGGCTCGCAGGGCCACGCCCACGCGCTCAACCTGCGTGACAGCGGCGTCGACGTGCGTGTCGGCCTCAAGGAGGGCAGCAAGAGCCGCGCCAAGGCGGAGGCCGAGGGCCTGACCGTCCTCACCCCGCGCGCCGCTGCAGCCGACGCCGACGTCATCGTCATCCTTGCGCCCGACCAGGTGCAGCGTCACCTCTACGCGGACGACATCGCCCCCGAGCTCAAGGACGGCGACGTCCTCGTCTTCGGTCACGGCTTCAACGTGCGCTTCGGCTACATCAAGGCGCCGGCCGGTGTCGACGTCATCCTCGTCGCGCCGAAGGCTCCCGGCCACACCGTGCGTCGCGAGTTCGTCGACGGCCGCGGCATCCCGGACATCATCGCCGTGGAGCAGGACGCCTCCGGTCAGGCCTGGGACATCGCCAAGGCCTACGCCAAGGGCATCGGTGGCACCCGCGCCGGCGTCATCAAGACGACCTTCACCGAGGAGACCGAGACCGACCTCTTCGGCGAGCAGGCCGTCCTCTGCGGTGGCATGTCGCACCTCGTGCAGGCGGGCTTCGAGACCCTCACCGAGGCGGGCTACCAGCCTGAGATCGCCTACTTCGAGGTGCTCCACGAGCTGAAGCTCATCGTCGACCTCATGTGGGAGGGCGGCATCGCCAAGCAGCGCTGGTCGATCTCCGACACGGCCGAGTACGGCGACTACGTCTCCGGGCCGCGCGTCGTCGACGCCAAGGTCAAGGAGTCCATGCAGGGCATCCTCAAGGACATCCAGGACGGCACCTTCGCCACGCGCTTCATCGAGGACCAGGACAAGGGCGCCGTCGAGTTCCAGCAGCTGCGCGAGAAGGAGGCCGGTCACCCGATCGAGGCCACCGGCAAGGCGCTGCGCGCGCACTTCGCGTGGAAGTCCGGCGACGACGACTACACCGAGGGCTCTGCCGCTCGCTGATCACAGACTCCCGCCGCGGTCACCCCCGCGTCGGGTCCCCACAGGGGGCGCCCACCGGCTCATCAGCCGGGGCGCCCCCTGTGTCATGCCCGGCCGGCGCTTGGTGGCTGGGTGGGGGTGCGGTTCGTGGGGGCGCGGCTGGTGGCTGGGTGGCTGGCAGATGGCTGGGTGGAGGTATACGCGCGGACGATTCACCGGCGCGCCCACCTCCACTGGCGAAGGGGGCGCCTCGGGTGGAGGTCGACGCGCGGACGATTCACCGGCGGGTATACCTCCACCCGGCGTCAGGGCGGGGCGTGGGGAGGTGCCGCAGGAGGGGAGCTGAGCGCGAAGGGGGAAGGCTGGGTGGAGGTATACGCGCGGACGTTTTGTTGGCGCGCATACCTCCACTGACGAAGGGGGGACGCCGGGTGGAGGTCGACGCGCGGACGATTCACCGGCGGGTATACCTCCCCCCGGCGTCAGGGGGGGGCGTGGGGAGGTGCCGCAGGAGGGGAGCTGAGCGCGAAGGGGGGAGGTGCCCTCAGCCGGCGAGGTGCCCCCATGCGGGGGAGAGCTCAGCCCAGGGGCCGACGGCGACGGCTCGACCTGCGACGAGCACGACGACCGAGTCGGCCTGCTCGAGCGCAGCGCGCTTGGAGGTGGCGCCGATGACCGTGGCCCCCTGCTCGCGCAGGCCCCGCCACAGGGCGATCTCGGTGGTCGCGTCGAGCGCGGAGGAGACGTCGTCGGCGAGCAGCAGCTCGGCCTCGGTGGCCAGCGCCCGGGCCAGGGCCAGGCGCTGCACCTGACCACCCGAGAGGCGCACGCCGCGGTGCCCGACGAGGGAGTCCGGCCCGCCGGCCGAGGACACGTCGTCGCTCAGCCGGGCCAGTGCGACCGGCTGCTCGAGCGGCCGCTCGTGCCCGAGCCGGACGTTGTCGGTGAAGGTCCCCGACAGCACCCGCGGCACCTGGGCGACGTGGGCGACCCGACCGGGTCGCAGGACGCGCTGCGGGTCGGTGACGGGCTGGCCGTTCCACAGGACGCTGCCGCGGTGGTCGATCAGGCCGGCGAGGGAGGCGAGCAGGCTCGACTTGCCGGACCCGACCTGGCCGACGAGCAGCACGAGCTGACCGGCGTGGACGGTCAGGTCGATGTCGGTGGCGCCGATGGTCCCGTCGTCGTGGACGACCGTGACATCTCGCAGCTCGAGGTGCCGCAGTGGCTCGCGCTCACCGGCGACCGGTGCCGGGGCGGTGCCCTCGACGAGGTCGACACCCTCGGGCAGGTCCATCAGGTCGGTGCCGCCCGCAAAGCGCGCGGTCTCGACCTGCCAGGCGCGGGTCCCCGGTGCCTCGGTGACGACCATGCTCGCGACGCGACCAAACCAGTCGAAGCCGGCCACGGCGCCCGAGACGAGGATCGCCGTGCCGAGCCCCCACCCGCCGGCGACGTGGATCCACCACGTCGCGACGACGCCGCACTGGACCATGATGAGAGGGACGGCGTCGAGGACGGCCTGCACCCGGTGCTCCTTGACCGCGGCGTCGACGCGCCCACCGTCGACCTCGCGCAGGTGGCGCCGGACGTACGGGGTGGCTGCGGCCAGCTTGATCGTGCGCACCGACTCCAGTGCCGAGACGACGGCCCGACCGAAACCTGCGCGGGCCGTGGACGCAGCAGCCGCCGAGCGACCGGCGATCGGACGGCCGAAGCTGGCCGCGACGGCGGAGGTGACCATGACGGTCAGGAGCACGGCACCGGCGACCCAGGTCCCGGCGAGCACGGAGGTGAGCGCCGTGATGACGAGGCCGTTGATGAAGTCGACCCACCGGTCGGCGTAGCGCGCGTAGCGGTCGGCATCCATGGAGCGGGCGACGACCTCCCCGGGAGGGGTCCGCGGCAGCCGCTCGGCGCGGGTCTGGCCGACGAGGACCGCCATCCGGGCGCGCAGCATGACCTCGATCCACCACCGTGGGTAGCGGGCGAAGGCCTGGGCGGTGAGGAAGGGGACGACGAGCAGGCAGACGGCGAGGGTGACCGCGAGCGCCGTCGGCGTGCTGCCGGCCTGCAGGTCTTCGACGATGCGGCCCCAGACCAGACCGGTGACGGCTCCCTGCGCGCCGAGGAGTGACATGGCCAGGAAGCAGAAGGCTCCGGCGATGCCCCAGGCAGGCGTGACCGACAGTGCGTGCACGATGCCGCGACCGAGCGACGGGCCGTCGCCGACCTCGGGCTGCTCGGGAGGGGTCGTCGTACGGCGTCGTCCGCCCACCGGGTCGAGGTCGGAGTGGTCGAGGTGCCCTTGGGCGGCGGGCAGGTCCGTCGCGGACTCGGTGCGGCTGTCGAGCAGGAGGCTGCGGAAGGGGCCCTCTGCCTCGGCCAGGTCGGTGCGGCGGCCCTGCTGGATGACCCGGCCGTGGTCGAGGACCACCACGTGGGGGGCCCGCTCGATGGTGTTGAGCCGGTGGGCGATGAGGATGCCGGTCCGGCCGACGAGCAGCCGGTCCGCGGCCGACACGACGCGGCGCTCGGTGAGCGGGTCCATGCGGGCGGTCGCCTCGTCGAGGACGACGACGCGGACGTCGCGCACGAGCAGCCGGGCGAAGGCGACCAGCTGCTCCTCCCCGGCGGACAGCCTCGTGCCCCCGGGGCCGAGCAGGGTGTCGAGGCCCGCGGGCAGTCCCTCGACCCAGTCGCGCAGGCCGAGCTCGACCACGGCCGCCTCGATGTCGGCCCGCGGGGTGTCGTCGAAGAGGGCGATGTTGTCCGCGAGGGTGGCTGCGACGATCTCGGTGCGCTGCGTGACGACCCCGACGTCGGTGCGCAGCTGCTGCAGGTCGATGTCGCGCACGTCGACGCCGCCGACGAAGACGCTGCCACGGGGCGGCTCGACCGCCCGCGAGACGAAGGACGCCAGGGTCGACTTGCCGGAGCCGGTCCGGCCGACGAGCGCGACGGTCTCGCCGGCGGGAGCGGAGAAGGTGACATCGCGAAGGGCGAAGCTGCCCTCGTCGTAGGAGAAGTCCAGGCCGCACACCTCGACGGCGACCTCGGCCCCTGCAGGGACCGGCACCCCACCTCGTGGTTCGGGCTCGACGGCGAGCATCTGGCGCAGTCGGATGACGGCACCCAGACCGGCCTGCAGGTCGGGCAGGTGGTTGGCCAGCTGGGTGACCAGCCCGACGAAGGTCGACGTGACGATGAAGAGGGTGACGAGCTCGCCGACCGACAGCGAGTCGTTCACAGTCAGGGCGATGCCGGCGATGCCGATGCCGGCGAGCAGCGCGTGGAGCAGCAGCCCGGCGCGACGGGCCAGCCGGCTCTCGAGGGTGACCACGTCACGGAAGCGTGCGTGGACCCGGGCGGTGAGCGTCGCCAGCCGCTGCACCATGTGCGCCTGCCCCAGGCTCGTGCGCAGGTCGTCGCGCCCGGCGATGCCCTCCTCGAGTGCGCTCGCGTGGTCGGTCCAGGCCATCTCCTCGATGACCTTGCGACGGGCGATCTCACCGAGCAGGGGTCGCACGGCCACGCCCGTCAGGCCCGCGAGCAGCGGGAAGATCAGCCACGCCGGCCACCAGGTCACACCGGCGACGATCCACATCGGGAGGACGGAGAAGGCGGTGCGGGCAAACATCCACAGCTGCCAGCGCATGAGGTTGCCGACCTCGTGGGTGTCGTCGTCGACCCGGTCGAGAATCTCGCCGGCGGCCTGCTCGGACAGCACCGCGACCGGCTGGGCCAGGGCCGCGTCGAGCAGGTCGTCGCGCAGCACGCCCTCGGCCCGGTCGGACAGGCCGACCCACACGACCTTGCCGATGTTGTCGATGAGCGCGCCGCCGACGACGAGGACGGCGAGCAGCTGGACGAGCGCGGTCGTCGGCGTCTCGGCGAGGCGACCGATGACGACCGTGCCGAGGGTGAGCAGGATCGCGGCCAGAGCCGAGCACGCGAGCGCCGCGCCTGCGGCGGGCGAGCGCATCCGGCGCCAGGTGACGGTGCGCTCCGGTGGTGTCGGGTCGGTCGTGGTCGGGTGCGGCGTGGCGGTCCGCTCAAGGGTCTGCGTCATGACCTGTCAAGGCTATGTCCACCCACCGACACGCGCCTCCGATTTATCTGGCGTCCACTCCCTGACGCGTCCGCCGGCGATCGTCTCGAGGGGTCAGACGCGCGTCCACCCTCTGGATGGGGCCTTCCGTCGCACCACCCGGCCCGCATACCGTCGCATGATCGCCCGGCCCACCCGGCCCCGCCCCCTTCGCACCATCGGCACCCCCACCCACGTCGTGCCTGCCCGCACCACCCCCGCTGCACGACCGAGGAGCCGTCATGAGCGACGAGGCCACCGAAGCCCGCCGCGCCCTCCAGGAGAGCCTGGACCGCCGCGACAGCGGCGAGTGAGCGCACCCGAACCAACCGACCGCCCCCGACCGTCTTGGTCGGGGGCGGTCTGGCGTGTGAGACGAGGTATCAACCCCCGGACCGGCGAACTACGGTGGAGGCATGCCTGAGCTGCGTTCTCGAACCACCACCCACGGTCGCAACATGGCCGGTGCCCGTGCCCTGTGGCGCGCCACCGGCATGGGGGAGGGCGACTTCGGCAAGCCGATCGTCGCGATCGCCAACTCCTTCACCCAGTTCGTCCCCGGGCACGTGCACCTGAAGGACATGGGCCAGCTCGTCGCGGGAGCGATCGAGGAGGCCGGGGGAGTCGGCAAGGAGTTCAACACCATCGCCGTCGACGACGGCATCGCGATGGGCCACCACGGGATGCTCTACTCGCTGCCGAGCCGCGAGGTCATCGCCGACTCGATCGAGTACATGGTCAACGCGCACTGCGCCGACGCCCTCGTGTGCATCTCCAACTGCGACAAGATCACGCCGGGCATGCTGCTGGCCGCGCTGCGGCTGAACATCCCGACCGTCTTCGTCTCCGGCGGGCCGATGGAGGCCGGCAAGGCGATCATCGGCGAGGACGGCGAGACCTTCACCCGCCTCGACCTCGTCGACGCGATGGTCAAGGCCGTCGACGACAACGTCAGCGACGAGGAGATCTCTGCGATCGAGCAGGCGGCCTGCCCCACCTGCGGCTCCTGCTCGGGCATGTTCACCGCCAACTCGATGAACTGCCTCACCGAGGCGCTGGGCCTCTCCCTCCCGGGCAACGGCTCGACGCTCGCGACCGCGGAGCTGCGCCGCGACCTCTTCCTCGACGCCGGGCGCCTCGTGGTCGACCTGTGCCGCGACTACTACGACAACGACGACGAGTCCGTGCTGCCGCGCTCGATCGCGACCAAGCCCGCCTTCGCCAACGCCATGCGCCTGGACATCGCGATGGGCGGCTCGACCAACACGATCCTGCACCTGCTCGCCGCGGCCCAGGAGGCCGAGGTCGACTTCGACCAGGAGGACATCGACGGGCTGTCGCGGGTGACCCCGTGCCTGGTCAAGGTCGCGCCCAACAGCAGCGACTACTACATGGAGGACGTCCACCGTGCCGGCGGCGTCCCCGCGATCCTCGGTGAGCTGCACCGCGGGGGCATGCTCGACACGGGCGTCCGCTCCGTGCACAGCAAGACCCTCGAGCAATGGCTCTCCGACTGGGACATCCGCTCCGGCGCGACGACCGCCAAGGCGTCCGAGCTCTTCCTCGCCGCACCCGGCGGGGTCCGCACGACGCAGGCCTTCTCCTCTACCAACCGGTGGACCAGCCTCGACACCGACGCCGAGACCGGGTGCATCCGCTCGGTCGAGCACGCCTACACCAGCGAAGGGGGCCTGGCCGTCCTCACCGGCAACCTCGCCCCCGACGGTTGCATCGTCAAGACCGCCGGCGTGCCCGAGCACCAGTGGAACTTCTCCGGACCGGCCCGCGTCGCCGAGTCCCAGGAGGACGCGGTGACGATGATCCTGTCCAAGGAGGTCCAGGAGGGCGAGGTCGTGGTCATCCGCTACGAGGGCCCCAAGGGCGGTCCCGGCATGCAGGAGATGCTCTACCCGACGTCCTACCTCAAGGGCACGGGCCTGGGCCCGAAGTGCGCGCTGATCACCGACGGTCGCTTCTCGGGCGGCTCGTCCGGCCTGTCGATCGGCCACGTCTCCCCGGAGGCCGCCTCGGGTGGCGCGATCGGTCTCGTGCAGGACGGTGACGTCATCGAGTTCGACATCCCCGGCCGCCGGGTCAACCTGCTCGTCGACGACGAGGAGCTGGCCCGTCGCCGTACCGAGCAGGACGCGAAGGGGTGGGCTCCCGTCAGCCGCGACCGTCCCGTCTCCGCCGCGCTGAAGATCTTCGCGAAGTTCGCCCAGTCCGCCGACAAGGGCGCCGCCCGCAAGGTCGACTGAGTCCGCATCGCGGGACGCGGGGTTCACATGTCGGGACGGCGACCTAGCCTGAGCACATGACCAGCGACGCGCAGCAGACCACGTTCGACATCGCCGTCCTCGGTGGTGACGGGATCGGCCCCGAGGTGGTCGCCGAGGGCCTGAAGGTCCTCGCTGCCACCGGCGTCGACGTCCGCACGACGGAGTACGACCTGGGCGCCGCCCGCTGGCACCGCACCGGTGAGACGCTGCCCGACTCGGTCGTCGAGGAGCTGCGCGGTCACGACGGGATCCTGCTCGGGGCCATCGGCGACCCGACCGTGCCCTCTGGTGTCCTCGAGCGCGGCGTGCTGCTCCCCCTTCGCTTTGCGCTCGACCACTACGTCAACCTGCGTCCGGCCAAGCTCTTCCCCGGCGTCACCAGCCCGCTGTCGACCGAGGTCACCGACAAGGGACTGGACTTCGTCGTCGTCCGCGAGGGCACCGAGGGTCCGTACGTCGGCAACGGCGGCGCGCTGCGCGTCGGTACCCCGCACGAGATCGCGACCGAGGTCAGCGTCAACACCCGCTTCGGCGTCGAGCGCGTCGTGCGTGACGCCTTCGCCCGCGCCCAGGGCCGCCCGCGCAAGCACCTGACGCTGGTCCACAAGCACAACGTGCTCGTCCACGCCGGTCACCTGTGGCGCCGCACCGTCGAGGAGGTCGGCGCGGAGTTCCCCGACGTCGAGACCGCCTACCAGCACGTCGACGCCGCGACCATCTTCCTCGCGACCGACCCGGCGCGCTTCGACGTGATCGTCACCGACAACCTCTTCGGCGACATCATCACCGACATCGCCGCGGCCGTCGCCGGTGGCATCGGCCTGGCCGCGAGCGGCAACATCAACCCCACCCGCGAGGCCCCGAGCATGTTCGAGCCGGTCCACGGCTCGGCCCCGGACATCGCCGGTCAGGGCAAGGCGGACCCGACCGCCGCGATCCTGTCCGTCGCGATGCTGCTCGACCACCTCGGTCGCACCGAGGACGCCCAGCGCGTCGAGAGCGCCGTCGCCGCCGACCTCGCCGAGCGCTCGGCCGAGCGGTCCACCAGTGCGATCGGTGATGCCGTGGCCGCGCGGCTCTGACGCCTCCCGTCCGGGGGGTAACCTGCAACACACCAGACCCCGAGGAGACGTGCCCGATGACCGCTGAGCTGACCTTCACCACCACTCGCAGCGAAGCCCCCATGTCCGCAGCCGAGCGGGAGGCCGTCCTGGCCAACCCCGGCTTCGGATCCACCTTCACCGACCACATGGTCACGGCGACGTGGACGAAGGGGGAGGGCTGGCACACCGGTGAGGTGCGCCCCTTCGGGCCCCTCCAGATCAGCCCGGCCGCATCCGTCCTGCACTACGCGCAGGAGGTCTTCGAGGGGATGAAGGCCTACCGCCACGAGGACGGCACGGTGTGGACCTTCCGGCCCGACCGCAATGCCGCCCGGATGGCCCGCAGCTGTGAGCGCCTCGCTCTGCCGGTGCTCTCCGAGGAGGACTTCATCGGTGGGATCAAGGCCCTCGTCGAGGTCGACCAGGCGTGGGTCCCCGCCTACGGCAGTGGCGAGATGAGCCTGTACCTGCGGCCCTTCATGTTCGCCTCCGAGGCATTCCTCGGCGTGCGACCGGCCAACGAGGTCACCTTCTCCGTCATCGCCAGCCCCGCGGGCGCCTACTTCCCGGGTGGCCTCAAGCCGGTCAACCTCTGGCTCAGCCGCGACTACGCGCGCGCCGGCGCCGGTGGCACGGGTGCCGCCAAGTGCGGTGGCAACTACGCCTCGTCGCTCGCCGGTCAGCTGGAGGGCATCGAGCACGGCTGCGACCAGGTGGTCTTCCTCGACTCCTCGACGCAGACCTACATCGAGGAGCTCGGCGGGATGAACCTCTTCTTCGTCACCAAGGACGGCCGCCTGCGCACCCCTGCGCTCACCGGCTCGATCCTCGAGGGCGTCACCCGCAGCTCGATCCTCGAGCTCGCGCCCGACCTGGGCCTCACGCCCGATGAGTCCCGCATCGAGATCGACGAGTGGACGCAGGGCGTGGCCTCCGGCGAGATCACCGAGGTCTTCGCCTGCGGCACGGCGGCGGTCGTCACCCCCGTCGGCGAGCTGAGGTGGGACGGTGGCTCGACTGCGTCCACTGCTGGCGAAGGGGGCGGGGAGTACACCCGCAGGATCCGCCAGGCCCTCCTCGACATCCAGTACGGCGTCGCCGAGGACACGCGTGGCTGGATGACCCGCCTCGCCTGACCCTTGCCTCGTGGCCGAGACTGGGGCCGTGACTCCACGGCTCATCGCGACCGATCTCGACGGCACCCTGCTGCGCAGTGACGGGAGCGTCTCGCAGCGCTCGGTCGACGCCCTTCGTGCCGTCGCCGACGCGGGCCTCGAGACGGTCCTCGTCACGGCCCGCCCACCCCGGTGGCTCGACGAGCTGGCGCACGTCGTCGGGGCACGCGGGGTGGCGATCTGCGGCAACGGTGCCTTCCGCTACGACGTCGCGGAGCGGCGGATCTTCGGCGTGCGGTCGATCCCGCGGGACGTCGTCACGTCGATCGTGCGCGACCTGCGCGAGCAGGTCCCGGGGACCGGCTTCGCCGCCGAGCGGCACAACGGGCTGGCCGCCGAGAGCATGTTCGCCGCGATCCACGACCACCCCGAGGACCTCGTGACGACCCCGGCGATCGAGCTGCTCACCGACGCCTCCGTCGGCAAGCTCCTGGCCCGCAACCCGCACCTGACCGACGACGAGTTCATCCGCGTCGCCACCGAGGTCGTGGGGGACCGGGCGATCGTGGCCTTCTCCGGGGCCGGGGGGCTCGCGGAGATCTCTGCCGTGGGCGTCACCAAGGCGGCGGCGCTCGCGGGCTGGTGCGCGGAGCTGGGGATCGACGCGACCGACGTGTGGGCCTTCGGTGACATGCCCAACGACCTGCCGATGCTCACCTGGGCGGGGCGCTCCTTCGCCGTGGCCAATGCGCACCCGGAGGTGCTGGCCGTGGCGACCGACCGGGCACCGGCAAACGACGAGGACGGAGTGGCGGTCACGCTCGAGCGGCTCCTCGCTCGCCCTACCGCTGCTGAGCCCCAGTGATCACCGCCCGCGACGTGATCCTGCGATCGTGGCGCGGACCCGCCCTTCCTGCTGACGGGTCGTGGGAGCGGATGGCTCCGTTGCGGGAGGGCCTCCATGCGGTCCTCGCCGTCCACGCGCACGCCGCGGTGAGCGCCCCGGACACGGTCACCGACGCCGAGCTGACGCAGTGGGGCGCCGACGGTCTGGGTGGCGCACACGACCCCCGGCTCATGACGCGGCTGGCGGGTCGGGAGGGAGTGGTCGACGTGCTGGATGTCGTCCTCGTCGCCACGGGGACCGGCTCCTCACCCCTCGTGGCGAGGCCCGACCTGGCGGACCATCCACGGGTCCGCTTCGCCCGGGAGACCCGCGAGTGCGTCAGGGTCCTCGACTGGCCCGGTCGTGACGACGTCGTCGTCACCGTGGGCGATTCCTTGGGTGGCCTCGCGGTCGTCAGCTACGAGATCGATGCGCCGGCACGCGGACACGGGCTGGGCACTCGCACCGTGGACGCCGCGCGCGGACTCGTCCCCGAGGGTGAACCCGTCGTCGTCCTCGTCTCCCCGGGCAACACACCGAGCCTTCGGGCAGCGTTGCGGGCGGGGTACGAGCCGGCCGGCTCCATCCAGCTGTACCGACCGGGTCCGGACCCGGCGATCCCATGATGCGGACGGGGGAGGCGGCCGCTGACCCGGCGGTGCCATGGTGATCAGGTGATGCCCCTGATGACGACCCGAGCTGCTACCGCAGCCGAGCTCATTATCTAGGCGCGACGAGCCACCTGCTCGTCGCGCAGACCTCCCGTACCCGGGGGGTCTTTTGCATATGTCGAGCAGGCAGCGACAGACGCAGACGGGTCCGGAGCATCACCCCAGCGACGGACGGGCGCGACGAGCAGGTGTCACACTGCCGCGGGAGGCGACCTCGCCCCCTTCGCCCCGACCGAGAGATCCACGATGCCCAGCTTCCACGTCTACGACACGACCATGCGTGACGGTGCCCAGCAGGAGGGCATCAACCTCTCGGTCGTGGACAAGCTGACGATCGCCCGTCACCTCGACGACCTGGGCGTCACCCACATCGAAGGGGGCTGGCCCGGCGCCAACCCCAACGACACCGAGTTCTTCGCCCGGGCCCGTACCGAGCTCGACCTGCACACCGCGACGCTCGCCGCCTTCGGTGCCACGCGCCGTGCGGGCAGCTCCGCTGCCAACGACCCGCAGGTGCAGGCGCTGCTCGACTCCGGCGCAGCGGTCGTCACCCTGGTGGCCAAGATGCACCCCGGCCACGTCGAGCGGGCGCTGAGGACCACCCGTGAAGAAAACCTCGCAATGATCACCGACACGGTGAGCCACCTGCGGGCGCAGGGCCGCACCGTCATCGTCGACGGCGAGCACTTCTTCGACGGCTACCACCTCGACCGCGACTACGCGCTGGCCTGCGTGCGCGCCGCCCACGAGGCGGGCGCCGAGGTCGTCGCCGTGTGCGACACCAACGGAGGGATGCTGCCCGGCCAGGTGAGCACCGCGGTGGCTGACGTCATCGAGTCGACCGGTGCGCGCCTGGGGATCCACTGCCACAACGACACCGGGTGCGCGGTGGCCAACACGATGGCGGCGGTCGAGGCCGGCGCCGACCACGTGCAGGGCACGGTCAACGCCTACGGCGAGCGCACCGGCAACGCCGACCTGATCACCGTCGTCGCCAACCTCCAGCTCAAGCTCGGGATGGACCTCGTGGAGCCGCACCGGCTGCAGGACGCCACGCGCATCGCGCACGCTGTGAGCGAGGTGGCCAACTTCCCGCACTTCTCCCGCCAGCCCTATGTCGGCTCGGGGGCCTTCGCGCACAAGGCCGGCCTGCACGCGAGCGCGATCAAAGTCGACCCGGACCTCTACCAGCACATCGAGCCCAAGGACGTCGGCAACGACATGCGCATGCTCGTCTCCGACATGGCCGGGCGGGCCACGGTGGAGCTCAAGAGCCGCGAGTTCGGCGTCGACCTCTCGGGTGACGACGCAGCCCTCACCCGGGTCCTGGCCAAGGTCAAGCAGCTGGAGCAGCAGGGCTACACCTTCGACGCGGCCGACGCGTCCTTCGAGCTGCTGCTGCGTCGGGAGCTGGAGGAAGGCGCCCTCGAGTACGCCACCATCGAGTCCTGGCGGATCATGATCGACGCGCGCGGTGGAGACCACGCCCTCTCGGAGTCGACGGTCAAGGCCGTCGCCGGCGGGCAGCGTCTCGTCGCGACGGGGGAGGGCAATGGCCCGGTCAACGCGCTCGACCAGGGGCTGCGCCAGGCGCTGTCGGTCGTCTACCCGGAGCTCGAGCGGATCGAGCTCATCGACTACAAGGTGCGCATCCTCGACGCCGCCCACGGCACCGACGCCACGACGCGGGTGCTCATCGAGCACAGTGACGAGCACACGTCCTGGACGACGGTGGGCGTCGCACCCAACATCGTCGAGGCCTCCTGGGAGGCGCTCGTCGACGGCATCACCTACGGGCTGATGCGCGCGGGCGTGCCCGTCCGCTGAGGCGCGGCGGCCCCACTTCGCCCCCCACCGCCGGGTGGAGGTAAACGCGCGGGTGATTCGTCGGCGAGCCCACATCCACCCGGGCGCCCCGACCGACGGGTGGAGGTATACACGCGGGCGAAAGGTCCGCGTGTATACCTCCACCCGGCGACCGGGGGACAGGGGCGGGGACGGAGGGTTCGAGCCTCAGGCGCCGGCCACGTGGCCGAAGCGGTGCCGGGTCGTGCTGACCGCCTGCTCCCTGACGAAGGGGAGGAGCTCGCGTCGTCCCGTGGCCAGGACCTCACCGGTGATGACGTCGACACCAGCGGCGACGAGGTCGTCGACGAGCGATGCCGGAGCGCCGCCGACGGCACGGACCCGCACGTCGCTCGCGTGCCCCGCCCGGGCGAGGAAGGCGCTGTCGCTCTCGGTGACGACCTGCACGTGCCCGATGCTGCTCGGCAGGCTGAGCGACGGGACCGCCGACACAGTGACATGGGCCCCGGTCAGGGTCGCTGCGGCGACGAGCCGTAGGACCTCGACCAGCCGGGCGCCCTCACCGGCCCGCACGAGCACCCGTGGGTGGGCGCGGTAGCGGAAGACATTGGTCTCGACGACGAGGTTGCTCTCGTCGTGCTCGACACCGAGCTCGCTCGCCCAGGCGGCGGCGTCACTGGCGATCGCCGCCTCGAGCCAGCCCCGCTCGTCGTCGGCCACGCGATCACCGAGCGCTGCCAGCTGCGCGTCGACGGTCGCGCGGACCGCGGAGGTGACGGACGCTCCCTTCGTCGGCAGTCCGTCGCTCGTCCACGTGCCGAGCTGGGCGATGTAGTTGGGGCCGCCCGCCTTGGCGCCGGGGCCGATGGAGCTGGCCTTCCACCCGCCGAAGGACTGGCGGCGCACGATGGCACCGGTGATGTGCCGGTTGACGTAGGCATTGCCGACCGCGGCCGCGTCCGTCCAGCGCAGGATCTCGCCCTCGTCGAGGCTGTGCAGCCCGCCCGTGAGGCCGAAATCGGTCGCGTTCTGCAGCTCGATGGCCTCGTCGAGGGAGTCGGCGCGCATGAGTCCGAGCACGGGACCGAAGACCTCGGTGAGGTGGAAGAAGGACCCGGGACGCACCCCGTCCTTGACGCCCGGCGACCACAGCCGGCCGGTGTCGTCGAGCTGCTTGGGCTCGACCAGCCAGGTCTCGCCGGGCTCGAGCGTGGTGAGCGCCCGGAGCAGCTTGCCGCTCGGCGCCTCGATGACCGGACCCATCCGGGTGCCGAGGTCGCTCGGCCAGCCGACGGCGATGGACTCGACGGCGTCGACGAGCTGGCGGCGGAACCGCGGGGAGTCGGCGATCGAGCCGACGAGGATGCCGAGCGAGGCGGCCGAGCACTTCTGCCCGGCGTGGCCGAAGGCGGAGGAGACGAGGTCGGCGACGGCCAGGTCGATGTCGGCGGACGGGGTGATGATCAGGGAGTTCTTGCCCGAGGTCTCGCCGAGGACGCGGGCACCCTCGGAAAGGCCGGCCCGCCACCCGGCGAAGAGCCGCGCGGTCTCGCTGGCACCGGTGAGTACGACGGCGTCGACACCGGGGTGGGCGACGAGGTGCTGACCGACCTCGTCCTCGTCGGTGCGCACGACCTGCAGCACGTCCTCGGGGATGCCCGCGGCGTGCAGCGCCGCCACGGTGACCTCGACGCACACGGGGGTCTGCGGGGCCGGCTTGATGATGACGGCCGAGCCCGCGGCGAGGGCCGCGAGCACGCCACCGATGGGGATAGCGACGGGGAAGTTCCACGGCGGGGCCACCAGCGTCAGGGCGAAGGGGGTGAACCTCGCCCCGTCGGTCATCGGCCCGTCCTCGAGCTCGAGGGCCCGGTCGGCGTAGTAGCGGGCGAAGTCGACGGCCTCCGAGATCTCTGGGTCGGCCTCGGCGATGGTCTTGCCGGCCTCCGCTGCCATGACCGCCAGCAGCTCCTCACGACGGCTGTCGATCTCACGAGCGGCCTTGCGCAGCAGGTCTGCTCGCTCCGTGGCGGGCCGCGCCGCCCAACTCTGCTGCGCGGTGCGCGCGACGTCGACGACGTCGTCGACCGCCTCGGTGATGGCCAGGTGGGGTGAGGTCGGTTCGGGGCGCGCGGCGGTGACGGCGCGGGCGGCCCACTCACGGGTGGCGGGCAGGGCCGGGTCGGAGTCGGGGGTGTTGTCGAAGTCGTCACCGATCGGGGCGCGCTCGGCGGAGCGGCGCGGGCCGACGGGGACGGACCCGATGTCCTCGATGCTGGCGCGGAAGCGGCGCTCCTGGTCGGGCATGGCGGCCGGGTCGTCGGCGAAGGAGGCGTGGATGTAGTTCTCCGGCGAGGCGGTCTCCTCGAGGCGGCGCACGAGGTAGGAGACGGCTGCGTCGAAGTCCTTGGGCGCGACGACCGGCGTGTAGAGGATCACCGTGCCGACCTCGTCGCGCACGGCCCGGGCCTGCGCGGGCGACATGCCCTGGAGCATCTCGACGTCGAGGGAGTCCTGGACACCACGGTGCTGCGCGAGCAGGTGCGCGGCGGCGACGTCGTAGAGGTTGTGCGAGGCGACGCCCAGGCGCAGGGCCCCGGCGAGCTCGGGGCGCAGCGCGCGCTCGATGCAGCGCAGGTAGTTGGCGTCGACGTCGGCCTTGGTCGGGTAGGGCGCCTGCTCCCAGCCGTGCATGGCCGCCTCGACGCGCTCCATCGCGAGGTTGGCGCCCTTGACGAGGCGGATCTTGATCGGAGCGCCGCCGGCGTCGCGGCGCCCGATCGCGAAGTCGACGAGCCGCTCCATCGCGGGCAGGGCGTCGGGCAGGTAGCCCTGCAGGACGATGCCGGCCTCGAGGTCGTGGAACTGCGGCTCGGACAACAGGGTCATGAAGACCTCCATCGTCATCTCGAGGTCGCGGTACTCCTCCATGTCGAGGTTGACGAAGGCGTGCGGCGTGGACGCCTTGGCGGTCTCGTAGAGCGGCCGCAGCCGGGTCAGGCAGCGCTCGACGGTGCCGTCGGTGTCCCAGGTACTGATCTGGCTGACGAGCGAGGAGACCTTGATCGAGGCGTAGTCGACGTCGGCGCGCTCGAGGATCTCGCGGGTGCGCTCGGTGCGCGCGGCCGCCTCGCTCTCGCCGAGCACGGCCTCGCCGAGGAGGTTGATGTTGAGTCGGAACCCGTCCTCGCGGGCGGCAGCCAGGTGCTTGCCGAGCTTCGGGTCACGGGCGTCGACGATGAGGTGGCCGACCATCTGCTTCATCCGGGCGCGGGCGGCGGGCACGACGACCTGGGGGGCGATCTTCGCCGCACGGGCACCGAGGCCGAGGAGGCTGCGGTCGAGGGTGCCGAGGAAGGACGCGGAGTCCGACGCGGTGATCCTGTTCAGCGCAGTCGCGGCGACCGTGTTGTCCTCGGGGCGGGCGACGCGGTCGACGAAGAAGACCGCGAGGTCGAGCCCGGCGTGGTCGGACAGCAGGGCGGCCAACTGACCGGTCGTCTGCGCCTCGCGCCTGGTCTCCCCGGCGTGGGCGGCAGCGGACCACCGCTCGGCGAGGGCGATCGCGTCCTCGACGAAGGGGGCGAAGGCTGCGGTGCTCGGGTCGGTCGGCGCAGAGGTGGTGGTCATGTCTTCGACGGTAGGTGCCGGTCGTGGCCATCGCCACAGACACCTGTCCTACCGAGTGGGTCGACTGGCATACATTTGTCTGATGGCAGACGTGCAGGACCTCGTCGACGAGGCGTCCGCGATCCTCCTCGCCCCGGTGACCCTGGAGGACCGGCGCTTCCGCCTGCTCGCCTTCGCCGCCCACGCGGGCGATGTCGACAGCGTGCGGGCCGAGACCGTCCTCTCCCGCGGGGCGCACCCGCGCACGCGCGAGTGGTTCGAGAGCTTCGGCATCGCCCGGGCGAGCGGCCCGGTGCACATCCCGGCCGACGAGGAGCGGGGGACCGCGGCCCGCCTGTGCTTGCCGGCCCGGTGGCGTGGCGTTGTCCAGGGATACCTGTGGGCGGTCGAGCCGCCCGAGGGCCTGTCGCTCGAGCGGGTCCGCGCCGCAGGCGTGCTCGCCGACCAGGCTGGCGAGCACCTTGCCCGGCTCGCCTCGCGCCGTCGTGAGACCGAGCGGCTCGTCCTCGACCTGCTCGACGCGGAGCCGGGTGCGCGCACCGGTCCGGCGCGTGAGCTCGCTGACGAGCTCGCCGTCGACCCGGCAACGCGGGCTGGTGTCGTCGTCCTCGGAGCGGCGCCCGGCGTCCGGCTGCGCGCCGAGGAGGTCCACGGGCCGCGTGGGCTGCCGCGCCGCATCGGGGTCGCCGAGCGCTCCGGCGATCTCCTCCTCGTCGTCCCGGCCGCCAGCGACGCCGAGGTCCAGTCCGCGGCCGAGACGGCGCTGCGCGCCGCCGACCGGGTCGTCGACGAGCAGGTCGTCGCCGGGGTGGGCGATCTCGTGCCCCTCACCGAGGTGGCTCGGTCCCTGCGCGAGGGGAGGGCCGCCCTTCGTGTCGTGCGTCCGACGAGCCCCGGTGCGCCATCGCTGCCGGCAGCCGCACGGGTCCACCCGTGGTCCTCGCTCGGCATCGAGCGGCTGCTCGGCGGCACGGCCGGTGACGAGCTGCTCGAGGCGGTGCGCACCCCGGCGGTCGCCGAGCTGCTCGCTGCCGCACCGGAGCTCGTCGAGACCGCCGCCGTCTACCTCGACGAGGCCGGCTCGATGGCCGCCACCTCGCTCCGCCTCGACCTGCACCGGCAGAGCGTCTACGCCCGCCTGCGTCGGATCGAGGCGATCACCGGCCTTGACCTCTCCCGCGGCCGCGACCGGCTCGAGCTGCACCTGGGGCTGCTCGTGCTCGGCGACCGACAGTGACCCTGGTCGCCGCATCCGGTGCTGCCGACGACGAAGGGTCGGCGCGCGCCGAAGTCCTTCGTTGTCCTGTCCGCGGCGGTTGTCGTGCCCGACTTCGGTTTGATGCGCGCCGACCCTCCTTCGTCGTCCGCCTCAGGTCTCCTCCGGAGTCGCTCGGGTCACCAGGCGCTCAGCGATCTGGTAGACGCCGGTCAGCAGCGCGACCGCCGCGGTCACGTGCAGCAGGAGCGCCAGCGCGACGCCGGCGATCATGCCGGCTGCTCGGAACCGGCCCCACAGCAGACCGAGGAGCAGGGGGACGACGACAGCCCCGATCGCGCCGGTGATGAGCTCGACCCACCACACTCGCTCCGCCATCCAAGGAACGCCACCGATGAGGGGGACCCGGACATCGAAGAGGTCAAGTGTGGCGATGACACCCAGCAACGCGGTGAGCGCGAGGGTGCCGACGGCAGTGACCCGCCAGCGCAGTCGCTCGGCCGCCGACCACATGGTGCTGCGGTCCTGGAAGATCGTCCCCAGCGTGACGGCCGTCCACATCAGCCAGCGCCTGATGAGCCCGGTCCCGGTGTCGGCCATGGCTGCTCGGAAGACGAGGTCCGCGCGCTCGCGGTCGATCGTCACCCCGGGCGCGGCGGTGAAGGACCCGCTGACGAGCCCGTCGTGCAGCAGGGCGGCCGGCAGGTGCCGGCCGAGCCGGGGGACGAGCCACAGGAAGATCGAGGGCACCGAGGTCAGGTCGGTGGAGAAGGTCGTCATGTCGACCGGCACGAGCAGCTGCCCGAGCTCCCGGTCGCGGTAGGCCAGCCGGCGCCCCATGTGGAACTCGTCGACGTCCATGTCGAGGGTCCGCTCGAGGACGATGAGCGGGGGCGCGGTCGGGTCGGGCCGGCCCCCGGCCGGCCCGCCGTCGTAGAAGCGACGAGGCTGGGTCTCCAGAGGCATGTCCACCACCCCAGCGTGACACCGACCGGCGTCACTCGGGCAGCAGCAGGTCGCAGACGTCGAGCAGCCGCCGGCGAAGGGAGTTGGACGTCACCATCAGCTCCCGCTGGCGGGCGACGTACTCCGCCTTGCCCTCGCTCGTCTCGATCGCGACGGGGTCCAGGTCGAAGTCCGAGACGTCGTAGGGGGAGGCCTGCATGTCGAGCCGCCGGATGCGCAGCGCGTGGCGGAAGGCGTCGAGCGTGATCTCCGACGGCATCGCCGGAGCGAGCTTGAAGGCCCACTTGTAGGTGTCCATCCCCGCGTGCAGGCAGGCCGGCTGCTCGTGCTCCAGCTGGTCGTCGCGGGTCGGGCGAAGGGAGTTGAGCCCCAGCGCTGTCGGTGTGAAGAAGCGGTATGCGTCGGCATGGCTGCACTTGATCCGGTGCGACTCCACGACGGCGTCGGTCTGCGCCCGGTCGAGGCGAAGGGGGAGCTGCTCGTGCCGCTGCTCGCCCGGCTGCAGGCCGTGGACCATCGCCCACTCGTGCAGCCCGAAGCAGTCGTGGGTCCCCGGCCGCGACAGCGTCGCGGTGAGCAACTGCCTGACGAAGGTGACGGTCCGCTCCCTTCGCCCCACGAAGCCGGCCACGTCCAGGCGGGCCGATCCGTCATCGTCGACGACGTAACCGGACCTCCCTTCGTACTCGGGGGCGTCCGCGAGCTCGACGCCCGGGCCGGGGTGCCAGCGCCGCAGGTGGGAGGGGCGGTGGGCGTAGTACTCGAAGAGGAAGTCCTCGACCGGGTGCCGCTCGCCACGGGCGCGACGACCACGGTGACCGGTGGTCAGCTCGTCGACCGCAGCCTCGTGCGCCCGGGCGCGGGCGAGCCACTCGTCGCGGGGCAGGGTCGTGGAGGTCATCGCAGACAGGGTAGGCAGTCGCCTAGTGTGGGGTTCGTGCGCATCGCGAGATATACCGAAGGTGACGACCCCGTCTACGGGCTCGTCGACGCAGACGGCAAAAAGATCGCCGAGGTGAGCGGGGACCCGTTCTACCAACGCATCGAGCTGACGGGCAAGGTCACGACGGTCGACGAGGTGCGCCTGCTGGCGCCCACCATCCCGCGCAGCAAGGTGATCGGCATCGGCCGCAACTACGCCGACCACGCCGCCGAGATGGGCACGGACGTCCCTGACGAGCCGATGATCTTCCTCATCCCCAACACCGCGGTGATCGGGCCCGGCGACCCGGTCGTCATCCCGACGAAGCTCACCTCGGAGGTCCACTACGAGGGCGAGCTCGCGGTCATCATCGGCCGGATGTGCAAGGACATCGAGCCGGAGGAGGCCAAGAAGGTCATCTTCGGCTACACGATCGCCAACGACGTCTCCGCACGCGACCTGCAGCGCGGCGATGGTCAGTGGGCGCGGGCCAAGGGCATGGACACCTTCTGCCCGCTCGGCCCGTGGATCGAGACCGACCTCGACCCCCAGGACGTCTCGATCCTCACCCGCCGCGACGGCGAGGTCGTCCAGGACGGCCACAGCTCCGACATGGTGCACGGCGTCGCGCACCTCATCAGCCACTGCTCCCGGGCCTTCACCCTGCTGCCCGGCGATGTCATCCTCACCGGCACCCCGGCGGGTGTCGGGCCGGTCGTCGCCGGTCAGCGCGTCGACATCGAGATCGACGCGATCGGCACGCTGTCCAACCCCTTCGTCAACGCCGAGTAGTCGTGGACGTCGCCCGCTCGGTCCCGCTCTTCGTCCTCGCGGCGCTGCTCGAGATCGGTGGGGCGTGGCTCGTCTGGCAGGGCGTGCGTGAGCACCGCGGCTGGTTGTGGATCGGGGCCGGCGTCATCGCGCTCGGCCTCTACGGCGCCGTCGCGACGCTGCAGCCCGATGCCAGTTTCGGCCGGATCCTCGCGGCCTACGGCGGGGTCTTCGTCGCCGGCTCGCTGCTGTGGGGGATGGCCTTCGACGGCTTCCGGCCGGACCGCTTCGACGTCACCGGCGCGCTGCTCTGCCTCGTCGGCGTCGCGGTGATCATGTACGCACCGCGCTCGGCCTGAGCCGTGTACCCGGACACGGTCGAGGTGACGACCGACCTCGTGACGGGCCTGCTGCGGCAGCAGGCCCCGGCGTTGCTCGACGGCCGGGCGCTCGCCCCCTTCGCCCACGGTTGGGACAACGAGATCCTGGCCCTCGGTGACGACCTGCTCGTCCGCTGTCCCCGGCGCGCGCTCGCGGGTGATCTCGTGCGGCACGAGCAGGAGGTGCTGCCGCTGCTCGCTCCCCGGCTGCCCGTGGCCGTGCCCGACATCGTCCACGCCGGCCGGCCGCAGGGGGACTACCCGTGGCACTGGTCGGTCGTGCGCCACCTGCCCGGCACGGTCGCCCTCGACGTGGTCGTGGCGGACCGGGCCCCCTTCGCCCCGCAGCTGGCGAGGGCTCTGACCGCCCTCCACCAACCTGTGGCGGTCGGCGAGCACCCGCCCACGAACGCCTATCGCGGCGTGCCGCTCGCCGACCGCGAGGACGCCACCCGGGAGGCGATCGCGGCTCTCGCGTCGCGACCCATCCACCTGCCGCACGGACGCGAGGTGGACGCCGGGGAGGTGACCCGGCGCTGGGAGTCCTGGTCGAGCGCTCCCGCATGGGGCGGCCCGCCGGTGTGGGTGCACGGCGACGTCCACGCGGGCAATGTCCTGCTGGACCCGGTGGCGCTCATCGACTTCGGCGATGTCACCAGTGGCGACCCGGCGTGCGACCTGGCCGCTGCCTTCCTCCTCTTCGACGCGAAGGGAGCGGACGACTTCATCGCCGAGGTCCAGGCGGTGCGGCCCCACGACGACGCGACGTGGACGCGGGCCCGGGCGTGGGCGCTGCGACTGGCGCTCGCCATCGGGCTCGGGCCCCAGGGCCGGCTGCGCGACGAGTGCGGTCGGGTGCTCGACGACCTCCTGACCTGACGCGGCGGACGAAGGGGGGGGCACCCCCTTCGTCCGGCACCTCACCTCAGACGCGGTGCTGCCACTGGGGCTCGCGCTTGTCGAGGAAGGCCCCGATGCCCTCCCGGGCGTCCGGGGTCAAGGAGTTGTCGACCATGACCTGGGTCATCTGCTCGTAGGCCGCCTCGATCGGCAGGTCGATCTGGTCGTAGAAGGCGCGCTTGCCGATGGCCACCGTGGCCGACGACGCGGTCGCGACGGTGCGCGCCAGCTCGGCGGTCGCGGTGACCAGGTCCTCGTCCGGGACGACGTCGGAGACCAGACCCATCGCGAGTGCCCGGTCGGCCGGGACCATCTCGCCGGTGAGCAGCATCCGCATCGCCTGCTTGCGGGGGACGGCGCGAGAGAGCGCGACCATCGGGGTGGAGCAGAAGAGCCCGATGCGCACGCCCGGCGTGGCGAAGCGAGCGGACTCAGCGGCGACCGCCAGGTCGCACGAGGCCACGAGCTGGCACCCGGCCGCAGTGGCGACGCCCTGGACCCGGGCGATGACCGGCTGCGGGATCTGCTGGACCAGCAGCATCATCCGCGAGCAGACCGAGAAGATCCGCTGCTGCTCCTGCCGGTCGGCGGCCCGGACCTCGGCGAGGTTGTGGCCCGAGGAGAAGACGTGCCCGGCCGTCGCGAGGACGACCGCGTGGACGTCGGTGCGCCGAGCCACCTCCTCGAGGGCGTCGATGACGGCCTCCATGACGGGCAGCGACAGGGCGTTGCGGGTCTGGGGCTGCTCGATGGTGATGGTCGTGACGGTGTCGGTGGTCTCGACGGTGACGAGTGGGGTGGCCATCGACGCAGCATCGCAGAGGGTTCCTGCGGGCGGAAGGGCGAGCGATAGCATCGAGCCATCATGAGCAGCCCCTCCGCAGACAGCCCCGCACCCGCCTCCGCCCCCCGCCTGCGCGTCGCGCCGTCACCGACCGGTGACCCGCACGTCGGCACCGCCTACATGGCGCTGTTCAACCTCGCCTTCGCGCGGCAGCAGGGTGGCTCCTTCATCCTGCGCATCGAGGACACCGACCGGGCGCGGTTCAACGAGACGAGCGAGCAGCAGCTCTACGACACCCTCGGGTGGCTCGGGCTGACCTGGGACGAGGGCCCGGACGTCGGCGGCCCCTACGCGCCGTACCGGCAGAGCGAGCGGCTGGAGACCTACCGCCCCTACGTCGACAAGCTCGTCGAGGACGGCCACGCCTACTACTGCTGGTGCTCCACCGAGCGCCTGACGGCGATGCGCGAGCGGCAGCAGAAGCTCAAGCTGCCCACCGGGTACGACCGCCTGTGCGTGGGCAAGACGCAGGAGGAGCGCGCCCAGCTCGAGGGCTACAACGAGACGCCGGTCGTGCGGATGCTCGTGCCCGACGACGCGCCGACGACGTTCGAGGACGTCATCCGCGGCACCGTCTCCGCGCCGCGTCCGGACGACCAGGTGATCCTCAAGGCCGACGGCTTCCCGACCTACCACATGGCCGTCGTCGTCGACGATCACGAGATGGGCATCACCCACGTCGTGCGCGGCGAGGAGTGGATCTCCTCGACGCCCAAGCACGTGCTGCTCTACCAGTGGCTGGGTCTGCAGGCACCGAAGTTCGCCCACATGCCCCTGCTGCGCAACCAGAACAAGTCCAAGATCTCCAAGCGCAAGAACCCCGAGGCGCGCCTGACGTGGTTCAAGGAGCACGGCTACCTGCCCGAGGCCGTCGTCAACTTCCTCGGCCTGCTGGCCTACCCACCGGCGAAGGGGGAGAGCGGCGAGGACGTCGAGAAGTTCACCGTCGAGGAGTTCAGCCGCGACTTCGCCTGGAGCAAGGTCAACACCGTCGGCCCGATCTTCGACCTCAAGAAGCTCGAGTGGCTCAACGGCGCGTGGATCCGTGGTCTGGAGCTCGAGGACTTCACCTCGCGGCTGCTGCCGTACCTGCAGGCCGACGGCGTGCTCGGTGACAACCCGTCCCTGGGGGAGCTGGCCCGGCTGAAGTCGGTCGCCGAGCTGATCCAGACCCGCATCGCCCTGCTCACCGAGGCCTCGGCCATGGTGCGGCCCTTCTACACGCAGGACGCGGCGCTGCCGATCGACGACGACGCGCGCGCCGGGCTCAAGGACAACGCGGGCGAGGTGCTCGACGCCGCGATCGTCGCGCTCGAGGGCCTGCAGGTGCCGGCCGGTGTGCTCTCGCAGGAGAGCCGCGACGGCAACGAGTGGCACGCCGAGCAGATCGAGGCGACGCTGCGCGCGGCGATCGTCGAGGGCCTGGGCATCAAGCCCAAGCTGGCCTTCGGCCCCCTTCGTACCGCGGTGTCCGGCGCGCGGATCAGCCCGCCGCTCTTCGAGTCGATGGAGATCCTCGGGCAGCCCTCGACGCTGGCGCGGCTGCGTGCGCTGCGCGCGTCGCTGGCTTGAGCGACGATTTGGGGTGGCGGGTGATGACGGGTAGCATCATCACTCGGTTCACAGCCCGCGCGGAGTTCGCTCCGAAGGGGCCGTGATACCCCCTTGGGGTATGGTGTAATTGGCAACACGGCTGATTCTGGTTCAGTTGTTCTAGGTTCGAGTCCTGGTACCCCAGCGAATCGAGTGCTTGCTGCCACTCGATTTCGGAAAGTGGCCTTCCTCCGGGTAGGGTTCTCTCCGTTGCCCAGCCGGTTCGCCGGTCTGGGAAGTGCATAGGGCCCCGTTGTGTAGCGGCCTAGCACGCCGCCCTCTCACGGCGGTAGCGCGGGTTCGAATCCCGTCGGGGCTACAGTGAGACAAGGCCCCCGCTCTTCGGAGCGGGGGCCTTTGTCGTGTCTGCTCGCACGCATCGTGCGCTCCTGGTCGGCAGGGGTGGCGCGCTGCCGATGTCCTTCGTCGTCGTGTGGTCACGTCGTCGTTCTCGACATCGGCTTGATGCTGCGCCACCCCTCCTGCCCGTACGCGCCGAGGGGGCTTGCCCGGGGCGCGTCCGTCTGCAGGTCAGGTCACTCCTTTGTCGTCCTGCTGCAGCCAGGTCCGTCGCCAAGCCCGGCGTCGTTGATGTCACCCGGATACCCCTCTCCGGGGGTCCGGGTGGCATCAACGACGACAGGTGGTCACGACGACGCCGGGCGACGAGGGCGAAGGGGGGAGCCCCCCTTCGTCACTCCGTGTCGCGGTCGGCGGCCTCGGCGGCCTTGGCGTGCTTGGCCAGGACCTCGGTCAACTTGTTGGCGCCGGCGATGACGGTCGCGGCGTGCAGCCGGCCGGGCTGACGGGAGAGGCGCTCGATCGGACCCGAGATGGACACGGCCGCGATGACGCGCCCGCTGGGGGAGCGCACCGGCGCGGAGACGGACGCGACGCCTGCCTCGCGCTCGCCGACGCTCTGTGCCCACCCGCGGCGTCGCACGCCCGAGAGCATGGTCGCGGTGAAGGCGGCCTCCTGCAGGCCGCGGTGGAGGCGGTCGGGCTCCTCCCACGCGAGCAGGACCTGGGCGGCCGACCCGGCGTGCATGGTCATGGTCGCGCCGACGGGGATCGAGTCGCGCAGGCCCACGGGGCGCTCGGCGGCCGAGACGCAGACGCGGTGCTCGCCCTGCCGGCGGAAGAGCTGGGCGGACTCGTTGGTGTGGTCACGCAGCGCGCCGAGCACGGGGTTGGCCGCGACGAGCAGCTTGTCCTCGCCGGCCGATGCGGCGAGCTCGCCGAGGCGCGGTCCGAGGACGAAGCGCCCCTGCATGTCACGCGCGACGAGCCGATGGTGCTCGAGGGCCACGGCCAGTCGGTGCGCCGTCGGGCGCGCCAGACCGGTCGCCGCGACGAGCTGCGCGAGGGTCGAGGGGCCTGCTTCGAGGGCACCCAACACGATGGCGGCCTTGTCCAGAACGCCAACTCCACTACCGTTGTCCATGGAGTGATACTGACATCTCATGTCGTGAGACGCAAGATCCGGGGCGTCCCGGACGTGGAAATGTCATCGGTGACACATCGTGCCCGCACCGCGGCACACGCAAGGATGGGAAGAGAGACATGGCTGGAACGCTGGCCGAGAAGGTCTGGGGCGAGCACGTCGTCCGACACGTCGACGGGGAGCCCGACCTCCTCTACATCGACCTGCACCTCCTGCACGAGGTGACGAGTCCGCAGGCCTTCGAGGGGCTGCGCATCGCCGGTCGCCAGGTCCGTCGACCCGACCTCACCCTCGCGACCGAGGACCACAACGTCCCGACGACGCCCGGGCCCATCACCGACCCGGTGAGCAAGATCCAGGTCGAGACGCTGCGGGACAACTGCGCCGAGTTCGGCGTGCGGCTCTACCCGATGGGGGATGCCGAGCAGGGCATCGTCCACGTCGTCGGCCCCCAGCTGGGTCTGACCCAGCCGGGCATGACCGTCGTCTGCGGCGACAGCCACACGAGCACCCACGGTGCCTTCGGCGCGCTCGCCTTCGGCATCGGCACGAGCGAGGTCGAGCACGTGCTCGCCACGCAGACGCTCTCGCTCAACCCCTTCAAGACCATGGCGATCAACGTGACCGGTGAGCTGCAGCCCGGTGTCACCGCCAAGGACGTCATCCTCGCGGTCATCGCCAAGATCGGCACTGGCGGCGGCCAGGGCTACGTCCTGGAGTACCGCGGCGAGGCCATCGAGGCGCTGTCGATGGAAGCCCGGATGACCGTGTGCAACATGTCGATCGAGGCCGGCGCCCGCGCCGGCATGATCGCCCCCGACGACACGACCTTCGACTACCTCAAGGGCCGCGACCACGCCCCGGCAGGGGCCGACTGGGACGCGGCCGTCGAGCACTGGCGCACGCTGCGCTCCGACGACGATGCCGTCTTCGACGCCGAGGTCGACATCGACGCCTCGACGCTCACCCCCTTCGTCACGTGGGGTACCAACCCCGCGCAGGGCTCGCCGCTCGGCGACGCGGTCCCCGACCCCGAGGCGATGCCCGACGAGAACGAGCGCGCCAACGCCGCCAAGGCGCTGGAGTACATGGGCCTGACGGCCGGCACCCCGCTGCGCGAGGTCGCGGTGGACACGGTCTTCGTCGGCTCGTGCACCAACGGCCGCATCGAGGACCTGCGCGCCGTCGCGGAGGTCATCAAGGGACGTCAGGTCGCCGACTCCGTGCGCATGCTCGTCGTGCCGGGCTCGGCCCGCGTGCGCCTGCAGGCCGAGGCCGAGGGCCTGGACAAGGTCTTCACCGAGGCCGGCGCCGAGTGGCGCCTGCCCGGCTGCTCGATGTGCCTGGGCATGAACCCCGACACGCTCGCGCCGGGGGAGCGCTCGGCGTCGACGAGCAACCGCAACTTCGAGGGACGCCAGGGCAAGGGCGGTCGCACGCACCTCGTCAGCCCGCTCGTCGCCGCGGCCACAGCCGTGCGCGGCACGCTGTCGAGTCCCGCCGACCTGGAGCCCACCCCCGCCGACGCCGACCTCGTGACGGCCTGAGGAGCAGCCATGGAAGCCTTCACCACCCACACCGGCACCGGTGTCCCGCTGCGCCGCAGCAATGTCGACACCGACCAGATCATCCCGGCCGTCTACCTCAAGCGGGTCTCGCGGACCGGCTTCGAGGACGGGCTCTTCGCCGCCTGGCGTAATGACGAGACCTTCGTCCTCAACCAGCCCGCCTACCGCGACGGCTCGGTCCTCGTGGTCGGTCCGGACTTCGGCACCGGCTCCTCCCGTGAGCACGCCGTCTGGGCGCTGAAGGACTACGGCTTCAAGGTCGTCATCTCCTCGCGCTTCGCCGACATCTTCCGAGGCAACTCCGGCAAGCAGGGTCTGCTGGCCGCGCAGGTCAGCCAGGACGACGTCGAGCTGCTGTGGAAGTACCTGGAGAACACCCCCGGCGGCGAGATCACCGTCGACCTCACGGCCAAGACCATCACCGCCGGTGAGATCGTCTGCGGCTTCGTCGTCGACGACTACACGCGCTGGCGCCTGCTCGAGGGCCTGGACGACATCGGCCTGACGATGCGTCACGAGCAGGACGTCACCGACTTCGAGACGACTCGTCCGAGCTGGAAGCCGGTCACGCACTCGGCGTGAGTCACGACAGCTCGGCTGTGCGCCGGTGAGGACGAAGGGGGTGCTGCGGCGCCCCCTTCGTCGTGCGGTGGGCGGTCGGTCACGAGGTCGATCGTCAAAGCCGTTGGGGCGCAGGCGAGTTCGTCCCGCTGCCCTGAAGTGGCCGATCTCGTGGCGACGAACGGGGTTGCGGCGCAAAAGAAATGGGGAGGCCCAAATCACACACGAGGCCTGCTGGCACCCCTACCGTCAGAACAGGTCGGGTGCACGACTCGGCTGTCCTTGCCGGAGGATGACCGGCGCCGTACCGCTACGGGAGTGACCGTGAACAAGGCAGAACTCGTCAAGGCTCTCGAGGAGAGGCTCGGCAGCCGCAAGGCCGCCCAGGAAGCGTTGGAGGTCGTGCTCGACACGATCGTCCGCGAGGTCGCCAAGGGAGGCCGAGTCGCCATCACGGGATTCGGCACCTTCGAGAAGGCGGCCCGGGCCGCCCGCACCGGCCGCAACCCGCGCACTGGTGAGGTCGTCAAGATCAAGAAGACCTCGGTCCCGCGCTTCAAGGCGGGCACGAGCTTCAAGGGCTATGTCGCGGACCCGCGCTCGCTGCCCAAGGCTGCTCCGGCCGCGGCACGTGCCGCGGCGGGCACGGTGACTGCCGTGGCCGGGACCGCCCTCGGCATCGCCGAGGGAGCGATCCCGGGACGCCGGTCGAAGAAGTCGGCATCGACGTCCACGGCTGCTCCGGCGAAGAAGAGCACGGCGAAGAAGGCTCCGGCCAAGAAGACCACGGCCAAGAAGTCCACGGCCAAGAAGGCCGCACCCGCGAAGAAGACGTCGACGGCCAAGAAGGCATCGACGACGAAGGCGGCGCCGGCGAAGAAGTCGTCGACCACGAAGAAGGCCACCCCGGCCAAGAAGACGACCGCGACGTCGTCCACGGCGAAGAAGGCGACCCCCGCCAAGAAGACGTCGACGGCCAAGAAGGCCACCCCGGCCAAGAAGTCGACGCCGGCGAAGAAGACCACCGCGCAGAAGGCTGACTCCAGCGGCAGCTGAGCCGACAGGGTGAGGGGCCGGTGACCATCGCGGTCACCGGCCCCTCACCCTCTGGGCCTCGCAGGGTCAGCCGATCGTCTCGCCGTCGCCGATGCCCACGATCCACACTCGGGTGACTGCGGAGCCCTCGACGGTGATGCTCACCCGCTGACCGGGGCGCAGGAAGCGCAGGCCGCTCGCGGCGAAGACGGACGGCTCGGCCGACAGCCGCAGACCGTCGTCGGTGACGACGACGGTGGCGCCGTCGGGGGCGTGGGAGAAGACGGTGGCTTGCACGAGATCGAGCGTATCCGTGGCTTAGTGTGAGGGCTCACAGAGGTGGCCCGGGGTCGAGGGACTCACGGGCGAGCGCAGAAGAGGTGACATGGTCGTCCACCGCACCCCCACCCCGATCATGTACCGGGTGGTCGCCGGGATCCTGCGCACGGGGATGCGTGCCGTGGCGCGCTACGAGGTCACCGGCATCGAGCACGTCCCCACGCAGGGTGGCTTCCTCCTCACGCCCAACCACGTGTCGCACGTCGACCCCTTCCCGTGGGCGCACGTCCTCTACAACCATGGCCACAGCCCGGTCTTCCTGGCCAAGGGCAGCCTCTTCGAGACCCCTGTCGTCGGCTGGGTCCTGCGTCACGCCAAGCAGGTACGCGTCGATCGTGAGACCGACCGGGCGCGCGAGGCCCTGCCTCACGCCGCCCGGGCGCTCGCGGCGGGGGAGTGCGTCGTCATCTACCCAGAGGGCTCGCTCACGCGCGACCCCGACCTGTGGCCGATGCGGGGCAAGACCGGCGCGGCCCGCCTGGCCCTGCAGACCGGGGCGCCGGTGATCCCGGTCGCGCAGTGGGGACCTCAGGACCTGCTGCCGCGCTACGCCCGGCGACCTCGGCTCTCCCGGCACCGCACCCTCATGCAGATCCGGTTCGGTGTGCCGGTCGGGCTGGGCGACCTGACCGGTCCAGAGGCTCCAGAGACCCCCGTCGCCGTCGCCACCGCGACCGACCGCATCATGGCCGCCATCACGCACGAGCTCGAGCAGCTGCGTGGGCAGCGCGCCCCGACGACCCGATTCGACCCCGCGGCCCATGGCCTGCGGGTCACCGGCAACTATCGATCAGGAGATGACCAATGAGTCACATCGCAGTCTTCGGTGCCGGGAGCTGGGGCACCGCCTTCGCCACGATCCTCGCCCACGGCGGCAACGACGTCCGGGTCTGGGGCCGTCGCCCCGAGCTCGTCGCCCAGATCAACTCCGGCGTCAACGAGGACTACCTGCCGGGTGTGGACCTCCCGTCGGGGATCAGCGCGTCGACCGATCCTGCCGAGGTGACCGACGGCGCCGAGATCGTCATCCTGTCGGTGCCCTCCCAGTCCCTGCGCACCAACCTCGCCGACTGGGGGCCGCTGCTGCACGACGACAAGATCGTCGTCTCCCTGATGAAGGGCATCGAGCTGGGGACCACCAAGCGGATGAGCGAGGTGATCCACGAGGTCGCCGGCGTCCCCAGCGAGCGCATCGCCGTGGTGAGTGGCCCCAACCTGGCCAAGGAGATCGTCCGGCAGCAGCCCGCGGCCAGCGTCGTGGCCTGCCCGGACCTCGAAGCGGCTGACACGGTGGCGGCGGTGTGCTCGACCTCCTTCTTCCGTCCCTACACCTCGACCGATGTCATCGGCGCGGAGCTCGGTGGTGCGGTCAAGAACGTCATCGCGCTCGCCGTCGGCATGGCGTCGGGGTTGGGCTTCGGCGACAACACCAAGGCGACGATCATCACGCGTGGTCTGGCGGAGACCACCCGGCTGGCGATGGCTCTCGGGGCCGACCCACGCACGATGTCCGGCCTCGCGGGCGTCGGTGACCTCATCGCCACCTGCATGTCGCCGCTCTCGCGCAACCACTCCTTCGGCGTCAAGCTCGGCGAGGGCATGTCCGTCGCCGAGGTCACCGAGCAGACCAAGCAGACGGCCGAGGGCGTGAAGTCCTGCGCCTCGATCCTCGACCTGGCCCGGGCACACGGCGTCGACGTGCCGATCACCGAGCAGGTCAACCGCGTGGTGCACGAAGGCGTCTCGCCCCAGGACATGGTCAGCGTGCTGCTCTCCCGTGCCCGCAAGCACGAGATGGACTGACTGCGGTCAGCCGATCGCGTCGAGGGCCTGCCGCAGGTCGGCCCACAGGTCGTCCACGTCCTCGACGCCGACGGACAGCCGCACCAGGTTGACCGGCACGGCCTCCGGCTCGCCGGGCTGGCGACGGCGGCGCTCGAGCTGCGACTCGACGCCGCCCAGGCTCGTCGACGCGGACCAGATCCGGGTGCCGGCGGTCAGTGCCTCGGCGGCCGCTGCGCCGTCGCCGTCACCCGCGACGTCCACGGAGACGATCGCCCCCCACCCGGGGTAGCGCACGCGCGCGATCCGCGGGTGGGTGCCCAGCCGCTCGGCGAGGTCGGCGGCGTTGGCGCACGCCCGCTCCAGACGAAGGGAGAGGGTGCGCAGCCCGCGCAGCGCCAGCCAGGCCTCCATGGGGCCGGCGATCGCACCGGCGAGGGTGCGCCGGCGCGCGAGCCGGGTGTGCAGCTCGCGCCCACCGTCGGTGTCGGCGGTGACGGTCAGACCGAGGATGACGTCGGAGTGCCCGGCGAGGTACTTCGTCGCGGAGTGCACGACCACGTCGACGCCGTCCTCCAACGGGCGCTGCAGCAGGGGCGTGGCGAAGGTGTTGTCGACCGCGACGAGCGCGCCCGCCTCGTGGGCCGCGGCGGTCAGGCCGGGGATGTCGGCGAGCTCCAGCAGCGGGTTGGAGGGCGACTCGAGCCAGAGCAGGTCGGCACCCGGCAGCGCCGCGATCACCGCGTCGCTGTCGGTGACGTCCACCCAGCGCACGGCGACCCGACCCTCGGCCTGCGCCTCGGTCAGGGAGACGACGACGCCGTTGTAGGCCGCCGCGGGAGCGACGACGGTCCCGCCCGTGGGGACGAGCGACAGCGCGGCGTGCACGGCCGCCATGCCCGATGCGAAGAGGAGGGCTCGCCCCCCTTCGAGCTCGCCGACGGCCTCCTCGAAGGGGGTCCACGTCGGGTTGTCGACGCGCGCGTAGTTGACCGCACCGTCCTGGATGTAGGTCGAGGTGAAGGTGACCGGGGGGTTCAAGGAGGCGCCGGGCGCACGCTGCGGCCGGCCGAGGGCCACGACCTTGGTGCGGGGGGACAGATCGGTCTGCGCGTCGTGCTCCTGCTGCTCCATGCTCCTGAGGCTAGACGTTAGTCTTCCCCCGATGAGCAGCCATCCCAGCCGCAAGCCCCGCGTCGCCGTCGTCTTCGGCGGCCGGTCCTCCGAGCACGCCGTCTCGTGCGCCACCGCCGCCGGCGTCCTGCGGGCGATCGACCGCGACACCTACGACGTCGTGCCCGTGGGCATCACGCGTGACGGTGCCTGGGTCCTGGCCGCCGACGACCCCGACGCGCTCATGCTCACGCCGGGGAGCACGCCCGAGGTGACCGACACCGGGACCGAGGTGATCCTGCCCACCCGCGTGGGGCAGTCCTCGCTCTCCGTCCACCGCCCCGGCGAGGCGCTCGAGGCCCTCGGCGAGGTCGACGTCGTCTTCCCGCTGCTGCACGGGCCCTACGGCGAGGACGGCACCCTGCAGGGGATGCTCGAGCTCACCGACATCCGCTACGTCGGCTCGGGCGTGCTCGCCTCCGCCGCCGGCATGGACAAGCACTACATGAAGGTCGTCTTCGAGGGGGCCGGCCTGCCCGTGGGCCCCTACGTGGTCATCACCGACACCCAGTGGCGTCGGGACAAGGCCGCGGCGATGGACTCGGTGGGCGCCCTGACCTACCCCGTCTTCGTCAAGCCCTGCCGCGCGGGGTCCTCGATGGGCGTGTCCAAGGTCGATGGCCCCGGCTGCCTCGAGGCGGCGATCGAGGCAGCCCGCGAGCACGACCTCAAGGTCATCGTCGAGTCGGGCATCGTCGGCCGGGAGATCGAGTGCGCCGTCCTGCAGGGGCGCGGCCTGGACGCCCCGCGGACCTCCATGCCGGGCGAGATCGTCGTCGAGGCCGGTCACGGTCACGACTTCTACGACTTCGAGGCCAAGTACCTCGACGAGGCCTCGGTCGTCCTGTCCTGCCCGGCCGACCTGCCGCCGGCGGTCGCCGACGAGGTGCGCCGCCTGGCGGCTGCGGCCTTCGAGTCGCTGGCCTGCGAGGGCCTGTCCCGGGTCGACTGCTTCGTCACCGAGAGTGGCGAGGTGGTCATCAACGAGATCAACACGATGCCCGGCTTCACCCCGCACTCGATGTACCCGCGGATGTGGCAGGCCAGCGGGGTCAGCTACCCCGAGCTCGTCGACGAGCTCATCCAGCTGGCCCTCGAGCGGCCGGTCGGCCTGCGGTAGCCGACCGCTGCTCGCGCTCGCGCGTCAGGTGCACGTGTAGTCGTTGGTCGGCAGCTCCTTGACCGCAGCCGAGAAGGCGGGCAGGAGCAGCGGGCCCGGCCCGTGCTCGCCAGGCACGATGACCTCGATGGCGGGGTCGCGACCGAAGGTGGTCAGGCGGGCGCCGTCACCGAGGTCCTCGGCGACCCACCCGATGCCGTTGACGACGACGCACTGCTCCTCCGTGGGCGGCATCGCGGGCATCCCGCACCGGGCGACGACCGCAGGATCGCCCCAGGCCTTGATCGCGGGGCTGCTCGGGGTGGTCTCGCGAGGCTCGAGTCCCGACACGTCCGTGGGCCAGCGCTCGGCCGCGGCCGTGCACGCCGGGCTGTCGGCGGCCGGTGGGATCCCGACCTCCACGGACCCGCCACACCCGGCGAGCAGCAGCGGGAGGGCGAGGGCACCGGCGAGCGCGGCGTGAGGTCGGCGAGAGGAGGGCACGGACGGGAGGCTACCGTGCGGTGCTGACCCCCCTTCGTCCGAGCGGAGCGTGACCGATGGCCCCCACCCGCCTGTCCGACCTGTCCGAGGGGGACCTGCTCGCCCGCCTCTTCCCGATCTTCGACGGGACGAAGGGAGCCGCCCCGCTCCTCCTCGGCCCCGGCGACGACGCCGCCGTGCTGGGGTCGCCGTCAGGAGCGGTCGTGCTGACGACGGACTCGATGGTCCGGGGCCGCGACTGGCGGGACGACTGGTCGTCCGGCCGCGAGGTCGGGCGCAAGGTCGTGGCGCAGAACCTCGCCGACATCGCCGCCATGGGCGCCGTGCCCACCGGCCTGCTCGTCGCGCTCGCGGCCGACCCGAGCACCGAGCTGGCCTGGGTCCTCGACCTGGCCGAGGGGATCGCCGAGGCCGCCCGGGAGGCCGGTGCACCGGTCGTCGGCGGCGACCTGTCATCGGCCGGCGAGGACATGCTCCTCGTGGCGATCACGGCGACGGGTGACCTGGACGGACGGGCGCCGGTGCGCCGGGACGGGGCGCAGCCGGAGGACGTCGTGGCGGTCTGCGGTGGGCTCGGTCGCTCCGGGGGAGGGCTGCAGCTGCTCCTCGAGGGCCGCGGGCGCACCCATGCCGACGGCGAGCCCGAGCCGGGCGACCGGGCCGTCCACGAGCTGTGTCTCGTGCACCGCACCGCTGGACGACCGCCCTTCGAGCAGGGACCGGTCGCTGCCCGCGCCGGCGCGACGTCGATGATCGACGTCTCCGACGGTCTCGTGCGCGACCTGGGCCGGGTCGCCCGGGCGAGCGGTGTGCGGGTCGAGCTGTCGGGTCGGGCGCTGACCCGGGCGGCAGCGGGCGCGCTCACCGAGGCGCTGGGGGAGGTCGACGCGCTGCGGCAGGTCCTCTCCGGTGGCGAGGAGCACTCGCTGGCGGCCACCTTCCCGGTGGGGGCGGTGCCGCCCGGATGGACGGTCCTGGGAACGTGCGTGGCGGGGGAGCCGGCCGTGCTCGTCGACGGCGCGGTCCCGACGGTCACCGGCTGGGACCATTTCCGGCCCTGACCCCCCCTTCGCCCGCATCTCCTTAAGGTCGTGCGCACCCTTGTCCGCATCTCCTTAAGGTCGTGCGCACCCTTGTCCGCATCTCCTTAAGGAGATGCGCACCTGGGCACGAAAAAGCCGCCGTCCCCCCGGGAGGGGGAGCGGCGGCTCTCGTCAGGCTCGGGTCAGCGCTTGACCTTGCCGGCCTTGAGGCATGAAGTGCAGACATTGAGACGCTTCGGGGTCACCCCGGCCTCGCCCACCTTGGCGCGAACGCGCTGGATGTTGGGGTTCCAGCGACGCTTGGTGCGGCGGTGCGAGTGCGAGATGGAGTGTCCGAAGGACGGTCCCTTGCCGCAGACGTCGCAGTTGGCAGCCACGGGTTTCTCCTGTGTTCGTCAGTAAGTGAGTGATGCTGCTCGATCGCTCCACCCGAAGGGGGCGCGTCACCGGGCAACCGGTACAGAGTAGCCGAGGTGCGACCGCAGGGCCAAAACGGTGCAGCGAGGCCCATTCCCAGCCGGTTGCGGTGGACCGATCGCCCGCGATGTCGCCCCTGTCGACTAACCTGAGCGCGTGCTGGAGGTCCTCGACGCAGAGTCAGTCCGTCGGTGGGTCGTCGTGACCCGAGCGGCCCTCGCCGCGCGACGGGCCGAGATCGACGCGCTCAACGTCTACCCCGTCCCCGACGGCGACACCGGCACCAACATGTACCTCACGCTCGACCAGGCCCTCGACACCGCTCGCACCGAGCAGGAGCGCGCGGGGACCTTCGGTGTGGTGCCGCTGCCGGTCGAGTCGGCCGCCCTCTCGCGAGCGGCCCTGATGTCTGCCCGCGGCAACTCCGGCGTCATCCTCAGCCAGATGATCCGCGGCGTCAGCGAGGTGGTGACGGCCGGCAACCTCGAGGTCGTCGACGCCGACGCGGTCGTCCGCATGGTGCAGCAGGGCGCCATGCGTGCCCGCGAGAGCGTCGTGCGACCGCAGGAGGGCACCATCCTCAGCGTCGCCGACGCCACCGCCCTCGAGGTCGCTCGGGTGCGGTCCGAGGGTGGCACCCTCGGTGACCTGACCAGGGCCGGTGTCGAGGCTGCGCGCACCGCCCTGGGCCGCACCCCCGAGCAGCTGCAGGTCCTCGCCGACGCGGGCGTCGTCGATGCGGGGGGCGCCGGGTACCTGCTCTTCGTCGAGGCCCTCGACCAGGTCGTCCACGAGCTCGGGACACCCTCCCGGTTTGCCGTCGACGAGTTCACCCTCAACCCCTCCCTCGAGCGGCGGGCCGACTGGTCACGCGATCGCGCCGAGGGCGCTGCCGCGCAGGTCCACGAGGGGCCGGCCCACGAGGTCATGTACCTGCTGCACGACGTGAGCGAAGGGGGTGTGGCCAGCCTGCGTCTGCGTCTCGACGAGATCGGGGACAGCGTCGTCGTGTCCACCGCCGAGGACGTGTGCCACGTCCACGTCCACACCGACGACATCGGTGCTGCCCTCGAGGCAGGGCTCGAGCACGGGGCGCCGAAGCGCGTCGCCGTCGCCCTGCTCGAGATCCTCGCCCCGCGCCTGCGCAGCGGGGTCAGCATCGTCGCCTGCGCGGCGGGCCGGGGCATCGCCGCGGTCCTCGAGGAGTCCGGCGCGATCACCGTGGCGTCGGGGCCGGGTCACCGGGCCTCGGCCGGTGAGATCCTCGCCGCGGTGCGGACGACGGGCAGCCAGGACGTCATCCTCCTGCCCAACGACCGCGACACCAGGATGGCCGCTGACGCCGCCGCCCACGCCGCCGAGCAGGAGGGTCAGTCGGTGCACGTCATCACCTCCAGCACGGCAGTCCAGGGGCTGGCCGCCCTGGCGGTCTTCGACCCGGGTGCCTCCACGCAGCACAACGTCCTGGCCATGACGCACACGGCGGCGGCCACCCGGCACGGGGCGGTCACCATCGCCGTCAAGGCGGGTCTGACCAGTGGTGGCCTCTGCGAGGTCGGTGACGTCCTGGGCGTCGTCAGCGGAGACATCACCATCGTCGGGTCCGACACCGAGCAGGTCACCTTCGAGGTCCTCGACGGCATCGTCTCCACCGGCACCGAGCTCGTCACCCTCGTCGTCGGCGAGGGCGCACCCGACGGGCTGGTCGAGGCGATCACCGCACGGATCGAGTCGCGTCGCTCCGGCATCGAGGTCGAGGTCATCGACGGCGGGCAGCGGCACTACCTGCTGCTCCTCGGGGCGGAGTAGTGGCGCAGGAGTCGACCCGGCTCAAGGGTCTGCTCGGCGGGCAGGCAGCGAGCAAGCTGGCCAAGCACCGGGGGATCGAGACCGTCGGGGAGCTGCTCGACTTCTGGCCCCGGCGCTACCGGTCGGCCGACGCCGACCTCGGCCACCCGCGGGTGGGCGACTACCTCGTGGCGGTCGCCCGCGTCGAGACGGCCAATGCCCGGCCGATGGCCAAGCGGCGCGGTCGGATGCTCGAGGTCGTCATCACCGACGGCCGCTCGCGGATGCGGGTGACCTTCTTCGACGCCCGTGGGCACGAGCACAAGCTGCTCCCCGGGCACGAGTTCGTCTTCGCCGGCATGGTCTCCGAGTTCAACCGCCAGCGCCAGCTGGCCCACCCCGGCTACGCGACCCTCGAGGAGGCGGCTGCCCTCGGTGAGCTCGGCGACGCCGACCACAGCGGGCTGCTCCCGATCTACCGGCACGTCCCGGGCGTCCACCCGTGGACGATCACGCGGTGCGTGCGACTGGTCCTGGGCCAGCTCGACGGTGTCGTCGACGTGGTCCCCGAGGCAGTGCGCGAGCGCCGGGGCCTGCTCGAGCGGGGCGCCGCCCTTCGCGCCATCCACGCACCTCGAGGCGACCGGGACGTCACCGCGGGCAAGCGGCGCCTGCAGTTCGAGGAGGCCTTCGTCCTCCAGTGCATCCTCGGCCAGCGCCGCCTCGCAGCGGCCGCCGTGGTCACCCGGGGACGCACCCCGCGCGAGGGCGGGCTGCTGGCCACCTTCGACCAGAGGTTGCCCTTCGACCTGACCGCAGGTCAGGAGCAGGTCGGGGCCGAGATCCTGGCCGAGATGGCCCGACCCACGCCGATGCACCGGCTGCTGCAGGGTGAGGTCGGCTCAGGCAAGACGATCGTCGCGCTGCGCGCGATGCTCGCCGCCGTCGACGCCGGCGGCCAGGCCGTCCTGCTCGCCCCGACCGAGGTGCTGGCGTCGCAGCACGCGGCATCCATCCGCTCCATGCTCGGCGACCTCGCCGAGGGCGGGATGCTCGGTGGCGACGAGCACGCCACCCGGGTGGCGCTGCTGACCGGGTCCATGTCGACCGCCCGTCGTCGCGAGGCGATGCTCGAGATCGCCTCCGGGGAGGCGGGCATCGTCATCGGCACGCACGCGCTCCTCGAGGACAAGGTGACCTTCGCCGACCTGGCGCTGGTCGTCGTCGACGAGCAGCACCGCTTCGGTGTCGAGCAGCGAGATGCGTTGCGCGCCAAGGGGATCACGCCTCCGCACCTGCTCGTCATGACGGCCACGCCGATCCCGCGCACGGTCGCGATGACCGTCTTCGGAGACATGGAGACCTCGACCCTGCGTGAGCTGCCGCGAGGACGCCAACCGATCACCACGCACGTGGTGCCGGTCAACCGACCGGGCTGGGTCGACCGGGCGTGGCAGCGGGTCGCCGAGGAGGTCGCCGCCGGCCGGCAGGCCTACGTCGTCTGCCCGCGCATCGGTGGTGACGACGACGACCTCGACGGCATCGACCTGGTGACCGAGGGCGACGCCGCCGACGACAACGACGACGGCGAGCGGCTCGAGGGGGACGGCGCCGAGCGCCCGGAGCGGCCGCTCGCCGCCGTGGAGGAGGTCGTCGAGACGCTGCGGGCCCACCCGGCCATGGCCGGCCTGACCCTCGAGGTGCTCCACGGGAGGATGGCACCCGAGGACAAGGACGCCGTGATGGCGAGCTTCCACTCCGGCGGTGTCGACGTCCTCGTCTCCACGACGGTCATCGAGGTCGGGGTCGACGTGCCCAACGCCTCGACGATGGTGATCCTCGACGCCGACCGGTTCGGTGTCTCCCAGCTGCACCAGCTGCGTGGCCGCGTCGGGCGCGGCGGCGAGCCCGGGATCTGCCTGCTCGTGACGGCGACCGAGAGCGAGAGCGCCGGCGAGCGCCTGACCTCCATCGCGCAGACCACGGACGGCTTCGAGCTCGCCCAGCTCGACCTCTCGCAGCGCCGCGAGGGTGACGTCCTGGGCACCGCCCAGCACGGTGTGCGCAGCCAGCTGCAGCACCTGTCGGTGCGCGACCACGGCGCGACCATCGAGCAGGCGCGCGAGGACGCCCAGGCGGTCCTCGCGGAGGACCCCGAGCTCGCCGGTCACCCCGATCTGCGCGAGACGATCGACCACTGGCTCGACGCCGAGCAGGCCGCCTACCTCCAAAAGGGCTGATCGCTCCCTTCGCCCGGTGCTCGGCTGCTGCTGCCCGGGTGGATCACGGCCGAGGCGATGGCGCATCATGGACGCGTGACTCGGATCATCAGCGGCGAGGCCGGCGGGCGGCGACTTCGCACGCCCACGGGCGACGGCACCAGGCCCACCACCGACCGCGTGCGTGAGGCGCTCTTCTCGGCGCTCGAGTCGCGCGACGCCATCGACGGCGCGCACGTCATGGACCTCTACGCCGGGTCCGGCGCCCTGGGGCTCGAGGCGGCCAGCCGCGGCGCGGCCAGCGTGCTGCTCGTCGAGTCCGACCGGGGAGCCTCGGCGACCATCCGCGCCAACATCTCCGACCTCGGGGTGTCCGGCGCCCGCCTCCAGTCCTGCTCGGTGGAGCAGGCGCTCAACCGGCCGGCCTCCCTTCGCTACGACCTGGTCCTGGCCGACCCGCCCTACGACGTCACCGAGGAGTCGCTGGCCGCCGTCCTCGAGATGCTGCTGGCCCACCAGTGGCTCGCGCAGGAGCCGGTGATCGTCATCGAGCGGTCCTCCCGGTCGCCCGAGCCGACGTGGCCCGACGGCATCGTCGCCGAGGGGTCGAAGTCCTACGGCGAGACCGTCCTGTGGTTCGCCACGCAGGTTGCACCCGACTACCAGATCTGAGCAGCGTCGCGCGCGTGTCGCAGCCCCCCGGATCGGGTAGGAATGGACCCATGACCGACTACTCGATCCCTCAGCCCACCTCCGGCGACGTCGTCGACCTGATCACCGCCGACCACCGCCTCCTCGAGGACCTCATGCGTGCCATGCGCGACGAGAGCGCTGACCGCGACGCGGCTCGGGTCGCCTTCGCCGACCTGCTCGTCGCGCACAGCGAGGCCGAGGAGGACAACGTCTACCCCAAGCTGAAGTCGAAGAAGGTCATCGACGGCGAGGAGGAGGAGCACGGCGAGAAGGAGCACGCAGCCACCAACGAGGCGCTGCTCAAGCTGCTCCAGGCCAAGGGCACCGACACGCAGAAGTTCGAGGACGCGCTCGAGGCCGTCGCGGAGGTGCTCAATCACCACATCGGCGAGGAGGAGCTGTCGATCCTCAACCCGGCCCGCGAGGACGCCCCCGAGACGACGCGCCAGGAGCTCGGCGAGAAGTGGCTGGCCAAGCGCAACCAGCTGCTCGAGAGCGGCGCGGGCTCGATCGACAACGTCGAGGCCATCGTCAAGAAGGCCTACGACGACGGCTTGCTGCCCAACGACGACCAGCCCGACGAGTGACCCGCGCCGTCTGCCCGGGGTCCTACGACCCGGTGACCATCGGGCACATCGACGTCTTCCGGCGCGCGTCATCGCTCTTCGACGAGGTCGTCGTCGCGATCCTGCACAACCCCGCCAAGCAGGGGACCTTCAGCGTCGACGAGCGGGCCGGCTTCATCCACGACCAGGTCGCCGACCTCGGCAACGTCCGGGTCGAGGCCTTCGCCAACCGGCTCATCGTCGACGTGTGCACCGAGCTCGACGCGCAGGTCCTGCTCAAGGGGCTGCGGGGTGAGACCGACTTCTCCTACGAGTGGCCGATGGCCCTGATGAACCGTCATCTGACCGGGGTCGAGACGCTCTTCATCCCCGGGGACCCGCGCCACGAGCACGTCTCCAGCTCGCTGGTCAAGGAGGTCGCCCGCTTTGGCGGCGACGTCTCCGGCCTCGTCTCCGACGAGGTGCGCGACGCGCTGGGGGAGCGGCTGAAGCGGCCCTGAGGCGGCTCCCTTCGGCCGGTTTGGGGCGAGGGGGAATCGCCGGTAGTCTTGGGCGTCGGTCTACGTCGTCGTGTCGTGGACCGATCTCTTCGGAAACTGGAGCCATGAACCGCAACGCCCCCGCCTCGTCCTTGGTGCTCGATGCCAAGAATGTCGGCCGCAGACCCGGGTCGATGCACGAAGTGGACTTCCAGGCCGAGGCGCCAGCTGATTTCGGCACGGATGTGCTGTCCGTCCCGCAGGGCCAGATGATGGACCTGCAGGTGCGGATGGAGTCCGTGCACGAGGGTGTGCTGGTGACAGGAACGGTCTCTGCCTCGGCGGTCGGACCCTGCGTGCGGTGCCTGGACGATCTCGACCTGCCGGTCAACAATCGCTTCCAGGAGCTGTTCGTGTGGCCGGATCGGGCACAGCACCACCGCGAGGTGGATGCAGAGGCCGATGAGCAGGACGAGCACCAGATCGTGGACGAGAAGATCGACCTCGAGCCGGTGCTGAGGGACGCGGTGCTGCCGAGCCTGCCGTTCCAACCGGTGTGCCGAGATGACTGCCCGGGACTGTGCTCCGACTGTGGAGCCAGGCTCGAGGACGACCCGGACCACCACCATGAGCTGATCGACCCCCGGTGGGCGGCACTCGAGGCACTCGCGCCTCTTGCGTCGCCGTCGGGGGATGTGGACAACGAAGAGAAGAGGAACTGACGTGGCCGTCCCGAAGCGGAAGATGTCGCGCTCCAACACCCGTAGCCGCCGCGCGAACTGGAAGGCGACGCCCACCGCGCTGTCGACCTGCCCCCAGTGCAAGTCGCCGGCGCCGGCCCACCAGGCCTGCCCGAGCTGCGGGACGTACAAGGGTCGCTACTACGCGACCGCAGACCGTACCGAGCACCAGGCCTGAGCTTCCTGTCGCAATGAGCGACAGGACCTCATCGCAGCAGCGGCCCGTCGAGGAGCTCTCCCGATACCTCACCGAGGTCACAGGGGAGCCCGTCGACGAGCCGCTGCTCATGCGTGCCCTCACCCACCGCTCGTACTCCTACGAGCACGGTGGTCTGCCGCACAACGAGCGGCTGGAGTTCCTCGGGGACTCCGTGCTCGGTCTCGTCGTCACCGACCACCTGCACACCACGCACCCCGACCTCACCGAGGGGGAGCTGGCCAAGCTGCGTGCCGCGGTGGTCAACATGCGCGCGCTCGCGCAGGTCGGCCGCACGATCGACCTGGGTGCCTTCGTCAGCCTCGGTCGTGGCGAGGAGACGACCGGCGGTCGCGACAAGGACTCGATCCTCGCCGACACCGTCGAGGCGGTCATCGGGGCGGTCTACCTGTCCACTCCCAGGCCGCGTGGCTTCGACGCCGCCGAGCTGCTCGTCCACTCCCTCCTCGGGCCGCTGATGAGGAGCTCCGCGACCCTCGGCGCGGGACTGGACTGGAAGACCTCGCTGCAGGAGGTCGCGGCAGCCCAGGACCTCGGGAGCGTCCACTACCGCACCAGCGACGAGGGCCCCGACCACGACAAGACCTTCACCGCAGAGGCGATCATCGCCGACGTGGCCCGCGGTCACGGCAGCGGCCGGACCAAGAAGATCGCCGAGCAGGAGGCCGCGGCCGACGCCTATGCCGCGCTCACCGCTGATCAAGCGGCCACCTCCGCCTGACGTGACGCTGGTGCGACATGCCTGAGCTGCCCGAGGTCGAGGTGGTCCGCCGGGGTCTCGCCGACCACGTGAGCGGCCGGACCATCCAGACGCTGGCCCTGAGCGGGCACCGGGTCGCCCGCCGCCACGAGCCCGGTCCGCGGGACCTCGAGGACCGTCTGGCCGGGCGCACGGTCACCGGGGCGCACCGTCGCGGCAAGTACCTGTGGTTGTCGCTCGCGGACGCACCCGAGGCGGTGCCCGACGAGGGCCTCATCGTCCACCTCGGCATGAGCGGCCAGATGCTCGTCACCGGCCCTGACGACCCCGAGGCGCGGCACACCCACGCGCGGGTCCGCTTCGCCGACGAAGGGAGCGAGCTGCGCTTCGTCGACCAGCGCACCTTCGGCGGCTTCGCCCTGGCCGACCTCGTCGACGGCGTGCCCTCGAGCGTCGCGCACATCGCCCTCGACCCCTTCGACCCGCACTACGACCGCGAGGCGGTCGTGCGTGACGTCAAGGCCAGACGCAGCGGCATCAAGCGGGTGCTGCTCAACCAGACCGTCGTCTCGGGCATCGGCAACATCTACGCCGACGAGGCGCTGTGGCGCGCCGGCGTGCACGGGGAGCGCCTGGCCAACGAGCTGACGAAGCCGGCCATCGGACGGCTGCTCGACCACGCGCGCGACGTCATGGCCGAGGCGCTCGCCCAGGGCGGCACCAGCTTCGACGCGCTGTACGTCAACGTCAACGGCGCCTCGGGGTACTTCGACCGGTCGCTGTCCGCCTACGGGCAGGAGGGGCGCCCGTGTCCCCGCTGCGGGGCGACGATGCGCCGCGAGCAGTTCATGAACCGCAGCTCCACGAGCTGCCCCCGCTGCCAGGTGCGTCCGCGCTTCGCTCGAGCCTGAGGACGGGCCCGCCGGTCAGGGGCGGGGGAGCGGCTTGAGCGTGACGGCCTTGCCGGTGTGCTTCGTGGACAGGTCGGCGAAGGCCTTGCGGATGGTCGCCGCGTAGGTGTGCGCACCACCGAGCGACGGGTGGATCCCGTCGGCCTGCAGGTCCTCGGCGGCCACGGCCGAGTCCCAGTCGGCGAGAGCGACATTGGGGTGCTTGTCGGCGATCTTCTTCAGCGCCGCGTTGTCGTCGTCGATGCGTGAGAGACGATCGGCGTGCAGGTTGACGATGACGACCATGCGGTCGTCCCCGATCTCGGCGAGGATCGCCTCGACGGTCTCGGGGTCGGTGCCGGCGTTGGTCCCGAAGGCGAGGACGACGGCCCGGCGCAGGGACGTGCCGGCCGACCCCACGGCGGCCAGCCCGTCGCTCCAGCGGCGGTTGGAGCGGGCGTCGATCTGGATGCCGGGGAAGTAGTACTCGAGGGCCGGGACCGAGCCGACGACCATCGAGTCGCCGAAGACGTCGATCTCGTCCCCGGTCGGCATCGTGAAGCTCTTGGTGCCGGAGAAGGTGGGGGCGGGCTCGGTCTTGCGCGGGGCGGCCGCCCGCGCCTGGTTCTGCTCGATGGTCCGCTGGGTCGTCGTGGTGTCCGGCGCCGTCACGAGGACGACACCCAGGACCAGGGCACCGGCGACGACGCCCCCGAGGACGATGCGGCGGGTGCGCACGGACCGCAGCAGGGCGAAGGCGCCGAGGATCCGGCGGCCGGTCTCGCGGAAGCCCAGTCGTCGTACCGGTGTCTCGACGAAGCGGAAGGACAGGTCGGCCACGGCGAGGGTCACGACGACCGCCCACACCCGGGTCCACACGAAGCCCGGGGTGCCCGCGTTGGTCGGGATGTCCTGGGCGACGATGAGGATGACCGGCCAGTGCCACAGGTAGATGCCGTAGGAGCGCTGACCGATCCAGGCCAGCGGCGGCAGCTCGAGGACTGCGCGCACCTTCCCGGGCCGCTCCACGGCGGCGAGCAGGAGGACGGCGGTGGCCACGGAGACGAGCGGGATGCCCAGAACGAAGGTCCAGGCGTGCTCCTCTCCGGCCAGCAGGAAGAGCGCGGCGATGGTGGCGATCGCCCCACCGACGAACCAGCGACGGTGGGCGCCCCAGCGGGGGTTGGTCGTGTAGGCGCGAAGGGGGCCGGTCCAGACGATCGCCAGGGCCGCCCCGAGCATCAGACCGAAGAGGTGGGTGTCGGTGCCGTAGTAGGCGCGGGTGGCATTGGCCCCGTCGTGGGTGAGGGCCATCAGGACGGCGGAGGCGACGCCGACGCCCAGCACGATCGTGGCGAGCGCGCCCTCGGTGAGAGCGAAGCGGCGGTGGAGCGTCAGCAGACCGAGCATCACCAGCGGCCAGAAGAGGTAGAACTGCTCCTCGACCGCGAGGCTCCAGAAGTTCATGAAGAGCTGCGGCGAGGTGGCGGCGAAGTAGTTGCTGCCCTGGGCGATCTCGAGCCAGTTGGTGGAGAAGGTCAGGGCACCGAGCGCCTGGCGGCGCACCCCGACGAGCAGGTCGGCCTCGACGGTGCGGGCGATGAGGATCGCGGCCGGCACGACGACGAGGAGCGCCGGCAGCAGCCTGCGGGCCCGGCGGGTCCAGAAGCCGCGCAGGTCGACGCGCCCGGTGTCACGGCGCTCCCGCACGAGGAGCGTGGTGATGAGGAAGCCGGAGATGACGAAGAAGACGTCGACGCCGAGGAAGCCTCCGGGCAGCCACGAGGGATCGAGGTGGAAGACGACCACCGCGATGACCGCGAGGGCACGCAGGCCGTCGAGTCCGGCGAGGTGCCCACGAGGGGATCGACGAGCACGCGTGGTGCTGACGTCGGGGGTGGCCGCGGCGGGCTCCGAGGTGACCTCGACGTCGGCGGTGGCGGTTGGCTGACCCACGCGGTCGACGCTATGCACTCGCGGGGTCAGGGTGGGGGAGGCGCACCGCAGGACCGGTAGTTTTGCGGGCATGAGCAGCACGGAGCGCGCGACCTTCTTCGTCCGTGGTCGGGTTCAGGGAGTCGGCTTCCGGTGGTGGACCCGAGCCCGGGCCCTCGAGCTCGGCCTCGTCGGTCATGCCCGCAACATGGACGACGGGAGGGTCGAGGTCGTGGCGGAGGGTCCCCCTTCGGCGCTGGAGCAGATCGAGGAGCTGCTGCGCGAGCAGCCCTCCACCACACGGCGACCCGGCAGCGTCACCTCCGTGGTCCGGCAGGACGCCAGCGCGAAGGGAGGGATCGCCGGCTTCGTCGAGAAGTGAGCCTCCCTGTGGAAAACCGCGGACCGCAGACCGCCCTCATCGATAGCGTCGTCAGCAGGGCGGCCACCGTGGTCGACGGTCGAAGGGGGAGACATGGACACCGAGGCGGCGCTCACCGCGTTCAGGGACCAGACGCGTCAACGGATGGCGATGGGCATCCGCGAGCTCGGGGTGTGGAACACGTACGTGGGTGGGGACTGCGAGTGCGGCACGTGTGCGGCGGTGCCCGCAGATGCTCGTGACGACGACGTGGCGGCGGAGAGGCCGCCCTTCGCCTACACCACCGGGCTGCACGGCGTGGGGCATCCGGAGCTCCTGGTCTTCGGGTTGTCCCCCGCGTCGGCCTGCGGCGTCCTCAATGCCGTCTCCGGGTGGGTGCACGCGGGACGCGACTTGGTGCCCGGTGAGCTGGTCGAGCTCGACGGACGATCGCTGCTCATCGAGGCCGTACCCAACCCCGGCGAGATCTTCTTCGCGGCCAACGGCTTCTACGAGCGGCCGCCCGAGTTCTCGGTGCTCGGGCTCCAGGTGACGTGGTCGGACGAGGCCGGGCGCTTCGCCTGGGAGGACGGGAGCCTGCTCGACCCCGCCGACCAGCCCCGACCCGGGGAGTTCCGGGCGTAGGCGTGACCTAGCCTTGACCGGGTGAGCGAGACACATCCCGAGCTGCTGCGGCTGCGCCAGTCCATCGACAACATCGACGCCGCCCTGATCCACCTGCTGGCCGAGCGCTTCAAGGCCACCCAGAGCGTGGGCATGCTCAAGGCCAGCATCGACCTGCCTCCGGCCGACCCGGCTCGCGAGGAGCGGCAGATCGCCAGGCTGCGCGGTCTGGCCCACGACGCGGGCCTGGACCCCGTCTTCGCGGAGAAGTTCCTGAACTTCGTCATCGCCGAGGTCATCCACCATCACGAGCAGATCGCGGGGCGCCAGGCCGACTCCGCAGAGGACGCAGACGCATGATCGAGCTGAAGACCCCACAGGAGATCGAGGCCATGCGGCCCGCGGGACGTCTCGTGCGTGACGTGCTGCAGCGGCTCACCGAGACGGCCACGGTGGGCACCAACCTGCTCGAGCTCGATGCGCTCGCGCACGACATGATCCGTGCTGCCGGAGGGAGCTCCTGCTACATCGACTACCACCCCTCCTTCGGGGCCAGCCCCTTCGGCAAGGTGCTGTGCACCTCGGTCAACGACGCCGTCCTGCACGGTCTCCCGCACGACTACCGGCTCCGCGACGGCGACCTGCTCTCCGTCGACTTCGCCGTGTCCGTGGGCGGTTGGGTCTGCGACGCCGCCCGCTCCTTCGTCGTCGGCACCCCCGACCCGGAGGACCTGCGCCTGATCGACACCACCGAGCGGGCGCTGGCTGCCGCGATCGAGATCGCCCGACCCGGCAAGAAGATCGGCGACATCGGCGCTGCCATCGCCGGCATCGCTCGCGCAGAGGGCTACTCGATCAACACCGACTTCGGTGGCCATGGCGTCGGCCGGGAGATGCACGGGGACCCGCACATCTCCAACGACGGTCGCGCGGGCCGCGGGATCCCGCTGCGGCCCGGCCTGACGATCGCCATCGAGCCGTGGTTCCTCGCCACCACCGACGAGATCTTCACCGACCCCGACGGCTGGACCCTGCGCAGCGCCGATGGCTCCCGCGGCGCCCACAGCGAGCACACCATCGCGATCACCGACGGCGACCCGATCGTCCTCACCGCCTGACGCCCGGGTCCGTCGCCGATCCCCCCGGCCAGCGCAGCAGCGGGCCCCGAGCGGGGCCCGCCACGTAGAGTGGCCCGGATCGTCCGCCGTCAGCCCGAGGAGCGTCCCGCTCGTGTACGTCAAGAGCCTCACCCTCAAGGGCTTCAAGTCGTTTGCCTCGGCGACCCACATGCGTCTCGAGCCCGGGATCACCTGCATCGTCGGGCCCAACGGCTCGGGCAAGTCCAATGTCGTGGACGCCCTCGCGTGGGTGATGGGGGAGCAGGGGGCCAAGACCCTGCGCGGCGGCAAGATGGAGGACGTCATCTTCGCCGGCACGACCGGCCGGGCGGCGCTGGGGCGCGCCGAGGTGACGATGACGATCGACAACACCGACGGTGCGCTGCCGATCGACTACTCCGAGGTGACGATCAGCCGCACGATGTTCCGCAACGGCGGCTCGGAGTACGCGATCAACGGCACCTCCTGCCGACTGCTCGACATCCAGGAGCTGCTCTCCGACTCCGGGATCGGCCGCGAGATGCACGTCATCGTCGGTCAGGGGCAGCTCGACGCGGTCCTGCGCGCGACCGCTGAGGAGCGGCGCGGGTTCATCGAGGAGGCCGCGGGCGTCCTCAAGCACCGCAAGCGCAAGGAGAAGGCGATCCGCAAGCTCGACGGGATGGAGGCCAACCTCTCCCGGGTGGCCGACCTGACCACCGAGATCCGTCGCCAGCTCGGGCCGCTCGGCCGCCAGGCGGAGACCGCCCGCAAGGCCGTCGTCATCCAGGCCGACGCCCGTGATGCGCGCTACCGGCTGCTCGCCGACGACCTCGTGCGGATGACCTCCGCCCTCGAGCAGGAGGTCGCCGACGAGCAGGCCATGCTCGAGCGGCGCAAGACCCTGGAGCAGGCGGTCCTCGCCGCCCGCACCCGCATCACCGAGCACGAGGAGGCGGGTGCCGCCGCGGCCGCCGACCTCGCCGCCGCCCAGCAGCGGGCCGTGCGCCTGGCCTCGCTCGGCGACCGCCTCACCGCCACCGCGTCGTTGGCCGCCGAGCGGGTGCGCCTGCTCGGGCAGGACGAAGAGGTCGAGACGACCAGCGGTCGTGACCCCGAGGCGCTGCGCGCCCAGGCCGCGCAGGCACGGGCCGACGAGGACGCACTGCGCGCCGAGATCGCGCGGATCACCGAGGAGCTCGCCGAGGCCGTGGCCGCCCGCGAGGGTCTGGAGAAGGCCTTCACGGCCGAGCAGCAGCGCATCGCGGCCCTCGCCCAGCGAGCGGCCGATCGTCGTGAGGGACTGGCCCGTCTGGCCGGCCAGGTCGGTGCTCGTCGTTCCCGGATCGAGGCCCGCGAGGCCGAGGTCGGACGCCTGGAGGAGAGCGTCGCCACCGCTCTCGCCCGGGCCAGCGAGGCGGAGCGTGAGTTCCACCGCCTCGAGGGCACGATCGCCGACGAGGAAGGGAGCGAAGAGGGCCTTGACGAGGTGTACGAGCGCGCGACCGACGCCCACGACTCCGCCGCTGACGAGGTCGAGCGGATCGTCGAGGCCGGTCGCACGGCTGACCGTGACCGCCAGTCGGCCCAGGCCCGCCTCGAGGCCCTCGAGCTGAGCCTGCGCCGCAAGGACGGGGTCGAGGCGCTGCGTGAGGCAGCCGACGGCGAGCACGAGATCCTCGGCTCGGTCGCCGAGCTGATCACGGTGAGTGGTGGCCACGAGGCCGCCGTCGCCGCAGCCCTGGACCAGGCCGGCAACGCGCTCGCCGTGGGCAGCATCGACGCCGCGGCGCGTGCGGTCGAGCGGCTGCGCGCGGACGACTCCGGCCGGGCGACCCTCGTCGTCGGGGCCACCGCACGCCCCTCCGACCGCGCCGGCTGGCCCGGGCTGCCCGAGGGTGCCGTGTGGGCCAGTGACGTCGTCGAGGCGCCCGACGGGGTGCGCCCCGCGGTCGAGCAGGTGCTCGAGCGCGTCGCCATCGTCGCGGACACCCCTGCCGCGCTGGCCCTCCTGGCCGAGGTCGGTGACCTGACGGCGGTGACCCGGGACGGCGACGTCTACGGACCCGGATTCGTGCGGGGCGGGTCGAGCGCTGCTCCCAGCCTGCTCGAGCTGCAGGCCGCCGTCGACGAGACCCGGGCGACCTTGCAGGACGCCACGCACAGGAGCGAGCAGTCGACCTTCGCCCTCACGACGGCCAAGGCCGTGCTGGCCGAGCGACGCGAGGCCCTGGACGCTGCCATGGAGGCGCTGCACGAGTCCGACGCCCGGATGGCTGCCGTCGCCGAGCAGCTCGGCGGGCTGGGCACCACGACCCGCACTGCGCGGGCCGAGGCCGAGCGCACGCGCGTCAAGATCACCGACATCACCACCGCGTTGGAGGCCGACAAGAGCGAGCTCGCCGAGCTCGAGCAGCGACTCGAGGACGCCTCCGCGGCACCCACCGAGGACGACGGCGAGGAGCCGGCCGACGACCGCGAGCGTCTCGAGCTGGAGGCGAGGTCGGCCCGCACCGCGGAGACCGAGGTGCGTCTCGCCCTTCGTACCAAGGAGGAGCGCGCCCGGTCGCTGCACGGTCGGGCCGAGTCGCTCGAGGGCGCTGCCCGCAACGAGATCGCCGCGCGCGAGCGGCTGCGGGCCCGACGGGAGCGCCGTCGCCGCGAGGCCGAGGTGGCTGCCGCCGTCGAGATCGCCGCTCGCTGGTCGGCTGAGCGCATCACCGCTGCCGCCACCGTCGCGGCCCAGCAGCGCGACAGCGGGGAGGCCGCTCGCGTGGAGCGCGACGAGGCCCTGCGGGGACTGCGCACCGAGCTGACCGGCCAGCAGGACGCGCTGCGCGAGCTGACCGACGAGGTGCACCGCGACGAGGTCGCGCGGGCCCAGCAGATCGCCCGGATCGAGCAGCTGCAGGCCAAGGCGATCGAGGAGCTGGGCGTCGACCCCGACGCCCTGATGGAGGAGTACGGCCCCCACCAGCTCGTCCCGCACGTCGCGGGACCCGACGAGAACCCGGATGCGGAGGACTTCCCGCAGCCGCAGCCCTATGTGCGCGAGGTCCAGGAAAAGAGGCTGCGCACCGCCGAGCGTGGGCTCAAGGCGTTGGGCAAGGTCAACCCGCTGGCGCTCGAGGAGTTCGCTGCCCTCGAGGAGCGGCACACCTTCCTCACCACCCAGCTGGAGGACCTGCGGCAGTCCAAGAAGGACCTGCTGTCGATCGTCGCCGAGATCGACGAGCGCGTGGAGCAGGTCTTCTCCGAGGCCTTCGCCGACACAGCCGAGCAGTTCGAAGGGGTGTTCTCCCGCCTCTTCCCCGGGGGAGAGGGGCGGCTGATCCTCACCGACCCGAGCAACATGCTGACCACCGGGATCGAGGTCGAGGCGCGGCCGCCGGGCAAGAAGGTCAAGCGTCTCTCCCTGCTCTCGGGAGGCGAGCGATCGCTGGTCGCGGTGGCCCTGCTCGTGTCGATCTTCAAGGCGCGGCCCTCGCCCTTCTACATCATGGACGAGGTCGAGGCGGCCCTCGACGACACCAACCTCGGCCGCCTGATCATGCTCTTCGAGGAGCTGCGTGACTCCAGCCAGCTGATCGTCATCACCCACCAGAAGAAGACGATGGAGGTCGCGGACGCGCTCTACGGCGTCTCGATGCGTGGCGACGGCATCACCACCGTCGTCAGCCAGCGGCTGCGCGATGTCGCACCGGAGGGTCGGGAGCAGCCAACCGACCTGCCATCGGCCCAGTCCGTCGAGGTCTAGTCGGCGGGTCGGGTTGAGCCGCCTGTCCTGAGAGAGGACGATGGGGCCATGACCGCCATGATCGTAGGACTGCTGCTGTGCCTCGCCCTGTCAGTCGCCGTCATGAGCCTGGTCGCCATCCCTGCCAGGCGCGAGGGCCGCGAGATCCTCACCGCCCGCGGTGAGCGGGTCGTGGTCAAGGTGCGCGAGGGGGCCGACGGCGCCGCGAGCCGCACCTCGGACCTGATCTCCAGCGCGACGTCCAAGCGGTCGGGGTCCGACAAGGCAGCCACGCTCGCCAAGGGAGCCGCCACGGACAAGCCGGTCACCCCCACCAAGCGACAGGCCTCATGAGCTCCGTGACCGACCGCGCACCCGGCTTCAGGGGACCCGTCGACCCGAGCGTGCGGCCCCAGGACGACCTCTTCGGTCATGTCAACAACCACTGGCTCGAGAGCGTCGAGATCCCGGCCGACCGAGGTCGCTACGGCGCCTTCGACGTCCTGCGCGAGCGGGCCGAGGAGGACGTGCGGGTCCTCATCGACGAGGTCGGCCAGCAGGTCCAGTCGGGCGAGATCGCGGCCGACGACGTCGCCGGCAAGGTCGGTGCCCTCTACCGCTCCTTCCTCGACGAGGCCCGCGCGGACCAGCTCGGGACCGCTCCGATCGCCGACCTCCTCGCGAGCGTCGACGAGGTCACGAGCGTCCCCGACCTCGTCGCCCTGACCGGCCGGCTGGCACGCGACGGCGTCAGCGGCTTCGTCCTTCCCTTCGTCAACACCGACGACCGCGACTCCTCGCGCTATGTCCTCTACCTCGAGCAGGGCGGCCTCGGTCTGCCCGACGAGTCCTACTACCGCGACGAGCAGCACGCCGAGACGCTCACCGCCTACCGCGGGCACGTCGCTCGCCTGGCCCGGCTGGCGCTCGGCCTCGACGAGGACGCCGCGGCCCAGATGTCCGACCGCGTCGTCGACCTCGAGAGCGACCTCGCCCGCGACCACTGGGACCGCGTGACCAACCGGGACCCGGTCAAGACCTACACGCTCGTCGACCCCGCCGGGCTGACCGAGCTCGCTCCGGCCGTCGACTGGGGAGCCTGGGCGGCCGGGCTGGGCAGCGCGACCCCCTTCGCCGAGGTCGTCGTGCGCCAGCCCGACTTCCTGCGCGGCCTCTCGCGCGCACTGGACTCCACCGACCTGGCGACGTGGCGCGACTGGCTGCGGCTGCGCATCGTCCAGGCCCACGCCGCCTACCTCGATGCGCGGATCGTCGACGAGGAGTTCGACTTCGTCGGGCGCACCCTCTCGGGCATCCCCGAGCAGCGTGCCCGGTGGAAGCGCGGTGTCTCCCTCGTCGGGGCCTCCCTCGGTGAGGCCGTCGGCGAGCTCTACGTCGCTCGGCACTTCCCGCCGGCCGCCCGTGAGCGGATGGCCGAGCTGGTGGAGCACCTCGTCGAGGCCTTCCGCCGCTCCTTCGCCACGTCCGAGTGGATGAGCGAGGCCACCCAGCAGGAGGCCATCGCCAAGCTCGAGGCCTTCACCCCCAAGGTGGGCCACCCCAGCACCTGGCGCGACTACTCGTCGGTCGAGATCCGCGAGGACGACCTCGTCGGCAATGTCCGCCGGGTGGCTGCCTACGAGGTCGACCGGGCCCTGTCCAAGCTCGGTGGGCCGGTCGACCGCGACGAGTGGTTCCTCACGCCGCAGACGGTCAACGCCTACTACAACCCCGGGCTCAACGAGATCGTCTTCCCCGCAGCGATCCTGCAGCCGCCCTTCTTCGACGCCGAGGGCGACGACTCCGACAACTACGGCGGCATCGGCGCCGTCATCGGGCACGAGATCGGCCACGGCTTCGACGACGCCGGCTCGACCTTCGACGGCCAGGGCAACCTGCGCGACTGGTGGACGCAGGAGGACCGCAGCGCCTTCGAGGAGCGACGTGACGCCCTCATCACCCAGTTCGACGGGCTGACGACGCGCAATGCGCCCGGCCACACCGTCAACGGCGCCCTGACCGTGGGCGAGAACATCGGTGACATCGGGGGCCTGGCCATCGGCCACGCCGCCTATCTCATCGCCGCCGGCGAGTCCGCGCACGAGGTCGACGCGGATGGCCTGACCGGCGAGCAGCGCTTCTTCAGCAACTGGGCCCGTGTCTGGTGCGGCGATGCCCGGCCCGAGGAGGCCGTGCGGTTGCTCGCGATCGACCCGCACAGCCCCCAGGACGTGCGCGCCAACGCCGTGCGCAACATCGACGCCTTCCACGCCGCCTTCGGCACGCGTGAGGGTGACGGGATGTGGCTCGACCCGCAGGAGCGGGTCTCGCTCTTCTGAGGCGCCGATGACTGTTGACCGGGACCGTGACGCCAGGGGACGGGCCGAAAATGCCAGGCCTCGCGACGGTCTGGGCCGGCCGTTGCCGCACGGCAGTGCCGGCGTGGAGCGGGTCGCGGCCCGTGACCGCACACCCGACGAGGCCATCGCCGATGCCCAGGGCTATCTCGACCGTGAGATGCCCTTCCACGCCCACGAGGTCCTCGAGGAGCAGTGGAAGGTCGCACCGCAGCCCGAGCGAGCCCTGTGGCAGGGCCTCGCCCAGCTCGCGGTCGGCCTCACCCACCAGCGCCGCGGCAACACCTCCGGCGCGACGAGCGTGACGACCCGGGGTGCTGACGCCATCTCTCGGTACGTCGCCATCGCGCCCCACGGCATCGACGTCGCCGGGCTGCTGTCCTGGGCACGCGCACTCGCGGCCGAGCCCGACGGCGACGTGCCGGTCCCCGCCCTTCGCTCCTGACGGCGTCCGGGGCAGCGACGGGGCCATCCGGACGCTCCCGTCCTGCTCCTCCTGGTGGGCCATGACACACCTGGAGGAGCAGAACGGGAGTCCCTGGACTGCCCCCTCGTGCCTCCCACCACCGGCAGCCACCACGCGGACTGCCCGGCGGTTCGTCGCTGTCGGGCGACCCTGCCAAGATGGGGCTCGTGATGGGTATCGACACACTGACCGAGTACATCGCCGTCGCCGTCGGCCTGCTGCTCCTCCTCGGAGGACTTGCGGTGGGCCTGCTGCGCGGCGGAGGCGGCAAGACCAAGGACCTCCCCAAGGAGCACCGTCCCCCGGAGCGCCCCAAGGGCGCGACCGACCACCGCAGCGGCACGATCGTGCTCGATCGGCCGAGCGACCACGCGCAGCCGCAGGCCCCACCGCAGGAGGCGAAGGGGGAGCAGCCGCCGGTCGCGCAGCCGGAGACGACGGAGGAGCAGCCGCAGGCCGCGCCACCCGAGCCGACCACGCCGCCGCAGCCGACCACGCCGCCGCAGCCGGACACCTCCGACGAGGACTTCACCCCGCCGGCGTCGGACGAGAGCGCCGAGCGGGCCCGGACGGTCCCGCCGGTCGCGCCCCCAGCAGAGACCCCGGCCGAGCCGGAGGCTCCGGCCGAGCCCGAGATCCTGACCGAACCCGAGGCCCCGGCCCAGCCCGAGGCCCCGGCCGAGCCGGAGCTCGACACCCCGGCCCCCACCCGCGACCGGATGCGGGCGCTGCGCTCTCGGCTGGCCCGCTCCAACGGCGCGATCGGCAAGGGCCTGCTCGCGCTGCTGTCCCAGGGCAAGCTGTCCGAGGAGGACTGGGAGGACGTCGAGGACACCCTGCTCGTCGCCGACCTGGGCATGGAGCCGACGACCGAGCTCGTCGACTCGCTCCGGGCGCACGTGTCCGTCGACGGCACCACGGACCCGGAGGTGGCCAAGGACTGGCTGTACTCCGACCTGCTCGCCCTGGTCGACCCGTCGATGGACCGAGGCCTGGCCGCCTCGCGCGTCGGCGACCGTCCGGCCTGCATCCTCGTCGTCGGGGTCAACGGCACCGGCAAGACGACGACCGTCGGCAAGCTGGCCCGCGTCCTCGTGGCCAACGACCGCGACGTGCTGCTCGGCGCGGCGGACACCTTCCGCGCGGCGGCCGCCGACCAGCTCGAGACCTGGGGTGCCCGCGTGGGCGTGCCCACCGTCCGCAGCGACCGCGACGGCGCCGACCCCGCAGCGGTGGCCTTCGACGCGGTCAAGGCCGCCGCCGACGCCGAGGTCGACGTGGTGATCATCGACACCGCGGGCCGGCTGCACAACAAGGTCGGCCTCATGGACGAGCTGGCCAAGGTCAAGCGGGTCATCGAGAAGCAGACCCCCATCGACGAGGTGCTGCTCGTGCTCGACGCGACCACGGGGCAGAACGGCCTGGCCCAGGCCAAGGTCTTCGCCGAGGCCGTCGACGTCACCGGTGTCGTGCTGACCAAGCTCGACGGCACCGCCAAGGGCGGCATCGTCGTGGCGGTCCAGCGCCAGCTGGGGGTGCCGGTCAAGCTCGTGGGCCTGGGTGAGGGCCCCGACGACCTGGCTCCCTTCGTGCCGGAGGCCTTCGTCGACGCGATCGTCGGCTGACCCCGCCACCCGCCGCACGCACAGGGCCCCGACCGCATCCGCGGCCGGGGCCCTGTGCGCACTGCCCCGGGCGTACTGCTGGGGCGTACTGCTGTCGAGCGACTCAGCTCAGCGGCTGGTGGAAGCTCAGGTAGTAGCGGGTGTCGGAGCCGACGTTGGCGGCCCACACGACCTCGACGGTGACGGTCGACGTCGTGCCGCTCTTGCCGGGCACCGGCGCGGTGCAGAAGGCCTTGCGGCCAGCCACGAGCACGAGGTCGGTCGGGCAGCTGATGTCGGACTTCGTGTGCCCGTAGGCCTTCATCCCCTTGGCGATCTGCGTCTCGACCTCGTCGGAGGGCAGCTTCAGCGAGGTGTTGGTGTTGGCCGTGGACCCTGCAGGAGTGGGCGGCGCGGACGAGCTCGGGGTCGGCGTGGTCGTCGAGCTCGTGGTGGTCGAGGTCGGCGGCACGCTCGTGCTCGAGGACTCGCTCGTGGTCGGGTCGGTGGTGCTCGTCTGCGTCGTCGTCGAGGAGGAGCTCGACGATTCGTCGTCGGAGAGCGCGACGACACCGATCCCACCGCAGAGGCAGAGCACGAGCACCAGGGCGATACCCCCGACGACCCAGGCCCAGACGGGGACGCCGCCCTTGCGCGGGGGAGGGCCGCCGGTGCCGTACGGCGCGCCGTAGGGGGAGCCCGCCGGAGGCTGCTGCCCGTACGGCGGCTGCTGACCAAAGGGCGGCTGCTGAGGCGGCTGCTGACCGTACGGCGGCTGCTGGCCGAAGGGCGGCTGGTTGTGGGGCTGTCCCTGCGGGCGGCCCGGCTGCCCGGGGCCGGGGGGCGGCATGCTCATGGTTCTCCCTGCTGGTACGTCGGGAGTGGCCGCACAGGCGTTCCCCCCGGGACAGTTGTGTCGTGCGGTCTCACCGTATGCCACCCGCGCGGCTCGCCGCTGACCGGCCGTGTCACGCAGCCTTAACCGGCCCGCCCCGGGCGAAACACCCTCGTAACGTGCGGCGCCCCGTGACGAAACGCCGCGCTCGCAGTCTGTCGTCATGAGCCCAACCATCGCGCCCCTCGCGGCGAGCCCACCCACGATCGACCCCTCGGCGACCGCCTTCATGATCATCTGCGCGGCACTCGTGCTGCTGATGACCCCGGGCCTCGCGCTCTTCTACGGGGGGATGACTCGCGCCAAGTCCGTGCTCAACATGATGATGATGAGCTTCGGCTCGATGGGCGTCGTCGGTGTCGTCTACGTCCTGTGGGGCTACTCGATGTCCTTCGGCGGTTCCGACATCGGCGGGATCCTGGCCAACCCCTTCGACAACTTCGGTCTCCGGGGCGTGGCCAGCACGGTGGAGGGCCTGACCAAGACGGTCGGTGCCGACGGCATGCCGGTCATCGACGTCTTCGGCGCGGATGTCTGGATCCCCGAGGTGCTCTTCGTCGGCTTCCAGCTGACCTTCGCGATCATCACGGTCGCCCTCATCTCGGGCGCCGTCGCGGACCGGGTGAAGTTCTCCACCTGGATGGTCTTCACGGCCATCTGGGTCACCATCGTCTACTTCCCGGTCGCCCACATGGTCTGGGGCGGCGGTCTGCTCTCCGGTGCCGAAGGGGGCATCCCCGCGAAGCTCTTCGGCGTCGCCGACGGTGTGGCGAAGGTCGTGCCGATCGACTTCGCCGGGGGCACGGTCGTGCACATCAACGCCGGCATGGCGGGTCTCGTGCTCGCCCTGGTCGTCGGCAAGCGGATCGGCTTCGGCCGCACCGCGATGCGCCCGCACAACGTCCCGCTCGTGATGCTCGGTGCCGGGCTGCTGTGGTTCGGGTGGTTCGGCTTCAACGCCGGGTCGGAGCTCGCGGCCGACGGCGTCGCCAGCCTCGTCTGGGTCAACACGACGGTGGCCACCTGCGCGGGCATCCTCGGCTGGTTGGTGGTCGAGCGGGTCCGTGACGGTCACGCGACCTCCATCGGTGCCGCGTCCGGCGTCGTCGCAGGCCTCGTGGCGATCACGCCGGCCTGTGGCGCGCTCTCGCCGGTCGGATCGATCGTCCTGGGCCTCGTGGCCGGCGCCCTGTCGGCGCTCGCGGTGGGCCTGAAGTTCCGCTTCGGCTACGACGACTCGCTCGACGTCGTCGGGGTCCACCTGGTCGCAGGGCTGTGGGGCACCGTCGGTGCCGGCCTGCTCGCGACCGAGACCGGGCTCTTCTACGGAGGAGGCCTCGACCAGACACTCGTCCAGGTCGTCGTGGCCCTGGCCTCGCTGCTCCTCTCGGGTGTGCTCACCCTCGTCATCGCCCTGGCGCTCAAGGCGGTCATGGGCTGGCGGGTCGCCGACGACGTCGAGGTCGCCGGCATCGACAGTGGGGAGCACGCGGAGTCCGGGTACGACCTCGTCGCCCGTGGTGGGCGCGTCGGCGTCACCAGCGGCGGCCTGCAGCACGATGCTCGTCACCACGAGGAGATCACCGAAGGAGCCACCTCATGAAGCTCGTCACAGCCATCATCAAGCCGCACCAGCTCGATGACACCAAGGAGGCCCTCGAGGCCTACGGCATCACCGGCATGACCGTCAGCGAGGCGAGCGGCTTCGGCCGCCAGCGCGGCCACAGCGAGGTCTACCGCGGTGCGGAGTACACCGTCGACTTCGTGCCCAAGATCCGCCTGGAGGTCCTCGTCGAGGACGTCGACGTCGAGGGCGTCCTCGCGGTCGTCGTCGCAGCCGCCCGCACCGGTCGCATCGGCGACGGCAAGGTCTGGGTCAGCCCGATCGAGGACGTCGTGCGCGTGCGCACCGGGGAGAAGGGAGTCGAGGCGATCTGAGCCTCGCTGCCCCATGAGCGCCATCGGAGACGACCTGCGAGCCACCCGGCTCGACCTCGCCGGCACCCGGGAGTTCACCCTCCCGGGTGCCGGCCCGGCGCGACGTACCGCCATCGCCGACGCGACCCGCGCCTGGCTGACCGAGCTCTACGCCGGTGCCGTCGGTGAGCAGGAGGGCATCGCGCTCGCAGCCGTCGGCTCCCTCGGACGCGGGTCGTCGGGCCCGTTGAGCGACCTCGACCTCGTGCTCGTCCACGACGGCCGCAGGACGAAGGGGGAGTCCCTCACCGCGATGGCCGATCGCCTCTGGTACCCGGTCTGGGACTCGGGACTCTCCCTCGACCACTCCGTCCGCTCGGGCCGGGAGTGCCGCGACATCGCCCGTCAGGACCTGTCGGCCGCGGTCGGCCTGCTCGATCTGTCCCTCGTCGCGGGCGACGAGGAGCTCGTCGCCGGGGTGCGCGCGACGGTCTCCCACGACTGGCGGTCAGGTGCCCGCACGCGGTTGCCGCAGTTCGTCGAGTCGGTCCGCGCGCGGCACCACCGGCACGGAGAGCTGAGCCAGCAGGTCGAGCCTGACCTGAAGGAGTCGCTCGGCGGTCTGCGGGACGTGACGGTGCTCGACGCACTGACCAGGGCCTGGCTGACCGACCGGCCCCACGGGTCGGTGGGCCCGGCCCTGGGTCAGCTGCTCGACGTGCGCGACGCCCTGCACGTCGTGACCGGTCGCGGGCGCGATCGCCTCCTGCGGGAGGAGCACGACGCCGTCGCGGCGCTGCTCGGCCTGGGCGACCGGGACGAGCTGCTCACCGCGGTCTCCACGTCGGCGCGCACCATCGCCTGGGCGCTGGAGGCGACGATGCGGCGAGCCGGGCAGAGCCAGCGGGCCCGCACCCTGCGGGTCGGTCCTCGGCGCCCGACCATGGCACCCCTCGGGTACGGCCTCTTCGTCCACGACGGCGAAGCGGTCCTCGGCTCCACCCGCCGCGTCGGGATCGACCCGACCCTCCCCCTTCGCGCTGCAGTGGTGGCGGCCCGCGCCGGGCTGCCGCTCGCCCCGCAGACGCTCACCAACCTCGCTGCCTGTCCCGACCCGGCGCAGCCGTGGGACCAGCAGCACCGGGACCTGCTCACCGACCTGCTGGCCGCGGACCGCGGCCTGGCGACGGTGTGGGAGGGGCTGGACCAGGTCGGCGTGATCGAGCGGTGGCTGCCCGAGTGGACGGGGGTGCGTGGCCGGCCACAGCACCACCCGGTCCACCGGCACACCGTCGAGCGGCACCTGCTGGAGACGGTCTCGCAGGCCACGGCCGTCGGGCGTGACGTCGCGCGGCCGGACCTGCTCCTGCTCGCCGCCCTCCTGCACGACATCGGCAAGATCGCCGGGGCCCGCGACCACTCACTCACCGGGGCCGACCTCGCCGATCGCGTGCTGCGGCGCTGGGGTCTGCCCGAGGACGAGCGCGCAACTGTCGTCCTGCTCGTGCGCGAGCACCTGACCCTCATCGAGACCGCCACCCGCCGCGACCTGGCCGACCCGGCGACCGTCGACTCCGTGTGCCGGCTCGTGGGGGATGACCCGCAGACCTTCGAGCTGCTGCGGGCACTGACGATCGCCGACGCGCGCGCGGCCGGGCCCACCGCATGGACCGACTGGCGGGCCAGCCTGGTCGACTCGCTGACCGGGCTGGTGCGAGAGCGCCTGACCGGCCGTGCTCCGCAGCCTCCGCCGCTGCCCCCTTCCCCGAGCGTGGACCCGGCGGCACTCGACGACCTGCGGGACGGTCGCGCGCACGTGCGGGTCGACCCCGGGCCGGGCGGGTGGACGCTGACCGTCCACTGCCGTGATCGGGCCGGGCTCTTCGCCGACACCGCGGGGCTCCTCGCCGCACACGGCCTGACCGTGCGCCGGGCCCGGCTCGCCACCGTCGACGGCGTCGCGGTGGACGAGTGGTTCGTCGAGTCCCCGGGCGGCGACGCCCCCGAGGCCAGCAGGCTCACGGCCGGGCTCGCCCGGCTCGACGCGGGCGACCGGACCGTCGTGGCCGGGTCGACGAGACGACGGGCGGACCCGGCGCGAGGGGTGCCTCCGCTCACCGCGGCCGGCACCAGCGCCTTCGTCCTGCCGAGCGCCGGCAGCGGCGCCACCGTCCTCGAGGTGCGCTCGCAGGACCGGGAGGGACTGCTGCACGACCTGGGGCGTGCCCTGACGCACGAGGGGCTGCGGATCCGGTCGGCCCACATCTCGACCTTCGCCGGGCAGACCCTCGACACCTTCTACGTGACCGACCAGCAGGGGGCGGAGCTGACCCCGGCAGCGGTGGGACGGGCCGTCTCGGCCGTCATCGACGCCTGCGACACCGCCTGAGCGAAGGGAGTGCCCGCGGGCAAGTACCCTTGGCCGGGTGTTCACCAGCCTGTCCGACCGTCTGACCGCGACCTTCAAGAACCTTCGCGGCAAGGGACGCCTGTCCGAGTCCGACGTCAACAAGACCGTCCGCGACATCCGGATGGCCCTCATCGACGCCGATGTCGCCCTGCCCGTCGTCAAGGAGTTCACCTCCGCGGTGCGCGAGCGGGCCACCGGCGCCGAGGTGAGCGGGGCCCTCAACCCCGCCCAGCAGGTCATCAAGATCGTCAACGAGGAGCTCGTGACGATCCTCGGAGGCAACACGCGGACCATCCAGTTCGCCAAGCGCCCGCCGACCGTCATCATGCTCGCCGGCCTCCAGGGCTCCGGCAAGACGACCTTCGCCGGCAAGCTCGGCGCATGGCTCAAGCAGCAGGGCCACACGCCGCTCCTCGTCGCGGCCGACCTGCAGCGACCCAACGCCGTCACGCAGCTCGAGGTGACCGGTGAGCGCGCTGGTGTCCCCGTCTTCGCCCCGGAGCGCGGCAACATGGGCGGCCACGATGCCGTGCTCGACTCGGGCGAGGGGACGCGCTCCTTCGGTGACCCCGTCTCGGTCAGCCGCGCGGGCATCGCCCACGCCCAGTCCCAGCTGCACGACGTCGTCATCGTCGACACCGCCGGTCGCCTGGCGGTCGACGCCGAGCTGATGCAGCAGGCTGCGGACATCCGCTCCGCGGTCAACCCCGACGAGGTCCTCTTCGTCATCGACGCGATGATCGGCCAGGCCGCGGTCGAGACCGCCCGGGCCTTCGCCGAGGGCGTCGACTTCACGGGTGTCGTCCTGTCCAAGCTCGATGGCGACGCCCGCGGTGGTGCGGCCCTGTCGGTCGCCGGGACCACGGGCCGACCGATCATGTTCGCCTCCACGGGTGAGCAGACCAAGGACATCGAGGTCTTCCACCCCGACCGGATGGCCAGCCGCATCCTCGACATGGGTGACGTGCTCACCCTCATCGAGCAGGCCGAGCGCGCCTTCGAGGCCGGCGAGGCCGAGGAGATGCAGCGCAAGTTCCTCGCGGCCGAGGACTTCACCTTCGACGACTTCCTCCAGCAGATGTCCGCGCTCAAGCGGATGGGCTCGCTGAAGTCGATGCTCAAGATGATGCCGGGCATGGGCCAGATGTCGGCCCAGCTGGACAACCTCGACGAGCGCGAGTTCGACCGGGTCGAGGCGATGGTCCGCTCGATGACCCCCTTCGAGCGGACCCACCCCAAGCAGATCAACGGCTCGCGCCGCTCGCGCATCGCCAAGGGCTCCGGCGTGACCGTCTCCGAGGTCAACCAGCTGCTCGAGCGCTTCGGCGAGGCGCAGAAGATGATGAAGCAGCTCGCCCGCGGCGGCGGCATGCCGGGCATGCCCGGGGTGCCCGGCATGGGCGGTGGCCGCAAGAAGCAGGTCAAGCAGCCGAAGAAGAAGGGCAAGTCCGGCAACCCGGCCAAGCGTGCCCAGCAGGAGCGCGAGGCCGCGGAGCGGGCAGCCGGTCGCGGCCCGGCAGGCCCTGCCGGCGCGGCCTTCGGCGGGGGAGCAGCGGACGGTCCGGCAGGCCCGCCGGCCGACCTCGACCCGAGCCAGCTGCCCAAGGGCTTCGAGAAGTTCCTCGGCGGCAGCTGAGATCGACGTGAGCTCCCCGACCCTCCACGCGGTTTCCTCGGGTGACACCGGTCCTCGGATCGCCTTCTGCCACGGGCTCTTCGGGCAGGGACGCAACTGGACCCAGATCGCCAAGGGCCTGACCGACATCGCTCGCCCGACGCTGCTGGACATGCCCGACCACGGGCGCTCCGGGTGGACCGATCGCTTCGACTACGTGGCCGACGCAGACATCGTGGCGGACACGCTGCGCGGCATCGACGCCGATGAGCCATGGGTCGTCGTCGGGCACTCCATGGGCGGCAAGATCGCGATGCTCCTCGCCCTGCGCCACCCCGAGCTGGTGTCACGGCTGTGCGTCGTCGACATCTCCCCGGCGGCCACGACGAGCTTCACCGAGTTCGAGACCTACATCGCCGCGATGCAGGCCATGGACCTCGACGCGATCGAGTCGCGCGCCGACGCCGATGCCGCCATGCAGGAGGCCGCGCCCGATGCCGGCGTGCGGGCCTTCCTGCTGCAGAACCTGCGACGCGAAGGGAGTGGCTGGCGCTGGCAGCCCAACCTCGAGGTCATCGGGCGGGACATCGCCACGATCGGTGGGTGGCCGCAGGACGAGATCGCGGGGCTGCCCCCCTTCGACGAGCCCGTGCTGTGGCTCTCGGGAGCCCGCTCGCGCTATGTCACCGACGAGGACGAGGCGCAGATGCGACGTCTCTTCCCGCGGATGCGGCACGTCACCGTCAAGGACGCCGGGCACTGGGTCCACTCGGAGCAGCCCGAGGTGACCGTCGCCGCACTGCGGGCACTGATCACCTCTGACCGCTGATCTCCTCTGACCGCTGATCTCGTCTGACCGCTGACGTCGCGATGTGATGAGGTGGAGGTGTCCGGCGCCCACCGGACCCTCACACCGGAAGGACTCGTCATGTCTCGCATCGTCGTCATCGGCGGGCACGGCAAGATCGCCCTGCTCCTCGCGCCGCTCCTCGTCGAGGAGGGCCACTCGGTCACCTCCCTCATCCGCAACCCCGCTCACGCCGCCGAGGTCCAGGCGGCCGGAGCCACCCCCGTCGTCGCCGACGTCGAGCAGCTCGACGTCGCTGGCATCGCCGAGGTCATCACCGGTCACGACGCGGTGGTGTGGTCCGCCGGCGCTGGCGGCGGCGACCCCGCACGCACCCGAGCGGTCGACCAGGACGCGGCGATCCGCTCGATGGACGCCGCGGTGCAGGCCGGGGTCCAGCGCTATGTGATGGTCAGCTACTGCGGTGCCGGCACCGACCACGGCGTGGATCCCAGCACCCCCTTCTTCGCCTACGCGCAGGCCAAGGCCGCCGCCGACGAGCACCTGCGCGCGACCGAGCTCGACTGGACCGTCCTCGGCCCGAGCGGGCTGACCCTCGACCCGCCCACCGGATCGATCGCGGTCGGCCGCGAGGGCAGCGGCAAGGTGTCGCGCGCCAATGTCGCCCGCGTCATCGCGGCGACGTTGCGCGCCAACGCGACCAGCCGACGGACCATCGAGTTCCACGACGGGTCCACGCCCATCGACGACGCGATCGGCTGACCCTTCGAGACGCTCGCGGAGCGAGCTCCTCAGGGGCCGTGGGCCTGGCTTCTCGGATGGCTCCTCAGGGGCCGTGGGCCTGGCTTCTCGGATGGCTCCTCAGGGGCCGTGGGCCTGGCTTCTCGGATAGCCTCGGGCCATGGCTGATGTGCTGCACGTCACGGGCGAGGTCCTCATCTCCGAGCACGAGAGCGTCCCTGAGCTGTGGGTGATCGACGGCGTCGTCTCCTTCACCCCGCCCACGAGCGGCGACGTCGAGACCGTGAGCGGGTTCGTCCTGCCGGGCTTCGTCGATGCCCACTGCCACGTCGGTCTCGACGCGCACGGGGCGGTCGACGACGCCACGAGCGAGGCCCAGGCCGTGGCCGACCGCGACGCGGGCACCCTGCTCATCCGCGACGCCGGCTCGCCTGCCGACACCCGCTGGATCGACGAGCGTGATGACCTGCCCAAGATCATCCGGGCCGGCCGGCACATCGCGCGGACCAAGCGCTACATCCGCAACTTCGCCCACGAGGTCGAGCCGGAGCAGCTCGTCTCCCGCGTGCGGGCCGAGGCCCGCGCGGGTGACGGCTGGGTCAAGCTCGTCGGTGACTGGATCGACCGCGGCGTCGGGGACCTCGCGCCCTGCTGGCCGCGCGAGGTCCTCGTCGAGGCCATCGCCGCCGCCCACGAGGAGGGCGCGCGGGTGACGGCGCACTGCTTCGGCGAGGAGTCGCTCGCCGACTTCGCGGCCGCCGGCACCGACTGCATCGAGCACGCGACCGGGCTCGTCCCCGAGACGATCTCGACCTTCGCCGAGCGGGGCATCGCCATCGTGCCGACCCTCGTCAACATCGAGACCTTCCCCCAGATCGCGGCCCCGGCTGCCGACAAGTTCCCCGACTACGCCCGCCACATGCTGCAGCTCCACGAGCGACGCTTCGAGACGATCGCTGCCGCCCACGACGCCGGTGTCCCGATCTACGTGGGCACCGATGCCGGTGGCTCGCTCCCGCACGGCCTGGTCGCCCAGGAGATGGAGCTGCTCGTGCGGGCCGGCTTCTCCACGCAGGAGGCGCTCGCCGCCGGGACCTGGTCCTCACGGACCTGGCTCGGTCGTCCCGCCATCGCCGAAGGCGAGGACGCCGACCTCGTGGTCCTCGCCGAGGACCCCCGCGAGGACGTGCGGGCCTGTGGCACACCCGAGCACGTGATCCTGCGGGGCAGGCGCGTCGGGGGGCGCTGACCCCCCTTCGCCCGGCCGTCCACATCCCGGGGGCCGGTGGGCTCAGGCGGGGTCGCCCACCAGCTCGCGCTCCGGCTCGGCGGAGCCGGCCGACTCCGCGGCCACCTCGGCGCGGTGGGCGCGCAGGCTGTAGAGCACGGCGCCGACCCAGACGACCCAGACGAGGGCGTAGACCAGCCAGGTGGCGCCGCCGTCGAGAGCCAGACCGTCCTTGCCGATGATCGTGCGGGCATTGGTCAGGACGATGACCCCGCCGACGAGCGAGCCGAGGATGCGCGGGGGGATGGTGCGCACGATCCAAGCCGCGATCGGGGCCGCGATGGCTCCGCCGACGAAGAGCATGGCCACCCACGAGAAGTTGATGCCCTGGGACCCGAGCGCAGCGAGGAAGCCGATGCTCGCGGCGACGGAGACGAGGAACTCGCTCGTGTCGATCGAGCCGATGACCTTGCGCGGCTCCAGCCGACCGCTCGCGAGGATCGCCGGTGTGCCGACCGGGCCCCAGCCGCCGCCACCGGTCGCGTCGACGAAGCCGCCGAAGAGACCCAGCGGGGTGAGGAAGCGCTTGCGCAGTGGAGTGCCGAGGCGGTCCTTGCGCAGGCCCTTGAAGGTGAAGCGGACCAGGACGTACAGGCCGAGCGCCAGCAGGATCCCGGACATCAGCGGCTTGGCGGTCGAGGTGTCGAGGCTGGCGAGGAAGGTGGCGCCGGCGAAGGACCCGAGGGCGCCCGGGACACCGATCTTGAGCACCACGGGCCAGTCGACGTTGCCGAAGCGCCAGTGCGAGGCACCCGAGACGAGGGTCGTCCCGATCTCGGCGAGGTGCACGGTCGCCGAGGCGGCGACCGGGTTGGTGCCGATGGCGAGCAGGAGGGTGGTCGTCGTGACGCCGTAGGCCATGCCGAGCGACCCGTCGACGAGCTGGGCGAGCAGGCCCACGATGGCCAGGAGGACGAGCTTGCGCATACGGAGGACTCTTTTCCGTGAGGAGTGTGCGGCGCGACGGGCGAGAGGATCTCCCACCTGTTGTGCAGGAGTTTGATCCAACATCTGCTTATGGGTCAAGTAACGCCGCGTTATGTCTCACGACGTGGGCGATCGCGACGGCTGCGAGCCGGGATACTGGGGGGCATGGACATCTCTGCCCGGTCGGACTACGCCGTCCGCGCGATGCTGACCCTCGCGGCCTCCGGCGAAGGGGGGACACCGGTCTCCGTCGTGCGGCTGGCCGCCGATCAGGACCTGCCGCGCAAGTTCCTCGAGGCGATCCTCGCCGACCTGCGTCGCGCGGAGCTCGTGACGAGCCGCATGGGGGCCAGCGGCGGGTACCTGCTCGCGCGGCCGGCGAGCGGGATCGCGGTCGGTGACGTCATCCGGGCCGTCGACGGCCCCCTCGCCGAGGTCCGCGGGGAGCGGCCGCAGGCGACCAGCTACGACGGCGCGGCCACGCACCTGCCGACGCTGTGGGTCGCGGTGCGCTCCAGCGTCCGGTCGGTCCTCGACGGCACGAGCCTCGCCGACGTGCTCGCGGGCGACTTCCCCGCTGCGGTCCGGACCGCCGTCGCCGCCCCCGGGGCCTGGGAGAACCGCTGACCGACGACGAAGGGGGGAGGCCACCGCGGCGGCGACCTCCCCCCTTCGTGCTGGTGCGTGTCCGCCGTCGCTGTTTTGGCCCTGCGGCGCCCCCGTGGAAGAATCCCCTGCGTACCCGTCCGCGCCGGTGATCTCTCCTGCGCGCCGGATGCCTACACCCCGAGCTCGATACCCCGTGCGACCAGCGCACGGTCTCGCCGTGCTCATGACTGAAGGGACCACTCACGTGGCCGTCAAGATCCGCCTGAAGCGTATGGGCAAGATCCACAAGCCGTTCTACCGCGTCGTCATCATGGACTCCCGCGCCAAGCGCGATGGCCGTGCCATCGAGGAGATCGGTCAGTACCACCCCACCGAGGAGCCCTCGGTCATCAAGATCGACGGCGAGCGCGCCCAGCACTGGCTCTCCCAGGGCGCCCAGCCCACCGAGGCCGTCGCCGCGCTGCTCAAGATCACCGGTGACTGGCAGAAGTTCAAGGGCGAGCCCGGCGCCGAGGGCACCCTGAAGGTCAAGGAGCCCAAGGCCTCCAAGAAGGACCTCTACGAGGCTGCCCTCGCGTCCTCCGACAAGGAGGCCGGCGAGCACGAGGCCATCACGGCGAAGAAGAAGGCCGACAAGGAGGCCGCTGACAAGAAGGCGGCCGACGCCAAGGCTGCCGAGGAGAAGGCTGCTGCCGACGCCAAGGCCGCCGAGGAGAAGGCTGCTGCCGAGGCTCCGGCCGAGGACGCTCCGGCCGAGGCCGAGACCACCGAGGCCTGAGATGCTCGACGAGGCGCTCGAGCACCTGGTCACCGGCATCGTCGACCACAAGGACGACGTCGTCGTGCGGAGCAAGAACCTGCGTCGCGGCGAGATCCTCGAGGTGCGCGTGCACCCCGATGACCTCGGTCGCGTGATCGGGCGCTCCGGCCGGACCGCCTCCGCGCTGCGCACCGTCCTCGGTGCGCTCGGCGGCGGCGACAACGTGCGGATCGACATCGTCGACACCGACCGCGAGCGCTGACACCCGGCGCTCACCTCGTGGCCGAATGGCCGCCATCCCCACGGGGAGGGCGGCCATTCGCCATGTCGGGGCCCGGCTGCATAGGTTGTCCCGCATGAGTCGCACCGATGGCCACGTGGTCGCCCGCATCGGCAAGCCCCACGCCCTGCGCGGTGAGGTCACCGTGCAGCTGCACACCGACGACCCCGAGGCGCGCTTCGTGCCCGGGACCGTCTTCGACACCCGCGCGAGCGAGGGGTCCGGCGTCCCCCGCCAGCTGACGCTCGCGACGACCCGCGTCCATCAGGGCGTCTGGCTGCTGGGCTTCGAGGGCATCCCCGACCGCACGGGCGCCGAGTCCCTGCGCGGCACCCGGCTGGTGCTGGCGCTGGACCAGCCGGACCCGACGCAGGACGACGAGGGCTGGTACGAGGAGGACCTTGTGGGCCTGCAGGCGGTCGACCCCTCCGGGACGGTGCTCGGCGAGGTCGTCGCCCTGGAGCTCGGCGCCGCCCAGGACCGGCTGCGGGTGCGTCGTCCCGACGGCTCGGAGGCGCTCGTCCCCTTCGTCGAGGAGATCGTCCCGGAGGTCGACCCCGCGGGCGGGCGGATCGTCGTCGACGCGCCCCCCGGGCTGCTCGACCTCGACGCGAAGGGGGAGTGAGCCGTGCGCATCGACGCGGTCTCGATCTTCCCCCAGTACCTCGACGCCCTCGACATCTCGCTCATCGGCAAGGCCCGACGTGACGGGCTGATCGACCTGCGCGTGCACGACCTGCGCGACTTCGCCCACGACCGGCACCGCACCGTCGACGACACCCCGTACGGCGGGGGAGCGGGCATGGTCATGAAGCCGCAGCCGTGGAGCGAGGCGCTCACCCACGTGCTCGACTCGGCGGACGAGAGCACGGGCGCTGCTCCCGTGCTGGTCGTCCCCGGCCCCGGTGGCGAGCGTTTCAGCCAGACGATGGCCAGGGAGCTCGCTGGGGCACCGTGGCTGGCCTTCGCCTGCGGTCGCTACGAGGGCATCGACGAGCGTGTCTACGAGTGGGCCGCCGACCGCATGGAGGTGCGGGTCGTCTCGCTCGGGGACTACGTGCTCAACGGCGGCGAGGTCGCCGTCCTGGCCATGGTCGAGGCCATCGGCCGGCTCCTGCCGGGAGTCGTCGGCAACGCCGAGTCCCTGGTCGAGGAGTCGCACGAAGGGGGCTTGCTCGAGTACCCCATCTACACCAAGCCGTCGTCCTGGACCGACGCCGCCGGCGTGGAGCGAGACGTCCCCGAGGTCCTGCTCGGCGGCAACCACGCGGCCATCGCGCAGTGGCGGCACGAGCAGCGGCTGACCCGCACGGCCGCCCGCCGTCCCGACCTGCTCAGCGTGGCGGCCACGACCAGGGAGCTCGCGGGTCTCGACCACTCCGTCGCCAGCCGGGCCGACGCCGCCGAGCTGGCGGTGCTGCAGAAGGCCTGCTGGATCGAGATGGTGACGCCGGAGCAGCACTGGTGGGGGGCCCCGGCGGAGGACGAGGCCGCCGTCGCCGACAACCTCGAGCAGTGGAGCACCCACCTCTTCCGGTCCCACGGCCGTCTCGTCGGGTCGGTGCGCGTGCGCCGCGACCCGCAGGAAGCGACCACCTGGCAGATCGGTCGACTGATGATCGCTCCCGACCTGCAGGGGCGCGGTCTCGGACGCGCTCTCCTCGCGCATGCCGAGGCGCTGGCACCGGCAGGGGTCACCACGCTGTGGCTCAACACCGGCGCCGACCAGCCGCGTCTGCTGAAGTTCTACAAGAAGGCCGGCTACCGCGTCGTGGGACCCGGCGAGGGGCCCGGCACGGTCGATCTCACCCGTCGCCTGCGTCCCTGACGGGCGAGCTCACGAGCAGCCGGGCACCCACAGGCGCAGGGCGACCTCGAGGGCGAGCGTGCCCAGGAGCGCACCCGCCAGCCACATCCATCCCCTGGCCCGGTGGGCCAGGGAGAGCAGGGCGACTGGGATCGCGATGACCAGGGCGATGGCCGGCAGGCCGAGCTGCACGATCGGCCACAGCAGGTCCGTGCCGCTGCAGAGGCTGCCCCCGGGCCGGTCGATCGCCACGAGGCCGTGGACGCGCGAGGCGAGGACGGCCGCTGCAGGAGCGATGAGCAGCAGCGTCAGCAGGCTGCCCACGGGGTGGCGGGTCGGCGTCTCGTCCTCGGGCGGCCGAGGCCGGACGGCATCGCGATTTCTGCTCACGCACTCCCCTCTGGCAGAATCGGACATCGCGCTCAACGACACCGCCCCTGCCACAGGGGGAGTGCCGAGACCAGGGCCCGCACCTCGTGCGGACCCGACCCACGGCACGCGGCGGTGGGCGCGACTCCTCATACATTACTGACGAGGGCGGACGGCCTGTGGCGTCTGCAGGAAAGCGACAAGCGCCATGCAGCGTTTCGACGAGATCGACAAGGCGTCCCTGCGGGACGACATCCCCGAGTTCCGGGCCGGCGACACCGTCAAGGTCCACGTCAAGGTCATCGAGGGCAGCCGCTCGCGTGTCCAGCTCTTCCAGGGCATCGTCATCCGCCGCCACGGCGGCGGCATCGGCGAGACCTTCACCGTCCGCAAGGTCTCCTTCGGCGTCGGCGTGGAGCGGACCTTCCCGCTGCACACCCCGGTCATCGAGAAGATCGAGGTCGCCACCCGTGGCGACGTCCGTCGCGCGAAGCTGTACTACCTGCGCAACCTGCGCGGCAAGGCCGCTCGCATCCGCGAGCGTCGCGAGACCCCCGCGAGCTGACCCACCTGCACCTGCGGGCCGTAGGCTGACCCCGATGTCGACCGAGCCCGCCCAGCATGACCTCTCGACCCCCGCCGGACCTCCGGTGGGGGTCGACGTGCGTCCCGCCCGCCGTCTCCTGGTCGAGATCGCGGTCGCAGTGCTGCTCGTGATGCTCGTGCGGATCTTCGTGATGGAGTCCTTCCACGTGCCCAGCGCCTCGATGGCTCCCACGATCGCTGCCGGGGACCGCGTCGTGGTCACCAAGATCGGTGCCTCGCAGGTCGAGCGGGGCGATGTCATCGTCTTCGACGGGACCTCGACCTTCGCCGCGGCCGACCGCACCCCCTTCGTCTCGGACGGACTCATCGGCAGGGTCCTCTCCGGCGCGGCCTCCGCACTGTCCATCGACCTGGGGGAGCAGGACTTCCTCAAACGGGTCGCCGGCGTCGGCGGCGACCGCGTGGCGTGCACGCCCGCGCGCGGTCTCGTCGTCAACGGCGCGTCGGTCGACGAGCCCTGGCTGGCGCCCGGCAGCCGTGCCTGCGACGCCCCCTTCGACGTCGTGGTCCCGCAGGGGCGCCTCTTCGTCCTGGGGGACAACCGCAGCGACTCGGCCGACTCCCGCGCCCACCTCGGCGACCCGGGCGGCGGCATGGTGCCGGTGGACGACGTCGTCGGCCACGTGTCGTGGCGGTACTGGCCCCTCGACCGCATCGGTGGTCTCGGCTCCTGAGCCGGTTGGTCGGGACACGGCGCCCGGGCTCACGTCAGCGCGGGCCCGGAGCGCGCATACTGGGGGCCGAGATGCCCGACCTGCCGGGCGCGCTAGAGGAAGAGACCCGTGGCACACGATCCTGATTCGGCTCACGCAGAGGCCGAGGACTCCCACAAGGACCGGGTCCGCGAGGAGCGAGTCCGCGACGAGCGGGGCGTCGGAGCGCGTCTGGGGGGTGCGGTGCGCGAGACCGTCGTCGTGCTCGCCATGGCCCTCACCCTCTCCTTCGTCGTCAAGACCTTCCTCATCCAGGCCTTCTTCATCCCCAGCGAGTCCATGCAGAACACCCTGCTCGTGGGCGACCGGGTCGTGGTGTCCAAGCTGACCCCGGGCCCCTTCGAGCTCAAGCGCGGCGACATCGTCGTCTTCGCCGACCCGGGTGACTGGCTCAGCCCGACCCCGGTGACCAACCGCGGTGCGGTGCTCAACGGCCTGCGCGACGCGATGATGTTCGTCGGCCTGCTCCCCGACACCTCCGAGGGCCACCTCATCAAGCGGGTCATCGGCATGCCGGGCGACCACGTGCAGTGCTGCGACGCCGAGGGACGACTGCTCGTCAACGGCGAGCCCATCGAGGAGTCCGCCTACCTCAAGCCCGGCGTCAACCCGAGCGACATGGAGTTCGACATCACGGTCCCGAGCGGCCGCATGTGGGTCATGGGTGACAACCGCAGCGACTCCTCGGACTCGCGCTACCACGACCCCGGCGGCACCGGCAGCGACGGATCCGTGCCCCTCGACCTCGTCGTCGGCAAGGCCGTCGTGACCGTGTGGCCCTTCGACCGCGCGGGCCGCCTGTCGACCCACGAGGACGTCTTCTCCCAGGTGCCGGACGCCGGCAGCAACCGCTCGCTCGGCCTGCCGGTGCGTGAGCCGCACTCGTCGTGACCACCGTCCGTCGAGCCACCCGTCCGGGGCGCCCCAGCCTGCGCGTCGAGCGTGAGCTGCAGCGTGCCGGCCACCGCGTGCTCGCCGGGATGGACGAGGTGGGTCGCGGGTCCCTGGCGGGACCGGTGAGCGTGGGGGTCGTCGTCATCGACGAGACCTGCCGCACGGCCCCCGCCGGGGTGCGCGACTCCAAGCTGCTGACGCCCGCCGCGCGGGTGGCGATGGTGCCGCGCCTGCGCCGGTGGGCGCTCGCACACGCCGTGGGCCACGCCGGGCCGGCCGAGATCGACGAGATCGGCATCATCGCCGCGCTGCGGCTCGCGGGGACCCGCGCCCTGGCGCAGCTGGACGTCGTCCCCGACCTCGTGCTTCTCGACGGCAACCACGACTGGCTGACTGATCCGCAGGAGGTCGGCCTCTTCGCGGGGCTGGGGGATGGCGCCTCGACCCCGCCCGTGCGCACCATGATCAAGGCCGACATGCGCTGCAGCAGCGTCGCCGCCGCCAGCGTCCTGGCCAAGGTCGAGCGCGACCAGCAGATGGTCGAGCTCGCGGACGTCTACCCCCACTACCGCTGGGAGGACAACAAGGGCTACTCGGCGAGCGCCCACCTGGACGCCCTGAGGGTGCACGGGCCCTGCGTCGAGCACCGCCGCTCGTGGTCCCTCCCGGGAGTGCCCCCGGTGCGCGGCCGCAGTGACGCGGTGGGAGATGATGAGGGTCGACCGGGCGAGGGCCATGACCTCCTCGCCGGCACGGTGAGCGAAGGGAGGTCCAGGTGAGCTCGGAGGACCTTGAGAAGTACGAGACCGAGATGGAGCTGGCGCTCTACCGCGAGTACCGGGACGTCGTGCACCTCTTCAGCCACGTCGTCGAGACCGAGCGACGCTTCTACCTGGCCAACAGCGTGGACGTCACGGTGCGCGGCGAGGGCGCCGAGGTCTACTTCGAGGTGACGATGCAGGACGCCTGGGTGTGGGACATCTACCGTCCGGCACGCTTTGCCAAGCAGGTGCGGGTGGTCACCTTCAAGGACGTCAACGTCGAGGAGCTGGCCAAGTCCGAGCTCGAGATGCCAGAGGGCGGCTTCTAGCCCGTCCACATCCCCCGCCGGTGCACCGCCCGTCGTCCACAGCGTCGCGAGGTGGCACCCGACGAGCACCGCGCGGCCCTTGACTGGGTCTCGGAGGTGGTCACCGATGACCCGCACGAGGACGGATGCCGAGCCCACACGGGCCAGCGTGGGAGCCGATGGTGAGGCCTTTGCCGAGCGCCATCTGACGCGAGCCGGCATGGTGGTGCTGGACCGCAACTGGCGGTGCAGCACGGGAGAGATCGACCTGGTCCTGCGCGACGGGGACACCGTCGTCGTCTGCGAGGTCAAGACCCGGCGCAGCCGCGCCTTCGGTGAGCCGATCGAGGCCATCACCAGGGCCAAGCTGGCCCGCCTGCGACGGCTCGCCGGGCGGTGGCTCGCCGAGCACCAGGTGTCCTCGCGCGGGGTGCGGATCGACATCGTCGCCCTGCACCGCGACCACGAGGGCAACTACGCCGTCCACCACGTCGTGGGGGCGTGACGATGGGCGTGGGCGTGACGCGAGGGGTGGCCCTGCGCGGCATCGCCGGTCATCTCGTCGACATCGAGTGCCACGTGGGGCAGGGCCTGCCCGCCTTCGAGATCAGCGGCCTGCCGGACACGGCCCTGCGGCAGGCTCCTCAGCGGGTGCGGGCTGCCACCATCTCGGCCGGGTTCTCCCTCAACTCGCGGCAGCTGACCTTCAACCTGTCACCGGCGGCGATCCCCAAGCACGGCACCGGCTTCGACCTCGGCATCGCGGTGGCGGCGCTCGCCGCCTGCGGTGAGCTGCCGGCCGACGCGGTGCGCCCCGTCGTCCACCTGGCCGAGCTGGGCCTCGACGGCCGGTTGCGCCATGTCGCCGGCGTGCTGCCGGCCGTGCTCGCGGCCCAGCGCGCCGGGTGCGAGCAGGTCCTCGTCGCTCCCGACGATGTGGCGGAGGCCCAGCTGGTCGAGGGGCTGCGGGTCTGCACCGCCCGCACCCTCGAGGAGGTGGTGCGGGGTTACGGCCAGACTGCGCGCGGCGGGAGCTTCCCCCCGGCGGCCGTCGCCGCCCCAGCGGCTGCGGCGGGTCGCGAGAGCGGGGCACGGCGGGTCGACCTCGCTGACGTGTCCGGCCAGCACGAGGCGCGTGCGGCGCTCATGCTCGCGGCGGCCGGGGGGCACCACGTCCTGCTCAACGGCCCTCCGGGGTCGGGCAAGACGATGCTCGCCGAGAGGCTGGTGACGATCCTGCCGCCGCTGACCCGGGAGCAGGCCCTGCAGACCCTCGCGGTGCGCTCGCTCATCGGTGCCGTGCCGACCTCCGGCATCGACCGACAACCTCCCTTCGTCGCCCCGCACCACTCCGCGAGCGTCGCAGCCCTCGTGGGCGGCGGGACCGGCGTGGTGCTCCCGGGGGCGGTGTCACAGGCGCATCACGGGGTCCTCTTCCTCGACGAGGCGGCGGAGTTCGGCGGGGCGGTCCTGCAGGCGCTGCGCCAGCCGCTGGAGTCGGGGCAGGTCGTCATCGCCCGCGCCCGTGAGCAGGTCGTGTACCCGGCGCGGGTGCAGCTCGTGCTGGCTGCCAACCCCTGCCCGTGCGGTGAGGGGCATGGCAAGGGCCTGCTCTGCCGGTGCCGGCCGACGGAGCGGCGCGCGTACGCGGCCCGGCTGAGCGGGCCGCTGCTCGACCGCGTCGACATCCAGGTGCAGGTGCCCAAGGTCAGCCTGGCCGAGCTGCACGAGGCCCCGTCGGACTCGAGTGCAGCGGTGGCGCAGCGGGTCCTCGTGGCGCGGGCCGCTCAGAGCCGCCGGTGGGCCGCGCACGGCTGGCAGCTCAACAGCCAGGTCCCGGGGCCGGTCCTGCGCCGTGCCCCCTGGCGCCTCCCGTCCGCCACGACCGCGACGCTGGACCGCGCTCTCGACCTCGGGCAGGTGACCCTGCGGGGATACGACCGGGTGTTGCGGTTGGCGTGGACGAGCGCCGACCTCAACGGCCGCCCGACACCGAGCCCGACCGACGTGGGTCTGGCCCTCATGTACCGGACCCAGGGCGCGGTGGCGGCATGAGCGGGCGGGGTGGATCGCAGCCCGACGCGGCGCAGGTGGCGCGGGCGCACGCGCAGGTCGAGACCGACGAGCGCCGCGCCCGGGTCGCGTGGTCGCGCGTGCTGGAGCATCGCCGCGAGCGGACCAGCGATGCTCGGGCAGAGCTGCTGGACGAGGTGATGAGCATCGGTCACGTCGAGGCCTGGCACCGCCTGGTCGACGGCGACCTGCCCCGGTGCGCCAGCGCCCGCGCCCATGTGGCCGGCGTCGATGTCGATGCCGAGCTCGACCGAGTGACCCGTCTGGGTGCGCGGGTGGTCATCCCCGGTGACGCCGACTGGCCGACGTGCCTGTCCCACCCCGACATCGAGCCCCACCTGCTCCACGTGCGCGGGCAGGGCTGCCTCGCCGATCTTGCCGCCCGGGCCGTCGCCGTCGTCGGGTCCCGGGCGAGCACGGGGTACGGCGAGGCCATCGCACGCGAGCTGGGGGCGGGCCTGGCCCATCGCTCGTGGACCGTCGTGTCGGGTGCGGCCTACGGCATCGACGCCGCGGCCCACCAGGGCGCGTTGACCGTCGACGGCCCTGCCATCGCGGTGCTGCCCTGCGGTCCTGATCGCGCCTACCCCGAGGGCAACCGTCGCCTGATCGACGCGGTGGCCGAGCGCGGGGTGGTCATCACCGAGCTCGCGACCGGGACGGTGGCCATGCGCCACCGGTTCCTGGCTCGCAACCGGATCATCGCGGCGCTCGGGGCGGCCACCGTCGTCGTGGAGGCGGGGCTGCGCTCGGGCTCGCTCAACACCGCCGGTTGGGCCGAGTCCCTCGGGCGGCCCGTCGGGGCCGTCCCCGGCCCCGTGACGCAGATGTCCTCGGCCGGCTGCCACGAGTGGATCCAAAAGACCCGCGCCCACCTCGTGACCGACACCGCAGACGTCCTCGCCCTGGCCGCCCGGGTCGGTGACGCCCTCGAGCAGCCGGTCGAGCAGCTGGGCCCGGCGCGCGAGCTCGACGCCATGACCACCGCCCAGCGACGTATCCACGACCTGCTCAGGGCTCGTGCGGGACGCTCCCCGGGAGTCGTGGCCCACGAGCTCGTCCTGCCCGTGGAGGAGGTGCTCGCCGAGCTCTCGGTGATGTCCTTGCAGGGTTGGGCCCGTCAGGACGAGGAGGGTGGCTGGCGCCGCGGGCCCGGACCCTCGTGACGGGTCGGTCCACGAGGTGCGCCCAGCGGGGTCGCTCCGACCGGGTCGGTCCACGAGGTACGCCCGGGCTCGTGGGACGGTGGTCGGGTGAGCACGCAGACGCACCCCCGAGCAGCGACCCCCACGTGGGTGGCTGGCTGCGTCGACGACTTCGTCACCCACCTGGAGCGGGAGCGTGACCGGTCCGAGCACACCATCCGGGCCTATGCGGGCGATGTCCGCGCTTGCCTCTCCTGGTGCGCGAGCGACGGCAGCCGCGCACTCGGTGAGATCACCCTGCACCAGCTGCGGGACTGGCTCGGCACGCTCGCTGCGGGCGGCGCCGCTCGCGCCACCCTCTCGAGGCGCTCGGCGGCGGTCCGGACCTTCTTCGCCTGGGCACGCCGCACCGGACGGGTCGAGACGGACCCGGCGCTGCGGCTGGCCTCACCCAAGCGCCAGCGCACCCTGCCCGAGGTCCTCAGCCGAGAGAGCGCGACGAGCGTGCTCGACATCGCCGCGGTCGCGGCGGACGACGACGATCCGATCCACCTGCGCAATCGCGCGGTGCTCGAGCTGCTCTACGCGACGGGCATCCGCGTCAGCGAGCTGACCGGCCTCGACGTCGACGACGCGGACCGGTCCCGTCGGGTGGTGCGGGTCCTCGGCAAGGGGCGCAAGGAGCGCGTCGTCCCCTACGGCGTCCCGGCGGACGAGGCGCTGGGGGAGTGGCTCGAGCGGGGACGCCCGAGGGTGGTCACCGACTCGTCGGGGCCGGCCCTCTTCCTGGGCCGTCGCGGCCGCAGGGTGGACCCGCGGCAGGTGAGAGAGGTCGTCCACGCACTCCTGGCGCACGTCCCCGACGCCCCGGACGTCGGACCGCACGGCCTGCGCCACTCGGCAGCGACCCACCTGCTCGAGGGCGGTGCCGACCTGCGCATGGTCCAGGAGCTGCTCGGCCACTCGTCCCTGGCGACGACCCAGATCTACACCCACGTCTCGCTCGACCGCCTGCGCCGCAGCTACGAGCAGGCCCACCCCCGCGCCTGACCGCGGGTGGAGGTCGACGCGCGGACGATTCGCCGGCGGGTGCACCTCCACCGGCGATACCTCCACCGGCGATACCCCACCGGCGTGGAGGAGGTCAGACCGAGGGCACCGGCAGCAGGATGACCCGTCGGACACCGAAGAAGGTCAGTGGATCCAGATAGGTCGCCCCCCGCTTGGCGCCGAGGTGCAGGCAGGTGGCCGGTGCGCAGTGGCCGGCCTCGTCGCCGACCCGGCCGATGCCCCGACCGCGCTCGACGCGGTCGCCCACCCGGAGCGTCGAGTCGACCGGCTCGTAGGTGCTGCGCACGCCACTCGCGTGCGTCACGGTGACGGTCCCGCGGCCGGCGATGCGACCGCGATGCGTCACCACACCCGTGTCGACGGCCGTGACCCGCTCGCCGACCGATGCCGCGAGGTCGATGCCCCGATGGCCGGGACCCCACTGCTCCTCCGGCGCGTCGAAGGGCGCCGCGAGCGCCGGTCGGTCCCCGTCACCCACGGGCCAGGACCAGCGGCTCCCGGACGTCGCGGGTGGTGGGCCGCCGACGAGGGCCCCGGCGACGAGGAGGGCGAGGAAGGGGGTGGTGCTCATGGGACCCAGCGTCCGCCCTTCGTCAGGAGCGAGCGCGGTCCGGGGTCGACCTGTGGACGGGGGCGCAGAGGCCGCCCGACGTGTGGATCAGCCGGTGAAGGCAGCCAGCCGCCGGCACCCCTCCTGGAGCACCTCGTCGCGTTTGCAGAAGGCGAAGCGCACCAGCGTGGCCGTCTCGCTCGGGTCGTCGCAGAAGACGGAGACCGGCACTGCGGCGACGCCGGCAGCGGCCGGCAGGTCCAGACACCACTGCAGTGCGTCGGTGACACCGAGCGGCGCGGCATCCGCGACGACGAAGTAGGTGCCCTGGGAGGGACGCACCTCGAGGCCAGCCGCCCTCAGGCCCGTCACGAGCAGGTCGTGCCGGGCGCGCAGCGAGTCGCGCAGGTCATCGAGTGGCTGGGGCCCCATCCGCAGGGCGTGCGCCACGGCGTGCTGGAAGGGGGAGGCGGTGGTGAAGGTCAGGTACTGACGGACCACCTGCGCGGCCCGCACGAGCTCGGCGGGCCCGCTGAGCCAGCCGACCTTCCACCCCGTGACGGAGAAGAACTTGCCGGCCGACCCGATCGTCAGCGTGCGCTCCCACATCCCCGGCAGGGTCGCGATCGGGGTGTGCGCCACCCCGAAGGTCAGGTGCTCGTACACCTCGTCGCTGATCACCCACGCGTCGTGGCGACGGGCCAGGTCGGCGACGACCTCGAGCTCCTTCGGGGAGAAGACCTTGCCGGTCGGGTTGTGGGGGCTGTTGACGACGACGACCCGGGTCCGCTCCGAGAAGGCGGCTGCCAGCTCGTCGGCATCGAGGGCGAGATCCGGCCAGCGCAGCGGCACGGTGCGCTTGACCCCGCCGGCGAGGGCGATGACGGCCGAGTAGCTGTCGTAGGAGGGCTCGATGACGACGACCTCGTCGCCGGGGGAGACCAGACCGAGGATCGAGGCGGCGATCGCCTCGGTCGCGCCCGTGGTCACGAGGACCTCGTCGGCCGGGTCGGGGCGAAGGGAGTGGTGGTGCGCCTGGTGCTCGGCGATCGCCTCTCGGAGCGCCGGGATCCCGATCGACGGCGGGTACTGGTTGTGCCCGCCCGAGATCGCGTCACGGGCGGCCCCGAGGACCTCGCTCGGGCCGTCGGTGTCGGGGAAGCCCTGGCCGAGGTTCACCGCGTCGTGCTCGAGGGCGAGCGCCGACATGGTGGCGAAGATCGTCTCGGCGAAGGGCTGCATCCGGGTCACCAGGGGATCGGTCATGGACCCGACCCTACGGAGTGGAGCGTTCGGGCTCGAGCGCCTCGCCCCCTCGGATGGCGAGCCAGGCCAGAGTGAGCATCAGTCGGTCGCGGGGAGCTTCGAAGGAGTAGCCGGTGAGGCCCTCGATGCGCTTCATCCGGTACAGGACCGTGTTGCGGTGGCAGACGAGGTCCTCGGCCGCCCCGGACGCGGACCCGCCGTGACGTACCGCGGCGCCGAGGGTCTCGAGCAGCGCCTGACGGGTTGCACCCGCCAGGTGGAGCAGGGGCGCGATCGTCTCCTCGACGAGGAGGGAGGCCAGCTCCGGGCTCCCCGCGACGATCGCCTCCGGCAGCTGCTCGACGATGTCGGCGACGCCGTCGCTCGACGGGGGAAGGTTGGTGGCCGCGGTCAGCGCATGGTGATAGACGGCGACGACCCCGGTGAGGCCCTCCCGGCACGTGGCGGTGCCGACCCGGCCCCTCACGGAGCGCGCCATGACCGCACGCAGCCGGCTCCAGTTGTCGGCCGATCCAGACGCGATCCCCACGGCATGCTCCCCGTGCATCCACCAGTGGGAGGCGTGCCCGGCGTTCAGCAGGCGCTCGCTCGCCAGCGAGGCGGAGGTGAGGGGCTGGCGGGGGAGCCACACGAGGCACAGCAGTTCGGAGTCAGCGTCGAGCCGGAGCACGCGGCGCGCCTCGGCGGCGAACTCCGGGTCGGAGCCGCGCCCCTGCAGCAGCGAGGAGAGCACCTCCTCCACCCGGGCAGCGTCCTGACCGTGCAGCACCAGCTCCTCGCGACGGTACCTCTCCCGGACGATCTGGCACTGGGTGTCGAGGTCGCTCCACAGGGTCTGACCGGTGCTCAGGAGGACCTCAGGAGCGACGCCCAAGGTCTGACCACTCTCGACCAGCGCGTCCCACAGCAGGCGAGTACCGAGGGTGTACGCATGCAGCACGACCGCGACCGGCACACCCTGCTGGGCTCGTCGCTGCCCGGTCTCGCGCCACAGATCGACGGCTCCACCGCGCACCTCCGTGTGGTCGGACAGCATGAGGATGCCGTAGCGGATGTGGGCACGGATGCTGGCACGCAGGTCGGCCCGGACCGCATCGCCTGCCGAACCGTAGGACGCCTCCTCGGTGGCGAGCAGCTCGTCGGTGATGGCGTCGGCGATCGAGTTGGACCTCGGGAGCAGGGCTGCGGCGGCCCTGGCCATCTGCTCGCGGTGCGTCTCGTCCATCGAGGGTCCATCTCCGTGAGGGGGCGGCGCGTGCGGCTCACCCGCACGGTCGTGTCCGATTGTCAGCCCCTCTTCCCGCGGCCAAGGTAACAGAGGGGCAGCATGCACAAACTCTTTTGTGCACGCCGCCATGGTGTGGGTCACGCATCCTCCGTCAGTCTCGTCACACCCGCACACCGTGGTGCGGGCCCTTCGAGGAAGGATGCCGCGTGACGGTCCCCACCGATCAGCAGGCCCTGCTCACGTTGGACGACATCGTCGTCCGCTTTGGGGGTGTCGTGGCCCTGGACGGCGTCCACCTGGACGTCCGTCCGGGAGAAGTCCATGGTGTCATCGGCCCCAACGGTGCAGGCAAGACGACCCTCTTCAACGTCGCGTGCGGGTTTGTCCCGCCCACCGAGGGGCGGATCCACTTCGCCGGCAAGGACGTCACCGGCTGGAAGCCCCACGACCTCGTCGACCACGGCGTGGCGAGGTCGCTGCAGGGCCTGGGCCTCTTCGACCGGCTGAGCGTCGAGGACAACGTGCTCATCGGCGCCGACCGGCACGCCCGCACAGGCTTCTTCTCCTCCCTCCTGTCGGCCCCGCGGGCGACACGCGACGAGGCGGCGCTCAAGGAGCGCGCCGTCGAGGTCCTCGACCGGCTGGAGATCGCCGACCTCGGTGGTCGCGTCGTCGGCAGCCTGCCCTACCCCCTTCGCAAGCGGGTTGCGCTCGCACGGGCCCTCGTCGCCGAGCCCCGGATACTCCTGCTCGACGAGCCCGCATCCGGCCTCTCCGAGACGGAGATGACCGAGCTCGGCGACATCATCCTCGACCTCTCTCGTGAGGTGTCGGTCCTCCTCGTCGAGCACCACATGGATCTCGTGATGCGCGTCTGCGGCCGCCTGACCGTCCTCGACTTCGGTCGGGTCATCGCTGGTGGCACGCCGGAGGAGATCAAGGCGAACCCGGTGGTCCTGGAGGCATACCTCGGCGCGGAGGTCGAGGACGCACCCACCCGCACCCCCGGTGACGCGCAGGCGAGCGGGACGACCAAGGGAGCAGGACGTGCTTGAGCTCAAGGGTGTGACGAGCAGGTACGGGCCGGTCACCGCACTGCAGGACGTGGACCTGGTCGCGGGGGAGGGGCGGGTCACCTCCGTCCTCGGCGCCAACGGCGCCGGCAAGACGACGCTGCTGCGGACCATCTCGGGGCTGCACCGCCCGGAGTCGGGCAGGGTGACCTTCGACGGCCAGGACATCACCCGGATGTCGGCCGACCGGATGACCCGGGCCGGGCTCGCCCACGTCCCGGAAGGGCGTGGGGTGATTACTGAGCTGACGGTCGACGAGAACCTGCGTCTGGGGCTCCTCGGCCGGTCCAGGCACCGGGAGCCGCTGTCGGTCTCGGACGTCGTGGACCTCTTCCCGATCCTCGGTGACCGCTCGCATGCGCTGGCCCACACCCTCTCCGGGGGTGAGCGACAGATGCTCGTCATCGCCCGAGCGCTGCTCGCCACGCCACGGATGCTGCTGCTCGACGAGCCCAGCCTCGGTCTGGCGCCTCGGATCAGCGCCCAGATCTTCGGGGTCATCCGGCAGCTGGTGGAGGAGCACGGCCTCTCGGTCCTGCTCGTCGAGCAGAACGCCCGCAGCGCCCTGTCCATCGCCGACGTCGGGATCGTGCTCGGTCTCGGCAAGGTCATCGCCTGCGATGACGCAGAGGTCCTCAGCGCCGACGAGAACCTGCGTCACGCCTACCTGGGCTACTGACAAGGAGACCCCGTGCAACTCATCAACACCCTCTTGGGGGGCTTCTCGGTCGGCATGATCTACGCCGCCTTCGCCCTGGCCCTCGTGCTCATCTGGCAGTCGACCCGGATCGTCAACTTCGCGCAGGCCCCGATGGCGATGATCACGACCTTCATCGCCCTCAAGGTCATCGAGTCGGGCGCGAGCTACTGGATCGGGTTCATCGTCGCGCTCATGGCCGGCCTCGTCCTCGGGGCCCTCGTCGAGCGCCTCGTGGTCCGGTACGTCGACCACGACAACCACATCAACCCGGTGATCCTCACGCTCGGCCTCTTCATCGTGCTCCACGCGCTGGCCGCGATTGTCTTCGGCAGCAGCTTTCGCTCCTTCCCCGCGGCCTTCGACCTCACCGGCGTCAAGGTCGGCGGGGAGACACTGGCCCTCACTCCCTTCAGCATCTTCACGATTCTCGTCGTCGTCGCCGTCATGGCCGCGCTGCGGCTGCTCTTCATGAAGACCGACCTGGGTCTGACGATGCGCGCGACAGCCTTCAACCGAGAGGTGGCCAGCGTCCTCGGGGTGAAGGTCAACCGTGCCCTGACGCTCGGCTGGGCGCTCGCCGCCCTCGTCGGCTCCCTCTCGGGTCTGCTCATCGCCGGAGGCGGCCTGGTCCACCCGGCCTACATGGACGGCGTGGTCGTCTACGGCTTCGTCGCCGCAGTGCTCGGCGGCCTCGACAGCGCGGCGGGCGCGGTCGTCGGCGGGCTGGTCATGGGCATCGTGCTCGCCCTCGTGAGCGGCTACCTCGGCTCCGGACTCGTCCCGCTCGCCGCACTGATCGTCCTCGTCGTCGTCCTCCTCGTGCGGCCGGGCGGCCTGTTCTCCACCACGAAGGAAAGGACGGTCTGATGCGCCGGATCGTCAGTTCCCCCCTGCTGCGTCGCGGTCTGGCAGCGATCGCGCTGCTCGTCGTCTCGGTCTTCCTGATCGACATGCTCTCCGACTACCGGCAGAGCCAGGTGTCATCCGTCGCCTACCTCGCGATCGCTGCAGGTGGGCTGAGCGTTCTCATCGGGCTCAACGGTCAGCTGTCCCTGGGGCACGGCGCCTTCATGGCGATCGGCGCCTACACCGTGGCCAAGATGCTGCAGGACGGCAAGGAGTCGCCGATGCTCGTGCTCCTCGTGGCCGCGGCCGTCGTCACCGCCCTCGTCGGTGCCGTCGTCGCTGTCGCAGCGGCCCGCCTGCAGGGGCCGTATGTCGCAGGCGCCACCCTGGCGCTGGCCGTCGCGGTGCCAGCCCTCGCGGTCCACTTCAGGGACACCCTCGGCGGCGAGCCCGGTCTGCGGGTCAGCAGCCCGGACGTGCCGACGGCCATCGACGACGCACTCTTCTTCTTCACCGGTACAGAGACCGGCACCTCGCAATGGCTGGCGACTGTCTCCGTCGCTTGCCTGGTCCTCACCTTCCTCCTGCTGCGCAACCTGTCGCAGTCCCGGGTGGGGCGGCAGTGGCGGGCCGTGCGCGATGACCCGGTCGCCGCGCAGCTCGCGGGGATCGATCTCGGGCGCAGCCGGATCGTCTGCTTCGTCGTGAGCGCAGCGTGCGCCGGTCTCGCCGGTGGCCTCATGGCCTTGGTGACCCGGGTCGCCGCACCGAGCGGATTCACTCTGATCCTCTCGCTCACCCTGCTCATGGCGGTCGTGCTCGGCGGTCTGGGCACGCTCACCGGCGCACTCATCGGCGCGGCGCTGCTCACCCTTCTGCCCACCTATGTCACCAATGCCGGCTCCAGCCTTGGCCTGTCGGACCTCCAGTCCGCGGAGCTTGCACCCCTCGTGCTCGGCCTGACGACCATCGCCGTCGTGCTCCTGGCGCCATCGGGACTCGTCGGGTCCATCGCACCGGCCCTGCGCCGACTGCGGACCCCCTCAACGGACACCAGCGTCACCACCACCACCATCACCAGAGGAGAACAATCATGAGCAGGAATCACCTGCGGGCAGCACTCGCCGCCAGCACGGCTGCGGTCGTGCTGGCCGGCTGCGGAGCCGGAGGGCGAGACGCGAGCTCGGGAGGGGACAGCGAGGGTGACACCACCGGGGTCACCGACACGACGATCTCCGTCGGCACCCATCAGCCCCTGACGGGCGTGGCTGCTCCCGGCTACTCCGAGATCAACACCGGCATGAAGGCCTACTTCGACTACGTCAACGAGGCGGGCGGCATCCATGGCCGCAAGCTCGAGCTGACCGTCAAGGACGATGGCTACAACCCGACCAACACCTCCAAGGTCGTCGACGAACTCGTCCTCAAGGACAACGTCTTCGCGATCCTCGGTGGCCTCGGTACCCCGACGCACACCGCCGTCGTCGACTTCCTCAACAAGGAAGAGGTCCCCGACCTCTTCGTCTCCTCCGGCGCCCAGCTGTGGGGCAACGACCCCGAGGCTCGTCCGTGGACCTTCGGCTGGCAGCCGGACTACGAGATCGAGGGCAAGATCATGGGCCAGTGGATCAAGGAGAACAAGCCCAACGCCAAGGTCGGCCTCTTCCTTCAGGGCGACGAGCTGGGCGGGGACGGGGAGAAGGGCCTACGTCGGTACGTCGACGACCAGATCGTCGAGAGGGTCGAGTACGCCTCCGGCAACACCGACATCGGTCCCCAGATCTCCAAGCTCAAGGCCTCGGGTGCCGACCTCGTGGTCGGCTTCAACACACCCAGCTACACCGCGCTGAGCCAGCTGGCGTCCATGAAGCTCGGCTACGACCCGACGTGGATGTACACCAATGTCGGCTCGGACCCGAAGCTCGCGGGGGAGCTGCTCTCCACCTTCTCCAAGGGCAAGGTCAAGGGCGGCGGTGCCCTCGACGGCGCCATGACGACCGAGTACATCCCCGGCGTGGGTGAGGAGAGCCCGTGGGTCGACCTCTGGGAGAAGGTCTGGAAGGAGCAGGGTGGCAAGGGTGAGCTGACGAACTACCGCGTCTACGGGATGTCCCAGGCCTACCTCTTCGCCTCCGCGCTCCAGGCGGCCGGCAAGGACCTCACTCGTGAGCGCATCGTCGACGTCATCGAGCAGGACGCCAAGAACTGGCCCGGTCCGAACCTGGCGCCCTTCCGCTACTCGGCCGACAGCCACCTGGGCATCTCCGGCATGCGGATGGCCAAGATCAAGGGGCTGAAGACGACCGCCCTCACCGACGTGCTCGTCACCGACCTCGGTGATGCCGAGATCACCAAGGACGAGACCGACGTCGCTGCGGTCGTGCCGCCGAAGGACGGACTGCCCGATGTCGAGGTGCTCAAGTGAGCGCCTGAGCGACGAGCGACGACGGCGGGTGCCCTGCGGGGCCCCGCCGTCGTCGTGCGGGAGGACGGGATTTCTCCCTTCGTCCCACCCGGCCGTAGGATGGAGGACACATCCAGTCTGTCTGGATGAATTCGCGTGCTCCTCACCGGATGACGAGATCTCTTCGATTCCGGGGCACACCACGGCAGTCCCGACCTCGGTCGGGCGGGGTGGGCTGGGGCACCAGGACACAACTGACAACCCTTCGACGAGAGGACTTCGGCATGGCCGTCGTCACCATGCGCCAGCTCCTTGAGAGCGGCGTCCACTTCGGGCACCAGACCCGACGCTGGAACCCCAAGATGAAGCGCTTCATCATGACCGAGCGCAATGGCATCTACATCATCGACCTGCGCCAGTCGCTGACCTACATCAACGACGCCTACGAGTTCGTCAAGCAGACGGTCTCCCACGGCGGCACGATCCTGTTCGTCGGCACCAAGAAGCAGGCCCAGGAGCCCATCGCCGAGCAGGCGACGCGCGTCGGGATGCCCTACGTCAACCACCGTTGGCTCGGTGGCATGCTCACCAACTTCCAGACGATCTCCAAGCGCCTCACGCGTCTGAAGGAGCTCGAGGAGCTGGACTTCGACACCGTGGCCGGCTCGGGCTACACGAAGAAGGAGCTCCTCATCCTTCGTCGTGAGCGCGACAAGCTGGACAAGACCCTCGGTGGCATCCGCAACATGGCCAAGGTCCCCTCGGCCGTGTGGATCGTCGACACCAAGAAGGAGCACCTCGCGGTGGACGAGGCCCGCAAGCTGGGGCTGCCCGTCATCGCGATCCTCGACACCAACTGCGACCCCGACGAGGTCGACTACAAGATCCCCGGCAACGACGACGCGATCCGCTCCGTCACGCTGCTGACCCGGGTCGTCGCTGACGCTGTCGCCGATGGTCTGATGTCCCGCGGTGGCGGCAACGCCAACGCTGGTGCGTCCGCCGAGGCCGAGCCGATGGCCGAGTGGGAGCGCGAGCTCCTGGCCGGCGAGGGCGAGACCCCCGCCGCGACCGAGGCCCCCGCGGCCGAGGCTGCTGCGACCGAGGCTCCGGCCGCGACCGAGGCCCCCGCGGCCGAGGGTGCGACCGAGACCGCGATCGCCGAGGCTCCGGCCGAGACCGAGGCTCCTGCCGCCGAGGCCACCCCGGAGGCTCCTGCCGCCGAGGCCACGCCCGAGGCCTGAGCGACACCTCAACCGACCACCGTCACACCTCACGAAGGAGAACGGGACACACATGGCGAAGAACTACACCGCCGCTGACATCAAGGAGCTGCGCGAGCGCACCGGCGCCGGCATGCTCGACGTGAAGAAGGCGCTCGACGAGACCGACGGCGACAAGTCGAAGGCCCAGGAGCTCCTGCGCATCAAGGGCCTGAAGGGCATCACCAAGCGCGAGGGCCGCACGGCCTCCAACGGTCTGGTCGTCGCACAGGCCGCTGACGGCGTGGGCACGCTCGTCGAGGTCCTCTGCGAGACCGACTTCGTCGCCAAGGGCAATAAGTTCGTCGCCCTCGCGGACGAGGTCCTCGCCGCGGCCGTCGCGGCCAAGGCCACCGACGCGGACAGCCTGCTGGCTGCCCCCGCCGGCGAGGCGACCGTCCAGGAGCTCCTGGACGACGCCAACGCGACCATCGGCGAGAAGATCGAGGTCAAGCGGGTTGCCCGCGTCGAGGCCCCCGTGGTCTCGGCCTACCTGCACAAGACCAGCCCGGACCTGCCGGCCCAGATCGGTGTCCTCCTGGGCACCGATGGTGGTGACGCACAGGTGGCTCGTGACGTCGCGATGCACATCGCGGCCTTCAGCCCCAACGTCCTCACCCGGGACGAGCTCGACGCCGACGTCGTCGCCAACGAGCGTCGGATCGCCGAGGAGACGGCCAAGGAGGAGGGCAAGCCCGAGGCTGCCCTGCCCAAGATCGTCGAGGGTCGCGTGCACGGCTTCTTCAAGGACAACGTCCTGCTCGACCAGCCCTTCGCCAAGGACGCCAAGAAGTCCGTCGGCAAGGTCCTCGAGGAGGCCGGTGCGAACGCCACGCAGTTCGCCCGCTTCCGCGTCGGTTCCTGAGGCGCAGCACCTCGAAGGGGGTCCCACCCGGTCACCGGGTGGGACCCCCTTCGTCATGCTCGGGCTCAGCCACTGCGAGGCAGCGTGTCGAGCACGGTCCGCACCATCCACGCGAGGTGCTCGGCGACGTCGGCCGGCGAGCCCGTCGGGTGCATGACCTGGGAGAGGGTGACGCGCACGATCACCTCGATGGTCGCGTCGATCCGGGCCTGCGGCAGGGGCAGCGCGAAGGGGGCGACCAGCCCCTGGACCGTTGCCGTCGCCAGCTCGAGGAGCTGCTCGGGTCGCGTCGTCAGGAGCGGCAGCAGCTCGGTGTCGGCGCCGTGAGCGGCTGCGACGACGCCGCGCACCAGGGCGCTGTCCGCGGCCCGCTCGAGGACGCGGGTGATGGAGCGCTCGATCGCGGTGGGCACGTCAGGCGCCTCGTCGAAGCCGGCGACCACCTCCGCGAGGAAGTGCTCGACCTCTCGGATGACGAGGGCCTCGGCGAGCTCGGCCTTGGTCCCGACCTCGGTGTGCACCGTCTGCCGGCTGACGCCGACGACCGATGCGACCTTGCCCATCGACACCGCCGCCCAGCCACCACCGACCGTGATACCAGCGGTGGCGTCGAGGATCCGCTCACGCAGCGCGGACTCGGTCATGCCGACCGCACGACGAAGTCGAGCTTGTCCCGCACCCCGCAGTCCGGGCAGGCCCAGTCGACCGGGATCTCCGACCAGGGGGTGCCTGCCGGGAAGCCTTCGTGCTCGTCCCCGGCGGCGACGAGGTACTCGTAGCCGCACCCCGGGCAGGCCGCCGACGCGACCTCGTCCGGAGCCTGCGCCGCTGGGGCCGTCAGTGCCGGGGCGAGCGCGCGGGCACCGGCAGCGTGCGTGACGAGGATGCGATCGCGCTTGCGCGGGTCGATGTTGGCGCGGGTGAGGTCACCGTCGAAGTGCGCCGCCACCCTCGGGTCCATGACCCGACGCCACAGCGGCGGGAGCAGGGCCAGCACGATCATCCCGGCGTACCCGGTGGGCAGCACGGGCGCGGACTCGTGGTCGCGCAGCGCCTGGTACCTGCGGGTGGGGTTGGCATGGTGGTCGCTGTGCCGCTGCAGGTGGTAGAGGAAGACATTGGTCGCGATGTTGTTGGAGTTCCACGAGTGGCTCTGCAGGACGCGCTCGTAGCGCTCCACGTCGCGGTGGTGGACCTTGGCCCGACGCATGCCGTAGTGCTCGAGGTAGTTGACGACCTCGAGCAGGCTCAGGCCGACGACACCCTGCAGGAGCAGGTAGGGCAGGACACCGATGCCGAGCCAGAGCATCATCGCGCCCCACAGCACGAGCGTCATCGCCCAGGCGTTGAGCACGTCGTTGCCCGGGTGGAGCACCGGCTTGCCCCGACGCCGCAGGCGGCTCGACTCGAGCCGCCAGGCGCTGCGCAGTGAGCCGAAGACCGTGCGTGGCCAGAAGGCGTAGAAGCTCTCGCCGAGCCGCGAGCTGGCCGGGTCCTCCGGGGTGGCGACACGCACGTGGTGGCCGCGGTTGTGCTCGATGTAGAAGTGGCCGTACCCGCTCTGGGCGAGGGCCACCTTTGACAGCCATCGCTCGTGCCTGGGCCGCTTGTGGCCCAGCTCGTGGGCGGTGTTGATCGCGATGCCGCCGACGCAGCCGATGGAGATCGAGGCCCCGATCCGCTCGATCACCGACAGCTCGAAGGGGGTCCCCAGCTGACCGGGGAGCAGGTCCAGCCAGCCGCCGAGCCCGAGCGCGTCCAGCACGTCCGGCACCGGGTTGCCACGGATGACGAGGTACATCGCCGCGGCGAACCCGAGGTACTGGATGGGGACGTAGGCGTAGACGATCCAGCGGTAGTAGGGGTCGGCCTCGAGGGCTTTGACGGCCTCCTCGGGCGGGTTGGTCCGGTCGCGGCCGACGAGCAGGTCGACGGCGGGGATGACGCCCAGGATGATGATCGGGCCGAGCCACAGCCACCATGACCAGCCTGTCAGCGCCCGACCGGCGAAGGCCACGAAGGCGAGCGACGGGACGACCAGGCCGATCAGCCAGAGGTACCTCTTGCCGTCGCGCCAGACGGCCGTGTCGGGGGACGTCACCGTTGTCGCCACACCGTGCTCCTCATCGTCGAGGTGTCCCTGCCGGACGGCGGAGACGTGTGGGGTCGACCGTAGTGACTTGCGAGTACCTTGACAACTGCACGGCGAATGTCAAGCGGGGGAGAGGCTCGGATTCCGCCCGCGGCCGGGCGAGGACGGTCATCGCCTCGTCTCGACCTGTGGAAGGATCGGGCGAACCCGCACACGACCCAGGGAGCACCACCGTGACCGACCAGAACACCCCCCCGGCCGACCGCAGGGTCCTCCTCAAGCTCTCGGGCGAAGCCTTCGGCGGCGGCAAGGTCGGGCTCAACCCCGACATCGTGCGCGGCATCGCCGAGCAGATCGCGGTCGCCGTGGGCCAGGGCGTCCAGGTCGCCATCGTCGTCGGCGGCGGCAACTTCTTCCGGGGCGCGGAGCTGCAGGAGCAGGGCATGGACCGCAGCCGCGCCGACTACATGGGCATGCTCGGCACCGTCATGAACTGCTTGGCGCTCCAGGACTTCCTCGAGCACGCCGGCGTCGACACCCGCGTGCAGACCGCCATCACCATGGGCCAGGTGGCCGAGGCCTACATCCCGCGCCGTGCCATCCGTCACCTCGAGAAGGGCCGGGTCGTCATCTTCGGCGCCGGCGCCGGCATGCCCTTCTTCTCCACCGACACCGTGAGCGCCCAGCGTGCGCTGGAGATCAAGTGCGACGAGGTCCTCATCGCCAAGAACGGCGTCGACGGCGTCTACGACTCCGACCCCCGCACCAACCCTGCGGCCGTCAAGCTCGAGCGCGTCACGTACGAGCAGGCCATCCAGCAGAACCTCAAGGTCGTCGACGCCGCGGCCTTCAGCCTCTGCCGCGAGAACCACCTCCCGATGCTCGTCTTCGGCATGGAGGGCGAGGGCAATGTGACCCGGGCGCTCCTCGGCGAGCCCATCGGCACCGTCGTGCACGCCTGAGTGAGAGACTGACCGCAGACCAACCGCGGCCCAGCCGCTCGCGAGGCCCTCTGGGCCGGACAAGGAGACCACGCACATGATCGAGGACGCACTGCTCGAGGCCGACGACAAGATGGAAAAGGCCGTGGAGGTGGCCAAGGAGAACTTCGCGGGCATCCGCACCGGCCGCGTCAACCCCGGTCTCTTCAGCAAGGTGACGGTCGACTACTACGGCTCGCCCACCCCGCTGCAGCAGCTGGCCTCCTTCCAGACGCCCGAGGCGCGGACCCTCCTGATCACGCCCTTCGACAAGTCCTCGATGACAGCGATCGAAGGCGCTCTGCGTGAGTCCGACCTCGGCGCCAACCCGAGCAATGACGGCACCGTCATCCGCCTGACGATGCCGGAGCTGACGGCCGAGCGTCGCAAGGAGTACATCAAGCTGGCGCACAACCAGGGTGAGGACGCCAAGGTCTCGATCCGCCACATCCGCCGGGCCGCCAAGGACACGATCGACAAGCTCGTGAAGGACGGCGAGGTCGGTGAGGACGACGGCAACCGGGGTGAGAAGGAGCTCGACGCCCTGACCAAGAAGTACGTGGACAGCGTCGACGCCCTTCTCAAGGCCAAGGAAGCCGAGCTCTCCGAGGTCTGATGTGACCGAGCCCCAGCCCGCGACCCGGCGCAGTATCAAGGCCGCCGCTCCCGCACCTGCCGGGCCCTCGAGTCGAGCCGGCCGCAACCTCCCCGTCGCCATCGCCTCCGGGGTGGTACTGGGGATCCTGGTGGCCGGCACTCTCGTCATCCACCCGGTGGCCTTCGCCGTCGTCGTCTGCGTGGCGATGGTCGTGGCGGTGTGGGAGATGCGCCAAGCGCTCGCCGTGGGCGGGCTCTTCGCCCCCTTCGCGCCGATCGCCATCGGCGCCGTCAGCATGATCGCCGCTGCCTACGTGCGCGGGGCGGAGGCCCTCGTCTTCGCCGCCGCGCTCACCCTGGTGGCCACGCTCATCTGGCGCGTTGCCGACGGGATGACGGGGGCGCTGCGTGACGTCGGCGCCGGCGCACTGATCCTGCTCTACCCGTGCTTCCTCGCCGGGTTCGCCGCGATGATGCTCGCCGAGCCCCAGGGGCAGTGGCGCATCTTCGTCTTCATCATCACCACGGTCTTCTCCGACATCGGGGGATACGCCTTCGGCGTCCTGCTGGGCAAGCACCCGATGGCCCCCAAGCTGTCGCCGAAGAAGTCGTGGGAGGGTTTCGCCGGGTCGGTCCTCTCGTGTGCCGTGGTCGGCGCGATCGTCATCCCGCTGACCCTCGACGGCGCGTGGTGGCAGGGCGCGGTGCTCGGTGCCCTCGTCGCGCCCGCGGCGACGATCGGTGACCTCATCGAGTCAAGCCTCAAGCGCAACCTCGGGATCAAGGACATGTCCAACATCATCCCGGGGCACGGCGGGCTCATGGATCGCCTCGACTCGCTCGTGATGGTGGTCCCCCTGGTGTGGGTGGCGCTTCGCATCATCGCCCCGCACTGAGACAATGGACCCGATGACCGATCTGCCCACTCCCTCGACCACCCGTCCGGTGCCCGGCCAGCTGACCATGACCGCGCCGCGGCGTGGCAAGCCGCCGCGCCATCTTGCCGACCTCGACCTCGCCGGTCGGGTCGAGCTGGCCAAGGAGCTCGGCCTGCCGGGCTTCCGTGCCAAGCAGCTGTCGACGCACTACTTCACGCACCACACGGACGACCCCGAGCAGATGACCGACCTGCCCAAGGCCGCCCGCGAGGAGCTCGTCGCCGCGATGCTCCCCCGCCTGCTCACGCCGGTGCGCACGATCACCGCCGACGAGGGCGCGACGCTGAAGTCGGTGTGGCGCCTGCACGACGGCGCGCTCGTCGAGTCGGTCCTCATGCGCTACCCGCGTCGCGCGACCATCTGCATCTCCAGCCAGGCCGGGTGCGGGATGAACTGCCCCTTCTGCGCCACCGGGCAGGAGGGCCTGACCCGCAACATGTCGACCGCCGAGATCGTCGATCAGGTCGTGGCCGCCAACCGGATGCTCGCCGAGGCGAGTGATCTGTCCGCACCCTCCGACGGTGGCGCCGAGCTCGGCGACGAGGCCGACGACGACGAGGAAGGGGGGTCCCTCCCTTCGTCCGGCGGCCGGCGGGTCTCCAACGTCGTCTTCATGGGGATGGGGGAGGCGCTGGCCAACTACAAGGCCGCCATCGGCGCCATCCGGCGCATGGTCGACCCCTCGCCCGAGGGCCTGGGCATGAGTGCCCGCGGCATCACGATGTCCTCGGTCGGGCTCGTGACCGGCATCGACCGGCTCACCGAGGAGGGCATCCCGGTGACGCTCGCCCTGTCCCTGCACGCCCCGGACGACGAGCTGCGCGACGAGCTGGTGCCGATCAACACCCGGTTCAAGGTCGACGAGGCGATCGACGCTGCCCACCGGTACTACCTCAAGACCGGGCGGCGGGTGAGCATCGAGTACGCGATGATCCGCGACATGAACGACCAGGCTTGGCGCGCAGACCTGCTCGCCAAGAAGCTGCTCAAGCGCGGCAAGGGTTGGGTGCACATCAATCCCATCCCGCTCAACCCGACACCGGGGTCCAAGTGGACCGCGTCGCGGCCCGGGGTCGAGCAGCAGTTCGTCGAGCGACTGCGCGCCCACGGCATCCCGACGACGGTGCGTGACACCCGTGGCAGCGACATCGACGGGGCCTGCGGGCAGCTCGCGGCGGCCACCTCGGGCGCGGAGTGAGCGCGCCTGCCGACCGCGGCCTCGGCCGCGAGGTCGTCCTGACCCTCAGCGGACCTGACCGACGCGGCATCGTGCATGCCGTCACGGGCGCGATGCTGGGCCAGGGGCTCAACATCCTCGACAGCCAGCAGTTCGGTGACCTCTCGACCGGGGAGTTCCACCTGCGCATGCACCTGCAGGGGGAGGCCGCACTGGATGCAGCTGCGCTCGAGGTGGAGCGGGCCGCCCTGGCCACGGAGCTCGGCGCCGACGTCAGCATCCACGACCCGCACGAGCCGCACCGCCTGCTGGTCATGGTCAGCCGTCAGGGGCATGTGCTCAACGACCTGCTCTTCCGCGTGCGCACCGGTCAGCTCAACGTCGTCGTGCCCGCGGTGGTCTCCAACCACGAGGACTTCCGGGCCGAGGTCGAGTGGCACGGCATCCCCTTCCACCACATCCCGGTGACGCGCGAGACCAAGCCGCAGGCAGAGGCCGCGCTGCGCGAGATCATCGCGGCCGAGCAGGTCGAGACGGTCGTGCTGGCCCGCTACATGCAGGTGCTCTCCGAGGACCTGTGCGCTGACTTCCCCGGCCGGATCATCAACATCCATCACTCGCTCCTGCCCTCCTTCAAGGGGGCGCGGCCCTACTCCCAGGCACACGAGCGCGGGGTCAAGGTCATCGGCGCCACGGCGCACTACGTGACCTCCGACCTGGACGAGGGGCCGATCATCGAGCAGGACTTCCGTCGGGTCGACCACCGGATGAGCCCGGCCCAGCTGGCAGCCACCGGTGCCGAGCTCGAGGCCATGGCCTTCGCCCGTGCCCTGCGCTGGCACGTGGAGCGTCGCGTGGTCCTGCGCGGTCGGCGCACGATCGTCTTCGACTGACGACGAGGGGCCCTCTCGCCTTCCGCGGGTGTTCTGCCTTAGATTTTGGTCATGAACACAGTCGGTCCGGCTCCGGGGTCCCAGTCCTCGCTGCGCCGTGCCAACCGTGAGCGGGTGGTCGAGACCCTGTCGACCAATGGCCCGTTGACCCAGGTGGAGATCGCGGGCGCGACCGGGCTGTCGCCCGCCACGATCTCCAACCTCGTGCGCGACCTCGACGGTGACGGGGCCGTCTCGTTGACCAACAGCGTCCGCAACGGCCGCCGGGCCGTCCTCGTCTCGCTCCTCGGAGGAGCGCCCCTGCTCGCGGGGGTTGCCTTCGGGGACAGGGACATCCGCATCGCCGTGGGGACTGGGCCCAACGACCTCATCGCCCGCCACCGCATGCCCCTGCCCCAAGACCACAACGCCGACGAGGGGCTGGACCGGGCCGCCCGGCTGCTGCACGAGGTCCTCGCCGACAACGGTCACACCCTCGCCGACCTGGAGCAGGTGGCGCTCGGCCTCCCGGCTCCTGTGGACTCGGTCAGCGGTGCCGTGGGGTCCGAGCTGATCATGCCCGGGTGGCGGGGAGTCCACGCCGCGGCCGAGCTGCAGGCGGCGTTGGCGACCCCGGTCATCCTGGACAACACCGCCAACTTCGCGGCCGAGGGCGAGCTGCTCGCCGGCGCACTGGGCGGGGTGGAGACCGGCGCCTACCTCAAGCTCTCCCACGGTGTGGGCGCCGGGCTGGTCATCGGCGGCACGGTCTTCCGGGGGAGCGCCGGTACCGCGGGGGAGATCGGCCACCTGACCATCGACGAGGCCGGGCCGGTGTGTCGCTGCGGCAACCGCGGTTGCCTCAACACCTACGTCGGGTCACCGGCGCTCATCTCGGCGATCGCGCCCTCCCAGGGCCCGATCCCCTTGCGCGAGATCGTCTCCCGGGCCCAGCAGGGCGACCCCGGGTGCCGGCGGGTCATCACCGACGCAGGCCGTCACCTCGGGGTCGCGCTCGCCGGTCTGGTCAACCTGCTCAACCCGGAGGTCATCGCCGTGGGGGGCCAGCTGGCCAGGACGGGGGACCTGCTGCTCGACGCGATGCGCGAGGGCGTGGAGCGTGGCGCGATCCCGAGCGCGGCGGCGAGCGTCACGCTCGTCCCGGGGGCGCTCGGGGACGACGCAGAGGTCCGCGGGGCGCTGCTGCGTGCGGCCGGTGCCAGGTCTGCCCGGGTCGGCTGAGGTTGCGGAATGACGACACATTGAATTCAAGTCTTGACGCCAAGGGTGCGGCGTTCTAGCGTCCACGTGAACGGGTCACACGGTGTGGCTCGGCCATCTCAATGAGGAGAGCGACATGTCCACTCGTTCGCACCGCCTGTCCCGCGCCATGGCGCTCCCGCTGGCACTCGCGCTGAGCGCCGGTGCCCTGGCCGCGTGCAGCTCGGGGGAGAGCAGCACCTCCGGATCCGGATCCGGGGCAGGAGCGGACAAGGCCGGGGCGCTGAAGATCGCGCTCCTGCTCCCCGAGTCCAAGACGACCCGGTACGAGTCCTTCGACCGGCCACTCTTCGAGGCGGCCGTCAAGGCGCAGTGCGCCGACTGCTCGGTCATCTACAACAACGCCGACCAGGACGCGACCAAGCAGCAGCAGCAGTTCGAGTCGGCGGTCACCGAGGGTGCCGACGTCATCGTCCTCGACGCCGTCGACGGCAAGTCCGCCGCCTCGCTGGTGAGCAACGCCAAGAGCCAGGACATCCCCGTCATCGCCTACGACCGCTTCATCGCCGGAGCCGACTACTACGTCTCCTTCGACAACCAGAAGGTCGGCGAGCTGCAGGGGCAGGCCCTGCTCGACGCCCTCAAGGCCGACGGCAAGACCTCGGGGGACATCCTCATGATCAACGGCGCCCCGACGGACGCCAACGCCGCCGACTTCAAGAAGGGCGCGCACTCCGTCCTCGACAAGAGCTCCTTCAAGATCGCCGGCGAGTACGACACCCCCGACTGGAGCCCGGACAAGGCGCAGTCCTGGACCGAGGGCCAGCTGTCCAAGGTCAAGGGTGACCTCGTCGGCGTCTACGCCGCCAACGACGGGACTGCGGGCGGTGCCATCGCCGCGCTCAAGGGCGGTGGGGTCGACCCCCTTCCTCCGGTCACGGGGCAGGACGCCGAGCTCGCCGCGATCCAGCGGATCATCTCCGGTGACCAGGACATGACGATCTACAAGGCCATCAAGCCGGAGGCCGAGGACGCCGCCAAGGCGGCCATCGCCCTCGGTGAGGGCAAGAAGCCCGAGGCCAAGGACGACAAGGACGGCGTGCCCTCCACCCTCCTGGACCCGGTCGTCGTCACCAAGGACACCGTCAAGGACACCGTCGTCAAGGACGGCTTCTACAAGCTCGAGGACATCTGCGCGGGCAGCGTCGCCAAGGCCTGCGCCTCCGCCGGCCTCAAGTGACCCTCTCCTGACGACGAAGGACTGACATGACCATGACCTCCACCGGGGACCCGGTGCTGTCCATCAGCGGACTGTCGAAGCGATTCGGCGCCGTGCAGGCACTGAAGGACATCGAGTTCGATGTCCACCCGGGGGAGGTCGTGGCCCTCGTCGGCGACAACGGCGCGGGCAAGTCGACCCTCGTCAAGGCGATCGCGGGCGTCTACGTCCCCGACGCCGGGCAGATCACGGTCAGCGGACGCCCGGCCAACATCACCAGCCCGACCGAGTCGCAGCGGCTCGGCATCGCCACCGTCCACCAGGACCTCGCCCTGTGCGACAACCTCGATGTCGTCGGCAACCTCTTCCTCGGGCAGGAGCGTCGCCGCCTCGGGGTCCTGGACGAGGTGACGATGGAGAGCGAGAGCTGGCGGCTGCTGCGTCAGCTGAGCGCCAAGATCCCCTCCGTGCGCATCCCCGTCGCGAGCCTCTCCGGTGGTCAGCGGCAGACGGTGGCCATCGCCCGCAGCCTCCTCGGTGAGCCCAAGGTGGTCATGCTCGACGAGCCCACCGCGGCGCTGGGCGTCGCCCAGACCGCGGAGGTGCTCAACCTCGTGGAGCGCCTGCGGGAGAACGGCCATGGCGTCATCCTGATCAGCCACAACATGTCCGACGTGATGGCCGTGGCCGACCGGGTGACCGTGCTGCGGCTGGGCCGCAACAACGGCACCTTCCACGTCAGCCAGACCACCTCGCAGGAGATCATCGCCGCGATCACCGGCGCGACGACCAACGCCGTCTCGCAGCGCGCCGAGCGCCGAGCCACCCAGGAGACCCGATGACCACGCCCAGCAACGACGTCGAGTCCACGTCCCCGGTCACGCCGGCCAGCACGGACGCGGCCGCGCTGCCCGCCGATCTGCAGGACGAGCGCCTCATCTCGGAGCACGGGATCTCGGGCTGGCTGTCGGCCACCTGGGGCCGCATCCGTACCGGTGACCTGGGCTCCCTTCCGGTGGTGATCGGCCTGGTCATCATCTGGATCGTCTTCCAGAGCCTCAACGGCAACTTCCTCTCCAGCCGCAACCTGGTCAACCTGACGCTGCAGTCCGCGGCCGTCGGCACGATCTCCGTCGGCGTGGTCCTCGTGCTGCTGCTCGGTCAGATCGACCTGTCGATCGGCTCGATCAGTGGCCTGTCGTCGGCGGTGCTGGCCGTCGGCTTCGTCAACCACGGGTGGTCGGCGCCGGTCGCGATCATCGCGGCGCTCGTCACCGGACTGGTCATCGGCCTGGTCTACGGCGCGATCTTCACCACCTTCGGGGTACCGAGCTTCGTCATCACCCTGGCCGGTCTGCTCGGCATCCTGGGGCTGCAGCTCCTCGTCCTCGGCGACGAGGGCACGGTCAACCTCCCCTTCGACTCCGGTCTGGTCAACTTCGCGCAGAAGACCTTCCTCGTCCCCGCGGCCAGCTATGCACTCATCGCTGCCGTCGTGGCCGTCTACGTCGCTGTCCGGCTGCGGGCCGGTGCCCAGCGCAAGGCCGCGGGCCTGTCGGCGCCGTCCACGACCGCGACCATCGTGCGGGCCGTGATGCTCGCCCTCATCCTCGGGGTGCCGGCCTTCGTCCTCAACCGTGACCGCGGCGTCCCGATGATGTTCCTGACCTTCCTCGCCCTGGTCGTCGTCATGGACCTGGCCCTGCGGCGGACCTCGTGGGGTCGGGCGGTCATGGCCGTGGGTGGCAATGTCGAGGCTGCCCGGCGAGCGGGGATCAGGGTCACGCGCGTGTACCTGTCGGTCTTCGCGCTGACGGCCACCTTCGCGGCGCTCGGCGGCGTCTTCGCGGCCTGCCGCCTGGCCGCCGCCAACCAGAGCAGCGGTGGCGCCGACACCAACCTCAACGCCATCGCCGCAGCGGTCATCGGCGGCACGAGCCTCTTCGGCGGGCGGGGCTCGGCCTACTCCGCGCTGCTCGGCGTCATCGTGATCCAGTCGATCAGCTCGGGTCTGAGCCTGCTCAACCTCGACTCGTCGGTGCGCTACATGGTGACCGGTGGCGTGCTGCTGCTGGCCGTCGTCATCGACTCGCTGAGCCGTCGCAGCCGCGCCGCCCACGGTCGCGCCTGAGCCCGACCCGCCCCTCACCCTCGACCAGACCCCGACCCCGGTGGAGGTATGCGCGCGGGCGGTTCGTCCGCGAGTCGGCCTCCAACCACCGGGGCGAGGGGCTGGGTGGAAGGGAGCTCGCCGAGCAATCATCGGCGAGTCGACCTCCAACCGGGGCGAAGGGGGAGTCAGCCCAGGACGATCTCGGCCGCCTCCTGCGGGGTCGCGACCAGGTGCAGCACGTCACCGAGCGGGCGGCCGGTGCCGAGCGCACGCAGGGCGGGCCAGACCGGCACCGTCTCGGTCCAGTGCTCGAGGCCGACGAGCACCAGCGGTGGGATGGGCAGGTCGTCCGGCGCGTAGTACAGCGGGGTCGCGGCCTGGAAGATCTCCTGCACGGTCCCGGCCGCGCCCGGCAGCACGACGAGCCCGCCCGTGCTCTGGGCCAGGAGGACGTCCTCGCGCAGGGCATTGGAGAAGTACTTCGCGATCCCGTCGCAGAAGACATTGGGCGGCTCGTGGCCGTAGAACCACGTGGGGATGCCGAAGCTGCGCGCCCCGCCCTCCGGCACGGCGAGCTCCGCGCGCACCGACAGGGCCAGGCCGGCCCACTCGTCGATCGACGGGCGGAAGCTCGGCACCTCGGCGAGCCGGACGAGGGCGGACTCGAGGCTCTCTCGGGTGGTGGCGAGGGCGCCGAGGTTGGCGGCCTCCATGGCTCCCGGTCCGCCGCCGGTGAGCACGGCGCGGCCACCCGCGGCGAGGGCATGACCCAGGCGGGCAGCGTCGATGTAGTCGCTGCTGCCGCGCTCCAGGGCGTGCCCGCCCATGACGCCCACGGCATCACGGCCGGTCAGGGCCTCGACCAGCGCATCGTGCACGGCGTCGTCGTGGACCGCGCGCAGGAGGGTGGCATAGGCATCGTGCAGCGTCCGCGTCTCGCGGCTCCATGCGTAGGCGCGCGCGTCGACCGTGCTCGCGTACCCCGCAGCCTCCATACCGCCGTAGAGGTCGGCGGGGGAGTACAGCCGCGCGCGGAAGGGCTCGACCGGGCAGCTCGGGTCCCGCGGGATGAGCACCGCTCCGCGGGCGACGAGGCTCTGGGCCAGAGCGTCGGGCACCTCGCCTCCGAGGACGACGAGGCCCCGGACATCGGCCCGGGAGAGGTGGTCGGCGTGGGGCTGCAGGTCCAGTCCCTGCAGGCGCCAACCGGCCAGCGACCCGCCGATCTCCGTCAACCGGCGCAGAGCCGTGGCGTCGTGGACCTCGCGGTAGGCGGGATCATCGGACCGGCGGCCGAGCCGGTCGCGCACCGGGTGCCTGCGAGTCTCCCTGTCGCTCATCCGCCCAACCTAACTTCTCCCCCCTTCGTACGACCTTAAGGAGATGCGGCTGGGGTGCGCACGACCTTAAGGAAATGTGGCCGGGGGTGCGCACGACCTTAAGGAGATGTGGCCGGGGTGCGCACGACCTTAAGGAGATGTGGCCGGGGGTGCGCACGACCTTAAGGAAATGTGGCCGGGGGTGCGCACGACCTTAAGGAGATGCGGCTGGGGTGCGCACGACCTTAAGGAGATGTGGCCGGGGGTGCGCACGACCTTAAGGAGATGTGGCCGGGGTGCGCACGACCTTAGGGAGATGCGAAGGGGAGGGTCGGGTCAGAGGTGGTTCTGCGCCTCCGTGAGGACCGAGCGCAGCCGCTGCTCGATGTCGTCGAACTCCGGCTGGCCGATGGTCAGCGGGGGAGCGAGCTGGACGACCGGGTCGCCGCGGTCGTCGGCGCGGCAGTACAGGCCGGCGTCGAAGAGCGCCTTGGACAGGAAGCCGCGCAGCATCGACTCGGACTCGGCCTCGGTGAAGGTCTCCCGGGTCACCTTGTCCTTGACCAGCTCGATCCCGTAGAAGAAGCCCTCGCCACGCACGTCACCGACGATGGGCAGGTCGAGCAGCTTCTCCAGGGTCTTGCGGAAGGCCGGACCCTGCGTCTTGACGTGCTCGTTGAGGCCCTCCCGCTCGAAGATGTCCAGGTTGGCCAGGGCGACGGCCGAGCTCACCGGGTGACCACCGAAGGTGTAGCCGTGGGTGAAGGTGTTGGCCCCCTTCTTGTACGGCTCGAAAAGGCGGTCGCTCGCGATCATCGCGCCGATGGGGGAGTAGCCGGAGGTCATCCCCTTGGCGCAGGTGATGATGTCGGGGACGTAGCCGAAGTCCTCGGAGGCGAACATCGAGCCGATCCGACCGAAGGCGCAGATGACCTCGTCGGAGACGAGCAGCACGTCGTACTCGTCGCAGATCTCGCGGACCCGCTCGAAATACCCGGGGGGTGGCGGGAAGCAGCCGCCGGCATTTTGCACCGGCTCGAGGAAGACGGCCGCCACGGTGTCGGGGCCCTCGAACTCGATCGCCTCGGCGATCCGGTCGGCGGCCCAGCGCCCGAAGGCCTTGGGGTCGTCGCGCAGCTCCTCGGAGGCGCGGTAGATGTTGGTGTTGGGCACCTTGTGCGCGCCCGGCACCAGCGGCTCGAAGTCCTCCTTCAGCGGCGGCAGACCGGTGATCGACAGGGCGCCGTGGGGCGTGCCGTGGTAGGCGATGGAGCGGGAGATGACCTTGTACTTCTTGGGCTTGCCGGTGAGCTTGAAGTACTGCTTGGCCAACTTCCACGCGGACTCGACGGCCTCGCCGCCGCCGGTGGTGAAGAAGACCCGGTTGAGGTCGCCGGGAGCGCCCTTGGCCAGTCGCTCGGCCAGCTCGATGGCGGCCGGGTGGGCATAGGACCAGATGGGGAAGAAGGAGAGCTTCTCCGCCTGCTTCATCGCGGTCTCGGCGAGCTCCTGGCGGCCGTGGCCGACCTGGACGACGAAGAGCCCGGCCAGGGCGTCGATGTACTCACGGCCGGTGTCGTCCCAGATCTTGTGGCCCTCACCGCGGACGATGATCGGGACCTTGCCGCCCTCCTCGTAGACGGAGTGGCGGGTGAAGTGCATCCACAGGTGGTCGCGCGCCGCCTGCTGCATGTCGGTGCCGAGAGCGGTGGTGGTCGGTTGGGTCATCGGGTCCCCCAGTTGTAGTGCTGCTTGTTGAGCTTGAGATAGACGAAGGTCTCCGTGGAGCGCACGCCCGGCAGGGTGCGGATGCGCCCGGTGAGCAGGGCGAGCAGCTCGTCGTCGTCCTCGCAGACGATCTCGGCGAGCAGGTCGAAGCTGCCGGCGGTGGTGACCACGTAGGACACCTCGGACATGGCCGCGAGCGCGTCGCCCACGGGACGCAGGTCGCCGTCGACGGAGATGCCGATCATGGCCTGGCGGTGGAAGCCCACCTGGAGCGGGTCGGTCACCGCGACGATCTGCATGACCTCGGCATCGAGGAGTCGCTGTACCCGTTGTCGCACAGCGGCCTCCGAGAGGCCGACGGCGCGGGCGATCGTCGCGTATGACTGGCGTCCGTCCTCTTGGAGGTGCTCGATGATCTGCTTGCTCATCGCGTCGAGCTGGACCGGGGCGGACATGCTGCCATCGTGGACCCATCCCGTGTCCTTGGCAAGCCGAGAGCGACGGAATCCGTCCCTCAGGCCTCCTTCAACCGTTGTTTTCACATGTTCTCCGCGTCGGGGCTGTCGATATCGCCATCGGCCGACTATGGTCGGGGTCACATTCCCGATCGGAAGGACCCCTCACGTGACCCAGCCACGGACCCTGCGCAACTTCATCGGCGGCGAGTACGTCGACGCCACGAGCGACGCGAGCATCGAGCTGGTCAACCCGTCGACCGGCAAGGTCGTGGCGAAGGCGCCGATCTCCCTCCAGGAGGACGTCGACGCGGCGTACCGGAGCGCCGAGACCGGCTTCGCGGAGTGGGGCGAGACGACGCCGGGGGAGCGACAGCACGCGATGCTCAAGTTCGCCGACGCCCTCGAGGCCCGTGCCGAGGACCTCATCCGGATCGAAGGGGAGAACACCGGCAAGCCGCACGCCCTCACCGCCTCCGAGGAGGTCCCGGTGATGTGCGACCAGCTGCGCTTCTTCGCCGGCGCCGCGCGCGTGCTCGAAGGGCGCGCCTCCGCGGAGTACATGAAGGGCCACACGAGCTGGGTGCGCCGCGAGCCGATCGGCGTCGTCGGTCAGGTGACCCCGTGGAACTACCCGATGATGATGGCCGCGTGGAAGATCGGGCCGGCCCTGGCGGCCGGCAACTCGATCGTCCTCAAGCCCAGCGACACCACGCCCGAGACCACGCTGCTCATGGCCGAGATCGCCAGCGAGTTCCTGCCGGCCGGCACCTTCAACGTCATCACCGGTGACCGCGACACCGGCCGCATGCTCGTCGAGCACGACACCCCGGCGCTCGTCGCGATCACCGGCTCGGTGCGCGCCGGCGTCGAGGTGGCCGCCTCCGCGGCCAAGAACCTCAAGCGCGCGCACCTCGAGCTCGGTGGCAAGGCCCCCGTCGTCGTCTTCGACGATGCCGACATCGAGGCGGCCGTCGAGGGGATCGCGACCGCCGGCTACTTCAACGCCGGCCAGGACTGCACCGCGGCCACCCGTGTCCTCGCGGCCCCCGGCATCCACGACGACTTCGTCGCGGCGCTCGCCGAGTACGCCCGCGACAACGCGAAGGTCGGCATGCCCGACGACGACGAGGCGCTGCTCGGTCCGGTCAACAACCGCGACCAGCTGGCCAAGGTCGCCGGCTTCATCGACCGCCTGCCCGACCACGCCACGCTCGCGCAGGGTGGCGAGCGGCTCACGGCCATGGGTGACGGCTTCTTCTACGCCCCGACCGTCGTCTCCGGCCTGCGCCAGGACGACGAGGCCATCCAGGACGAGATCTTCGGCCCGGTCATCACCGTGCAGCGCTTCACCGACGAGGAGGAGGCGCTCACCTGGGCCAACGGCGTCGAGTACGGCCTCGCCTCCTCGGTGTGGACCAAGGACTTCGGGCGGGCGATGCGCATGAGCAAGCGCCTCGACTTCGGCTGCGTGTGGATCAACACCCACATCCCGCTCGTCGCCGAGATGCCGCACGGCGGCTTCAAGAAGTCCGGCTACGGCAAGGACCTGTCCATGTACGGCTTCGAGGACTACACCCGCATCAAGCACGTCATGGCCAACATCGACAGCTGACCCTCCCGGGCCACCGCACGCGCGCACCCTCGCGCACCACAGGCGTCACCCCCTTCGCCCCTCCTCACGAGAGCGAGGTCCTCATGGACCGCTTTCGGCCGCCAGCCGATCCCGAAACCGCCGCGCTGATCCGGGCCGCGCGCTCCTCGGCGCGCTCCCGGTGGGGCCACGGCCCGAGCCGTCGCGACGCCCTCGGCCTCGCCGCGCTCGGGCTGGGCACGGCGGCGCTCGCAGGGTGCGCCCCACCGCCACCACCCAGCGGTGGGGCGGCCGCGCTCGAGCTGCCGCAGGACCTCTCCGACACGGAGAAGACGGTGCGGTGGGCCAACTGGACCGCCTACCTCGACATGGACGACGCGGGCAAGCGGTACCCGACCCTCGAGGCCTTCGAGAAGGAGTCCGGGCTGGCCGTGACCTACACCGAGGACATCGACGACAACGACACCTACTTCAACAAGATCGCGCCGCAGCTGCGGGCCAAGCAGGACATCAACCGCGACATCTTCACCTTCACCGACTGGATGGCCAACCGGATCATCCGCGAGGGCCTGTGCCAGCCGCTGGAGCTGATCCAGATGCCCAACGTCAGCCGCCTGCTCGCGCCGCTCAAGGAGGTCACCTTCGACCCCGGGCGCCAGCACTCGCTCACCTGGCAGTCCGGCTTCGCGGGCATCGGCTACCACAAGAAGAAGGTCGGCCGGGAGCTGAAGTCGCTCGAGGACCTGTGGGCCGACGACCTCAAGGGCCGTATCTCGGTGCTCAGCGAGTTCCGCGACACCCTCGGCCTGATCATGCAGGGCCAGGGCGTCGACCCCTCCGGCGACTTCACCCAGCAGCAGTTCGAGGCGGCGATCGGTGAGGTCGACAAGCGGCTCACCGACGGCTACATCCGCCGGATCAAGGGCAACAGCTACCTCAACGACCTCAAGAGCGGCAATGCCGTGGCGGGCATCGTCTGGAGCGGCGACCTCTTCATCCTGCGCGCGGAGACCGAGGACGAGGACTGGGAGTTCGTCATTCCGGAGTCCGGCGGGATGCTCTGGAGCGACAACCTCATGGTGCCGATCACCAGCCACCACCGGCGCAACGCGCAGCAGCTGATGAACCACTACTACGACCCCAAGGTGGCCGCCGAGGTCGCCGCGTGGGTCAACTACATCTGCCCGGTCGAGGGTGCCCGCGAGGAGATGGAGAAGATCGACCCCGAGCTGGCCGAGTCGCCCTTCATCTTCCCCGGCGAGGACTACATCGCGGACAACGACATCGTCGGCTTCAGGGCGTTGTCGGCCCAGGAGGACGCGGACTACAGCGCCCTGTGGGCGAAGGCGGTGGGCAACTGATGGGCATCTTCTCGCGCACGTCATCCGGTGCTGTCCGAGAGGCGAAGGGGGACCTGGTCCTGGAGTCGGTGACCAAGACCTTCGGCGACTTCACGGCCGTCGACGAGCTCGACCTGCGGGTGCCCCGCGGGTCCTTCTTCGCCCTGCTCGGCCCCTCGGGGTGCGGCAAGACGACGACGCTGCGGATGGTCGCAGGACTCGAGCAGCCTTCCAGCGGAAGGGTGCTCATCGGTGACGCCAACCTGACCGGATCGCGCCCCTACGAGCGGCCGGTCAACACCGTCTTCCAGAGCTATGCGCTCTTCCCCCACCTGAGCATCGCCGACAACGTCGCCTTCGGACCCAGGAGGCGTGGGCTCTCGGACGCGGGCCAGCTCGCGGACGACGCCCTCGAGCTGGTCCAGATGGGTCACCTGGCGGGGCGCCGACCGGCCCAGCTCTCCGGAGGGCAGCAGCAGCGGGTGGCGTTGGCCCGGGCCCTGGTCAACCGGCCCGAGGTCCTCCTCCTCGACGAGCCGCTCGGCGCCCTCGACCTGAAGCTGCGCCGTCAGATGCAGGTCGAGCTCAAGCGGATCCAGACCGAGGTCGGCCTGACCTTCATCCACGTCACCCACGACCAGGAGGAGGCCATGACGATGGCCGACACGGTCGCGGTGATGAACGGCGGGCACATCGAGCAGATGGGTGCGCCCGAGGAGCTCTACGACCTGCCGGGCACGGCCTTCGTCGCCGGCTTCGTGGGCCAGTCCAACCTCGTCCCTGCGACGATCACCGGCAGCGACGGCGAGCACCTCGTGGCCGATGCCGCCGGCACGAGCGTGCGGGTGCCGCGGGCCCGTGCGGCGGTCACCGAGGGGCGGGTGCTCTTCGGCGTCCGTCCCGAGAAGGTGCGGCTGCACACCCTTCGCCCCGACACCGCCGGCAACGACGTGCGGGCCAGCGTGGTCGACGTCTCCTTCACCGGGGTCGCGACGCAGTACCTCGTGACCGTGCCCTCCGGCGGCCAGTGGTCGGTCTACGAGCAGAACCTCGACGTCGAGCCGCGGGCCACCCGTCCCGGTGACGAGGTGTGGCTGTCGTGGAACCCCGCGCACGCCTTCGTCGTGTCGGCGCAGGACCTGCCCGAGGGCGCCGACGGCAAGGCCTTCATCGCCACCGCCGGGGCGTCGTCGTGACCACCGCGGTCACGACCACCGAGCGGAAGGGGGTGGATCCCGACGTCATCGAGGCCCGCCGCTCGCAGCGGCTGGCCCACCTGCTCCTGCTGCCCGGCCTCCTGTGGCTCGTCGTCTTCTTCGTCGTGCCGGTCGTCCAGCTCTTCACCGTCTCCCTGCAGAGCGACTTCCCGGGGTACCCCGGCTACTACTACCGCGACCTCAACCTCGGCAACTACGTCGACGCGCTCGTGGAGTTCTGGCCGCACCTGCTGCGGTCGCTGCTCTTCGGGGCGCTGGCGACCTTCTTCGCCTTCGTGCTGGCCTACCCGCTCGCCTACGCCATGGCCTTCAAGGCCGGCCGGTGGCGCTCGGTGATGCTCATCTGCGTCATCGCCCCCTTCTTCACCTCCTTCATCCTGCGCACGATCGCCTGGCGGCAGATCCTCGCCGACGACGGGGTGGTGGCCAATGTGCTGAGCACGCTGCACCTGCTGCCCGGCGGGCGGATCACCGAGACCTGGGTCGCGGTCGTCGCCGGCCTGACCTACAACTTCCTGCCCTTCATGGTGCTGCCGATCTACGCCTCGCTCGAGCGGGCCGATCCCCGGGTGCTCGAGGCGGGCGGGGACCTGTACGCCAACGGCCTGACGACCTTCGCCCGGGTGACCCTGCCGATGTCGATGCCGGGCGTGCTCGCGGGGACGCTGCTGACCTTCATCCCCGCGTCCGGTGACTACGTCAACGCCGAGCTCCTCGGCTCCGACCGCAGCACCAAGATGGTGGGCAATGTCATCGAGAGCCAGTTCTTCAAGGTGCCCGGTGGCTACGACACGGCGGCGGCGCTCAGCTTCACCCTCATGGCGCTGATCCTCGTGCTGGTCTTCTTCTACGTGCGCCGCTTCGGCACCGAGGAGCTGGTCTAGGTGCGCGCCGTGACCCGCTGGATCGGCGACCGCTTCGCGATGATCGCCGCCCTCCTCGTGCTCTTCTACCTCTTCCTGCCGGTGCTCTACACCTTCGTCTTCAGCTTCAACGACTACCGCAAGTCCAACATCACGTGGAACTCCAACGCCGGCCCGACGATCAAGCACTGGAAGAACCCGTGCGGTGCTCCCGGCATCTGCGACTCGCTCGCGACCTCGCTGCAGGTGGGGCTGATCGCCACCCTGGTCGCGACGGTGCTCGGCACGATGATCGCCTTCGCCATGGTCCGGCACCGCTTCCGCGGCAAGGCCACCGGCAATGTCCTCGTCTTCGTCCCGATGGCCACCCCGGAGATCGTGCTCGGCGCGAGCCTGCTGACGATCTTCGTGCAGGGCTTCTCCCGCGTGGGCCTGCAGCTGGGCTTCTGGACGATCGTCATCGCGCACATCATGTTCTGCCTCAGCTTCGTCGTCGTGACCGTGCGGGCCCGGCTGCAGAGCCTCGACCCGCGCATGGAGGAGGCCGCCCAGGACCTCTACGCCGGTCCCGGTGGCACCTTCTGGCGGGTGACCCTGCCGCTCGTACTGCCCGGCATCGTCGGCGCGGCGATGCTCGCCTTCTCGCTGAGCTTCGACGACTTCATCATCACCAACTTCGTGTCGGGCGACACGAGCACCTTCCCCAAGTTCGTCTACGTCAGCTACCTGCGCGGCATCCCCGCGCAGGCCAATGTCATCGGCTTCTCGCTCTTCGTCATCGCCGTCCTGCTCGTCGTGGTCGGTCAGCGCGTGGTGAGCAGCCGGACGTCGAAGTGAGTCAGGAGACTCGGATGCGCGTACTCATGATCGGTGCCGGCGGGGTCGGTGACGCGGCCGCCAAGATCGCGGCGGAGCGGGACTTCCACGAGCTGTGGGTGGTGGCCGACCACGACCTGGAGCGGGCCGAGGCGACGGTCGCCGCGGCGACGGCACGAAGGGAGGGACCCTCTCCCTTCGTCGCGGCCCGGGTCGACGCCTCCGACAGCGCGGCCGTCACCGCGCTGGCCCTCGAGCACGGGGCGACGCACGTCTTCAACGCGGTCGACCCGAGATTCGTCATGCCGATCTACGACGGGGCCCTCGCCGCGGGCGCCGACTACCTCGACATGGCCATGTCGCTGTCGACCCCGCACCCCGAGCGACCGCACGAGCTGCCCGGCACCAAGCTGGGCGACCGGCAGCTGGCGAAGGCAGGGGAGTGGGAGGCTGCTGGACGGCTGGCCCTGCTGGGCATCGGCGTGGAGCCGGGGCTGTCCGACGTCTTCGCCAGGTACGCGGCCGACGAGCTCTTCGACGACATCGACGAGCTCGGCACGCGTGACGGGGCCAACCTCGTCGTGCGCGACGAGGACGGCAACGAGGTCTTCGCACCCGGCTTTTCGATGTGGACCATCATCGAGGAGTGCCTCAACCCGCCGGTCGTCTGGGAGCGCGAGCGGGCCGGCGGTGACGTCGAGGCGGGCTTCGCGACGATGCCGCCCTTCGCCGAGCCGGAGATCTTCGACTTCCCCGAGGGGATCGGCCCCGTGGAGTGCGTCCACGTCGAGCACGAGGAGGTGCTCCTCATGCCGCGGTGGCTCGACGCGGGGCGGGTGACCTTCAAGTACGGCCTCGGGGAGCAGATGATCGCGATGCTGCGGATGCTGCACGAGCTCGGCCTGGACTCGACCGAGCCGGTGGACGTCAAGGGCGTGCGGGTCAGCCCGCGCGACGTGGTCGCGGCCGTGCTGCCCGACCCCGGGACGATCGGTCCGCGGATGACGGGCAGGACCTGCGCCGGGGTCCTCGTCACGGGGACCAAGGACGGCGCTCTCCGGGCGGTCTACCTCTACCACGTGGCCGACAACGAGGCCTCGATGCGCGACTACGACGCCCAGGCCGTGGTGTGGCAGACGGCCCTCAACCCCGTGGTCGCCCTGGAGCTGCTGGCCACGGGGGTCTGGTCGGGCACGGGGGCCAAGGGGCCGGAGGCCTTCGACGCCAGGCCCTTCCTCGAGCTGCTGGCGGCGCCCGCGCCGCAGGGGTACGGCTCGCCGTGGGCGATGGAGGAGCGCGACCCGGCCGCCCCCAACCGCAGTGCCGCAACCGCTCGACCCTGAAGACCGTGCATTGCCCCATGGCAATGCAGGCGGGTCAGCGGGGGGTGAGCACCTTGCGCTCGGGGGAGGCGGGAGCTGGCTGGCCGGGCACGAGGGTCGACCAGTCGGCCGCGAGCGGCTGGAGGTTGGTCACGGCCGGCTTCGGCAGGTCGAAGGGGTGGGTCCGCAGCCAGATCGCGGCGGGGACCGGCAGCGGCTGGGGACGGTGGGTGTCGCGGGCGGGCTCCGGCTCGGCGCTCGAGCGCTGCGGCAGGCGATAGCTCCACCCAAAGGGCAGGCCGCGTCGGGCGATGGCACGGTCGACGTTGACGATGCACCGCAGCACCAGGCCGCCGGCGAGGAGCCCGGCGACGAGGTCGGACGGCCAGTGGTACCCGAGGTAGAAGGCGACGACGATCGCGTTGAGCGCGATGAGGGCCACGAGCCAGGTCAGCCGACGGCGCAGGCGCGTGTCGGGACCGGTGTAGTACAGCAGCAGGTAGGCCGCGGCGCCGTAGATGAGCACCGCCTCGGCCGTGTGACCGGAGGGGTAAGCCATCCCGTACCAGCCGTAGGAGAAGAGGCCGCCCTCCAGGAAGCTGCCCTCACCGACCGCGGGCGCGGTGCGGCCGAGCAGCACCTTGAGGCCGCCGATGCCTGCGTAGAACCCGATCTCGGCGGCCACGACGACCGCCAGCGGGTGCCACGTGCGGTGCCGCCAGGCGATGAAGATCGCGACGGCCGCGAGGATGGGCAGGCAGACGGCCTGCCCGGCGATGGCATTGGGCACCGTGTCGAGGAAGAGCCACCAGTCGGGGGTGTAGCGCTTGGCCCAGTAGCCCTGGAACATCTGGTCGTAGGGGCGAAGGGGGCCGGCCGCCAGCATCGTGAGGACGACGAGCGCACCGGCGAGTACCGGTGCGCTGGTCAGTCGAGGAAGGCGGGCCACACTTCAGGTGTAGAGGATCAGTCTGGGAACTTCCTGCGCAAACCGCCGATTGTGAGCAATGGCACAGGGTCAGCCCAGCTCGGCACGGACCGCCTCGACGAAGCGGTCGACGTCGCCCTCGGTCGTGTCCCAGGCGCACATCCACCGCACCTGACCGGTCGTCTCGTCCCAGAAGTAGAAGCGGAAGCTCTCCATGAGCCGCTCGCTGGACTCGCGCGGCAGGATCGGGAAGACGGCATTGGCCTCGACCTCGTTGGGCAGGAGGAGACCCTCGACGCCGGCGACGCCATCAGCCAGGCGGCGGGCCATCGCGTTGGCGTGCTCGGCGTTGCGCCGCCACAGGTCGCCCTCGAAGAGCGCGAGCAGCTGCGACGAGACGAAGCGCATCTTGCTGGCCAGCTGCATCGACTGCTTGCGCAGGAAGGTCGTCCCGTGGACCCGCTCGGGCGACAGGACGACGACGGCCTCGGCCAGCATGGCCCCGCCCTTGGTCCCACCGAGGGAGAGGATGTCGACGCCGACGTCGGTGGTCAGCTCACGCAGCCCGACACCGAGCGCGGCCGCGGCGTTGGACAGGCGGGAGCCGTCGAGGTGCAGGACCCAGCCGAGCTCGTGGACGAGGTCGGCGATGGCGCGGATCTCGGCCGGCGTGTAGACGGTGCCGACCTCGGTGGAGTTGGTGATCGAGACGACGCCCACCTGGGCGAAGTGCTCGTCCTCGACCCGGGCCGGGTAGGCGCGGATGAGCTCCGGGGTCAGCTTGCCGTCCGGGGTGTCGATGACATTGACCTTGAAGCCGCCGACCCGCTCGGGGGCGGCCGCCTCGTCGACGTGGATGTGGGCGCTGCTGGTCGTGAGCACGGACGCCCACCGCGACGTGCAGGCCTGCAGCGCCAAGACATTGGCGCCGGTGCCGTTGAAGACCGGGAAGACCTCGACAGCCGTGCCGAAGACGTCACCGAGTACCTCGGTCAGGCGCGCGGTGTAGACGTCCTCGCCGTAGGCGACCTGGTGACCGCCGTTGGCCGCGACGATCGCCGCGAGGACCTCGGGGTGGATGCCGGCGTAGTTGTCGCTGGCGAAGCCCCGGGTCGACGGGTCGTGGAGGGGGGCGAAGGGGGAGGAGGTGCCGGTCTCGGCGGTCGTGTCGGTCACGCGGACATCTTCTCAGCGTCGCGGGCGGCCTCGTCGGCGCGGGGGTCGCGCGTGCCCGTGATGCCGCGGGTGGACTCGATGACCGGCGCCAGCTTCCCCCGCAGCGCCTCGTAGAAGACGTTGAGCGGGAACTCGTCGGGCTGGACGAGGTCGGTGAGTCCCTTGGGCGGGCCGTCGAGGGGGAGGTGCTCGGCCCCCTTCGCCCATGCCGACGCCGGGTGCGGCGCGACGTAGCCGGCGATGAAGCGGTGCGCGGCCATCCAGTGGCCGACCCGAGAGCGGTCGATGCCGTCGCGGTAGAGGGTCTCGACCTCGTCGGACAGGGCGACGACCACGGCCGGGACCTGCGCCCAGTCGAAGGTCAGCGTGTTGTCGGTCCAACGCAGCACGCCGTGCTTGTGCAGCCACGCGAAGAGCAGCTGTCCGCCGAGGCCGTCGTAGTTGCGCACCCGGTCGCCGGTGACGGGGAAGCGGAAGAGGCGGTCGAAGAGGATCGCCAGCTGCACGGCCCGGGCGTAGGGGTGGCCCGCCTCGGCCAGCGTCACGCCCTGCCGGAAGGTGTTGAGATCGCAGCGCAGCTCCTCGAGGGCGTACATCCAGAAGGGCATCCGCTGCTTGATCATGAAGGGATCGAAGGGAAGGTCCCCGTGGCTGTGCGTCCGGTCGTGGATGAGATCCCACATGGCGAAGGTCGCCTGCGCGACCTCCTGGGAGGCGACCAGCCGCTCGCCCTCAGGGGGCAGGTCGAGCCCGAGGACCTCGGCCGACGCGGCGGTCACGCGACGGAAGCGGGCGGCCTCGCGGTCGCAGAAGATCGCGCCCCAGCTGAACTTCGGCACCTCACGCACGGCGACCGTCTCGGGGAAGAGGACGGCCGAGTTGGTGTCGTAGCCGGGGGTGAGGTCGATGAAGCGCACCGGCAGGAACATCGGGTTGTCGTAGCGGGCCTCGACGTCGGCGAGCCACTGCGGCCACATGACGTCGAGGAGGACGGCCTCGAAGACGCGGTCGAGGTTGCCGTTCTGCGTGTACATCGGGAAGACGACGAGGTGCTGGGTGCCGTCGACCCGGTGCCGGTCGGGGCGGAAGGCGAGGAGCGAGTCGAGGAAGTCGGGCACGCCGAACCCACCGTCGACCCAGCGCTGCAGGTCCAGCGGCAGCGCCGCCAGGTAGTCGGCGTCGTGCGGGAAGTGCGGCGCCAGCTCGGCGATCCGCGTGGTCATCGTGGCGACGAGGGCGGTGGCGCGCTCGCGGTCGGCGTCATCACGCAGCGAACCGTCCGTGGTCTGCAGCAGGCGCAGCTCCTCGACGGCCGCCTTGAGGGCGAGCCACGCGGGATCGTCAGCTGCGACAACGCTGCTCGCGTCGACGACACCGTCGGTAGCCGGGGTCTCGGTCTCGAGTGCCCGTGAGCCGTTGCCCGCCCACGTCACGAGGTTGACCCACAGCTCCTCGTGGTCCAGCTCGCCGATCGAGTCGTCGCCGACGAGGTCGGAGTCGGCGAGGACGACCACGCGCCCCTGCCCGTGCTCGACGGTGACGGCGAGCGGCTGGCCGGCCGGGTGGGCGGTGGCGGAGCTGCGGACCAGGACGCGGGCCCCCTTCGCCCCGGAGACGTCGATGGTGCCGGCACGGTAGAAGCAGACCTCGCCGATGCCGGCCATGACGCCCTGCCCGGGACCGGTGCCCGTCTCGCCGAGGACCCAGGTCGCGTTGCCGAGATGGCGGCGGCCGCCGTCGGCGCGCTCGTGCACGAGGGTGGAGACGATGCCCAGACCGAAGGGAGCGAGCAGGTCGCCCAGGTTGTTGCCGTGGGCGTCGTGGTCGCACTCGGCGAGGACGACGAGACCGCCCCCCTTCGCCACATGGTCGGTGACCGCCGCGATCTCGGCGGAGGAGAGGACGGGCGGCAGGTCGCCGGCGACGCGCTCGCTGGAGGCCGCTGCGGGGTGGGCGATGACGAGGACGTCGGCGCCGTCGAGGGCCGCGGGGGTCAGCTCACCGTCGGTGTGGGCCAGCACCTGCGTGCCGCGCTCGCGCAGGACCGCGGCGGCCCGGGCCAGGCTCGCGTCGCCGGGGTTGGCCGGGTTCATCCGCGCGGCGAGGTCGGCATCGAGCGACCAGGCGCTGCTGTGGGCCTGGTCGAGGAGGACCCGGGCGAAGGGGGCGTTGGCGGTCATGACGGTCTCCGGAGGCATGTGCGGGAAGTTCAACGTCAATATCGTCTCAAAACCGAAGGATCTACGCCAGTTCGACGATTGGGCGCAGAGGCTGTGCCGTGAGGGCCACTTCCTCGTACCGTAGGGCCCATGGCATCCGTCACCCAGAAGTCAGCCCTCGAGTACGCCCCCACCCAGCTCCTCATCGGCGGTGAATGGCGCGACGCCGGCGAGGGGGCCACCTTCGCCGTGAGCGACCCCGCCACCGGCAAGACCCTCGTGGAGGTCGCCGACGCCACCGTCGCCGACGGCAAGGCCGCCCTCGACGCCGCTGTTGCGGCACAGGCCGAGTGGGCCGCGACCGACCCGCGGGTGCGCTCGGAGATCCTGCGCTCCGCCTTCGAGCTGCTCACCGAGCGGGCCGACACCTTCGCCATGCTGATGACGCTCGAGATGGGCAAGCCGCTCGCGGAGTCGCGCGGCGAGGTCACCTACGGCGCCGAGTTCTTCCGCTGGTTCGCCGAGGAGGCGGTGCGCATCCACGGCCGCTACGCCGTCGCCCCGTCGGGCGGCACCCGGCTGATGACGATGAAGCAGCCCGTCGGCCCCGTCTTCGCCATCACCCCGTGGAACTTCCCGCTTGCCATGGGCACCCGCAAGATCGGTCCGGCCATCGCAGCCGGTTGCACCACCGTGGTCAAGCCGGCCCACGAGACGCCGTTGACGATGCTGGCCCTCGGTCGGCTCCTGGAGGAGGTCGGTCTGCCCGCCGGCGTCCTCAACATCGTGCCGACGACCTCCTCCGGCGAGGTCAGCGAGCCGATCATCCGCGACCCGCGCCTGCGCAAGCTGACCTTCACCGGCTCCACGCCCGTGGGCAAGAAGCTCGTCGAGCAGTCCTCCGAGCAGCTGCTGCGCACGTCGATGGAGCTCGGAGGCAATGCCCCCTTCGTCGTCTTCGAGGACGCGGACCTCGAGCGCGCCGTCGAGGGCGCGATGCTCGCCAAGATGCGCAACATCGGTGAGGCGTGCACGGCTGCCAACCGGTTCATCGTCCACGAGTCGATCGCAGCCGACTTCGCCGCGGCGCTCGCCGACCGCATGGGTGCGCTGAGCATGGGCAAGGGGACGACGAAGGGGGTCGACGTCGGCCCGCTCATCACGGAGAAGGCGCGCGCCGGTGTCGCCGAGCTCGTCGACGACGCGATCGCCCAGGGCGCCACCGCACTCGTCGGGGGCGAGGTGCCCTCCGGCAAGGGCTGGTTCTACCCGCCGACCGTCCTCACCGACGTGCCGGCGAGCGCTAGGGTGCTCACCCAGGAGATCTTCGGTCCGGTCGCGCCGATCACGACCTTCCGCACCGAGGAGGAGGCGATCGCCCTGGCCAACTCCACGGAGTACGGCCTCGTCGCCTACGTGTTTACGGAACGCACGAGCCGTGTCATCAAGGTCGCCGAGGCGCTCGAGTTCGGCATGGTCGGCATCAACCAGGGCATCGTGTCCAACCCGTCGGCTCCCTTCGGCGGGGTCAAGCACTCCGGCTTCGGCCGCGAAGGGGGCTTCGAGGGCATCGAGGAGTACCTCGAGACCAAGTACGTCGGTCTGGCGCTCTGACGTGGCGCTGGTTCTGTCATGACCAAGACCTGGCGCACCCGGCTCCAGCTCGTCGGGGGCCTCCTGCTGATCCTGCTCGCGGCGTGGATCGTCGTGGCCGGGGGATCTGGCGGCGACTCCGGCCGTGACTCGGGTGGTGAATCATCGACGACCTCGTCCGGGAGCTCGACACCGGGCTCCGGTCTCGACACGATCGCCGAGTCCGCCCTGCCGGCCGAGGGCCGCGAGACGCTCGCCCTGATCCGCTCGGACGGGCCCTTCCCCTACGACCGTGACGGGATCACCTTCCAGAACAGGGAGGGGATCCTCCCTTCGCAGCAGCGCGGCTACTACCGCGAGTACACGGTGCCCACGCCGGGCGAGAGCGACCGCGGTGCCCGGCGGATCGTCGGGGGCGACGCCGGTGACCGGTACTACACGGACGACCACTACGACAGCTTCCGCCAGATCCGGGAGGGCCAGTGATCCACATCGAGGCCGCGGGGGTCGACGGGCTCCTCGCTCGGGCCGTCGCCGGGACCGACCACGTGCACCTCGTCGACGGGGGCGCCGACCGCGAGGAGATCTACGACCGCTTCGCCCGCGGGCTGCTCTTCCCCGCGCACTTCGGGCGCAACCTCGACGCGCTGATGGACTGCCTGCGCGACGTCGCCGACCGGCACGACGCGCCGTGGACCCTCGTGTGGCGGCCCGGTCACCACGACGCACCCGACCCGATGCACCCCGGCGGCGGCGTCGGGACCGATCCCGCGATCCTCGACGTGCTCTCGGACCTGGACGACGAGTACCCGGACCTGAGCATCGTCATCGCCGACCGCTGACCCGCACGACCTCAAGGAGATGCGGCTTGGGTGCGCACGACCTTAAGGAGATGCGAACCCCGAGCGCACGACCTTAAGGAGATGTGGCTTGGGTGCGCACGACCTTAAGGAGATGCGAAGGGAGGGGGGTCAGGTCAGCTTGGACAGGCCGGCCGCGAGGGCGAAGCCGACCGCGGTGGCCAGACCGGCGGCCGCGCCGGCCTTGGACCGGGCCTCGGGGATCATCTCGTCGACGAGCATGACGAGCAGGGCGCCCGCAGCGAAGCCGTTGATGACGGCGGCGCCGGTGTCGCCGGAGACGTCCGCGAGCGCGTACCCGCCGACGGTGGCGAGGGCGCACACGGTCGTGACCCCGGCCCACAGCAGCAGGATCGAGCGGCGCGCGGTCCCGTCGCGGCGCATGTCCGAGGCGGAGCCGATCGACTCCGGCAGGTTGGAGATCCACACCGCGACGAGCAGGGCGACGCTCACCGGGCCACCCGAGGCGAGCCCGATGCCCAGCACCGCCTGCTCGGGGATGCCGTCGAGGAAGGCACCGAAGGCCAGGCCCGTGCCCCCTTCGTCCTTGTGGGTCTCGCCGTCCTTGTGGGTCTCGCCGCGGTGGCGGCGCGCGCCCAGAGCCTGGATGCCCGCGTTGCCGCCGGCGAAGGCGAGCGCCCCGAGGGCGATGCCGATGGCCACAGGGACCGGGCCGCCCGTCTGCAGGCCCTCCTCGGCGAGCTCGAAGGACACGGAGGCGATGAGCGCACCCGCGCCGAAGGCGAGCACGAGGCCGACGAGACGGCCGGGCCAGGTGCGGGCCACGCCGAGCAGCGCGCCGACGAGCAGCGACGACGCGGCGAGCGCTCCCCAGAGCAGTGCGGCACCCATGTGGCCTCCTTCGGTGGTGACCTCACGATCATCGCACCGCCGACTTGCCATGATGGGGGAGTGACGACACCCACCGACACCCGGATCACCCTCTCCCGCGTCATGTCCCAGTCGGAGGCCAACCTCCTGGGCAATGTGCACGGCGGCAACATCATGAAGATGGTCGACGACACCGCGGGCGTCTCCGCCAACCGCTTCGCCCAGGGCCCGGCCGTGACCGCGGCGATGGACGAGATGGCCTTCCTCAACCCGGTGCGGGTCGGCGACGTGCTCCACGTGAGCGCGCAGGTCAACTGGGCCGGGACCTCCTCGATGGAGGTCGGCGTGCGGGCCGAGGTCGACCGGTGGGACGCCGTCACCGAGCGCGTCCACGTCGCGAGCGCCTACCTGGTCTTCGTCGCGGTCGATGCCGAAGGGGGGACCCGTCGCGTCCCCGAGCTGAGCATCGAGACCCCCGAGGAGCGGCGCCACTTCCGCGAGGCGGAGATCCGCCGCGCCAACCGGCTGGCTCGCCGCGAGGCAATCGACCACAGCCGCCGCGAGAGCGACGAGGCGACGGCATGAGCACCCGCGTCACGCTCCTGGGCTCCACCGGCTCGATCGGCACCCAGGGTCTGCAGGTCATCGAGGCCCACCCCGACCGATTCGAGGTGGAGGTGCTCTCGGGAGGTTCCAACATCGGGCTGCTCGCCGAGCAGGCCGCGCGTCATCTCCCTTCGCTCGTCGCGGCGGCGACCGGCACCCGCGACGCGCTGACCGCGGCCATCGCCGCGGCCGCGGACGCAGCCGGGGTGACCGGCTATGACCCCCAGGTGATCGTGGGGGAGGAGGCGGCGACCGAGGCGGCCGGCGCGCCCACCGACGTCGTGCTCAACGGCATCACCGGCGCCATCGGCCTGCGGCCCACGCTCGCCGCGCTGCGCTCGGGGGCACGTCTGGCCCTGGCCAACAAGGAGTCGCTGATCATCGGCGGACCGATCGTGCGTGAGCTCGCCGCGCCCGACCAGATCGTGCCCGTCGACTCCGAGCACTCCGCCATCGCCCAGGCCCTGCGCTCCGGCCGGACCGACGAGGTGCGCAAGCTCGTCGTGACCGCGAGCGGTGGGCCCTTCCGCGGCATGGACCGGGACGCGCTGCGCGAGGTGACCCCGGCTGCTGCCCTCAAGCACCCCAACTTCGCGATGGGACGGGTCATCACGACCAACAGCGCGACGCTGGTCAACAAGGGGCTGGAGCTGATCGAGGCGCACCTGCTCTTCGACGTGCCGATGGACCGGATCGAGGCGGTCGTCCACCCGCAGCAGATCATCCACTCGATGGTCGAGTTCCACGACGGCGCCGTCATCGCCCAGCTCGGGCTGCCGACGATGCTCGCCCCCATCGCGCTCGGCCTGTCGTGGCCGGAGCGGCTGACCGATGTCGAGACGCCGGTCGACTGGACCCGGGCGCAGGACTGGCGCTTCGAGCCGCTCGATGACGCGGCCTTCCCGGCCGTGCGGCTGGCGCAGCAGGTCGGCGCCGCCGGCGGCACCCACCCGGCGGTCTACAACGCTGCCAACGAGGTAGGGGTCGACGCCTTCCACGACGGTGTCTGCCGGTTCACCGACATCGTCGACACGATCGCCGAGGTGGTCGATCGGCACGACGGCGCGCAGTTCGACGCGCACACGGTCGACGGCGTGCTCGCCGCGGACGCGTGGGCGCGAGCCGAGGCGGCCGCGATCCTCGGGGGCTGACCGAAGGGAGGGACCTGTCAGGTCATCGTGAGACCATTTCGCCATGCTCTACGTCCTGGGGGTCCTTCTCGCCGTGCTGGGGATCGGTCTGTCGATCGCCCTGCACGAGATCGGGCACCTCGTGCCGGCCAAGAAGTTCGGCGTCCGCGTGCCGCAGTACATGGTCGGCTTCGGGCCGACCATCTGGTCGCGCCGCCGTGGTGAGACCGAGTACGGGGTCAAGGCGATCCCCCTGGGCGGCTACATCCGGATGATCGGCATGTTCCCTCCCGCCAAGGACCAGGCCGAGGGCACCATGCGCTCCTCCAGCACCGGCCGGATGAGCCAGCTCGTCGAGGAGGCGCGCCAGCAGAGCCTCGAGGAGGTGCAGCCCGGCGACGACGGCCGGATGTTCTACCAGCTGCCGATCTGGAAGCGGATCATCATCATGCTCGGCGGCCCGGTGATGAACCTGCTGATCGCGCTCGTGCTCTTCACCGGCATCTTCACCCTCCACGGTGTGTCCGTGACGACCCCGACGATCTCCTCGGTCAACCAGTGCGTCGACATCAAGCAGATGGGCCAGCAGGCCGCCGAGACCTGCACCGCCGACATGCCCGTGGCTCCCGCCAACGCGGCCGGCCTCAAGCCCGGCGACAGGATCACCGCGATCAACGGCACCCAGGTCACGACGTGGACCGACGTGCGGTTGGCGATCCGGGCCAACCTCGACAAGCAGCTGACGATGACGGTCGACCGCGCCGGGTCGACCACGACGCTCACCGCCGACCCGATCGTGCTCGACATGCCGGTCTACGGCGACGACGGCGAGCCCGAGAAGGACGCGACGGGAGCGATCCGCACTGAGCGTGCTGGCTTCCTCGGTGCCTCCGGCAGCGTCGAGACGCAGCAGCAGCCGATCACCGCGGTCCCGGGGCTCTTCGGCGACCAGGTCGGCGCCACCTACGAGCTGCTCGTCAAGATCCCGCAGAAGCTCGTCGGTGTCGCCGAGGCGGCCTTCGGCAGCAGCGAGCGCGACCCCAACGGTCCGATGTCCGTGGTCGGTGTCGGGCGGATCGCCGGTGAGGTCGCCAGCTCCGACCTCTTCGGTGACACGGGGGACAAGGCGATCCTCCTGCTGACCCTGCTCAGCTCGCTCAACCTCGTCCTCTTCGCCTTCAACACCGTCCCACTGCTGCCGCTCGACGGCGGCCACGTCGCCGGTGCGCTGTGGGAGGGTGTCAAGAAGGGCTGGGCCAGGGTGCGCGGACTGCCCGATCCCGGACCCGTCGACGTGGCCAAGGCGATGCCGCTGGCCTATGTCGTCGCCATCGCCTTCATCGGCATGACCCTGCTGCTCGTCTACGCCGACATCGTCAAGCCCGTCCGGCTCACCTGAGGCGGGTCCCAGCGAGTGTCCAGCCGCTGGGACGCATAATGGATGGCATGAGCGTCTCCCTCGGCATGCCCAAGGCCCCGGCCCCGGTCCTCGCACCACGTCGTCCCACCCGCCAGATCAAGGTCGGCTCGGTCGGTGTCGGCAGCGAGTCCCCGATCTCGGTGCAATCGATGACGACGACGCTGACCTCCGACGTCAACACCACGCTGCAGCAGATCGCCGAGCTCACCGCCGCCGGCTGCGACATCGTGCGGGTGGCCTGCCCCAGCCAGGACGACGCCGACGCGCTCGCCGAGATCGCCCAGCACAGCCAGATCCCGGTCATCGCCGACATCCACTTCCAGCCCAAGTACGTCTTCCAGGCCATCGAGGCCGGCTGCGCGGCCGTGCGCGTCAACCCGGGCAACATCCGCAAGTTCGACGACCAGGTCAAGGAGATCGCCAAGGCGGCCAAGGACCACGGCACCTCGATCCGCATCGGCGTCAACGCCGGCAGCCTCGACAAGCGCATCCTCGACAAGTACGGCAAGGCCACGCCCGAGGCCCTCGTCGAGTCGGCTGTGTGGGAGGCCGGGCTCTTCGAGGAGCACGACTTCCACGACTTCAAGATCTCGGTCAAGCACAACGACCCGGTGATCATGGTGCGGGCATACGAGCTGCTCGCCGAGGCCGGTGACTGGCCGCTGCACCTCGGTGTCACCGAGGCTGGGCCCGCCTTCCAGGGCACGATCAAGTCCGCGACCGCCTTCGGCGCACTGCTGTCGAAGGGGATCGGCGACACGATCCGTGTCTCCCTCTCGGCGCCGCCGGTCGAGGAGATCAAGGTCGGCCAGCAGATCCTGCAGTCCCTCGGCCTGCGTCCGCGCAAGCTCGAGATCGTCTCCTGCCCCAGCTGTGGCCGCGCGCAGGTCGACGTCTACAAGCTCGCCGAGGAGGTCACTGCCGGCCTCGAGGGCATGACCGTCCCGCTGCGCGTCGCGGTCATGGGCTGCGTCGTCAACGGCCCGGGCGAGGCCCGCGAGGCCGACCTCGGTGTCGCCTCCGGCAACGGCAAGGGCCAGATCTTCGTCAAGGGCGAGGTCATCAAGACCGTGCCCGAGAGCAAGATCGTCGAGACCCTCATCGAGGAGGCCATGCGCATCGCCGAGGAGATGGGCGAGCCCCTCGACGGCGAGGAGTCCGGCGCGACCGTCTCGGTGGGCTGACCGAAGGGGGTGACCCCCTTCGCCACCCGCGACGCGGCTGCCTCATTAGGCTGGCGGGGTGCTGCGCACCCGCCAACCCACCCGGCTCCTGGGCCCCGACGACGTCGATGCCGCCCTGGACCTGTGCGCGCGCGATCCCGCGGCCCACGTCTTCGTCGCCAGCCGCATCCTCGACGGCGGCCTGGGCTCCGGCTCCTCCGCTGCCTACGGCTGGTTCGACGACGGTGAGCTCGAGGCCCTCGTGTGGACCCTCGCCAATGTCGTGCCGGTGGGGACCTCGACCGCGAGCTGGGCCGCGCTCGCGGCACAGGTGCGCAAGGTGCGCCGCCGCTCTGCGTCCTTCCTCGGCCCGCGCGACGAGGTGCACGGGCTGTGGCGGGCCGCAGGCGATGACTTCCCGGCTCCCCGCACCATCCGGGCCGAGCAGCCCCTGCTCGCGTCGCACACACCCCCTTCGCAGCTGGGCGTGCGACTCGACCCGCGCGTGCGCCCCGCGACCATCGACGAGGTCGACCTCGTGCTGCCGGCGGCCGAGCACATGTTCACCCAGGAGATCGGCTACCGGCCCTACACGGGCAGCCCCGCCTTCTACCGCGACTCGATCTGGCGGCTCGTCCGCGCCGGCCGCACCTATGTCGTCGTGGAGGACGGTCGGGTGATCTTCAAGGCCGACGTCGGGTCGGTGGCCCTCGGTGCCTGCCAGGTCCAGGGCGTGTGGCTGACCCCGCAGCTGCGCGGGCAGGGGCTCGCCGCGCCGATGATGGCCGCTGCCCTCGAGCAGGCGATGCTCGACCACGCACCGCTGGCCACGCTCTACGTCAACGACTTCAACGCGCCGGCACTGGCGACCTACCGACGCATCGGCATGGAGCGGGTCGGGACCTTCTCGACGATCCTCTTCTGACACCTCGACCCCGCTCGCGGCGGGGTCGAGGTGTCAGCGATGCCTCTCAGAGGGTGAAGACGATCTTGCCGACGTGGTCACCGTCGACCATCTGGGCAAACCCGTCGCGGGCCTGCTCCAGCGGCATCTCGGCGTGCACCAGCGGACGGGTGCCCGTCGAGTGGAGCATCTGCACGAGCGCGTCGAGCTCGTCCCGCGTGCCCATCGTGGAGCCGATGACGCTCAGCTGGAGGAAGAAGATGCGCGTCAGCTCGGCGTCGTCGGGCTTGGGCCCGCTCGTCGTGCCGGCGATCACGATCCGGCCGCCGGGTCGCAGGGCGCGGATCGAGTGCGTCCACGTCGCCTGGCCGACCGTCTCCATGACGGCGTCCACCTTGACCGGCAGCCGCTCACCCGAGCCGAAGACCTCGTGGGCGCCGAGCTCGAGCGCGCGCGCCTGCTTGGCCTCGCTGCGCGAGGTGGCGTAGACCCGCAGCCCGGCGGCGCGCGCGAGCGTGATGAGCGCGGTCGAGACGCCACCGCCGACGCCCTGGACGAGCACGCTCTCGCCCGGGCGCATCGCGCCCCGGACGAAGAGCATCCGGTAGGCGGTCAGCCAGGCCGTGGGCAGGCATGCCGCCTCGACCATGCTCAGGCCCTCGGGCTTGGGGACGAGGTTGCGACGGGGGACGACGACCGTGTCGGCGAAGGTGCCCTGGTAGCGCTCCGAGAGAAGGGAGCGGCGCGGGTCCGTGGTCTCGTCGGCCCCGGTGAAGGCCGGGTCGTTGATGACCGCGTGGACCACGACCTCGTTGCCGTCCTCGTCGAGACCCGCTGCGTCGCAGCCGAGGATCATCGGCAGGGCGTCGGCCTTGAGGCCCTGCCCGCGCAGCGACCACACGTCGTGGTGGTTGAGCGCGGCGGCCTTGACGGTCACCGTGGCCCACCCCTCGGGTGCGACCGGGTCGGGGCGCTCACCGACGACGAGTCCGGCCAGCGGGTCCTGCGGGTTGATGCTCTCGGCGTACACGGCGCGCATCGGTGCGCTCCTCTCGGTCGGGAATCACTCCCTCCCACTCTGCCAGTTGTCCGGGGTGACCACCTGCGGGGGTCGACGGGGGCGCAGGCCGCTCAGCGACCGCGAGCCCCCGTGCGTCGGGATAGCGTGGAGCCGACCGGTATCCCCGTCGTCAGGAGTCACCATGGGCACGATCGCAGACAACGTCATCGCCACGCTCCGGGCCAACGGGGTGACCCGCGCCTACGGGGTGCCGGGGGACTCGCTCAACGGCTTCACCGAGGCCATGCGACGCGACGGGTCCATCACCTGGCGCCTGGTCCGCCACGAGGAGTCGGCAGCCTTCGCGGCCGCCGCCGACGCCGAGCTGACCGGTGAGCTCGCCGTCGTCCTCGGCAGCTGCGGCCCGGGCAACCTGCACCTGATCAACGGCCTCTTCGACGCCCAGCGCAGCCGCGTGCCGGTCCTGGCGATCGCCGCGCAGATCCCGAGCGCGGAGATCGGCAGCGGGTACTTCCAGGAGACCCACCCGCAAAACCTCTTCCAGGAGTGCAGCGTCTACTGCGAGATGGTCTCCGACCCCACGCAGATGCCGCGCATGCTGCAGACGGCCATGCGCGCCGCCATCCAGGAGCGCGGCGTCGCGGTCCTCGTCGTCCCCGGCGAGGTCGCCCAGGCCGAGGCCGTCGACGAGCGGGTCACCGTCATCGAGCGCGGCCGGGCCCGCGTCGTCCCCGCAGCCGACCAGCTCGACCGAGCAGCGCAGCTGCTCGGTGCCTCCAAGCGCACGACCCTGCTCGTCGGGGCCGGCGCCGCCGGCGCCAAGGACGACGTCCTCGCGCTCGCGGACCGTCTCGCGGCACCGGTGGTGCACACCCTTCGCTCCAAGCAGGAGATCGAGGGGGACAACCCCTTCGACGTCGGCCTGACCGGGCTGCTCGGCTTCGCGTCCGGGTACCGGGCGATGGAGGAGGCCGACACCGTGCTCATGCTCGGTACCGACTTCCCGTACCGCCAGTTCTACCCGCAGGGCGCGACCTTCATCCAGGTCGACCTGCGCGGTGAGCACCTCGGTCGTCGCGTGCCCCTCGACCTCGGTCTCGTCGGCGACGTCGGCGACACCATCCGGGCACTGCTCCCGCTGCTGCAGCCGGCGTCCGACCGCAAGCACCTCGAGGACGCCGTCAAGCACTACGGCAAGACCCGCGACAAGCTCGACGAGCTGGCGCAGCCGCCCAAGAAGGGGATCTTCGCCAAGAAGGGCCAGCCGATCCACCCCCAGTACCTGGCGCGCCTCGTGGACGAGATCGCCTCGGACGACGCGGTCTTCATCCCCGACGTCGGCTCGCCGGTCGTCTACGCGGCGCGCTACCTCGAGTGCCGCGGCGACCGCCGGCTCATCGGGTCCTTCATCCACGGCTCGATGGCCAATGCGCTCCCGCAGGCCATCGGCGCGCAGCTGGCCCACCCCGGCCGGCAGGTCGTCACGCTGAGCGGTGATGGTGGGCTCGCGATGCTCATGGGAGAGCTGCTCACGGTGCGCCAGCACGACCTGCCGATCAAGATCGTGGTGCTCAACAACTCCTCGCTCAACTTCGTCGAGCTGGAGATGAAGGCCGCCGGCCTGCCCGGCTTCGGCACCGACCTGCACAACCCCGACTTCTCGCAGGTCGCCGAGGCCTGCGGCATCAAGGGCTTCCGGGTGACCGAGTCCGCTGACCTCGAAGGGAGCCTGCGCGAGGCCTTCGCGCACGACGGCCCCGCCCTCGTCGACGTCGTCACCGAGCGCCAGGAGATGACGATCCCGCCCGCGATCTCGGCGGAGCAGGTCAAGGGCTTCACCCTCTACGCGCTGCGCACCGTCATGTCCGGCCGCGGCGACGAGCTGCTCGACCTGTCGCGGGTCAACCTGCGACAGATCTTCTGACAAGGAGTCCCATGCCCCGTCCCGACCTCCCGACCACCGGCCTCGCCGCCCTCCTCCTCGCCTCGGGTGTCATCCACCTGGTGCGCCCCCAGGTCTTCGAGCCGATGGTGCCCACCCCCCTTCGTCAGCATGACCGGCTCCTCGTCACGGGATCCGGCGTAGCCGAGATCGCTTGTGCTGCCGGCCTGCTCGTCCCGGCGACCCGACCTGCCGCCGGCTGGGCGAGCGCCGCGCTGCTCGTGGGGGTCTTCCCGGCCAATGTCCAGATGAGCATCGACCACGGCCGGCGGGCACAGCGCAAGCGCACCCCGCAGGCCGTCGGCGTCTTCGCCGCCGCGCTCGCCCGGCTGCCCCTGCAGTGGCCCCTGGTGCGTGTCGCGCTGCGGGCGGCGCAGCGCGGGTGACCCGGTGAGCCAGCTGCAGTGGTCACCGACCACGGAGGACGACCTCGACGCACTCGTCCGGCTCGGTGAGGCCTGCCTGGAGCGGGACGGCGGGTTGCCCGACCTGGCGGACCCGGAGCACATGCGCTCGGCCTTCGTCACCGATCTGGCGATCAGTGGCAGAGACGAGCTCGGCGACATCGTGGCGGCAGCCGCGGTCGGACGGGTTGGGGCCGGCGGGCTCACGGCGACCGGCCTGGTCGACCCGGCCGTCATGGGTCGCGGGATCGGGCGCGAGCTCGCCGACTGGATGGTCGCCAACAGCGTGGACCAGGTCCGCTTCGTCCTGGACTCGGTGAGTCCGGAGGCGGAGGAGCTCTTCGCCGAGCTCGGCCTGCACCGGGTCTTCGCGGAGACGGTGATGCGCCACTCGCTCAAGCACATCCCCTTCGTCCGCCGTCCCGAGGGGATCGTCACCCTGCCCTTCACCGACGACACGTCGGAGGCCTTCCAGCACGCCTACGCGGCGTCCTTCGGCGACCAGGCCGGCTACGACGCGGGCAGGTCGCGTGCCTGGGGCCGGTGGTTGCGCGAGCAGCGCGGCTTCCAGCCCGAGAACTCCCGGGTCGCGATGGACACCAGTGGTCACGTCGCCGGCTTCGTCACGGTCTCGGACGGGTGGATCGAGGAGGTCGGTGTCGTCCCGCAGTGGCGTGGTCGGGGCCTGGGCGCGCACCTCGTCGCCCGGACCCTCACCGCGGTCTCCCGCGACGAGGCCGAGGCCGCGTGGCTCGCCGTCGGCTGCGACAACCCGGCGCGGGCGCTCTACGAGCGCCTCGGTTTCCGCAGTCGTGGGACTCGAGGTCTGTTCGAGCAACGTGCGCCGGGCTACGAGGGCTGACTCCCGTGCTTGGTCGGCGCCGGCCGGGACGCCCTGGAGAAGAAATTATAGTATTTGCTATAGTGTCCTCATGGTCTCGGAACTGGCCAAGGTGGCTCGTCGCACTGATGAGGTCACGGCACGGGCTCGCGCCGATCTCGTTCGCGCGGTCCGATCGGCTGCCGCGCAAGGTATGACACAGGCCCAGATCGCCGAGCAGATCGGCCGCAGCCAACCTGAGGTATCGCGGCTGTTGCGGTTTCATGGCACGTCTCCGTTGGGACTCAAGCTGCGCCGGAACGCCGACCGCATCAGGCAGGTCGTGACCGAAGGCGGCGGAACCCAGATCCGGGTGTTCGGTTCGGTGGCGACGGGACAGGACCGGCCCGACTCCGACGTGGATCTTCTGTTCGTGATGCAGAGGCCACTCAGCCTGATGCAGTTGGGCCGTCTGGAGCAGCGGCTCGCGGATCTGCTGGGCGTGTCGGTCGACCTGGTTCCCGATTCAGCTCTTCGGCCCGACGTGCGTGAGCGGGTTCTGTCCGAGGCGGTGGCATTGTGAGTCGATCAACTCCGGAGCTGTTGGGTGAGGCACTCTTCCACCTGGAACTGGCTTGCGAGTACGCCGAGGGCGAGAATCTGGACCAACTCGTCATCGACGCCATTTGCATGAGGCTCTCCGCCGGGATCGAGGGATTGGAGCGGCTCGACCCAGACGTGCGGACCCGCTTGTTCGCAGACAGCTGGCAGTTCATGTGGGGGATGCGCAACCGGATCGCTCACGGCTACCTGCTGGTGGACTCCGACATCGTGCACCAGACGATCGAGATCGATCTGCCGGACATCGTTCGGATCATCAGGCACGAGCTTCCGGACGCCTGACGGCCACATCTGGCCGATAGCTCTGCAGGTCAATGGTGACTCGAGGCCAGCCCTGTGGGTCAGATCTGCTTCCTCGTGCCGCACGGGGCGCCCGCGGCTGCGACGATGTGGCAGTAGGCCCAGCCAGCGCACTTCGCCCAGGAGCAACGATGACCACGCCCACTGCCACCACCGCCGTCCCGGACGCCGTGATCGACGCCCTGCAGGGAGCCCGCCGGGTCCTCGTGCTCTCGGGCGCGGGGATGAGCGCTGAGTCCGGCGTGCCGACCTTCCGCGACGCCCAGACCGGGTTGTGGGAGGCCTTCGACCCCACCCAGCTGGCGACGCTCGAGGCCTTCCAGATGGACCCGCCCTTCGTCTGGGCCTGGTACGCGTGGCGGATGCAGCTCGTGGGCGCGGTCGACCCCAACGCCGGCCACGTCGCGCTCGCCGCGCTGGCCGGGCTGCGTGAGGTGACGATCTCGACGCAGAACGTCGACGACCTCCACGAGCGCGCCGGGTCGAGCGTCGCGGCGCACCTGCACGGCTCGCTCTTCGAGCCGCGGTGCAGCGAGTGCGACACCCCCTACGACGGTGAGGTGGAGCTGCCGCAGGAGCCGGTCGAGCGCCTCGACCCGCCCACCTGCCCGCAGTGCGAAGGGGACGTGCGCCCGGGTGTCGTGTGGTTCGGCGAGACCCTCCCCGAGCAGGCGGTCGAGGTCACCGAGGCGGCGGTCGAGGCCCTCGAGCCGGGCGACGTCGTCCTCGTCATCGGCACCTCAGGGCTGGTCTACCCGGCTGCGGGCTACCCGGCGATGGCCCGCGCCGAGGGTGCGACCGTCATCGAGATCAACCCCCACGAGAGCGAGATCTCCGACATGTGCCACCACGTGGTGCGCGGGCCGGCCGCCGAGGTGCTGGCCGCGATCGTCGGGGCCCTGCGCTGAGCCGATGGCTCCCGTCGTGCTCGACCTGCCCTTCCGGGGGAGCTGGCGCACGCAGATGAGCCCGGCGCGGCGGGTGCCGAGTCACGGCACGACGCTCTTCGGGACGAGCCACGCGATCGACTTCGTCAGGGTCGACGAGCGCGGACGCACGGCGCCGCGCGGCTGGCGCGCGGCGCTCGCGACCGAGCCGCCGGGGCACTTCGTCGGCTTCGCAGCGCCGGTCCTCGCACCGATCGAGGGCACGGTCGCGGCCGTGCACGACGGCGAGGACGACCACGAGGCGCGACGTGCCCCCTTCGCCCTCGCGGTCTACGCGCTCACCCAGGCGGGCCGGGTCCGGCAGGGGTACGCGGCGATCGCCGGCAACCACGTCGTCATCGACATCGGAGGCGCCGTCGTCCTGCTGGCCCACCTGCGCCGCGGGTCCGTGCGAGTGGGGGCGGGAGAGCGGGTCGTCGTGGGGCAGGTGCTCGGGGAGTGCGGCAACTCCGGCAACTCCACCGAGCCCCATGTGCACGTCCAGGTGAGCGACTCGGCCGACTGGGACCGAGCGCAGGGTGTGCCGCTGGCCTTCCGGCTCGACGACGGTGTGCGAGTGCCTGACGAGGGCGAGGTCGTCACCGCCCGGTAGCGCCCAGAGGGGAGCGCTGCGGGCTCACACCCGGTGGGCAACCGGCTGCGGCAGCGGCTCGGGCTCCGGCAGCGCGGCCGGGCGCTGGCGGGAGGCCCACAGCACCCCACCGACGACGAGCACCCCACCGGCGAGCTCGAGAGGCGCCGGGACCTCGCCCAGCGTCGCCCACGCCAGCGCGAGCCCGGTGACCGGGACGAGCATGGAGAAGGGCGCGACCGTCCCGGACGGGTGCCGCGACATCAGCCAGGTCCAGATCCCCGAGCCGATGACCGTGGCGATGATCGTCGTGTAGGCCAGACCCAGCCAGGCCGGGATCGCCGCGGCCGTCAGCGAGTCGGAGAAGGCGGCGCCGATGCGCTCGGGCCCTTCGACGGCGAGGGACAGCGCGAGCAGGGGGAGCGGCGGGACCACCGTCATCCACATCGTCAGGTGCAGCGGCTTGGGTGCCGCGGCCCGGCGGGCCGCGAGGTTGCCGAAGGCCCAGCCCAGACCGGCGAGCAACGTCAGGACGAAGGGGAGGAGCCCCGCCTCCGCCGACAGCCGCTGGGACCCGACGACCGCCATGCCCAGGGCGGCGACGCCCACACCGGTGGCGGCGCGGCCCGACAGGCGCTCGCCGAGCAGGACGGCCCCGAGGACGACGGTGAAGGGGGCGGAGCTCTGCAGCACGAGCGAGGCGAGGCCGGTCGGCATGCCGATGTCCATCGCGAGGTAGAGGAAGGCGAACTGCAGGATGCCGAAGCCGATGCCGTAGCCGACGAGCCAGCGCGTGGGGACCTGTGGGCGGGGGACGAGCAGCACCGTCGGGATGGCCAGCAGCAGGAAGCGCAGGGCCGAGCAGAGGAAGGGAGGGAAGATCGCGAGCGAGGCGTGGATGGCGATGAAGTTGGCGCCCCAGAGGACGGCGACGAGGACGGCGAGCAGGCGGTGGCGGATCGGCACCCCTCGATGGTGCGCCCAAAGACCGTGCAGGACAAGCGAATCATCCTGTGGTGACCCATTAGGGTTACTACATGGACATCCGCCACCTGGAGCTGTTGCGCGACCTGCGGGAGCGAGGCAGCCTCGCGGCGGTCGCCGCAGCGACCCACCGCACCCCGTCGGCACTCTCCCAGCAGCTGCGCACCGCCCAGCGCGCGGCGGGTGTGCCGCTCGTCGAGCCACACGGCCGGGGGCTGCGGCTGACCGAGGCGGGGGAGCTGCTCGCCGACGGCGCCGACGACGTGGCCGCAGCCCTCGCGCGGGTGGCCGCCCGGCTCGAGGAGCACCGGGGCGAGCCGGTCGGGACCGTGCGGATCGCCGGGCTGCCGAGCGGCCTGACCGCGCTGCTGCCCGGGGCCATGACCCTGCTCGCCGACGGCCACGTCTCCCTCGAGATCGACGACCTGGATCTCGCCGAGCACGACTACGCGAGCGCAGCGGCCGACGCGGACATCGTCATCGCCCACTCCCTGACGAGCGAGGTGCCCGCCGGCAGCGAGGGCCTGCGCAGCACCGTCCTCACCCGTGAGCCGCTCGACGTGGCCGTTCCTCCGGACCACCCGCTGGCGGGCCGGGCGGAGCTGCGGCCGCGGGATGTCGTCGACGAGGACTGGATCTGCGTCCCCGACCACTACCCCTTCGACACCGTGCTCCAGCGCATCGAGAGCGCCTGCGGGCGCGCGCTGCACCGGCGGCTGCGGATCCGCGACAACCACCTCGTCGCCGCGCTCGTCGCCTCGGGTGAGGGCATCGCGCTGCTGCCGCGGTGGACCACCCGCACGGCGGACGAGTTCGCGCTCGTCCCGCTCGTGGGTGTCCCGGCCTCCCGGTGGATCGTGGCGCTATCCCGGCCGGACCGTGCCGAGCGTGCAGCGGTCGCCCTCGTGACCCGGCAGCTGGCCGTAGCGGGGGCGGCGCTGATGGGGGAGCGGATACGCTGAGGTGGCACATCCCCCTTCGCCTCACCAGGAGTCCCTTCCGTGGTCACACGCATGTCGTCCTTCTTCCTTCGCACCCTTCGCGAGGACCCGGCGGACGCCGAGCTGCCCGGCCACAAGCTCCTCGTCCGGGCCGGTTACGTCCGGCGTGCGGCGCCGGGCGTCTACACGTGGCTGCCGCTGGGGCTGAAGGTCCTGCGCAAGGTCGAGGCGATCGTGCGCGAGGAGATGGAGGCCATCGGCGGCCAGGAGCTGTCCTTCCCGGCGCTGCTGCCCAAGGAGCCCTACGAGGCCACCAACCGCTGGACCGAGTACGGCGACAACCTCTTCCGCCTCACCGACCGCAAGGGCACGCAGATGCTGCTCGGCCCGACGCACGAGGAGATGTTCTGCCTCGCGGTCAAGGACATGTACACGTCCTACAAGGACCTGCCGCTGACCCTCTTCCAGATCCAGAACAAGTACCGCGACGAGGCCCGGCCGCGCGCCGGTGTCCTGCGCGGGCGCGAGTTCATCATGAAGGACAGCTACTCCTTCGACATCGACGAGGCCGGCCTGCAGAAGGCCTATGACGCGCACCGCGACGCCTACATCAAGATCTTCGACCGGCTCGGCTTCGAGTACGTCATCGTCCACGCCGACTCCGGCGCGATGGGCGGCAGCGCGAGCGAGGAGTTCCTCGCCGTCAGCCCCAACGGCGAGGACACCTTCGTGCGTGACGCCTCGGGCTATGCCGCCAATGTCGAGGCCGTCGTGGTGCCGCAGGCACCGCCCGTCGAGGTCACCGCGGGACCCGCGCACGTCGAGGACACCCCCGACACCCCGACCATCGACACGCTCGTGGCCGCGCTCAACGCCAACCACCCGCGCACCGACGGCCGTGCCTGGACCGCCGCGGACACGCTGAAGAATGTCATCGTCATGCTCGCCCACCCCGCCGACGAGGACCACGAGGAGCCGTGGCGCGAGCCGCTGGCCATCGGTGTCCCCGGCGACCGTGAGGTCGACCCCAAGCGACTCGAGGCGCAGGTCGCTCCGGCCGAGGTCGAGGGCTTCGAGGAGGCCGACTTCGCCAAGCACCCGACGCTCGCCAAGGGCTACATCGGCCCCGGTGTCCTCGGGTCGGAGCAGGCCAGCGGCATCCGGTACCTGCTCGACCCCTCCATCGCCGAGGGCAGCGCGTGGGTGACCGGTGCTGACGAGCACGGCCAGCACGTCATCGACCTGGTCCACGGTCGCGACTTCACCGCTGACGGCACCATCCAGGCCGCCGAGATCCGTGAGGGCGACCCGAGCCCGCAGGGCGAGGGCACGCTGACCTTGGCGCGCGGCGTCGAGATGGGTCACATCTTCCAGCTCGGCACCAAGTACGCCGAGGCGCTGGGGCTGAAGGTCCTGGACGAGAACGGCAAGCTCGTCACCGTGACCATGGGCTCGTACGGCGTCGGCGTGACGCGCGCAGTCGGGGTCATCGCCGAGGACAACCACGACGAGCAGGGCCTGATCTGGCCACGCGCGCTCGCCCCCTTCGACGTGCACGTGGTCGCCGCGGGCAAGAGCGAGGAGATCTTCGGAGCGGCCGAGGACCTGTCCGCCCAGCTCGAGGCGAAGGGCGTGAGCGTCCTCTACGACGACCGCGCGGGCAAGGTCAGCCCGGGCGTGAAGTTCAAGGACGCCGAGATCATCGGTGTCCCGACGATCCTCGTCGTCGGCAAGGGCCTGGCCGAGGGCGTCGTCGAGATCAAGGACCGTCGCACCGGCGAGCGCCGGGAGGTCCCCGTGGCCGAGGCCGTCGAGGCCCTGATCGGTGAGGTGCGGGGCCAGTCATGAGCGTCGACGAGATGCGTCACCCGCTGACCGTCCACGAGCGCCCGGCGGCCGGCCCGGTGCAGGCGGTGGTCTTCGACTGGGGCGGCACGCTCACGCCGTGGCACACCATCGACCTCGGGCAGCAGTGGCGCGTCTTCGCCCGCGAGGTCCACGGCATCCCGCTCGAGTCCGACGACGTGCCGCAGGAGGACCTCGACCGCGCGCAGGAGCTCGCTGACCGGATCCTCGCCGTGGAGGACCAGGCCTGGCGACGTGGTCGGGCGGACGACCGCTCGAGCGCGCACCTCGACGAGATCCTGCGCGAGGCGGGTCTGGACCCGCGCGAGGACCGTCACCACGTGGCCCTGGCGGCCTACCGCCGCTTCTGGGAGCCGCACACCCGCACCGACCCGCAGGTGCGCCCGCTGTGGGAGGGGCTGCGCGAGCGCGGTCTCAAGGTCGGCGTGCTGTCCAACACGATCTGGAGCGGGGACTACCACCGCGAGATCTTCGAGCGCGACGGCGTGCTCGACCTCATCGACGGGGACGCCTACTCATCGGAGATCGGCGTGGTCAAGCCGCACCGGGAGGCCTTCGAGGCGGTGGCCGCGCAGCTCGGTGTGCCGGTGACCAATGCCGTCTACGTCGGCGACCGGCTCTTCGAGGACGTGCTGGGCTCCCAGGAGGTCGGCATGCGCGCCATCTGGGTGCCGCACAGCGACATCCCGGCCGACCAGCAGGTCACCGTCGACGTGGAGCCCGACGGGGTGGCGACCCAGCTGCTCGACGTGCTCGACATCGTGGACGGCTGGCTCGAGGTCTGAGCGGACCTCAGGCGCGGTGCTCGTGGCGTCGGCGCCACCAGCCCACCGCATCCGTGCACCACAGGGCCCACACCACCAGGACGGGCTGGAAGAGCAGTCGCACCGCCCGGCTCGTGTCACTCGTCAGGCCGAAGGCGTCACGGTGCTCGGTGAGCTGGGCGATGTTGCCGGGGAAGACGGCGACGAAGAGGAGCGCGACCGCGCCCCCGACGATCGCCCGGTGCGGCTGACGCCACGCGAGCAGCAGCGCTGCCCCGCAGACGATCTCGACCACGCCGGAGGCGAGGACCACGAGGTCAACGTCGAGCGGCACCCACGGTGGGACCTGGGCCCTGAAGTCGGTCCGCGCGAAGGTCAGGTGGGCCGTGCCGGCGAGGACGAGGAAGGCGCCGAGGAGGACTTGGGCGGTGGCGCGCAGTGACGAGGACATGCCTCACGCTCCCATGGGGACGAGCAGGACCGTGACGACGACCCAGGTCGCGGCGGCGAGCACGACCACAAAGCTGACGACCCACAGCGCTGCCGGGACCCCGGTGGCCCGGGCGAGCACACCCGGGTCGCTGCCGATCTCGATGCGGGGGAGCATCGACCCGAGGTGCCGCCAGGCGCCGACGAGCAGCAGGACCCCGACCCCGACGAGCAGCCACGCCTGCAGGGTGTCCTCGCCCCACCACCACAGCGACGCAGCGCCGGCGACGGCCGCGAGCACGACGAGACCGGTGAGCGCCGATCGCACTCGCGTCAGGGCCGCGAGCAGGCCGACGACGAGCGCCGTCAACGCGGGTGCCGACCACCCGTGCGTGGCGAGCCAGATGAGCCCGGCCCCCACGATGCCCGGGGCGGGATAGCCCGCCCAGGTGGTGGCGATGACTCCGGCGCCGTGGGCGGGGCCGACGGTCACGGCATGGCCGGACATGTCCGAGCGCAGGACGAAGCCGGTGAACCGCCGGCCGCACAGCATCCCCACGAGGGCGTGCCCCAGCTCGTGGACGAGGGTCACGACCAGCCGCAGGACCCGCCAGGCCGGCCACCACGTCGCGGCGACACCGGCGAGCACGAGCACGGCGAGGAGCGTCCAACCGGCCAGGTCGGGTGTCGTGGTCGCAGGCGCGAGGCGGTCGATGATCTGGTCCACGCAGGTGACCGTAGGTGGTCAACCTGTCAGTCCGCCGGGGCGGGCGTGAGATTGTGGGCGGCATGACGCACGTGCTCCTCCTCGGCGGGACTGCCGAGGCCCGTGACCTCGCCGCCCACCTCGAGGCGAAGGGAGTGCCCTTCACCTCCTCGTTGGCCGGCCGGGTCGCACGTCCGCGGCTGCCGATGGGACCGGTGCGGATCGGCGGGTTCGGCGGGGTCGAGGGGTTGACCCAGTGGCTGCGCGAGCACGTCGTGAGTGCGGTCGTCGACGCCACCCACCCCTTCGCGGCGACGATGGGCAGCCATGCGGCACAAGCCTGCTCGTCACTCGGTGTGCCGCTGCTGCGGCTCGCGCGGCCCGGCTGGGCGACCCACCCCGATGCCGCGTCGTGGACGTGGGTGCCCGACCACGTGGCCGCGCGGGAGGCGGCGGACGAGGTGGGGGGAGTCCCCTTCGTCACGACCGGTCGACAGACCCTGCACCACCACGTCGACGCGTGGGCCGACCGACCGGTGGTCGTGCGGCTCGTGGAGCCGCCGGAGGCGCCGCTGCCGGCCGCGTGGACCGTCCTGCGGTCGCGGGGTCCCTTCGACGTCGCCGGCGAGGAGGCGCTGATGCGTGAGCACGGGGTGTCGGTGCTGCTCACCAAGGACTCGGGCGGTCGCTACACGCAGGCCAAGCTCGACGCCGCCCGCCACCTCGGTGTGCCGGTCGTCGTCGTCGCGCGGCCGGAGCGGGCGGCGGGGGTGGCGACGGCGGCGGACGCCGTGGCGGCAGCCACCTGGGTGACCTCGCTCGAGTCCCTCCGGTCGTGACTCACGGGGTGGATCACGAGGCACCGCGTGAGTCACGACCGGAGGCCCCGGCGCGACGCGTCACCATGGCGAGGCGCAGGCCGGTGGCCGCGACCAGCGTGATGATGCCGACCCGGCGAGCGAGCTCGACGGCTCGGGGCAGGTCGGTCGCGGTCGGAGCCGGCCCGACCCCCATGACGACGCGGTCCTCGGCGCCGCTGGCGTAGACCGTCCGGCCGCCTAGGCGGACCCCGAGCGCGGCGGCGAAGCCTGCCTCGACCGGACCGGCGTTGGGGCTGGGGTGCTCCCGACCGTCCCGCAGCGCAGTGCCCACGACCTCACGAGCGCGAAGGGGGCGTGCCGCGGCGGTCGCGAGCACGGTCACCCGCGCGGGCAGCCAACCGAGGACGTCGTCGAGCCGGGCCGCGGCCCAGCCGAACCGGGCATACCGGGGGGTGCGGTGCCCGTGCATGGCATCGAGGGTGTTGGCGCTCCGGTGGAGGAGCACGCCGAGCGGTCCGAGCAGAGCGCCCCACACGAGGGTCCCGATGACGGCGTCCGACGTGTTCTCTGCGACCGACTCGATCGCGGCGCGGGCCACCTCGTCCGGGCCCAGGTCGTCGGTCACCCGACCGACGAGGTTGCGCACCCGCCGCCGCGCGCCGGGCAGGTCGTCGGCCACGAGCAGGTGGTGGACGGCAGCGCCCTCACGACCCAGGCTCGTGCCCCCGAGGGAGGCCCAGGTGAGCGCCGCCATGGCGCCCGCGCGAGCGACCGGGGGCAGCCGGGTCGCGGCGGTCCCCAGCACGAGGACGGGCGTGAGCACGACCGCTTCGGTGAGGATCCCGGCGGTCCGCGAGTCGCGGTGCAGGCGCTGCTCGACCCAGCCGGCCCACGTGCCGAAGGCCGCTACCGGGTGACCACGCCGGGGATCCCCGAGGACCTCGTCGGCGAGCCAGCCCAGGGCCAGACCGACTGCGACGGGGTCGAGCGGGGTGTGCCGGGGGGAGCCGCTCACGCTCCGCCCTTGATGGTGAGCACCTGACCGGAGACGACCAGGTCCACCCGGTCGGCCGAGGCCGCGAGACGCTGGTTGAGCCAGCCGAGACGGTCGGCGAAGATCCGCCCGGACCGGTGCTCCGACACCAGGCCCCACCCGACCTCGTTGGTTACGGCGACGACGTGGTCGGTGGCGAGCCAGGCCGCCTCGAGGTCGGCGATGCGCTCGTCGAGGGTGGCACTCCAGTGGGTCTCAGGGGCCTCCCATGCGGCGATCTCGTCGAGCTGGGCGGTCAGCCAGGTGCCGAGGCAGTCGAGCAGGACCGGGCCCTGCGCGTCCCACAGGGCGCTCGCGGCGTCGGTGCTCTCGACCGTGCGCCACGACGCGGGGCGACGGGAGCGGTGCGCGTCGACCCGGGCGCGCCAGTCGGCGTCGTCGCCCTGCGGCCCCGTGGCCAGGTAGGTCACCGCGACGCCGGGATCCACGTGCGGCGGCAGGAGGAGGGCCTCCGCGTGGCGGGACTTGCCCGAGCGGACGCCGCCGGTGACCAGGTGCCGCATGGTCAGGCCACCGTGAGGGCGACGAGGACGATGAGCAGCGACATCTCGACTGCCGCTCCGAGGACGTCGCCGTTGACCCCGCCGAAGACGCGGGTGGCCCGCTCTCGCAGGACCATTGCAGCGACGTAGGTGATGGCGGTGGCGACGAAAACCATGCCCAGCGCGACGTCGGAGCCCAGGGCTGCGCGGGCCGCGAAGCCGACCAGCACCGCGAGGACGAGCATCGGCAGGAGCGCCACTGCGGGAGGGACCGTCCCGACGAAGGCCGCTCCCAGTCGTGACCCGGGGGCCGGTGTCGTCCCGCGCACGCAGAGAGGGGCACAGACCGCTCGCGAGATGACGACGGCACAGCCGACGACGAGGGCGCCCTGCCAGCCGGAGCCGAGCAGGTGGGCGATGGCCGCGACCTGCACGAGCAGGAGGAGCACCAGCGCCACCGCGCCCATCGGGCCGACGTCACCGCGACGCATGACCTCCCGCGCCCGCTCCTCGTCCCACCCGGCGCCGAGGCCGTCGACGGTGTCGGCCAGACCGTCGAGGTGCATGCCCCTCGAGCCGTACGCGAGGAGGGCGAGGGTCAGGCCGGCCGCGACGAGTGGTGGGGTCCCGAGCTCGACGCTCGCGGCGACGAGTCCCGCGAGTGCCGCGAGCGGCAGCACGGCGACGGGTGCCAGGAGCAGGGCCGTGCGCGCGGTGGCGGCGTCGAGCGCCACCGTCCCGCTGGGGATCCGGGTGAAGGTCCCCACGGCCAAGCGCAACCCGGCACCCGGACTGCTCATCCCGGCGCCCCGCCCAGCGCGTCGACGACCTCGCCGACGACGGTGATGGCAGGGGGAGCGAAGCCCCCTTCGTCCGCCGCGGAGGCGATCTCGGACAGGGCCGCGCGCATGGTGCGCTGCTGCGGGCTGGCGCCGTCGGCGATGCAGGCTGCGGGGGTGTCCGCGGGGAGACCGGCCGCGATGAGTGCCTCGGCGATCGACCCGAGGGTGGCGACGCCCATGAGGATGACGATGGTGAGGCGGGAGGTGGCCAGGGCGGCCCAGTCGACCTCGCTGCGCGGGTCCTCCGGAGCGACGTGCCCGGAGACGACGGCGACACCCTGGGAGAGGCCGCGGTGGGTCACGGGGATGCCGGCGAGGGCGGGGACGGAGAATGCGGAGGAGACACCCGGCACGATCTCGACGGGGATTCCGGCGGCCGTGCAGTGCTGCCACTCCTCGCCGCCACGGCCGAAGAGGTAGCCGTCGCCGCCCTTGAGCCGCACGACGACCTTGCCGGCGCGGGCGTGCTCGACGAGCAGCTCGTTGATCCGCTCCTGCGGGGTGAACTCGCCGCGGGGGATCTTGCCGACGTGGATGACCTCGGCCTGCGGGGCGTGCTCGGCGATCGCGGCGATCGGTGCGAGCCGGTCGGTGATGACGACGTCGGCGGCGATGAGCGCGTCGCGGCCGGCCACGGTGAGCAGCCCGGGGTCGCCGGGACCCCCGCCGACGAGCAGGACGCGCCCGGTGGGCGTGGTGATGGCGTCGGTCATGCGGTCCTCCGGTGGAGCAGGTGGGCCAGCTCTCGCAGCAGCCCGTCGATGGTGTGGGGGTCACGGACGGCGATCCGCACCCACGTGGGGTCGAGCCCGGGGAAAGTATCTCCCCTGCGCACGGCCCAGCCAGCCTCGCGCAGGGCAGTGTGCACACCGTCACCCACCTGCGCCAGGACGAAGGGAGCGTCGCTGCCCCCTGTCGGGATGGCCAGGAGGTGCAGTCCGGCGACGAGGTGGGTCCGCCACGAGGCGAGCTCCTCGGCGGCTCGCTCGGCCTCTGCCAGGGCGTGCGGGGTGGCGGTCTCGATCATGACGCGCAGCGCGAGCGAGCCGACCGACCAGTGGGGTTGGTGGGCCGCGAGAGCGGCGACCAGGTCGGGGTCGCCGGCGAGGTAGCCGGCGCGGATGCCGGCCACGGCCCAGGTCTTGGTGAGGGAGCGCACGACGAGCAGGCCGTCGAGGTCGCCGGTCAGGAGCGACTCGCGCTCGCCGGGGACGGCGTCGATGAAGGCCTCGTCCACGAGCACGACCCGCCCCGGTCGCACGAGCGAGCGGATGGCGTCGGCCGGGTGGAGCACGCCCGTCGGGTTGGTCGGGTTGCCGATGACGACGAGGTCGGCGTCGCCGATCTGCTCGAGCGCGCCAGCGGTGAGGGCGAAGCCGTCCTCGGGTCGCAGCAGTACCCGGCGCACCTCGTGACCGGCGGCTCGCAGTGCGGCCTCCGGCTCGGTGAACTGCGGGTGCACGACGACGGCGTCGCGTGGTGCCAGCGCCCGGGCGAGCAGCGTGAAGGCCTCGGCCCCACCGCTCGTCGGCAGCACCTGCGCCCGCGCCAGCCCGTGCCGAGCGGCCAGGGCATCCCGAGCCGTCGTCGGGTCGGGATATGCAGCCACAGAGGACAGCTCGTCGACGAGGGCAGCAGCCAACCACGCGGGCGGTTGCGTCAGCCGCACGTTGACCGCCAGGTCGACGAGGTCGGCAGCGACCTCAAGATCCCCATGGTGACGAAGGGGGTCGACCACGTCCGCCGAGGACGCGGATCGGGTGCGGGTGGCCCGACTCAAGGGCTGAGCCGGTTGCGAACGATCACGCGAGGACTCCGACATCCCGGGGCGCACGTGCGAAGCCCCTAGGGCCACCCCTCCCGGTCCGCGGCCGTCCCAGCCACGCGGGTGATCCGGCGACCCGGGGTGCACGTGCGAAGCCGCGGCGTCGACGAAGGAGGCAGCGACCGACGGGGACCCGGCCCAGTGGGTGTGCAGGTAGGACGCGACGAGCGTCGCCCGGCCGGTGCCGGCGGGGTCGAGGGCGAAGCCCTCCTCGCGGCCGTCGAGCGACCACGCGGCGGGCGTGCCGGCGGAGGGCTCGGTGGCCGTGCGGTGGAACTCGTGGCCCGTGACCCGGGTGCCGGCAGGGCCGAGGACCGAGTCCACGAGTGAGGTCGCCTCGCGGTAGCCGAGGGTCAGTCGCCGACCCATCGCGGTGTGCGCGGGCAGGGCGCCGACCATGGGGTGGTCGTCGAGGGTCTCGGCGAGGTAGAGCATCCCTGCGCACTCGGCGATGGTGGGCATGCCGGCCTCGATGGCGGCCTTGATCTGGTGCACGAGTGGGCGGTTGGTCGCCAGCGTCCGCGCGTGGACCTCGGGGAAGCCACCTCCGAGGTAGAGGCCCCGGGTGCCGTCGGGCAGGGCGACGTCACGGGCCGGGTCGAGCTCGACGACCCGTGCGCCGGCCGCCTCGAGCAGCTCGACGGTCTCGGGGTAGCGGAAGGTGAAGGCGCGTCCGCCGGCGACCGCGATGACGGGGGAGTCCCTTCGAGACGCTTGCTGCGCAAGCTCCGGGTCCTGAGGAGGCGCGCCAGCGCCGTCTCGAAGGGCAGGGAGCGTGAGGGCGGCGGTCGGGTCCCACGGCTCGGCGTCGAGCGTGGGGGCCGACGCCGCGGCGGCGAGCAGTCCGTCGAGGTCGAGGTGCTCCTCGGCGACGGCGGCGATGTGGTCCAGGGTCGCGGCGGCCTCGGCGCGCTCGGCGGCGGGCACGAGCCCGAGGTGGCGCGAGGGCACGTGCATGGCGGCGTCGCGCGGCAGGACACCCCAGACGGGGACGCCGACGGACTCGACCGCGCGGCGGGCCTCGTCGCCGTGGCGCGGGGTGCCGGCCTTGTTGAGCACCACCCCGACGACGGAGAGAGCGGGGTCGATGGTCGCCAGGCCGTGGACGGTCGCGGCCACCGTCCGCGAGGTCGAGCTGACGTCGACGACGAGCACGACGGGGGTGCGGGTCAGGGCGGCGACGTGCGCGCTCGAGGCGAAGCCGTCGGTCCCGAGGCGCCCGTCCATCAGGCCCATGACGCCCTCGAGGACCGCGATGTCGGCCACCGTCGGGTGGGTCGCGCCGCGCACGAGGAGGGGGGCGACCCTCCCTTCGCCCACGAGCCACGGGTCCAGGGTGCGGCTGGGTCGTCCGGTCGCCAGGGCGTGGTAGCCCGGGTCGATGTAGTCGGGGCCGACCTTGGCCGGGGCGACGGTGAGCCCGCGGCGGGAGAGGGCCGCCATGATCCCGACGGCGATCGTGGTCTTGCCGTGGCCCGAGGCGGGGGCCGCGACGAGCACCCGGGGGAGGGTCACCATTCGATGCCCTTCTGGCCCTTCTGCCCCTGGTCGAAGGGATGCTTGATCTTCGTCATCTCGGTTGCCACGTCGGCGATCTCGAGCAGCCGCGGGTGCGGGTCACGGCCGGTGATGATGACGTGCTGGTAGCCGGGGCGGTTGGTGAGCGTGTCGATGACGTCGTCGAGCTCGACCCAGCCCCACTTCATGACATAGGTGAACTCGTCGAGGACGTAGACGGTGTGGGTCTCCTCGGCGAGGCGACGCTTGATCTCCGCCCAGCCCTCGCGGGCGTCGGCGGCGTGGTCCTCCTCGCTGCCGACCTTGCGTGACCACGACCAGCCGGAGCCCATCTTGTGCCACTCGACCGGGCCCCCTTCGCCGGTCTCCTCGTGGACACGGCCGAGGGTCTTGTAGACCTCCTCCTCGCCGATGCGCCACTTGGCGGACTTGACGAACTGGAAGACGCCGATCGCCCAGCCCTGGTTCCAGCCGCGCAGGGCCAGACCGAAGGCGGCCGTCGACTTGCCCTTGCCGGTGCCGCCGTGGACGACCACGAGCGGGCGGTTGCGGCGCTGCCGCGTGGTGAGTCCGTCCTGGGGGGTGACGGGGGTCTGTCCCTGTGCCATCAGGCAGCGCTCCTTCGTGGGCCGGTGCGGTCGGTGACGATCTCGACGAGGCCGCTCGCGGCGACCTGCTCGAGGGCGATGTGCTCGGCGCCCATCCGGTGGGCGAGGTCCGCGGCCAGCCCCATGCGGAAGCGGCCGGACTCGCAGTCGACGACGACGGTGTCCGCGGTGTGCCCCCACGCGTCTGCGATGTGCTGGGCGCGCGCGAGGGCATCGGGTCCTGCGGTGGCCCGGCCATCGGTGACGATGATGACGAGCGCGCGCTGGTTGCGGTCGCGGATGCGCTCTCTCGCAACGACTCTGGCGACCTGCGTGAGGCCTTCCGCGAGCGGCGTCCGTCCGCCGTGGGGCAGCTCGGCCAGGCGCGCCGCGGCCGCGTCCACCGACGAGGTGGGCGGCAGGGCGACCTCGGCGCCGCTCCCGCGGAAGGTCACCAGCCCCACCCGGTCGCGGCGCTGGTAGGCGTCCAGGAGCAACGACAGGACGGCGGTCTTGACCTCGCCCATCCGCTTGCGGGCGGCCATCGAGCCGGAGGCGTCGACGGCGAGCAGCACGAGGTTGGCCTCGCGGCCGCGGGTGACGGCATGGCGCAGGTCGTCGCCGGTCACGCGGGCCGGCCCGGTGCGGGCCGCTCGACGAGCCGCAGAGGCGCGAAGGGTGGCGGTCAGGTGGACCGGAGCACCTGCCGGTTCGTTGCCGGCGGGGTGGACACCGACGACGCGACCGCGCGGGGTGAGAGCGGGGGAGCGGCGCCCGGTCGGTCCGGAGCCGACGCCGGAGAGCTCGAGGCGACGGGCGCGGTAGGGGGTGCTGGCGATGGCCGTGGCAGCGGGGGCAGACGCCCCTGAAGGGCTGGTGTCGGGCACTTCCGCCCGCTCCGGTTCTGCTCCTCGTGATGGGTCATCGGGGGCTGTGGTGGGCGACTCGCCGCGGTCGTCCGCTGACCCATCCGGTGGAGCAGGACGGGAGTCGCCGGACCGACCCTCCTCCTGCGCGCCGTCACCCGGTCCGGACTCGTCAGGGGAGGCGCCATCGACATCGCCGTCGCTGTCATCCCCACCAGTCGGTGGCACCGGCGGCTCCGGCTCGGGCTCCTCGTCGAGCAACCGGTCGAGCAGGTCCTCGTCGAGACCGGGAGCGTCGAAGGGGGCCCGCCGCCGACGGTGGGGGAGCGACAGGAGCGCGGCGGCCCGGATGTCCTCACGGGTCACGTGCTCGCGTCCGGCCCAGGCGGCGTGGGCCGCGGCCGTGCGCGCGGTGACGATGTCGGCGCGCATGCCGTCGACGTCGAAGCCGGCGCACACCCGGGCGATGGTCCGCAGGGTCACGTCCTCGAGCCGGATGCGCGCCACGCTCTCGCGGGCCGCGGCGAGCCGCTCGGTGAGCTGGGCCTCGGACGCGGCATAGCCGGCGGCGAAGCCGGCCGGGTCGAGGTCGGCCGCGAGCCGGCGCCGCACGACCTCGGCCCGCACGTGCGGGTCACGGCTCGCGGCGACGTGGACGGTCAGGCCGAATCGGTCGAGCAGCTGGGGCCGCAGCTCGCCCTCCTCGGGGTTCATCGTGCCGACGAGGGTGATCCTGGCGGGGTGCGAGATCGAGACGCCGTCGCGCTCGACGGTGTTGCGTCCCATGGCGGCCGCGTCGAGGAGCACGTCGACGAGGTGGTCGTGCAGCAGGTTGACCTCGTCGACGTAGAGGATGCCGCGATGGGCGTCCGCGAGCAGGCCCGGCTGGTAGGCCGCCTCGCCCTCGCCGAGAGCACGGCGCAGGTCGAGCGAGCCGACGACGCGGTCCTCGGTGGCACCGACGGGCAGCTCGACCAGACGAGCGGGGCGGGTGGTCGCCGGCCCCGTGTGCGGGCCGTCGGGGCAGTCATCGGCACGCTCGGGGTCGCAGCCGAATCGGCAGGAGAGCGCGACCTGCTGCTCGGGCAGCACCGCGGCGAGGGCGCGGACCGCGGTCGACTTCGCGGTGCCCTTCTCGCCGCGGACGAGGACGCCGCCGATCTCGGGGGAGATCGCGCTGAGCAGCAGTGCGGTGATCAGCTCGTCGGAGCCGACGAGGGCGGTGAAGGGGAAGACCGGAGCAGTCACGCCAAACCTCCTGGCGAGTGTCCACGCTCGCCGTCAAGACACGCCGGGCGGGCTCGCTCCGACGAACGCAGACCGATGTTCTGGCTGGGCCCACAGGGCCTTCACAGTGGCGGGACCGCTCCGGACTTGCACCGGATTCCTCGGTTGGCTGCGCCGAGCGCCAGCATGCCACAGCCGACGGGGGCCTATGGTTGGCGTCCGTGATCGACGTGGTGGGTATCGCAGACGATGGTTGGGCCGGCCTGGACGACGGGCGGCGCGGCCTCGTCGAGCGTGCCGCCACCGTCATCGGCGGGCAACGTCACCTCGATCTCGTGGCCGACCACGTCGCTGCCGGGGCCGAGATGGTGCGCTGGCCCAGCCCCCTTCGCGCTGCCCTGCCCGCCTTGCTCGACCGGGTCGGGGACGCGGTGGTGATCGCCAGCGGCGACCCGCTGCGCTCCGGTATCGGGACCACGCTCGTGGAGCTCCTCGGGGCCGACCGGGTACGGATCCACCCGGCCGTCGGCAGCGACGTCCTCGCTCGGGCCCGGCAGGGTTGGTCCGCCGAGGAGACCGTCGTGGTGACCGCTGTCGGTCGTGACCTGCGCGCGGTCCTGCCCCACCTCACGCCGGGCGCCCGCCTCGTCGTGCTCTGCTCCGACGGCGATGGGCCCGCACGACTGGCGACTCTGCTGTCCGAACGCGGTTGGGGGACAAGCCTGCTCACTGCACGCTGGCACCTGGGCGGATCGGACGAAGGCGCGCTGGCCCACCCCGCGCACGAGTTCACCGCGACCACCGCGGACCTCGTCGTCGTCTGCGTCGAGGCCAGGGCCGACGATCCGGTCCGCTCGTCGCGGACCGCCGGGACGGCTCCAGGGCGGCCCGAGAGCTTCATCGACCACGACGGGCAGCTGACCAAGCGCGACGTGCGGGCCTCGGCACTGGCGCGGCTGCGTCCCACACCCGGCGCCCACCTGTGGGACCTCGGGGCCGGCAACGGCTCGGTGGCCCTCGAGTGGTGCCTCGCCGCGGACCGGGCCACGGCCACCTGCGTCGAGCGCGACCCCGAGCGTGCCGCACGCATCACCGCCAACGCTGCGGCCCTCGGACTGGCCGGACGCGTCGAGGTCGTCGTCGGCGACACCACGACGACCGACCTCGCCGGGCTCCCCGACGCCGAGGCGGTCTTCGTCGGCGGGGGACTCGACGTCGACCTGCTCGAGCGGACGTGGACCTCCCTTCGCCCCGGCGGCCGCCTCGTCGCCCATGCCGTCACCCTCGAAGGGGAGTCGGCCCTCATCGCCACCCACAACCGAGCCGGGGGTGAGCTCACCCGGCTGTCCGTCGAGCACGCCGTCACGCTCGGACGCTTCCTGTCCTGGACGCCGGCGCGTGCCGTCGTCCAGCTCGCCACGACGAAGGGCACCTCATGACCGTCCACTTCATCGGCGCCGGTCCCGGCGCCGCCGACCTGCTGACCGTCCGGGCCACGCGCCTGCTGGCGGCGAGCCAGGTGTGTCTCTATGCCGGGACCTACCTCGACGCGGCCGTCCTCGAGCACTGCCCGCAGGGTGCCCGGCTCGTCGACACCCAGGTCCTGGACCTCGATGGCATCACCGCCGAGATCGTCGCCGCCCACGAGCGCGGCGAGGACGTCGCCCGCCTCTGCTCGGGGGACCCCTCGGTCTACTCCGCGATCGCCGAGCAGACCCGCCGGCTGGACGCGGCCGGGATCCCGTGGGACATCACGCCCGGCATCGCGGCCTACGCCGCGACCGCAGCCCGGCTGGGCCGCGAGCTGACCGTGCCCGAGGTGGCCCAGTCGGTCGTGCTGACCCGTGCCCAGCGCGATTCCACCGCTCTGCCGTCGGGGGAGTCCCTCGAGGCCTTCGCCGCGACCGGAGCGACCCTCGTGCTCCACCTGGCGATCCGCCGTGCCCGCGAGCTCGCCGAGCGGCTCGCCCAGCACTACGGCGCCGACTGCCCGGTCGCCGTGGCCTACCGCGTCGAGCAGCCGCAGGAGCTGATCCTGCGCGGGACGCTCGCCGACATCGCCGACCAGGTCGAGGCCCACGACCTGCGTCAGGCCGCGATCATCGTCGTCGGGTGGGCGCTGCGGGCCGAGGGCTTCGTCGAGTCGCACCTGTACTCGTGCCGGCGGCTGGCCGAGCGCGACGACCGTGCGGCCGCAGACGTCCCCGGTGGCCAGCGCTAGCTGGCCGCAGCTCAGCGGATCCAGCCCCACCGGACGATCCGCAGGCGGGCGGTGCCGCCGGCGGCGACGGTCGCCGTGACCTCCACGCGGTCGGCCTCGGGCACCTGAGCCCGTCGGGGGCCCGAGAAGGGTGGCCGATGGGCACCGGGCCGCAGCGAGGCGGTGTGCGCGACGGCGACCCGAGCCCGGTCCTGGTCGCTCGGCCGCCACCGCCACTCGCCGGCGGGACTCGCGTCGGGGCGACGGAAGGTCACCGTCACCTGCCGCACGTGCGTGACGTCCTCGACCTCGAAGGAGAGCCGCGCCCCCTCGACCGGGCCGGCGCCGGCCAGCGAGATGCCCACGCCACCGGTGACCTCGTCGCCGACGGCTCCGGCCTCGACCGCGACCCGGACCGTCTGGTCCGCGTCGTCGGGCGGCGTGACCCGGACCCCGGCGGTGGGTGGGGCGTCGCCCACGGCGCTCACCTCGAGGGTCCGCGTGGCGACGTTGTCGAAGCGGGTCGGCTGGGTCGGCACCGGGGTCAGGTCGGCCGGCAGCGCTACCTCGGGGTGGTCGGCGGCGCGGACCCGCAGCTGCGTCAGGCGCTCGTCCTGCCGCTGCGTGGGCACACCGGCGGGGCCGGCGAGGACGAGGACCCACTGGCCCACGAGGGGCTCGACGTGGTGGGCCGTCAGCCCGGCCCTCTCGAGCATGGACTGCAGCCGCTCCGCGGTGAAGATCGACAGGTGGCCCCAGACCTTTTCGAGCTTGCCCAGCAGCGGGACCGTGAAGAGCAGCTCGCCCCCCTCGGGCAACGCCCCGCCGATGGCCTCCAGGGCGGCCTCGGGGTCGGGCACGTGCTCGATGACCTCCGAGCAGACGACGAGGTCGGCGTCAACGAGATCACGGGGGGTGAGGGTGTAGAGGTCCTGCTGCCGGATGTGCCCGAGGCGGTCGCCGTGGCCGAGGGACTCGAGCACCGCCCGGGCGCTGCGCGCGTAGTCGGCGACGATGTCCATCGCGCTGTAGTGGCCAGCGCCGGCGGCGAGCAGCTGGCCGCCCACGAACCCCCGCCCGCACCCGATCTCGACGATGGCGTCGCCGTCGAGGACGTAGTCGGCGAGCCTCTCGAGGCGAGCCCGGTTGTTGGGGCTCTCCGGGACGGCCCGGTCGGCGGGGTCGATGACCTCGCTGCGCAGGGGCTGGTAGTCCCGCCTGCCGCGCTCGAGCTCGCTGCGGACGCGTCCGTCGAGGGCCTTGGGCGTGGCCTCGGCGAGTCGCACGAGGTCCCAGCCGCGGTCGGTGTCATGCATGGATGCAGTCACACCTGCCAACGTAGCGGGGTGCGGCCGCATGTCCAGCGAAACAGTCACTGCTGGGCGTAGACCTCTGCGGCTCCGTCGACATCTCCGACGCGACGGGGCTCGGGACCCACGACGTCGAAGAGCATGGCGGTGAACTGGCCGTCGCGCGCGAGCCGCACGCGCTCCAGGCGCAACCGGCGAGGCAGGAGCGGTGCGCCGGCGCCGAGGGTGACCGGTGTCTGGTGGATCCACACCCGGTCGAGCAGGCCGGCGTCGGCGAACTGACCGGCGAGGTCCCCGCCGCCGACGATCCACACGTCCTTGCCGGCGGCGGCCTCGGTCGCGGCGGCGTGCAGGTCGGTGATGTCGCCGGTGAAGCTCTGCACCCCCTCGGGCAGGTCGAGGTCGCGGTGGGTGACGACCCAGGACGGCTGCTCGTAGGGCCAGGTGAAGTCCGAGCCGTCGTGCGTCAGCTCGCGGTGCACCCACGCGTAGGTGTTGGCGCCGCAGACCACGGCCCCGACGGTCGGGAGGAACTGGTCGAAGTCGAGGCTGGCGTCGTCGCCGTAGCGGCCCTGCGGGTCCTGGTCGTGGCCGACGGTGGCGAAGAGCCACGACAGGCTCTCGTCGTCGTCGGCGATGAAGCCGTCGAGGCTCGTGGCGGTGCAGTAGATCGTGGCCATGCTCACAGCGTGGCACCGACTGCCGACAACGGTCGAGGGCGCGGGACGAGAGAGGATGCCGGGGTGAACAAGATCCTTCGCGTCGTCTGGACCGCGGCGACCGCCCGCCGCCGTGGCCGGGTCGGCCCCACCGAGCACGCCGTGCTCCCGCTGCGGGTGCTGCCCAACGACATCGACTTCGCCGGGCACATGAACAACGGCGTCTACTTCACGATGGCCGACCTCGGTCGGATCGACCTCGCGATCCGCTCCGGGTGGTTGCGTGCGCAGGTGCGTCACCGCGTCTCGCCGGTCGTCATGCAGGAGACGATGACCTTCCGCACCTCGCTGCAGCCGCTGCAGGCCTACGAGCTGCACAGCGCACTCGCCGGCTGGGACCGGATCAGCGTCTACTACGAGCAGCGGTTCGTCGTCGACGGCCAGGTCTGCGCCCAGGCCCTGGTGCGGATGCGCTTCCTGCGCAAGGGCAAGGGCGTCGACCCCGACCGCCTGTGGCAGCTGCTCGGCATCGACCCGCCTCCCTCGGCCGTCCCGGACTGGGCGAAGGGGTGGGGAGACGGGACCCGGCTCCCTTCGCCCCGTGCGGATGCGCCGGCAGGACCGGCGCCCTTCTGGGTCTGAGGCTCAGGCGCGCCGAGCCCGGCGTCGTTGAGGTCACCCGGTCCCCCCGAGAGGAGCAGCCGGGCGCCGTCAACGACGCCGGGCTCGCGTCAGCCCACCGAACGCGGCGTCCAGACCCGTCCGTCGCCCGTCGCACGGGTGGTGGACGCCCCGATGACGACGAGGCAGCCCATGTCGACGGAATCGACGTCGAGCTCGCCGAGGGTCGTCACGACGACCGACTCCTGGTCCCGTCCGACGTGACGCGCGACGACGACGACCCGCGTCGGGCCGACCGCCTCGACGAGCAGGTCACGAGCGCGTCCCAGGGTGTCCGGGCGCGAGGCCGAGCGGGGGTTGTAGAGCGCGACCGAGATGTCGTTGGTGGCGAGAGCGGTGAGCCGGTCGGCGAGGACCTGCCACGGCTTGAGGTTGTCGCTGAGGTTGACCAGCGCGTGGTCGCCGCCGAGCACGGCACCGACGAGGGCGCTGGCAGCATGCGCTGCGGTGACCCCGGGCACGACGCGGACGGGCACGTCCGCGTACCCGGCGTCGTCAGCCAGCGCGCTCTCACGCGACTCGAAGATCGCGGTCGCCATTCCGAAGACCCCCGCGTCGCCGCCGGAGACGATCGCGACGTCGTCGCCCCCCTTCGCCAGGTCGAGGGCCAGCCGGCCACGGTCGAGCTCGACGGTGTTGCCGGAGGCGTGGCGGGTCAGCCCCTCGCGCTGCGGCACCCGGGCGACGTACGGCGCGTAGCCGACGACGTGGTCGACGCGGGCCAGGACCTCGGATGCCTCGGGGGTGAGCCAGCGGTCCGGGCCGGGACCGAGACCGACGACGTGCACGGTGCCCGTGGTGTCCCGGGGAGCCGAGTCGTCGGGAGTCGGCGCCTCGTGCGCGGCCGTGATCCGGGCGAAGTCCGCGGCCCGGCCGGCGGCGTCGTCCCGCAGGTCGGCGCCGGGCACGACGACGATGGACATGTAGGGCACGCGCCCCTCGTCGACGTCGGCTGCCGGCACGACGACCTCGCCTGTGCCAGAGGCGCGCTCGACATAGACGGCCCGGTCGAGGACCCCCGCCTGACGCAGGGCCTCACGGACCCCGGCAAAGGTGCGGCCGAGCTTCATGATGACCGCCGCGTCGGTGTCGGCGAGCCGCCGGGCGAGCTCGGGCACGGGCAGGGTCCCGGGCAGCACGGTGAGGGTGTCCTCGTGCCGGCACAGGCCGGTCGCGACCGCGGCGGTGGCCGCTGACATCGCCGTGATGCCGGGGACGACCTCGGTGGGATAGCGGGGGCTCAACCGGTCGTGGACGTACATGAAGGAGCCGAAGAAGAGCGGGTCACCGACGGCGAGCACGACGACGGTCCGGCCCTGGGACAGGTGGGCCTCGAGCCGGGCGGAGCACTCGTCGTAGAACTCGGCCAGCGCTCCGTAGTAGCCGCCCGGGTGGTCGGTCATCCCGGTCGTCACGGGGTAGCGCAGCTCCTCCTCGAGGACGCCCTCGGGGATGAGGTCCGCGGCGATCCCCCGCGCCATGGACTGCTTGCCGACGCCGGAGTGGTAGGCGATGACGTCGGCGTCACGGATGAGCCGGGCCGCCTTGAGGGTGATCAGCTCGGGGTCGCCGGGGCCGATGCCCACACCGTAGAAGCGGCCGGTGCTCGTGGGGGCACTCATGCCAGCTCGTCCGGGTTTGCCAGCGCGTTGAGCGCGGCTGCGGCCATGGCGGAGCCGCCGCGGCGGCCGTGGACGACCAGCCAGGGGATCGACCCACCGGGCAGGTCGTGCTCTGCCAGAGCGGTCTTGGACTCCGCCGAGCCGACGAAGCCCACGGGCATCCCGACGATCGCGGCCGGTCGTGGGGCCCCGTCCTGGAGCATCTCGAGCAGGTGGAAGAGCGCGGTGGGGGCATTGCCGATCGCGACGACGGAGCCCTCGAGACGCTCGCCCCACAGAGAGACGGCAGCGGCGGCGCGGGTGGTGTCCCACTCGGCGGCCAGAGCCGGCACGCGCTCGTCGCGCAGGGTGCAGATGACCTCGTTGTCGGCGGGCAGGCGCCGGCGGGTGACGCCGGAGGCGAGCATGTTGCTGTCGGTGAGGACGGGCGCGCCGGCGAGGAGGGCGGCGTGCGCGGCGGCGGCGACCTGCGGGTGCCCGGCGATCTCGCTCGTGATCGCGACGTCACCGGCGGCGTGGATGATCCGCACGGCCGCGCCGTGGAGGTCCGTGGGCAGCCCGGACAGGTCGGCCTCGTCACGGATCATGCCGAAGGACCGGCGGTAGATCTCCTGGCCGTCGGTGACGTAGTCGTAGCGACTGGGCGGCTGGCGAAGGGAGGTCATGAGGACCTTTCGGTGATCGGAGAGCGTTGCGCGGCAACGACATCAGCCGCGGTCGAGGGGTTGAGGGAGATGGTGTGTGCTCGGGCGGGGTGACCGCAGGAGCGGTCGCACCCGATGACGTGGACGGGTGGTCCAGTGGGGTCGACCAAGGCTGCTGCGTCCCGCGCGAGGTCGCGGGTGGAGGTGGTGGTCCGCGCGCACGCGGGGGCCCCGGCGCAGGCGGTCAGGACGGTCCAGGGGGAGTCTGGCGCGGTGGCGAACCCGGCCGCGGCCAGGTCGTCGGCGAGGCCCGCCCCGCCCCGGACCACGATCGAGCGCCAGGGGGTGATCACGAGACGCTCGCTGAGGTGCGAGGAGCCCTGCGACGAGCCTCGAAGCGTGGTGAGGGCCGCGGCCATCCGCGGCGTCAGCAGCCCGAGCGGCACGAGCGCCACGAGGTAATCCCCGTCCGGCCCGGGGAGCGGTGGCGCCTCGGCCTCCACGACGAAGGGGGTCCCCTCCGGCAGCAGGGACCCCCGGGCAGCGGCGGGCAGGTCGCGCACATTCCATGTCTTGGCATCGGGGCGGACGGCCAGGAAGCGACGGGCGACGTCGAGAGCGGTCCGTGCCGCACCGTCGCGAGGGACGACGACACCGTGGTCGCCCACGAGGACGCGGACCGAACCCCCTTCGTCCACGACGGCGATGTCCCACGGCTCTCCGAGCACGGGACCGCCGGGCCGCGCGACCGCGAGGAGGAAGCGTCCCGGCAGCCCGGCCAGGGCCGGGTCCGCAAGGAGGGCCTCGTCCAGGGCCTCCACCAGGTCATCGAGCGATTCGTCGGGGTCCGCGACGATGTTGCGGGCCTTGTCGTGCTCACCCGACGGGACGAGGCCGAGGTCACCGATGGCGGTGACCAGCTCGCGGGGGAGCGGGTCGGGCAGGCCGCGCAGCTGCAGGCTGCCGCGTGAGGTCAGTGTGATGTCCGGGTCGCCGAATCTGACTGCGAGAGAAGAGATTGCGCGCACCGTCGCGGCGTCGACGCGACCGCCCGGCAGCCTGAGCCGCACCATCGCACCGTCCGCCGAGATGAAGGGGGTGAGCAGCCCCGGGCAGCGGTCAGCGCCGCTGCGGGATGACGAAGGGATGCTCACGCGCCCGCAGCATACGTGTCGGGTTAGGCTGCCCACGGCCGATGTCGTCGGAACCCGGTGCAAGTCCGGGACGGTCCCGCCACTGTGAGCGAGCACTTCGCGAGTCAGACACGTCGGGTCGGCCGGCCCGGGCGCACGCTCGGGTCCCTCTCGACCGCGGGGCGCGGAACCCCGCTCAAGGAGCTCACGACGTGACGACCGTCGCCCTGCTGTCCACCTCCGACACCGACCTGCTGAGCGCGCGCAGCGCGGGCGTCGACTACGTCGTCGCCAACCCCGCTCGCCTGACCGGCGAGCAGATCGCCGCACGGGTCGAGGGCGCCGACATCGTGGTGGTCCGCTACCTCGGCAGCCCGCAGGGCCTGTGGGAGGGCTTCGACGAGCTGCGCGCCGCGACCGCCCCGCTCGTCGTCCTCGGCGGCACCCAGGAGCCGGACGCCGCGCTCATGGAGCTCTCGACCGTCCCGCCGGGCACTGCCGCGGAGGCCCACCGCTACCTCGCCGAAGGGGGCCCGACCAACCTCGCGCAGCTCCACGCCTTCCTCGGTGACACCCTGCTGCTCACCGGCGAAGGCTTCGAGGCGCCGGCAGCGTTGCCCCAGTGGGGAGTCCTCGAGCGCGAGGAGCCCGCCGCCCTCGACACGGCCCCCGGCGACACCGCCCGCCGGCGCCCCCGCGTCGGGGTGCTCATCTACCGTGCCCAGTACGCCGCCGGCAACACCGACTACGCCCACGCGCTGGCCGACGCGATCGATGCGGCTGGTGGCCAGGGCGTGGTGATCCACTCCGCCTCGCTGCGCGACGCCCCCGACGGGCTCCTGGAGCACCTCGGCACCCTCGACGCGCTCGTCACCACGGTCCTTGCGGCCGGTGGCACCAAGCCCGCGACCGCCTCCGCCGGTGAGGACGACGAGGCCTGGGACGTCGAGGCCCTCGCCGCTCTCGACATCCCGATCCTCCAGGGCCTCTGCCTCACCTGGGGACGCCAGGACTGGCTGGACTCCGACGACGGGATGAGCCCACTCGACGTCGCGACCCAGGTTGCCGTCCCCGAGTTCGACGGTCGCCTGATCACGGTCGCCTTCTCCTTCAAGGAGTTCGACGACGAGGGCCTGCCGCACTACGTCGCCGACCCGGAGCGCGCCGCCCGCGTCGCCGGGATCGCGGTCAACCACGCCCGGCTGCGCTCCACCCCCGTGGCCGAGCGCAAGATCGCCGTCGTCCTGTCCGCCTACCCGACCAAGCACTCCCGCCTGGGCAATGCCGTCGGTCTGGACACCCCCGTCTCGACGATCCGGCTGCTGCGCGCGATGCGCGAGGTGGGCTACGACGTCGGTGACGGCTTCGTCGGGATGGACCCGCTCCCTTCGGTCGAGGGCGAGGCCCCCGACACGACGTCCGGCAATGCCCTCATCCACGAGCTCATCGCCGCCGGCGGCCAGGACGAGGAGTGGCTCACCCAGGAGCAGGTCGAGGGCGCCCAGGTGCGCATCCCCGCAGACCGCTACCGCGAGTGGTTCGACCGCTGCCCGGCCGACCTGCGCGAGGCGATGACGCAGCACTGGGGCGCCGCACCCGGTGAGGTCTTCGTCGACACCACCCAGGACGCGCAGGGCGAGATCGTCACCGCAGCCATCGTGCGCGGCAATGTCGCCCTGCTCGTGCAGCCCCCGCGAGGCTTCGGGCAGAACCCGATCGCGATCTACCACGACCCCGACCTGCCGCCCACCCACCACTACCTCGCGACCTACCGCTGGATCGAGGAGGAGTTCGGCGCGCACGCGATCGTGCACGTCGGCAAGCACGGCAACCTCGAGTGGCTGTCGGGCAAGAACCTCGCGATGTCCGCCTCGTGCGGCACCGACGCAGCGCTCGGCAACCTGCCGCTGGTCTACCCCTTCCTCGTCAACGACCCGGGGGAGGGCACCCAGGCCAAGCGCCGCGCGCACGCGACGATCGTCGACCACCTCGTCCCGCCGATGGCCCGCGCCGAGTCCTACGGCGACATCGCCCGGCTCGAGCAGCTGCTCGACGAGTACGGCAATGTCACCGCGATGGACCCGGCCAAGGCGCCGGCCCTGCGCGGCGAGATCTGGCAGCTGATCCACGCCGCGCAGATGCACGTCGACCTCGGCCTCGAGGACGTCGACCTCGATGACGCGGACGGCTTCGACGACCTCGTCATGCACGTCGACGGCTGGCTCTGCGAGATCAAGGACGTGCAGATCCGCGATGGTCTGCACGTCCTCGGCCAGGCGCCGCAGGGCGAAGAGCTCGTCAACCTCGTCCTGGCTGTCCTGCGCGCCTCGCAGGTCTTCTCCGGCCAGGTCGGGTCCGTGCCCGGCCTGCGGTCCGCGCTCGGCCTCGCCGAGGACGCCTCCTCCACCGAGACCGACGCTGTCGAAGGGAGGGCCCGTCACCTCGTCGAGGCCCTCGCCGCGACCGGCTGGTCCCCGTTTGCGGCGAGCGGCATCGTGGCCCAGGCGGAGCCCGCCCTCGACGCAGCCACCGCCGCCGAGGTCACTGCCGTCCTCGAGTTCGCCGCCACCCAGGTGGTGCCGCGGCTGGCCGCGACCGACCGGGAGCTGGCCATGGTGCTGCACGCCCTCGACGGCGGCTATGTCCCTGCGGGGCCGAGCGGGTCCCCCCTTCGTGGGCTGATCAATGTGCTGCCCACCGGCCGCAACTTCTACTCCGTCGACCCCAAGGCGATCCCGTCCCGGCTGGCCTACCAGACCGGTACGGCGATGGCCGACTCGTTGCTGGAGCGCTACCGCGAGGAGACGGGTGAGCTGCCCACCTCGGTCGGGTTGTCGATGTGGGGCACCTCCGCGATGCGTACGTCCGGTGACGACATCGGTGAGGTGCTCGCGCTGCTCGGCGTGACCCCGGTGTGGGACGAGCAGTCGCGCCGCGTCACCGGCCTCGAGGCCATCCCGCTCGCCGAGCTCGGCCGTGCCCGCGTCGACGTGACCGTGCGCATCTCGGGGTTCTTCCGCGATGCCTTCCCGCACGTCATCGCCCTCATCGACGATGCGGTCGAGCTGGTCGCCGGGCTCGACGAGTCGCCGCAGGACAACCCGGTGCGCGCGCACACCGCCGACGACCTGGCCGACCACGGTGACGAGCGCCGCGCTCGCACCAGGATCTTCGGCTCCAAGCCGGGCTCCTACGGGGCGGGCATCCTCCAGGTGGTCGAGTCGGGCAACTGGCGCAGCGACGACGACCTCGCGCAGGTCTACACCGTCTGGGGCGGCTTCGCCTACGGCCGCGACCTCGACGGCAAGCCCGCCGCCGAGGACATGGAGCGCACCTATCGCCGGATTCAGGTCGCGGCGAAGAATGTCGACAACCGCGAGTCCGACATCCTCGACTCCGACGACTACTTCCAGTACCACGGGGGTATGGTCGCGACCGTGCGCGCGCTGACCGGCACCGAGCCCAAGGCCTATGTCGGCGACTCGACCTCCCCGGACGCGGTGCGCACCCGCACGCTGCAGGAGGAGACCAACCGCGTCTTCCGCTCGCGCGTGGTCAACCCGCGGTGGATCTCGGCCATGCAGCGGCACGGGTACAAGGGAGCCTTCGAGCTGGCGGCGACGGTCGACTACCTCTTCGGCTTCGACGCCACGGCCGGGGTCGTGCACGACTGGATGTACGACCGCATCGCCAAGGACTACGTCCTCGACGAGACCAACCAGGACTTCATGCGCCGCGCCAACCCGTGGGCCCTGCGCGGGATCGTGGAGAAGCTCACCGAGGCCGCCGACCGCGGCCTGTGGGAGGAGCCCGATAGCGACGTCATGCGGGCGATGCAGCAGGTCTACCTCGACATCGAGGGTGATCTGGAGGATGACGAGTGAGTGACGAAGGGGGTCGGGCCCGCTATGCCCGACCCGTCCCGACGATCGGTGACACCAGCAGTGCCGCGCAGCGGCGCGATGACCCGTCGGGCTGGGCGATGGGGGAGTCCGTCACCGAGGCGCTGGCCGCCGTGGTCGCCGGGCGCCGGGACATCCGCCGTTACCGCCCCGACGCGGTGCCGGAGGACCTGATCACCTCGGTCCTCGAGGCCGGTCACCGCGCCCCGAGCGTCGGCCACTCGCAGCCATGGCGCTTCATCGTCGTCACCGACCCCACGACCCGTGACCGGGCTGCCGCGATGGCCGACAGGGCGCGGGTCGACCAGGCCGCGCACCTGGCCTCCGAGCGCGCCGCGCGCATGCTCGACCTCAAGCTCGAGGGTCTGCGCGAGGCGCCCGTGGGGATCGTCGTCGCGTGCGACCGACGCACTCCCGCAACGGGTGTGCTCGGTCGGGCGACCTTCCCCGACGCGGACATGTGGTCCTGCGCCACCGCGATCGAAAACATGTGGCTCACCGCCCGCGCCCACGGCTTGGGCATGGGGTGGGTGACCCTCTTCGACCCCGACGAGCTCGCTGACCTGCTCGGCCTGCCCGAGGGCGTCGTGACGCTCGGCTGGCTCTGCCTGGGGTGGCCCGACGAGCGCCCCCCGTCGCCGGGGTTGGAGCGGGCGGCGTGGTCGCGGAAGACTCCCCTCGAGCAGGTCGTCATCCGCGACCGGTGGCCTGCCGACGAGTCGGCCCCGCAGCAGCCGGTCTCACACCTGCGAGGCCCCGAGCCGGAGCGACTCGTCGGTGCGACCGATGCAGCCGACGAGCTGTTGTCGCCGCCGGACTCGTTGGGTGTCCTCGACCGGGCACTCAACCGGGTGCTCGCCGTCGGCGCCCACGACCTCACGGGCGGCACCCTCGTGCTGGCCGGTGCGGATCACCCGGTGACAGATCTCGACGTCAGTGCCTTTCCGATCGCGACGACGCGTGACGTGCTCGCCGCGACGGTGGCCGGGACCTCGCTCGGCGCGGCGTCCGCTGCTGGCGCCGGGCTGGCGGTCATCGCCGCCGACTGCGGTGTGGCACACGCGATCCCAGGCGCGCGTGACGCGCGGCCCGCGGGGGAACGGGGCGACCTCGCGGCGACCGACGCGATGAGCGACGCCGACGTCGCGGCACTCGTCGCGGCGGGCCGCGAGATCGGTCGCGAGGCCGCAGCCAGCGGGCTCGTCTGCCTCGGCGAGGTCGGCGTCGGCAACACGACGGTTGCTGCCGCGCTCGTCTGCGCCCTGCTCGACCTCGAACCCCAGGACGCCGTCGGCCTCGGCTCCGGCTCGGACGCCGACATGGTCGCGCGCAAGCGCGACGTCGTCGCTGCTGCGCTGGCCCGGACCAAGGGTGAGTCAGACCCCCTTCGCCTCCTCGCGAAGGTCGGGGGTCCCGAGATCGCCCTGCTCACGGGGGTCACCCTCGGTGCTGCTGCCGCAGGCGCCCCGGTGGTTCTGGACGGACTGGCGGGATCACTGCCGGGCGTCATCGCCAGCCGGATCGAGCCGGCGACGCAGGCCTACCTGCTTGCCGGTCAGGTCAGTCGCGAGCGCGCCCATGCCCTCGTCCTGCGCGAGCTCGGCCTCGAGCCCCTGCTCGACCTGCGGCTGCGCTCCGGCGAGGGCGTCGGTGCCTGCCTCGCCGCCTCGATGGTCCTCCAGGGCCTCGCCATCCGCCGCCTGGCCGCCCGCACCCGCTGAAGCGACCTCACGGTCGGGCGTGCGCACCCGGCATGACACCGGGTGGCAGCCTCCCCGAGTCGTCCCACAGCGAGGACGGGAGCATCGCGACTGACAGGTCGATGCGCAGGGTCGTGACGTCGAGCCACCAGTCGACGAAGGCGGAGTCCACGAAGAGCAGGCACGCGAAGGTGCTGTGCGAGGTCCCACCGAAGCCGAGCAACCGGCTCCCGGAGCGGGAGAACACCTCGTCCATCGCGCTCTCGCGCTCGGTGTCGGTCAGGTCCTGGGGACCAGGGAGCCTCTCGGATGCGGTGAGCACCACGGGCGGTGCGTCGTGATCATGGATGACGGAGGTTGGCCTCGCCGGCGTGATCCCGAAGCCGTCCCAGAGACCGGCGACGCGCCCCAACCCGGGCGTGAGGTTCTCGCCCGTCAGCGGGACTCGGCCACCCTCGACACGGCCGGTGAGACCGAATCCCTGATGAACCCATACCGACGGGCTCTCTCCGCCGGTGAGCTCCCCGGAGACGACCACCTCGTGGCCGGGCGTGATGACGCAGCGGCGTGCCGCTGACTCCGCTGTCACCTGATCAGTCCAAGACCCTCATGGACCACTTGCTCTCCGGAGGGCAACACACAGGTATAGGAACTGATGCCATACACGTATCCGGGATGTCCAGGCGTCGTCATTGCATAGCCTCGATTGTTGCAACTTTGTTTGGAAGAAAGTAATTGGTGTAGTACCAACGCCACTCTGCGGTAGGGGTCATGGCGATGCTCGAACGCAGCTGTCCTGAAGTGGACGCGGGGCCGGAGTGGGCTTGGACTGGTAGCCCTCCCACGAAGAAGAGGACACTCAAGACTGATACGCAGGTGGCTCGTAGAACGGCTCCCCCTCGAGGCGCGGCCCCTACGCTTCGGGACCCGTAGACCGGGATAGTAGAAGGGTCGTTGTCCGACGTCAAGGATTCTGCCTGCTGCACGATCCCACTACTCACGCAAGCCTTCCGCCGGTATGGACCGGCGCGGATGCGGACCCAAGGGCGTAGACGTCCATGACCCAACCGTGCCTCTCGCGCAGCCGGGCGCGCAGCTCGACGATCTCGTCGATGACGTCGGCGAGCCGCCCGGAGCGCAGCTCCTGCTGCGGCATGCCGACGTAGGCGCCCCAGTGGATGACCGTGTCCGGATGGGTGGCCGCGAGCTCGCGGCAGTGCAGGTGGCCGTCGAGCATGACGACGACGGTGCCGAGTGACAGGTCGGCAGCCTCCGCACGGGTCCACTCGTCGACGAGTCGGCGTCCTGTCGTGACGTGGATGGGCTCCCCGACGCGGTGAAGCACGATCCCGTGCGCCGCAGCCAGCGTCTGGAAGGCGGAGATCCCGGGGATGACCCGCACCGCGGTCGCGATGCGTTCGCCGATCGCGTCAACGATGCGGATGGTGCTGTCGTAGAAGGCGGGGTCGCCCCACACGAGGAAGCCCACGACCGCGTCGGTCGGCAGCCCCTCGATGATCCGCACGTAGGCGTCGGTGCGGGCCGCGTGCCAGTCGCGCACCCCCTGTGCGTACTCAGCGCTGTCGCGGTCGGCATCCGGACCGCGCTTCGGATCGGGCACGGTGATGAACTCGTAGGCATGCTCTGCGGGGATGAACCGGTCGCAGATCGCCCGCCGCACCGCGACCAGCTCGTCCTTGCTTCCGTCCTTGTCCGCGACGAGGAAGACGTCGACCTCGGCCAGCGCAGCGGCTGCCTCCGCGGTCACGTGCCCGGGGGAGCCGGCGCCGATGCCGATGACGTGGATCCGGCGGGCTGCGTTGTCGCTCAACGGGATTCCTTCGCGAGAGTGATGATGGCGTCGACGTCGACATGGGTCTCGAGGGCATCGGCGAGAGTGTCGATCATGCCTTCACGACGTGCGGCGAAGGGGGCCGCCCCCGGCTTCGCGGACCACGTCGACCCGGTCATCGCGGCCACGTCGGCGAGCAGTGCTCGGCGGTAGTCGTCGCACTCCAGGGTGCCGTGCCAGATCGACCCGCGCACGGCGCCCACGGCGTGCCCGCCGGGGAAGTCCTCACCGCCGGTCGGCGCGACGACCCCGTGGTGGATCTCGTAGCCGTCCACCTCATGGCCGCGCCATGCACCGCTCGGTCGCGCGAGCACCTTGTCCTCGTGGAAGACGACCCGACCGGGCAGCAGGCCGAGGCCGCGGACGGTTGTGGTAGAGGTGGACTCGCCCCCTTCGATCCCGTCGTCGACGATCTCGTCGAGCAGCATCTGGTACCCGCCGCAGACCCCGAGCACCGGCGCACCGCGACGGGCGCGGTCGAGCACGATGTCCGCCAGTCCGGTCCGTCGCAGCCACGCCAGGTCGCAGATCGTCGCCCGGGACCCGGGCAGCACGAGCAGGTCCGCCTCGCGCACGTGGTCGGCGTCGACGGTGACCCTCACGTCGACCCCCGGCTCGGCGGCCAGCGCGTCGACGTCCGTCCCGTTGGACGTGCGCGGCAGACGGACGACGGCCACCGACAGGCGCCGGTCCTCGGGGACGCCATCCGCGGCATCGCCCCAGGCGCCCATCGACAGGGAGTCCTCGGAGTCCAGCCACACGTCCTGCAGCCACGGCAGCACCCCGAGGCTCGGCATGCCCGTGCGCCGGCTGATCTCCTCAAGGCCCGGCTCCAGCACGGAGGCGTCCCCGCGGAACTTGTTGATCAGGTAGGCGCGCAGCAGCGGCCGGTCCTCGTCCGAGACGAGCGCCCACGTGCCGTAGAGCGCCGCGAGTACCCCTCCGCGGTCGATGTCCCCGACGAGCACCGTGGGCAGCGAAAACCGCTGCGCCAGACCGAGGTTGACGTAGTCGCCGGCTCGCAGGTTGATCTCGGCGGGGGAGCCGGCACCTTCGCAGACGATCACCTCGTGCTCCCCGGCGAGCTCCTCGTAGGCGGCAAAGGCCGCCTCCGCCAGGTGGCGACGACCCGTCGCGTACTCGCCGGCCATCAGCTCGCCGGCCGGCCGCCCGCGCACGACCACGTGCGCCCGCCGGTCGCTGCCCGGCTTGAGCAGGACCGGGTTCATCGCGGACGTCGCCTCGACACCCGCGGCCTGCGCCTGCAGGTACTGCGCGCGCCCGATCTCGGAGCCGTCACGGCAGACCATCGAGTGGTTGGACATGTTCTGCGCCTTGTAGGGCGCGACCGAGATCCCGCGCCGGGCGATGACTCGACACAGCCCCGTCACGACGAGAGACTTGCCCGCGTCGGAGGAGGTCCCGGTGATCAGCAGTCCGCTCACGAGCCGCCACTCTACGGTTCGCCGATAGCGTGGGCTGCGTGAGCCCGACACACGTGCACCTCATCCGTCACGGTGAGTCGACGTGGAACCGTGACGGTCTCGTCCAGGGCGCCCACCGGGGCCCCAACCAGGCGGTGCTCACCGACGAGGGGCGGGCCCAGGCAGCCCGAGCGGGACTCACCCTCAGTGCCCTGACAGGACCGCCGCGGCGCGAGCACTCCCTCGACCTGTGGACCAGCGACCTGGTGCGTGCCCTGCAGACCGCCGAGATCATCTCCGTCGCGCTGCGCCCCCTGCGGTGGAGCGCCTCCGTCCGGCACGAGGCGGGTCTGCGGGAGCAGGCTCTCGGTGAGTTGGAGGGGCAGCGGTCCGACTCCCTGCGCGAGCAGTCGGTGCCGGACGACACGCACATCAGCGAGGTGCGCTGGGGCGGTGGCGAGTCGATGCAGGACGTCTACGAGCGCGTCGGTGAGTGGTTTGCTCCCGCACTCATCGAGCAGCCCGACCGCCTGGTCGTCGTCAGCCACGAGCACACGATCCGGGCGGCCCTGGCCTGGCTGCGCTCCACATCGCACCGCGACATCGACTGGGACGAGCCGATCGCTCCCGGCTCGATCACCACGCACTCCGTCGTCGACTAGGGGCAGGTCTCCAGCCGATCTGCTGTGTCGGGTCCGTATCGGTGACCGTTGCCGTCGGGCACGTCGAGCGACCCCACGAGGTCAGCGGCCTCGTGCACGGCGCTCAGCACCGGCACCCACGGCCGGCCGTCGCCCGGTGGGAGCAGGAGGTCGCGCGGCGAGGCGTGCACGACGGGGTCGTCGTCGTTGGCGACCGCAGCCTCCCGCGGCAGGCCCACCCGGTGGTCGCCCGGCGTGCCCGTCCACAGGACCGAGCAGACCTCGTGCGCCCGGCGTGTGTCGGGTCCACCGAAGATCGCCTGGCCAGCCGTCGCCCCGAGGCTCTCCCCGTGGACGTGGACCTGCGGGCGCTGGTCCGCAGGCAGCTCCCGCACCCGCTCGGTGACCGCGTCGAAGAGCTGCGCCGTCGCACCCACGGCATCCTCCCGGCGGACGAGGTAGGAGACCCAGCTGGGCGCGTCGTCGTACTGCATCCCCACCGTCGCCACCTGCGAGCCGAAGCGCTCCTCCAGCCCTGCCACGACCTGCGGGTTGATCCACCCCGAGCCCGTCGGGACCGCGATGACGACGTGCTCCCGCTCCAGACCGCCCGCCTGCACCAGGTCGTCGGCGGCGCGCTCCGCACGGTCGCCCGGGACCTCCCCTCCGCGCATCTCGGCGTAGACCCGCACGGCGCCGACGGGGGAGGACTGCAGCAGCACCCGGTCCTCCGGCGCGGTGGCCACGCCGTGCACCGGCCCGCCGGAGAAGACCGCCGTCGAGGCGATCGCGATGACCGCAGCCGGGCGCCACGCGGTGCCTCGCCGCGACCACCCCCAGCGAAGGGAGCGGACCGCCAGCCACGCAGCCCCCACCACGGCGCCCACCGTCGCCCACCAGGTCAGGTCGGTGGGTGGCAGCCCGATCGCCAGACGCCGGGAGGAGAGGGCTGGTTGCGCCCAGCCGAGCGTCGCGAGAGCCATGGCCAGCACGCCGACCAGCGCCCACGAGCGACCGCGCGCGACGAGCCGCGCCGTGCCGGGCCGCAGCGCACGCACCAGGAGCACGCTGGCGCCGACGAGCACCGCCGTCAAACCGCCCTGCAGGACGGGTCCGTGGGGCAGGTGCCCGGGGGCGATGCTCACTGCGAAGCCCGCCACCGCGGCGCTCGCACCGGAGACCCGGGGCGCGAGGTCGGACATCCGCACCGTCAGCCGCGACCAGTCGACCCTGCGCCGTAGCCGCACCCCACCGAGCACGAGCGTCCCGGCACCGCCGACGAGGGTGAGCGCGCCCGCACCCGTCGCGCTGCGGGACAGGGCGTCCTCCGGCAGGGGAGCGGAGTCGTGCTGCCGGACCGAGTTGGCCCGGACGAAGAAGCCGGCGATGTCCGCCCATGCCGAGCACCAGCCGTGGGAGATCCCCTGGCGGCCGTTGCACGACGCGCGAGCAGAGGCGACGAGCTGGGCGTCGAGCTGCTGCCTCGCCGCCGTGGGCAGGGCGCCGCCCCTGTGGGCCGCGTGCCGCAGCAGGTCATATCCCAGGTCGTGCTGCCGGCACGGGCCCTCGAACTCGGCCGGCAGCGGCACGGGCGAGGAGCACGACCCGGTGGGGTTGACCAGCCGGCCGCGCTCGAGGCGCGGCGCATACCCGAGGTCGGTGACGAAGCCTGCCGGCACGGCGCCAGCTGCCCAGTCCGCCGGCCGGCTGGTCAGCGCGGCGACCGCCGCGCTCGACCCGGGGTCGGGCACCGCCGCGGGCGGCCTGCCCGCCATCATCAGGGCCGCCCAGAGCATGGCAGCGAGGAGGGTCAGCAGGGTGGTGCGGGAGAGGGCTGTCGTCATGGGACCGAAGCTCGCCGTCGGCCACCGCGTGCCACATCACCCGCCAGAGCGCTCCTGAGGTGGCCGTCAGGGGTCGCCCCACCACCGAGGTGCTACCTCAGGGTGACCTCGGATGGCTCCGGAGTATGACGACGAGGCCCCTGCCGGTCCGTAGCCTGAGTCCCATGCCCGACAACCCGAGACCCGCCCGTCAGCGGATGGGTCGAGCCCTGCGGCAGAGCGGTCGGGGGGCCCGATGGCTGACGCGGGGAACGAGGGCACACCCCGACGTCGCGGCGACCCTGCTCGCCGTCCTGATGTTCATCATCGGCTGGTCGACGATCTCGCAGAGCCATGCCGTCACCGCCTCGGTCATGCCGCTCCTCGCGGCGATGTCGGTGGCGCCGCTGCTCATCATGCGGCGGGCCCCCTTCGTCGCGTGGGTGGTGAGCGCGGTCGGAGCCCTCGTGTGGATCCCGTTGCCTCGCCTGGCGGACGCGCCGATGCCGTGGCCGGTCGTGCACTTCCTCATCCTGCTCGCCGCGATCCTCGTCGCCGCGATGTACGCGCAGCTGCGCCTGGTCGCCGCGGTCCTCGCGGGCTCGGTCCTGCTCTTCCTCGCCGCGATGCCCGACGGCATGAAGCCGTGGGCGCTCGGCGCCGCGATCATCGTGGCCTTCGGTCTGCTCACCCGCTGGCTCGTCCTCTCCCGCCGAGCGCTTGCGGTGCAGGAGGAGGAGACCGAGGTCGAGCGCGCCCGTCGAGCCGTCGTCGAGGAGCGCAGCCGCATCGCCCGAGAGCTCCACGACGTCGTGGCCCACCACATGTCGATGGTCGTCGTGCAGGCGCAGACCGCCCCCTATCGCGTTGCCGACCTCACCCCTGAGGCGAAGGGAGAGTTCGTCGCCATCGAGGAGTCGGCGCGGGCCGCGCTGCAGGAGGTCCGCGGCGTGCTCGGGGTGCTCCGCGAGGAGGGGGCGCCCGTGCAGACGGCCCCTCAGCCGACGCTCGCCGAACTGCCCGCTCTGCTCGAGTCCTCCCGCTCCGCTGGCATGGATCTCTCGTGGCACCTCGGCCTGCCCCACGAGGACTGCCCGCCCGGCACCGGGCTCGTCCTGCACCGGGTGCTCCAGGAGTCGCTCGCCAACGCCAGCCGGCACTCGCCGGGCGCGAGCGTCCGGGTCGACCTCGTGCGCGTCCACCCGGCTGACGCTCCCGCGGGTGCCCTGCTCACGGTGGCGACCTCCCCTTCGTCCTCGGCGGGCAGCCGGGAGCGGGGTGGAGGCAATGGCATCCCGGGCATGCGCACCCGGGTGGAGGCCGTCGGCGGGACCCTCACCGCCGGGCCGACCGCCGAGGGTGGTTTCGCGGTGACCGCGAGTGTGCCGCTCACCGACCGACCGCGGCTGGGAGAGTAGACGCATGACGATCTCGGTGGTCATCGTCGACGACCAGGCGATGGTGCGGCAGGGCTTCGGCGCGCTGCTCGACGCCCAGCCGGACATCAGTGTCGTCGGCGAAGCCGCGGACGGGGCACTCGGTGTCCGCGAGGTCGCCCGACTGGCACCTGACGTCGTCCTCATGGACGTGCGCATGCCGGAGGTCAACGGGCTCGAGGCCGCTGCGACGATCCTGTCCTCGCCGAGCCCCACACGTCCGCGGGTCCTCATGCTCACGACCTTCGACATCGACGACTACGTCTACGAGGCGCTGCGTCTGGGGGCGAGCGGATTCATGCTCAAGGACGCGCCCGCCGAGGAGCTGGTGCGCGCGGTGCGGGTCGTCGCGGCCGGGGACCAGCTGTTGGCGCCGAGCATCACCCGGCGACTCATCGAGGAGTCCACCCGACGTCGCGGCACGGTGCCCCGCCGCTCGCCCCGGCTCGAGCAGCTGACGGCCCGCGAGCACGAGGTCCTGGGGCTCGTCGCGGCCGGGTTGTCCAACGCCGAGATCGCCGGTCAGCTCTTCCTCGCCGAGCAGACGGTCAAGACGCACGTGTCGCGGATGCTCACCAAGCTGGCCCTGCGCGACCGGGCCCAGGCGGTCGTCTTCGCCTACGAGCACGGGGTCGTCGTCCCTGGGCAGTGAGTCCGGGCAATATCCGCGGCCTCCCCGGCGTTGACCGGGTCAGACCACTCGCACACGTCAGGAGCGCACATGAGCGTCAGCACGTCCACCGGCAGCGTCATCGAGATCGGCCACCCGTGGCGTGGTGTCGGCCCCTTCCTCTTCGCGGTGCACCACCTCGACGCCTACCCGCGCGGCAACGCCGACCTGGGCCCGGCGCAGGACATCTCGGACCGTCCGATCGGACAGGACTTCGGCAACCCGTCGGGCTGGAGCATGTACCACGGTGAGCAGGTCCCGGGCTTCCCCGCGCACCCGCACCGAGGCTTCGAGACGATCACGCTCGTGCGTCGCGGCGTCGTCGACCACGCCGACTCCACGGGCGCGACGGCCCGCTTCGGCGGCGGCGATGTGCAGTGGGTGACCGCCGGTCACGGCGTGAGCCACTCCGAGATGTTTCCGCTGCTCGAGCAGGACGTCGACAACCCCTTCGAGCTCTACCAGATCTGGCTCAACCTCCCGGCCCGCAGCAAGGGCGTTGACCCGGAGTTCAGGATGCTCTGGCACGAGGACATCCCGGTGATCGAGCGCGACGGAGCCCGCGTGACGGTTGTCTCCGGTGCCTACGAGGACCTCGCCCCGTTGGACCCGCCCGTGGCCTCCTGGGCGGCGGACCCGGCCTCCGATGTCGCAGTCTGGCTCGTCGACCTCGAGCCCGGCGCCTCGATCACGCTGCCTGCCACCCGGCGGGGCGAGACGCAGCGGCTGCTCTACGTGCACGGCGAGGACGGTGTCCACATCGACGGGACGTCCGTTGCCTCGGGAGCCGGCTGGGCCCCGGTCGCCGGTGCGGCGCCGACGGTCACCGCCGGCGACCAGCCGTCGGTCGTCCTCGTCCTGCAGGGCGTCGACCTCGGCGAGCCGGTGGCGGCCCACGGCCCCTTCGTCATGAACACGCAGGCCGAGATCGTCCAGGCCTTCGAGGACTACCAGCGCACCGAGTTCGGTGGCTGGGGCTGGGACAGCCGCTCGCCGGTGCACCCGCGCGACACCCCGCGCTTCGCCACCTACGGCGACGGGCGCACGGAGTGCCCGGGTGATCAGGCCAGCTGAGCGGCCAGCGCCTCGGGATCGGTGACCGGTCGGTCGCAGACGAATCCGCGGCACACGTAGGCCGCCGCTCGCCCGTCGACGAGCGGCCGGTCGGCGAGCAGCGGCTCACCCGGCGCATCGGGTGAGCCGGTCACGATGACCAGACCGGGGGAGGAGCTCGCTTCGGCCACCTGACGAAGGGGGCCGTCCTCCCCTTCGCCGACGATCGCCACCTGCAGCGGCCCGGTGAGCATCGCCTCGGCGACGGCCAGGCCCCAGCCGGCAAAGCGCGGGTCGTGCGTGATGATCCGCGACTGCGAGGCGATGGCCTCCTCCGCGAGGGAGCGGTGCGCGGTGTCGCCGGTGAGTGCGGAGTGGGTGAGCAGCGCCCCGGCGATGGCAGAGACGCCCGCGGGCTCGGCGTTGTCGGTGCGGCCGCGCGGGCGGGTGATGAGGGCCTCGCCGTCGTGCGCCGTGTCGTGCCAACCCTCCTCGTCGTGGAAGAGCTCGCGGGCCAGCTCGATGATCTCGCCGGCGCGGGTGAGCCAGAGGGTGTCGCCCGTGGCCCGGTGCAGCGCCAGCAGGCCCTCGGCGAGGTTGCCGTGGTCGTCGAGCACGGCGGGCGCCTCGCCCACGCGACCGGCGAGCGAGGTGCGACGCAGGCGGCCGTCGACCAGATGGGTGTCGAGGACGAGTCGCGCTGCGGCAGAGGCGGCCTCGACCAGCTCGGGGCGACCCAGCGTGACGCCGGTGTCGGCGAGGGCGGCGATCGCCAGGCCGTTCCAGGTCGTCACGACCTTGCCGTCGAGTGCCGGCTGCGGCCGGCTGTCCCGGGCGGCGAGCAGGCGCACCCGCACGTCCTCCCACCAGGCCGGGTCGCCGGGGTCCCGGAGGAGCTGGAGCGTCGACGCGCCGTGCTCGAAGGTCCCCTCGGGCGTCGCCTCGAGCAGCTCGGCTGCCCGGCGCCCGTCGGCCTCGCCGAGGACCTCGACGAGCTGCGCGGGTGTCCACACATAGGTGGCTCCTTCGACGCTGTGCCCGTCGACGAGGGTGTCCGCGTCGAGGGCGGAGGCGAAGCCCCCTTCGGCCGTGCGCAGGTCACGCAGCAGGAAGTCGGCGGTCGACCCGGCCACGCGGGCCGCGAGCTGCGAGCCGGTCTGCCGGTGCCAGTGGGCGTAGACCCGCAGCAGCAGCGCGTTGTCGTAGAGCATCTTCTCGAAGTGGGGGACCACCCAGTCGGCGTCGACGCTGTAGCGCGCGAAGCCGCCGGCGAGCTGGTCGTGGATGCCCCCGCGCGCCATCGCCTCGAGGGTGCGCTCGGCCATGGCCAAGGCGTCGGCGTCATCGGTGCGCGCGTGGTGGCGCAGCAGGTGCTCCAGGGTCATCGACGGGGGGAACTTGGGCGCCCCACCGAAGCCGGCCCGCGCATCGTCGAAGGTCTTGCGCAGCGAGTGCACCGCCAGCGCGACCTGCTCGTCCTCGATGCGGGAGCCGGGACCCGGGTCGGCGATGCCGGACAGCTGGGAGGCGATGCTCGTCGCGCTCGCCGTGAGGCGCTCGCGGTCCTCGCGCCATGCGGTGCCGGCCGCGTCGAGCAGCTGCATGAGCTGTGGCTTGGGCAGGTAGGTGCCGGCGAAGAAGGGCTCGCCGTCGGGGGTGACGAGCACCGTCATCGGCCACCCGCCCTGCCCGGTCATCGCCTGGGTCGCGAGCATGTAGACGGCGTCGACGTCGGGTCGCTCCTCGCGGTCGACCTTGATGCTCACCCAGCCCTGCGCGAGGGCCGCGGCCACCTGCTCGTCCTCGAAGCTCTCGTGCGCCATGACGTGGCACCAGTGGCAGGCGGCGTAGCCGACGGACAGGAAGATCGGGACATCGCGCCGCCGCGCCTCGGCGAAGGCGTCGTCGCTCCACTCCCACCAGTCGACCGGGTTGTCGGCGTGCTGGCGCAGGTAGGGGGAGAGGCTGTCGGCGAGTCGGTTGGCCATGCCCCCACGCTCTCACCTGCACCAAGGACGAAGGGGGGTGCCCGGCAGCGTTGTGGGCGCTTGTCGTCGTTGTGGTCACCTGGTTGCCCCGAGACGAGCAGCCAACCGCCGCTATCGACGACAGGCTCCGCCCCCTTCGCGCCCTGTGGAGAACTCGGGCCGCTCCTGAGCCGTAGCGACGACGATGGCGGGCATGCACCCCGTCATCCGTGCCGCTCTGGACGCAGGCCGCGGCGTCACCACCGGGTCCGAGCTGCTCCGGCGCGGAGCCGGCCGTCGCGACGTCGAGCGCGCCGTGGGCGCCGGTGACGTCGTGCGGGTCCGTCGCAATGCCCTCGTGGAGGGGAGTCTCTGGACGGAGTCCAAGCCGTGGGAACGCCACGAGCTGCGGGCGCTGGCCGTGGCCGGCGCACTCGGCAGCACGCCACCTCTGGTCCTCACCCACCACAGCGCCCTCGCGGTCCGCGGCATCGAGGTGCACGGCGTCGACGACCGCGTGCACGTGGCGCGCATCGGTCAGGGACGCGGCCGCACCGACGCGGGCCTCGCGAGCCACCGACCCCTGGCTGAGGCACTGACGTCGAAGCACCTCGACGTCCTCACCGTCCTGCCGGCGGTGGCCTGCGTGCAGGTGGCCGCCCTCTTCGGCGCCGAGGCCGGGCTCGTGAGCGCGGACGACGCGTTGCACCGGGGGCTGCTCACCCCGCAGGACCTGCAGGCGGCAATGGCCTCCCTTCGTCCGCAGCGGTGGTCACGTGAGCCGGCCAGCATGGTGGCTCTCACCGACTCCCGGGCCGAGTCTGCGGCCGAGTCACGCACCCGGTGGGCGCTGAAGACCCTCGGCTTCCGGATGCCGGAGCCCCAGGTGGAGATCCTCGACGAGCGCGGAGAGTTCGTGGCGAGGGTCGACTTCCTCTACGCGGACATCAAGCTCGTCATCGAGGTCGACGGACGCCTCAAGTACGACACGCCGCAGGCGCTGTGGGACGAAAAGCTGCGGGAGGACCGGTTGCGCGAGCTGGGGTACACGATCGTGAGGCTGACGTGGGCCGATCTCGACGATCCCCAGGTTGTGCAGAACAAGGTTCTTCGGGGCGCGACCCGAGCGGCGGCCTGACGTCGTTGTGGGCACCTGGCCCCCCTCCTGCGGGCAACCGAGTGACGACAACGCCACCGACTGACGACAACGCCGCCGGGCTCGAAGGGGGGCAGCCGGGGCAGCCAGCCACGCGTCGACTCAGTCACCGAGCGCCTTGATCAACGCGATCGCCTGCGAGACCCGCTCGGCGTCGCCGTCCTCGGTGGCCCAGACCGCGTTGACCACCTCGCGCAGCGCGCTCACCGACCGCACGGCCTCGTCGTCCAGGCCGGCGACGTCGCAGACCACCTCGACCCGCCGGCGCACCGACCAGCGCAGCGAGGCGCCGGTGCCCATCTCCTCGACCCGGTTGGTCAGCAGGGGCGCGACCTCCCAGGCGGGGTGGCCGGTGACCGGCTTGGGGTCGATCGCGACCCAGTCGGTGCCGTCGGACAGGACGTTGCCGTAGTGCAGGTCACCGTGCAGCAGCCGCTCGCCACCGAGCGACCCCAGCGAGCGAAGGGAGCCCCTCGCCTGCTCCACGAACCTGCGGGGCAGCCCCGCGACGGCAGGACGCGCCAGGATCTCCTCGACCCACGGCACGAGCGCCGGCACCTGCGGCAGGGGAGTGACGTGCAGGTCCGCGTAGAGGCCCGCGACGACCGCGACGGACTCCTCGTCCCACTGGTCCGTGAGGTCCTGCGTGGTCAGCCGCTCCAGCAGCAGCACCGAGCGGCGTGGGTCGGCCCGCAGCAGTCGCACGGCGCCGCGACCGTCCCAGGCGCGCAGGGCCAGGTGCTCGCCGTCGGCCTCGTGGTGGGGCCAGCCGAGCTTGAGCGCGGCCGATCCCTCCGGCCCGCGGACGGGCAGCACGAGCGCGCACTGCCCGGTCATCGCCTCGCCGTCGACCGTCAGCTCCCACGCCTCGAGCACGTCGACGAGCAGGTGGGGCAGGGCAGCGACCCAGTCACTGCCGGCCGGGCCCCCTTCGGCAGGTAGTGACGAGAGGCGCGCGACGAAGCCGGCGGGCACGAGGGCCGCGGCGTCCTCGACCCTCACGGCTGGTGCTTGCCGTCCCCGTACAGCGTGGGGAGGGTCTGGGGGAAGTGCGAGCGTGAGACCTGCTCGGCGGTGGCCATCCAGTGCGTGACCTCGAGGGCGGCGTCACGGTCGCTGTCCAGCCGACCGAAACAGCCCGCGTAGGCGGCCTGCAGCCGGATGAAGCTGCCGACCACCCACTCACGCCCGGCGGCGCCGGTGACGTCCTCGGGCCGCACGTAGCCGAGGGGGAGCGGCTGTACGGCGTCGCCCGCGGCCGTCGTCTGGCGGATGCTCAGGGCCGCCAGCTCCTGGCTGGCGGTGAGCGCGGCCTTGGCGACCGCGCCGGTGGTCTGGCCGGCCACGACCTCGAGGGCGTACATCGTCGCCCGGGTGGCGTCGAGGGCGGTGGTGGCGACCGCACCGGCGGACCAAGCGCCCGTGCCGGGAGGGGTCCACAGGGCGGCCTTGGCGCCGACGGGGGAGACGATGCGCTCGGTGGCGGTGAGCTGCCCGACGAGGCGCAGCAGCCCGGGGCCGCACTCGCGGACCGACGCCTCGAAGGCTGCAGCCACCTCGGCCGGTGACGTCGGCGCGGTGGCACCCGCGAGGACCGCGTCGGGGACCTGGGCCCCGCGCAAGGCGGTGCGCAGCAGGTCGGCGCGCTGCGAGGAGTGCTGGGCATCGCCGCTCTCGAGGGCGCCCAGGACGGCGAGCAGGGCCGACTCGCCGGGGATCGGCTCCCGCTTGGGGACGAAGGGGATGTCCGGCGCGTCGTCCTCGAGCCGCACCCCGCAGCCCGCCAGCGTCGACGCGGAGAGCGTCAGGGCTGCAGCGAGCAGGTGGCGGCGGCTGGGTCGGGCGGGCACGCCGTTGATCTTCGCATGTCTCAGGACGCCTCGATCATGACTAGAGTGACGGGCCAGAACGGCAACTCCACACGGAAGGCTTCCCATGGCTTTGGACCACGACATCCTCGAGCAGGTGTCCGGCGCGTTGGGTGACGACTTCACCGTGGCCTCAGTGACCGTGACCCCCGCAGGCAAGCGCCGCGTCGTCCGGATCACCGTGGAGCGACCGCTGCAGGACGCAGCCGGCGACACCCCGGTCGAGGCCCTCACGCTGGACGAGGTCGCCGACGCCACCCGGCTGGTGAGCGACGCGCTGGACGAGGGCGACCTGCTGGGCAGCCAGCCGTACACGCTCGAGGTGAGCACCCCCGGCACCGACCGTCCGCTCACCGAGCCGATGCACTTCCGCCGCGCCGTCAGCCGCCTCGTCGAGCTCACCCTTCGAGGCGACTCCGTCGCACCTCAGGGAGCGGGCGCCGACGGGTCCGTGACCGGCCGCGTCCTCGCGACGAGCGCCGACGGGGTCGACCTCGAGATCGCGGGCACCAAGCAGCAGGCGCCGCGCACCGAGCACATCCCCTTCGCCGACATCACCAAGGGCGTCGCCCAGGTGGAGTTCAACCGACCCCATGGCGCACCCGACGCCGACGAGACCAAGGACTGACCCATGGACATCGACATCCACGCCCTCAAGGCCCTCGAGCGCGAGCGCGAGATCCCCTTCGACATCCTCGTCGACGCCATCGAGGCGGCCCTGCTGGGTGCCTACCACCGCACCGAGGGCGCCTTCAAGAACGCCCGCGCCGAGCTCGGCCGCAAGGACGGTCACGTCGTCGTGTGGGCCCGTGAGGAGACCCTCGTCGAGGAGGAGGTCCCCGTCGAGGTGGACGAAGGGGAGGACCTGCCCCTCGATGTGGAGGGCAAGCCGCTGATGCGCACCCGCACCCGGCGCGAGCTGGGTCCGGAGTTCGACGACACCCCGACCAACTTCGGTCGCGTCGCCGCCGCGACGGCCCGTCAGGTCATCACCCAGCGGATGCGCGACCTCGAGGACGAGGCCGTCATGGGCGACTTCCGCGGGCGCGAGGGCGACATCGTCGCCGGCGTGATCCAGCAGAGCTCCAACCCGCGCAACGTCCTGGTGGACTTCGGCACGGTCGAGGGCTTCCTCCCTTCGGCCGAGCAGGTCCCGGGTGAGGTCTACAAGCACGGTGACCGGATCCGCGTCTACGTCGTCTCGGTCAAGCGCGGCATGCGTGGGCCCGAGATCGGCCTGTCGCGCACCCACCCCAACCTCGTGCGGCAGCTCTTCGCGATGGAGGTCCCCGAGATCGCCGACGGCTCGGTCGAGATCGCAGCGCTGGCCCGAGAGGCCGGTCACCGCACCAAGATCGCCGTCCACACCAAGATCCCCGGCCTCAACGCCAAGGGCGCGTGCATCGGTGCGATGGGCGCTCGGGTCCGGGCCGTGATGAGCCACCTGCAGGACGAGAAGATCGACATCGTCGACTACTCCGAGGACCCGCAGCAGTTCATCGCCGCGGCGCTCTCGCCGTCCAAGGTCGTGTCCGTGACGATCGTCGACCCCAAGCTGCGCTCCGCGCGCGTCGTCGTCCCTGACTACCAGCTCTCGCTCGCCATCGGCAAGGAGGGCCAGAACGCCCGACTGGCGGCCAAGCTCACCGGCTGGCGCATCGACATCCGCCCGGACACCGCACCGGACTCGAGCGGGGGAGTCGCCGTCCCCGGTCAGCCGGGCGCGTGACCGAGACGGACCCGGCAGGCGCTAGACTGTCGGAGGTCGACCGGGCTGGACTCCAGTCCGACGCCACTCCTGCGGGTCCCATCAGGACCTGCATCGGGTGTCGTGGACGGGATAGCCGGTCGACACTGCTGCGCATCGTCGTGGTGACGGACGACCGTGGGGAGACCACGGCCGCGCCGGATCCACGCAAGTGCTTGCCGGGTCGTGGGGCATGGCTCCATCCCGACATCGCCTGTCTGGACCTCGCCGTCCGGCGGCGGGCCCTCTCCCGAGCCTTCCGGCAACGGGTCGAGGGGACCGACGCCCTTCGTGCCTGGATCCAGGACGTGGGCAGCAGCCAGCAATGACGACCAAGTTCGCAGAAGCAACCGAGAGCGGGTTTGACGCTGATGAGCACCCGATGAGTACTCAGCAATGAGCATTCACCTCAACTGACGACGGTCCGCGCCTTCATCCGGTACGGACCAGATGAAGGAGAAACGTGGCTAAGGTCCGTGTCCATGAGCTCGCCAAGGAGCTCGGGGTTTCCAGCAAGGCCCTCCTCGCCCACCTGGGCGACATGGGGGAGTTCGTGAAGTCGGCGAGCTCGACGATCGAGGCGCCTGTCGTGCGTCGGGTGAAGGACAACCCGCCCGCCGCCGACCCCAAGGCGAAGAAGGCCGCGGCCAAGCCGGCTCCGGCTGGCAAGCCCGGTCCCAAGCCGGCGGCGACGCCGGTTGCCGAGGCACCTGCGGCACCCGCTGCACCGCAGCCGTCCGCATCCACCCCCGGCCCCGCGGCCCCGTCGGCAGCGCCGACGCCCGGCCCCAAGGCCCCCACCCCCCGTCCGCAGGCACCCAAGGCGCCTGCGGCCCCCGCGACCCCGGAGCCGGCTGCCCAGGCACCCGCCGCCGAGGCTCCGGCTGCTCCCGAGGCGCCCGCCGCCCCGGAGAAGCCGGCCGCCTCCGCGACCCCGGGCCCCAAGCCGGCCACCCCCGGCCCCAAGCCCCCGGCCGCCAAGACGCCGGCCGCCAAGCCGGGCGGTCCGCGTCCGGGCAACAACCCCTTCTCGTCCAGCCAGGGCATGGGGACCCGTCGCGAGGGCGGCAGCTCCCGTCCGGGCAACAACCCCTTCGCGTCCAGCCAGGGCATGCCCCGTCCGGGTCAGCGTCCCGCTGCTCGCGGCGGTGCCCCCGCAGGCGCCGGTGGACCGCGTCCGCCGGCCGGTGCTGGTGGTCCCCGTCCCGCTGCCGGTGCTCCGCGCCCCGGTGGTGCCCGTCCGTCGCCCGGCATGATGCCGGCCAGCTCGGCCGTCCCGCGGCCGGGTGAGCGTCCCGGCGGCCGTGGTGGCCCCGGTGCCGGTCGTGGCCGTCCCGGTGCTGCTGGCGCCGGTGCTCGTCCCGGTGGCGGTGGCCCCGGTGGCTACCGCGGCGGTCCCGGTGGCCGTGGAGGCACCCAGGGTGCCTTCGGTCGCGGTGGCGGCAAGCGCAAGCAGCGCAAGAGCAAGCGCGCGAAGCGGGCAGAGTTCGAGCAGATGTCGGCACCGTCGATCGGTGGCGTGATCGTCCCCCGCGGCAACGGCTCGACCGTGATCCGCATCCGTCAGGGCGCATCGCTGAACGACTTCGCCGAGAAGATCGATGCGAACCCCGCATCGCTGGTCACCGTGCTGTTCAACCTCGGTGAGATGGCCCCGGCTACGCAGTCCCTCGACGAGGTCACCTTCCAGCTGCTCGGAGCCGAGCTCGGCTACGTCATCGAGATGGTCTCCCCGGAGGAAGAGGAGCGCGCGCTCTTCGACGCCTACAACGTCAACCTCGACATCGGCCTCGAGCACGAGGACGACGAGGACCTGGTGGCTCGTCCGCCGGTCATCACCGTCATGGGTCACGTCGACCACGGCAAGACGCGTCTCCTCGACGCGATCCGCAAGGCCGACGTCGGCTCGGGGGAGACCGGTGGCATCACGCAGCACATCGGTGCCTACCAGATCCACACCGAGCACGAGGGTGTCGAGCGGGCGCTGACCTTCCTCGACACCCCGGGTCACGAGGCCTTCACGGCCATGCGTGCCCGTGGTGCCAAGGTCACCGACATCGCGGTCCTCGTGGTCGCTGCCGACGACGGCGTCATGCCGCAGACCATCGAGGCGCTCAACCACGCCCAGGCTGCGGACGTGCCGATCGTGGTCGCGATCAACAAGATCGATGTCGAGGGCGCCGACCCGGGCAAGATCCGCGGTCAGCTCACCGAGTACAACCTCGTGGCCGAGGAGTATGGCGGCGACACGATGTTCGTCGACGTCTCCGCCAAGCAGGGGACCAACATCGACACCCTGCTCGACGCCGTCCTGCTCACGGTCGACGCCGAGCTGGACATGCGGGCCAACCCCACTCGTGACGCCCGCGGTGTCGCGATCGAGGCCAACCTCGACAAGGGCCGCGGTGCGACCGCGACCGTCCTCGTCCAGTCCGGCACGCTCCACGTCGGTGACGCGATCGTCACCGGTTCGGCCTTCGGTCGTGTGCGCGCCATGCTCGACGAGCACGGCAACACCGTCGACGAGGCGGGCCCGTCCCGCCCCGTGCAGGTCCTGGGTCTGTCCTCCGTCCCGCGTGCCGGCGACACCTTCGTCGTCGCTCCGGACGACCGGACCGCGCGCCAGATCGCTGAGAAGCGTGAGGCCGCGGACCGTCAGGCCAGCCTGGCCAAGGCGCGCAAGCGGATCAGCCTCGAGGACCTCGACCAGGTCATCGCGGCGGGCAAGATCGACACCCTCAACCTCATCCTCAAGGGTGATGTGTCGGGTTCCGTCGAGGCTCTCGAAGACGCCCTCCTGCAGATCGACGTCGGCGACGACGTGGACCTGCGGATCATCGACCGCGGCGTCGGCGCGATCACGCTCAACAACATCAACCTGGCCATGGCTTCCGAGGCGATCATCCTCGGCTTCAACGTTCGGGCCGAAGGCCAGAACGCTGACGTGGCCGAGCGCGAGGGCGTCGAGATCCGCTACTACGGCGTGATCTACCAGGCGATCGACGACATCGAGCAGGCGCTCAAGGGCATGCTCAAGCCGGAGTTCGAGGAGGTCGAGCTCGGCTCGGCGGAGATCCGCGAGATCTTCCGCTCGAGCAAGTTCGGCAACATCGCCGGCTCGATCGTCCGCAGCGGTGAGATCAAGCGTGGCTCCAAGGCACGCATCACCCGCAACGGCGTCGTCATCACCGAGGGCCTCGAGCTCACCGGTCTGCGTCGCTTCAAGGACGACGTCACCGAGGTCCGCGAGGGCTTCGAGTGCGGTATCAACCTGGGCAGCTTCAACGACGTCCAGGACGGTGACCTCATCACCACCTACGAGATGCGGGAGAAGCCGCGCGCCTGATCACGCGCACATCTTCACCGCACCACGGCGACGGGGGACGGGCAGCGACACGCTGCTCGTCCCCCTTCGTCATGGGCCCGGTGAGGTGCGGCGAGATCGGGGAGTCCTCCCCTCCGCCCAATACGGAGAAGGGAGGTGCCCTCGCATTAGGGTGTGCCTGACCGCATCATCGACATCAAGGGGAGCGATCATGACGACGCCACCACCTCCGCCCGGCGGCGGGGGCAACCAGCCCTACGACCCGACCGGCAACAACAACCCCTACCCTTCGTCGGGTTCCGGGGACGGGCCGTCCAACCCGACCTCCGGCGCGCCGAGCTATGGCTCCGCCCCGGGTTACGGATCCGCCCCCGGTGGCGGCATGCCGCCGCAGGCTCCTCCGCCGGCTGGCGGTGGGTTCCCGCAGCAGCAGGGTGGCAGCGACTCCACCAAGATCCTGTCCCTGGTCTCGATGGGCACCGGAATCGCCGGTCTCGTCCTGTGCTTCTGCTGGGCGCTGCCGATCTTCCCGATCGCCGCGCTCATCACGGGGTTCATCGCGAAGAACCAGACCAAGACCGCTCCTCGTCCCGACCTGAAGACCTTCCTCATGGTGGGTCTCATCACGGGTGCGATCGGCCTGGTCATCGCGATCCTGTACTGGATCCTCCTGGCGTCCGGGGTCATCAACCTCGACACCTACTCCAACATGAGCTAGGTCGCCCCCCTCGACGCCCCCGGTGCCATGCGCGCCGGGGGCGTCGCACTACCCACACCAGCTTCGAGCCAGGACGCCGCATGAGCACGCCACCACCCCCGCCCGGCTACGGGACGCTTCCGCCCGACCCCTACGAGCCGCAGCCGAGCCCCTACCCGAGCGGGCAGACCCCCGGCCAGCCCTACCCCGGCGCACCAGGACCCGCGGGCCCGCAGTACGGCCAGCAGCCGAACCCGTACGGGACCTCGCCGGCCCCCTACGGGTCGACGCCGGCCCCCTTCGGGGCGCCGCCGCAGCGCACCAGCACTGCGATGACCCTGGGCTATGTCTCGCTCGGCATGGGCATCTTCGCGATCCCCGCCGGGTGCTGCTGCTGGTTCCTGGCGTGGATCCCCGCGCTGGCCGCGCTGGGGACCGGCGCCTTCGGCCTGAGCGAGATCAAGAGCGACCCGTCGGCCGCAGCGGCCAAGCCCTTCCTCATCGCCGGCATCGCCCTCGGCGGGATCGGTCTCTTCCTCACGGTCGTCACCGCGGTGTGGGGCGTCGCGAGCTTCTTCGCCGGCGTCTGATCGGACCGTCGCGGCCCGTGGTGGCGCGCGCGCACGAACCTTTCGCTTACCGTTGACCACGTCCCCACCCCAGCCCCTCACGGAGGTGTGCCATGGCCGACCCGGCCCGCGCCCGCAAGATCGCCGATCGCATCCAGGAGCTCATCGCAGCCAACCTGCAGCAGATCGTCAAGGACCCCGACCTCGGGTTCGTGACGATCACCGATGTGCGCGTCACGGGTGACCTGCAGAACGCATCCGTCTTCTACACGGTCTTCGGTGACGAGGCGCAGCGTGAGCGCAGCGCCCAGGTCCTCGAGGCCAACCGGGGCAAGCTGCGCTCCTTCGTGGGCAAGCAGCTCGGCATCCGGCTCACCCCGACCCTGGAGATCCTCCCGGACGGTGTCCCGGAGAACGCCTCGCACATCGACGACCTGCTCCGGTCGGCCCGCGAGCGCGACGAGGACCTGGCCCGCTCCCGCTCCGGGGCCACGCCCGCCGGCGACGCCGACCCGTACCGCACCAAGGACGACGAAGGGGAGCAGCCGCCCCCTTCGTCCGAGGCGTGAGCGACGGCCTCGTCGTCGTCGACAAGCCGGCCGGCTGGTCGAGCCACGACGTCGTCGCCCGGGGCCGACGGCTCTACCGGACCAAGAAGGTCGGCCACGCCGGCACCCTCGACCCGATGGCCACCGGCGTGCTCGTCCTCGGGGTCGGCCGCGGCACCAAGCTGCTGACCTTCCTCGTCGGCGCCGACAAGGAGTACACGGCGACGATCCGCCTGGGTCAGGCCACGGTCACCGACGACGCCGAGGGTGAGGTCACCACCGTCGGTGACGTCGCCGGGATCGACCGCACGGCGATCGATGCGGCCGTCGCGCGCCTGACCGGCGACATCCAGCAGGTCCCGAGCTCGGTGAGCGCGATCAAGATCAAGGGGGAGCGCTCCTATGCCCGCGTCCGCGCGGGGGAGGAGGTCGACCTTCCACCGCGCCCGGTGACCGTCGCCCGCTTCGAGGTCCTCGACGTGCGCCCCGCAGACGCCGACGGGCATGCCGTGCTCGACCTCGACGTGGTCGTCGAGGTGTCCTCCGGTACCTACGTGCGGGCGCTGGCCCGCGACCTGGGCGTCGACCTGGGCAGCCACGGCCACCTCACCGCGCTGCGGCGCACCCGCGTCGGAGGCCTCACGCTCGATCACGCCCACACGCTCGAGGAGCTCGCCGCACTGCGGGACGACGCGGGTGACGAGGCGGTCATGCCGCTGACGCCGCTGGAGGAGGCGGCTGCGGCTGCCCTGACCACCCGTGCCCTGACCGAGGGCGAGGCGCGCGCACTCGGCTTCGGGCAGCGCATCGAGAGTGCCCAGCCGGGCCGCGAGGAGCCGGTCGCGGCGCTCGCGCCGGACGGATCCCTGGTCGCGGTGCTCGACGAGAGCCGGTCCACTGCCCGGGCCCACGTCGTCTTCGCGCCGGCCAGTTCGTAGAGTGTGCTCTCGTGCAGCAATGGTCATCCCCGAGTGCCACCCCGTCGCAGCTGCGGCCGTGCGTGGCGACCTTCGGCAACTTCGACGGTGTGCACCGCGGACACCGTGCCATCCTCGACGAGCTGGTCCGGCAGGCGCGTGAGCGCGACCTGCCCGCCGTCGCGGTGACCTTCGACCCCCACCCGGTGGAGGTCATGCACCCCGAGCGGGCTCCCGAGATCATCTCGCCCGGACCGCTGCGTGACGACCTGCTCGAGCAGGTCGGCGTGTCCGGGCTGCTCGTGCTGCCCTTCACCATGGAGTTCGCGCAGACCAGCGCGGTCGACTACGTCGTCGACACCTTCGTCGAGGGCCTGCAGGCGAGCGTGCTCGTCGTCGGCGCCGACACCAAGGGCTTCGGCGCCGGCTACACCGGTGACGTGGACCTGCTGCGCGAGCTCGGCGCGGAGCACGGCTTCGAGGTCGTCGTGATCGAGGACCAGGGCGACGGCGAGCGGTGGTCCTCCTCGGCCGTGCGCACCCACCTGTCCGCCGGAGAGGTCGGCGAGGCAGCCGTGATCCTGGACCGCCCCCACCGGGTCGTCGGCACGGTCGTCCACGGCTTCCACCGCGGACGGGAGCTCGGCTACCCCACGGCCAACCTGGGCAGCGACAGCCTCGGCCTCATCCCCGCAGACGGCGTCTACGCCGGGTGGCTCGTCCGGCTCGACCTGCCCGAGGGCAGCGCCGACCGGCGGCTGCCGGCCGCGATCTCCGTCGGCACCAACCCGACCTTCGACCAGCAGGTCCGGGTCGTCGAGTCCTACGTGCTCGACCGCACCGACCTCGACCTCTACGGGGAGCGGGTGGCCGTCGACTTCGTCGAGCACGTGCGCCCGACCCTGAAGTTCGACTCCATCGACGAGCTGCTCGTCGCCATGGCCCGCGACGTCGAGCTGACCCGGACCTTCCTCGGCCTCCCGCCGACCGCACGACCTTAAGGCCGTGCGGGCCGAAGGGGGGTTCGCGCGGCAGCTGGCGCGCTCCGACCTCGTGCTCATCGCCGCGGCCCTGATCGCTTCGGGGCTGGGCGCGGTGCTCGTCCACTCCGCCACCAGTGCCGACTCCGGCTCGGCCTACCTCGTACGGCACCTGCTCAACCTCGGTATCGGGTTGCTCCTCGCCCTGCTCGTCGTCCGGCTGGACCGGTCGGTGCTGCGGACACTCGCCCCCTTCGTCTATCTCGCGGGGGTCCTCGGGCTGGGGCTCGTGCTCACGCCGCTCGGTTCCGAGATCAATGGCTCCCGATCCTGGATCCAGCTGCCGGGAGGCTTCTCGGTCCAGCCCAGCGAGCTGGCCAAGGTCGGGCTCTGCGTGGCCCTGCCGATGCTGCTGGCGCCGGCAGCCGAGCGCCGGCAACGGCCGAGGGCCCGCGAGATCCTCCTGGCGGGCGCCGTCACGGGAGTCCCGGTCCTGCTCGTCATGGCGCAGCCGGACCTCGGCTCGGCGCTCGTGCTCGTCGCCCTGGCACTCGGTGTACTCGTCGTCTCGGGAGCCGCGTGGCCGTGGCTCGCCGGGGTGCTGCTCGCGGGGGTCGCGGCGGTGACCGCGGCCTTCACGACGCCGCTGCTCAGCCCCTACCAGCGTGACCGGCTCACCGCCTTCCTCGACCCGGCCGCCGATCCGCTCGGCATCGGGTACCAGACCCAGCAGGTGCGCCGGGCGATCGCCGGCGGTGGCTGGGGTGGTCAGGGCCTGCACACGGGCGATCTGACGAGCTCGGGTGCCATCCCCTTCCAGGAGACAGACTTCGTCTTCTCCGCAGCAGGGGAAGAGCTGGGCTTCGTCGGTGCAGCCTTCGTCGTGCTGCTGCTCGGGCTCCTCGTCGGGCGCATCGCGCTGGCCGGGACACGCACCGAGGACCCCTTCGTCCGGCTCGTCTGCTGGGCGGTCGCGGCGTGGTTCGCCGTCCAGTCGGTGGAGAACATCGGGATGAATCTCGGTCTGCTTCCCGTCACGGGTCTCCCGCTGCCCTTCCTGTCCTATGGGGGCTCGTCGATGTTTGCGTGCTGGGCGGGCGTCGGCATCGTCATCGCCGTGGCGAGGCCACCGGGACGCGTGCGCGCCTGACCCCCCCTTGGTTACCAATCGGTCACCTAGTGGACAGACGGTGACAGGGGGGCCCTGCGTGGTGGATGATGCGCCCATCACCCGCAGCCCACGAAGGAGTGGACTCCCAGTGTCCGATCCCCGCCCCACCCGCGCTTCCGATGAGACCTTCGACGCCAGTGCCTTCGAGGACCGAGCTCCGTCCGTCGGTCACCTGCTGCGCCAGCGCATCGCCGACACACCCGACAACATCGCCTACTCCTACCCCTCCGGGGTCGCCTGGGCCGAGCTGACCTGGGCCCAGATCGGGGAGCGTGTCTGGGCCCTGGCCGCCGGCCTCGTCGAGCTCGGTGTCCAGCCCGAGGACCGGGTGGCCCTCGCCTCGAGCACCCGCATCGAGTGGGTGCTCGCGGACTACGCGATCATGGCCGCGGGCGCCGCGACGACGACGATCTACCCGACGTCGATCAGCGATGACGTCGCTTTCATCACCGACAACTCCGGGTCCAAGCTCGTCATCGCCGAGGACGCAGACCAGGTCGACAAGCTGCGCGAGGTGCGTGACGCCATCCCCGGCGTGACCCACGTGGTGGCGATCGACACCGACGGCGTCGACCTCGACGACTGGGTGATCTCCTTCGAGGACGTCGAGGCACGCGGCGCCGCCGCCCTCGCCGCCGACCCCGGGGTCGTCGACGCCCGCATCGACGGCACGGGTCCCTCGTCGCTGGCGACGATCATCTACACCTCGGGAACGACGGGCCGGCCCAAGGGCGTGCGCCTGCGCCACGACACCTGGACCTACCAGGGTGCCGCGATCCGCGCGACCGGCATGCTCTCGGCCGAGGACGTCCACTACCTCTGGCTCCCGCTCTCGCACGTCTTCGCCAAGGTCCTGCTGCTCATCAGCACCGACGTCGGCATGCAGACCGCGGTCGACGGGCGCATCGACAAGATCGTCGACAACCTCGGCGAGGTCCGACCGACCTTCATGGCCGCGGCGCCGCGCATCTTCGAGAAGGTCTACGGCAAGATCTCGCTGGGCATGGAGGAGGAAGGGGGCGCCAAGGCCAAGATCTTCGACTTCGCCTCCAAGGCCGCCCGCGACTACTCCCGGGCGCTCTCCGACAACCGCACGCCGGGCCTCCTGCTCGGCGTCAGGCACAAGATCGCCGACAAGCTGGTCTTCGGCAAGGTGCGGGACCGCTTCGGTGGTCGGGTGCGCTTCTTCATCTCCGGGTCGGCGGCCCTCAACCGGGACATCGCCGACTGGTTCAACGGCGCGGGCCTGCCGATCCTGGAGGGCTACGGCCTGACCGAGACGTCGGCGGCTGCCACGGTCAACCGGCCCTACGCCCTTCGTGTCGGCACGGTCGGGTGGCCCACCCCCCAGACGGAGATCAAGATCGCCGAGGACGGCGAGATCCTCATCCGCGGCGAGCACGTCATGGAGGGGTACCACAACAACCCCGAGGCCACGGCCGAGGTGCTCACCGAGGACGGCTGGTTCCACTCGGGCGACATCGGCGAGGTCGACGCCGACGGCTTCCTGAAGATCACCGACCGCAAGAAGGACCTCTTCAAGACGAGCAACGGCAAGTACGTGGCCCCCTCGATCATCGAGTCGACCTTCAAGGGCCTGTGCCCGTATGTCGGTCAGTTCCTCGTCCACGGCGAGAGCCGCCAGTTCGTGACGGCGCTGATCACCCTCGACGAGGAGGCCATCAAGCCCTGGGCCGAGGCCAACGGCCTGCCCGACGCCAGCTACACCGAGATCGTCTCCTCGCTCCAGGCGCGCGAGATGGTCCAGTCCTACGTCGACGAGCTCAACGCCGGACTCAACCGGCACGAGCAGATCAAGAAGTTCCACATCCTCGGCCGTGACCTGACGGTCGAGGACGGCGAGCTGACGCCGAGCCTGAAGATGCGCCGCAAGGTCGTCGCGGACAAGTTCAAGGGCGACATCGAGGAGATGTACCCGAGCTGACGGGCGTCGCAGGGGACGGACGAGGTCGAGGGTGCCCCGACTCAGGGAGTGAGGAACGAACGACCTAGGGGCACCCTCGATCCTCGTCCGGACCTACGCACAGGTGAAGTCGTTTGGGTGAGGTTCTCGACCCCCGTACCCTTGGCCCATGTCCGGTGAGTCGATCTTCAGCGCCCTCGAGCCTTTGCTCGAGAAGGTGAGCAAGCCCATCCAGTACGTCGGGGGCGAGCTCAACTCCACCGTCAAGGACTGGCACGTCGGTGGCCACGGCCCCGATGGCGAGGACCTCACGGTCCGCTGGGCCCTGATGTACCCCGACGCCTACGAGGTCGGCGTCCCCAACCAGGGCGTGATGATCCTCTACGAGGTGCTCAACGAGCGCCCCGACGCCCTCGCCGAGCGCAGCTACGCCGTCTGGCCCGACATGGAGGCCCTGCTCCGCGAGCACGGGCTGCCGCAGTTCACCGTCGACGGGCACCGCCCGATCGGCGACTTCGACGTCTTCGGCCTGAGCTTCTCGACCGAGCTCGGCTACACCAACATGCTCACCGCGCTCGACCTGGCCGGCATCCCGCTGCATGCGGCCGACCGCACCGACGAGCACCCGATCGTCGTCATGGGCGGGCACGCCTCCTTCAACCCCGAGCCGGTCGCCGACTTCATCGACGCCGCGATCGTCGGCGACGGCGAGGAGGCCGTGCTCGCGGCGACCGACATCATCAGCGAGTGGAAGGCCCGCGGCAAGCCCGGCGGACGCGTCGAGGTGCTGCGCCGGCTGGCGGCCACCGGTGGCGTCTACGTCCCCGCCTTCTACGACGTCGACTACCTCCCCGACGGGCGCATCCAGCGCGTCGCCCCGGCCGAGACCGGCGTGCCGTGGCGCGTCGACAAGCACACCGTCATGGACCTCGACGCGTGGCCCTACCCCAAGAAGCCGCTCGTCCCGCTCGCCGAGTCCGTCCACGAGCGGATGAGCGTCGAGATCTTCCGCGGCTGCACCCGCGGCTGCCGCTTCTGCCAGGCCGGCATGATCACCCGCCCGGTGCGCGAGCGGTCCATCACCGGCATCGGCGAGATGGTCGAGGCCGGCCTGGCCGCGACCGGCTTCGAGGAGGTGGGCCTGCTCTCCCTGAGCAGCGCCGACCACACCGAGATCGGTGACATCGCCAAGGGCCTGGCCGACCGCTACGAGGGCACCAACACCGGGCTCTCCCTGCCGAGCACCCGCGTCGACGCCTTCAACATCGACCTGGCCAACGAGCTGACCCGCAACGGTCGTCGCTCAGGTCTGACCTTCGCCCCCGAGGGCGGGTCCGAGCGCATCCGCAAGGTCATCAACAAGATGGTGACCGAGGAGGACCTCATCCGGACCGTCTCGGCCGCCTACGGCGCCGGCTGGCGCCAGGTGAAGCTGTACTTCATGTGCGGCCTGCCCACCGAGACCGACGAGGACGTCCTGCAGATCGCCGAGGTGGCCAAGCGGGTCATCGAGACCGGCCGTCAGGTCGCCGGGCACAACGACATCCGCTGCACCGTCTCCATCGGTGGCTTCGTCCCCAAGCCGCACACCCCCTTCCAGTGGGCTGCTCAGCTGGGCGCCGAGGAGACCGACGCGCGGCTGTACAAGCTGCGTGATGCCATCCGTGCGGACAAGCGCTACGGCCGCTCCATCGGCTTCCGCTACCACGACGGCAAGCCGGGCATCGTCGAGGGCCTGCTCTCGCGCGGTGACCGCCGGGTCGGCCGCGTCATCGAGCAGGTCTGGCGCGATGGTGGCCGCTTCGACGGCTGGAGCGAGCACTTCTCCTACGACCGCTGGATGGCTGCGGCCGAGACCGCCTTCGAGGGCACCGGCGTCGACGTCGCCTGGTACACCACCCGCGAGCGCGAGGAGTCCGAGGTCCTGCCCTGGGACCACATCGACTCCGGCCTCGACAAGGAGTGGCTGTGGCAGGACTGGCTCGACGCGATCGACGAGACCGAGGTCGACGACTGCCGGTGGACCCCGTGCTTCGACTGCGGCGTCTGCCCGCAGATGGGGACGGACATCGAGATCGGCCCCACCGACAAGACCCTGCTGCCGCTGACCGTCCTGGGCAGCGGCCGGCAGGACATGCTGCGCTCCTGACCCCCTTCGCTCCCCGCTCGTGACAGGCTGAGCCCGACGTCACCGAGCAGGGGAGCAGGGGCATGTCGGTCACGACCGGACTCGTCATCGTGGGGGTGCTCGCCATGGTCTACGGGATCGGTTTTGCCGTCCTGCCGATGCACCACTGGCCGCAGGAGCAGCGCTCGCGCTACACCGTGTGGGGCTCAGGCCTGATCGGGATGCTCGCGCTCGCGCTCGTGGTCATCCCGTGGTTCATCCGCGGGTAGCACCCGCACTGCGAGACCCTGCCCCCTCCGTCAACGACGAAGGGGGACAATGCCTCTCATGACCTCGCCGTCCACGCTGCTCACCGAGGCCCTGCACCGCGAGGGCGTGTCCGACGCCCGCACCGATGCCCTGACGATCGGCATGTACGCCACCGACGCGGGCATCTACCGCGTCCCGCCGCGCGCGGTCGTCTTCCCCCGGCACACCGACGAGATCGCCGCGACCCTGTCGGTCGCCCGCGAGCTGGGCATCCCGATCACCGCACGCGGAGCCGGCACCTCGTGCGCTGGCAACGCGGTCGGCCCCGGCATCGTCATCGACACCGCACGCCACCTCGGGCGGGTCCTCGAGGTCGACGCGGACGGTGCGGGCGGCGGGTCCGCTCTCGTCGAGGCCGGCACCGTCCACGCCACCCTGCAGGCCCGCGCCCGCGAGATCGGCCTGCGCTTCGGCCCCGACCCGAGCAGCCACAGCCGCTGCACCGTCGGCGGCATGATCGGCAACAACGCCTGCGGCAACCGGGCCCTCGGCTACGGCCGCACCAGCGACAACGTCATCGGGATGGACCTGCTGACGGCGGCCGGCATGCACCTCACGGCCACCACGGGGGTGGCGGGGGGGCGCCCTTCGCTCACCGGCGACGACGCCCTCGTGGCCCGCCTGACCCGGCTGGCCGACGACCACCTCGACACCGTGCGGACCAAGTTCGCCACCTTCGGTCGACAGGTCTCGGGCTATGCCCTCGAGCACCTCGCCCCCGAGCGCGGCCGTGACATCGGCCGGATGCTCATCGGCTCGGAGGGGACCCTCGCGGTCGTCACGCAGGCCCGCGTGCGCCTGGTCACCGACCCGCCGGCCACCAGCCTCGTCGTGCTCGGCTTCCCCGACATCTACGCGGCGGGAGACGTCGCCCACCTGCTCAAGGGGCTGGGCGCGGTGGCTGCAGAGGGCATCGACTCGCGCATCGTCGACGTCGTGCGCACCCGCCGCGGTGAGCACGCCGTCCCCGACCTGCCCCGCGGCGCCGCGTGGATGCTCGTCGAGGTCCCGGGCGAGGACGCTGCCGCCGCCCATGCTGCCGCCGAGCGGGTCCGCCGCGAGATCGAGCACACCGACTCCCTCGTCGTCACCGACCCGGCGCATGCCCGGGCACTGTGGAAGATCCGCGAGGACGGCGCCGGTCTGTCCGCGCGCTCACCGCGTGACCGTCCGGCCCACGCTGGCTGGGAGGACGCCGCCGTCCCGCCGGCGCGCCTGGGGGACTACCTGCGGGCCTTCGACGCCCTGCTCGAGGAGCACGACGTGCAGGGTCTGCCCTACGGGCACTTCGGCGACGGCTGCCTGCACATCCGCCTCGACATCGACCTCGACGCGCCCGATGCGACCGACCGCTACCGCCGGTTCGTCGAGGACGCGGCCGACCTCGTCGCGGCCCACGGCGGCTCGCTCTCCGGCGAGCACGGTGACGGCCGGGCCCGCTCGGCGCTGCTGCCGCGCATGTACGACGCCGAGACCATGGGCCTCTTCGGCTCGGTCAAGCGCGCCTTCGACCCGACCAACCTGCTCAACCCGGGCATCCTCGTCGACCCGGCGCCCGTCGACGCCGACATCCGCATCCCCGCGGCCCACAAGGTCACCGTGCCGCTCGCCTTCGGCTACCCCGAGGACGGCGGCGACTTCAGCCAGGCCGTGCACCGGTGCACCGGCGTCGGCAAGTGCCGCGCCGCCGGCACGTCGACGACGGTCATGTGCCCGAGCTATCTCGCCACGGGGGAGGAGAAGGACTCCACCCGTGGTCGCGCCCGCGTCCTGCAGGAGATGCTCAACGGCTCCACGATCACCGGCGGCTGGAGCGCACCCGAGGTCCACGACGCCCTCGACCTGTGCCTGTCGTGCAAGGGCTGCTCCAGCGACTGCCCGACCGGCGTCGACATGGCGACCTACAAGTCCGAGGCACTCCACCAGACCTACAAGGGCAAGCTGCGCCCGCGCAGCCACTACACGCTCGGCCGGCTGCCGCAGATGGCTCGCCTGGCGGCCCGCGCCCCCCGTCTCGTCAACGCCATGACCTCCCTGCCGGGGCTGAAGAAGCTCACCCTGCCCGCCGCCGGCGTCGACCCCCGCCGCAGCATCCCCAGCTTTGCGCGCACGACCTTCCGCTCGTGGGCGCGAGACGAAGGGATGATCGCCTCCGCCGCGCAGGCGACGGGCACCGACCACCCTGTCGCGCTCTTCGTCGACTCCTTCACCGACCACTTCTCGCCGCAGGTGGGGCGGACCACCGTGGCGCTGCTGCGCGAGGCGGGGTTCACCCCCTTCGTCCCGGCGGAGTCGCTGTGCTGCGGCCTGACCTTCATCTCCACCGGGCAGCTCGACGCGGCGCGGTCGACGCTCGACGACGCCGCCCGCACCCTGGGCCCGGTGGTCGCGGCCGGCATCCCGGTGGTCGGCATGGAGCCCAGCTGCACCGCGGCGCTGCGCCACGACCTGCCGCGCCTCGTGGACTCCGCGCTCGCCCGGCAGGTGGCCGGTGGGGTGCGCACCGTGGCCGAGGTCCTCACCACGGCCATCGACGAGGGCCGCTGGAGCGCGCCCGACCTCGCCGGCACCGAGGTCGTCGCCCAGCCGCACTGCCACCAGCACGCGGTGATGAGCTGGGCCGCCGACGAGGCCCTGCTGGCGCGCACCGGCGCCACGGTCACGCGGCTCGGTGGCTGCTGCGGTCTCGCCGGCAACTTCGGCGTCGAGCTGGGCCACTACGAGGTGTCGGTCAAGATCGCCGAGCAGCAGCTGCTCCCGGCGATCGACGCCGCGGGCAAGGACGCGGTCGTCCTGGCCGACGGCTTCTCCTGCCAGACCCAGATCGCCGACCTGTCGGAGCGCACCGGCATGCACCTGGTCGAGCTGCTCGCCCGCGTGAGCCCCCGCTGAGTGGAGGTATGCGCGCGGACGAATGACCCGCGCGTCGGCATCCACCCCCGGCGAGGGGCGAAGGGGGAGCACCTACCCTTGTCGCCATGGCCGCACAACGCACTCCCGATGGTCCGCCACCACCCCCGGCGGTGCAGAAGCTGCGCATCCAGTACGCCCGTCGCGGGCGGCTGCGCTACTCCTCGACCCGTGACTTCGGGCGCGCCCTCGAGCGCGCCCTGCGCCGCTCGGGCGTGCCGATGGCCTACTCGGCGGGCTTCCACCCGCACCCAAAGATCTCCTACGCCAACGGCGCGGCGACCGGCGCGGCCAGCGAGGCGGAGTACTTCGAGATCTCGGTGACCGAGCAGGTCGACCCCGACGCGGTCGCTGCCGCGCTCGACGAGGCCCTGCCCGAGGGCCTGGACATCGTCTCGGTCGTCGACGCCCAGCCCGGTGCCCTGGCCGATCGGCTGCAGGCCAGCCGGTGGCTCCTGGAGTTCCCCGGTGTCGAGCTGGCCGATCTGGAGCGTGCCGTCGCCGGGTTCATGGCCCAGGAGCACGTCGAGGTCGAGCGCATGTTCAAGAAGGGCCTGAAGAGCTACGACGCGCGCGGGCCGGTCGAGCGGGCCGTCACAGGGGTGGCTGAGGACGGTTGTGCGATACTGACGATGGTCGTGCGGCACACCACACCTGCCGTTCGCCCCGACGACGTCCTCAGCGCGATCGCCGCTGCCACCTCGTTCGTGCCACCGCGCTCGCCCAGAGCGACGCGACTGGCGCAGGGGATCTGGAGCAGCGAGACCGAGAGCGTGGCCGATCCACTGGCCGCCGACTGAGACGACGCCGGCCCTGACGGGGTGCCGCGCTCAGCGCGAGCCCCGCCGAGGCAACACGGATCTTTTCGCGGGCGCGACGCGCCCGCCACGCCGCACAGCGGTCGGGTTGCACCCCAGGGTGCCGGTGTCGGGATCCGGTCGAGGTGCAGGAGGTGCCGCATGGCCACCGACAACGACAACCAGCGTGACGAGTCCTTCGAAGAGGACGTCACCACCGCCGAGGACGAGACCACCCAGCAGCCGGCTCCGGTCGCGGCCGTGCCGTCCTTCGGACTGCTCTTCCAGCCGCCGACGACCGTCGCCGCGCCGCCGCGCCGCCGAGCCCCAGAGCCGGAGCCTGCGGACGAGGACTCCTACGAGGACGACGTCGACACGCGCGACGAGCGTGGCAGCGACCGCAATGATCGCGACGACCGCAATGATCGCGACGACCGCAATGATCGCGACGACCGCAACGATCGCGACGACCGCAGCGAGCGCGACGAGAGCAACGACTCCAGCGACTCCAGCGAGTCCAGCGACGACGACAACACCCAGGGCGAAGGGGGCCGCCGTCGCCGTCGTCGTGGTGGCCGGGGCCGCAACAGCAACAACCGCTCGACGGACTCCTCCGATGACGGCTCCGCCGCGTCCGGCGACGCCTCCTCGAGTGACACCACCTCGAGCGACGCCTCCTCGAGTGACAGCGACTCCTCGAGCGATGACACCTCGTCCGACACCTCGGACGACGACTCCTCCGACGAGGGCTCGGGCAACGGCAACAACGGCGGCGGCAGCAGCCGCAACCGGGGTCGTGGCCGCGGTCGGGGTCGGGGCAACAAGCAGCAGGACGAGCCCACCGACGACTCCGACGCCGACGACACCTCCGCCGAGGACGACTCCGACGACAGCGACGACTCCGACGACGACGGCGGCTCGAGCTCGCGTCGTCGCCGGCGTCGTCGGCGTGGTGGCAGCGGTGGCGGCAACAACAACGGCGGCAGCCGGCAGGAGGACCCGCCCGGCACCACGACCCGCGTGCGCGAGTCGCGCCGCGACGAGGTGCAGTCGATCAAGGGCAGCACCCGCCTCGAGGCCAAGAAGCAGCGTCGCCGCGAGGGCCGAGAGCAGGGTCGTCGCCGCACGATCATCACCGAGGCCGAGTTCCTCGCCCGCCGCGAGAGCGTCGAGCGCGTCATGGTCGTGCGCCAGCAGGGCGAGCGCACCCAGATCGCGGTCCTCGAGGACGGCGTGCTCGCCGAGCACTATGTCTCCCGTGAGACGACGTCGACCCTGGTCGGCAATGTCTACCTCGGTCGGGTGCAAAACGTGCTGCCGAGCATGGAGGCCGCCTTCATCGACATCGGCAAGGGCCGCAACGCCGTGCTCTACGCCGGTGAGGTCAACTGGGAGGCGCAGGGCGTCGGCAACGGCCAGGCCCGTCGCATCGAGAACGCCATGTCGGCCGGCGACTCGGTCCTCGTCCAGGTCACCAAGGACCCGGTCGGTCACAAGGGTGCGCGCCTGACCTCGCAGATCTCCCTGCCGGGCCGCTACGTGGTCTACGTGCCCGAGGGCAGCATGACCGGTATCTCCCGAAAGCTCCCGGACACCGAGCGCTCGCGGCTGAAGGCGATCCTCAAGCAGGTCGTCCCCGACAGCGCCGGTGTCATCGTGCGCACCGCTGCGGAGGGCGCCTCCGAGAAGGAGCTGACCGCCGACGTCGAGCGGCTCACCAAGGCCTGGGACAAGGTCAGCGAGGCGGCCGAGACCAAGAAGGTCAAGAAGGGCTCCTCCGGCGGTGCGCCCGTGCTGCTGCACGCCGAGCCCGACATGACCGTCCGGGTCATCCGCGACATCTTCAACGAGGACTTCGCCTCGATGGTCGTCTCGGGCGAGAGCGCCTGGCGCGAGATCAAGGGCTATGTCGACGCCGTGGCCCCGGACCTGTCCGACAGGCTCGAGCAGTGGACCGGTGAGGGTGACGTCTTCGGCGCGCACCGGGTCGACGAGGGGATCTCCAAGGCGATGGACCGCAAGGTCTGGCTGCCCTCGGGTGGCTCGCTCGTCATCGACCGCACCGAGGCGATGACCGTCGTCGACGTCAACACCGGCAAGTTCATCGGCTCCGGGGGCAACCTCGAGGAGACGGTCACCAAGAACAACCTCGAGGCGGCCGAGGAGATCGTGCGTCAGCTGCGGCTGCGCGACATCGGCGGCATCATCGTCGTCGACTTCATCGACATGGTCTTGGAGGCCAACCGCGACCTGGTCGTGCGTCGCCTCCTGGAGTGCCTGGGACGCGACCGCACCAAGCACCAGGTCGCCGAGGTGACCTCGCTCGGCCTGGTCCAGATGACCCGCAAGCGGGTCGGGGCCGGACTCATCGAGGTCTTCAGCGAGGAGTGCGAGCACTGCCAGGGCCGCGGCATCATCGTGCACAGCGAGCCCGTCCACCACGACCCGGGCGGTCACGCGGGGGGCAACCACGGCGGTAGTGGCGGCGGCAACGGCAACGGCGGCGGCAGGTCCCGTCGTGGCCGGTCGAAGGGAGAGTCCGACTCCTCCCAGCAGCGTCAGGAGCCCGTCGAGGAGACCACCGACGCCAACGGCCGCACCGCGGCCCAGATCGCTGCGGCGGCCCACGCCGCTGCGATCAAGAACATCTCGGGGGAGCCCGGCGAGGACGATGTCGCCGAGCTCGAGGTCCCCGCGCTCGACCAGCCCGTGGTCGAGGAGCCGGCGCCCGAGGAGGCGACGGCACCGGAGCCGGAGGCCCCGAAGCGTCGTCGTGGTGGCCGTCGCGCCGCCTCGAGCGCCGGCGCCCCGGTGGCCCTGGAGCCGGTCGACCTGACCCCGGCCACCGAGCCCGAGCCCGAGGTGGCACCGGAGCCGGTCGAGGCAGCAACGCCGGAGCCGGAGCCCGCGCTGGAGACCGAGCCGGAGCCGGAGCCGGAGGCCCCGAAGCGTCGTCGTGGTGGCCGTCGCGCCGCCTCGAGCGCCGGTGCGCCGGTCGCGCTGACGCCGGTGGATCTCACGGCCCCCGTCGAGACGCCGGCTGCCCCGATCACCAAGGTGGCGGGGGAGTCGGGCGAGGCCCCGACCACCCCGGTGGCCGACCCCGAGCCGGCTGCTCCGGCCCGTCCCAAGCGCAAGCGGGTGACGTCGCAGGCCGGTCCGCCGCAGGCCTGACCGCACCGGTTCTCCGGTGGCGCGACGACCACGGGCCCATGGGGAGTGTTCCCCATGGGCCCGTGGTCGTCGTCTGGGTAGGGTCGTGCTCGACGACAGGGGACACCACACGTGAATGCATCGGTGACGCACGGCGCGGACTCGACGAGACTGCGTGAGATCGGCGACCAGCTGATCGCCGAGGGCAGGTGGCTCAGGGAGTTCGAGCAGCAGGGCAGCGCACAGATCGCCGTGCTGGCGGACGCCTGGTCAGGGCAGGACTCCGCAGACTTCGCACGCGACTGGGACGTGGCGCGGCAGCGGCTGGAGGAGGCGGGAGCTCTCCTGCAGCACTCCGGCGCACAAGCTCGGGCACAGGCCGCGGACCAGGACTCGGCGAGCGGCGGCTCGGATGGGATCTCGCCACCGGTGCCGGGGCCCAAGGCGCCGCAACGACCGCCGGACGTCGCGGCGAACCTCCAGGACCGGCTGGAGGCCATGACACCGCAGGAGCGGGCGGCCTTCCTCGCGAGTGACGAGTTCCGAGACCTGGCGACCGCTGACCCGGAGGGGACCAAGGAGGCGCTCGACCAGGCCTTCGACGACGGGCTCTTCGAGGACGACCCACAGCCGTACGCGGACTACCTCGAGCAGTACTGGATCGACCAGGCCCTGCGTGAGGCGGGCATCGACCCGGCGGAGTGGGATCCGACGCAGGGGTTCGAGGGCAACGAGGAGATCATCACCAAGGTCTACGAGTACTACGGTCAGCTGTACCTGGACAACCCCGACCTCTCATGGGCGGCCATGGCCAACATGATCGGGCCGAGCTTCGCCGGTGGCTTTGCCGACCTCGGCATGATGCGCGAGATCGCGCAGCGCGTGGAGCAGGGGGCCCAGGTCCTCCCGGAGCCGGACCGCACCCTCATGCGCGAGCTGGCGTCGATGAGCGACGAGGACCTGAAGTTCTACGAGACGAGCCTGCTGTCCATGCAGCAGGAGATCTTCTTCGACCAAGGATCGATGCACCAGGCCTATGTGGACGGGGGCATCGAGGAGATCGAGCGGATGCACGCCGCCGGTCTTGTCGACGACAACTCACTGCAGGCCTGGGAGGGGATCGACTCCGGTGACCCGGATCGGGTGGCGGACGGCAACCACCGGCTCCTGTGGCGCGAGCAGAACCAGATCATCGTCGACGACTACCAGAACATGTACCACCACATGCCGACCGGGCCCGCCGTCACCTACGGGATGACCCTCATCGGTGCACCGACCATCCCCGGGGCGCGGACCTTCGGACAGGTCTTCCCGGTCACGGTGGACGTCGAGACCGCCGGTCCCCAGAACATCCCCTTCACGTCGCGGGACAACCCCCTGCAGGGGACGGTCACGGTGACCACACCCCTTCCCAACGGCAACGTCGCCGACCAGTCCTCGCGCTGGGCCCTGATCGAGCAGGACACCTGGCCGGCCTTCACGGACCTGTCCGAGGACGAGATCCGCACGATCGTCGAGTCCGACTTCGACACCCGGCTCCAGGAGGGCCGGCCCAGCCACAATGTCGACGAGATCGTCCTGCGCCTCCTGCGCGGGTTCGACGTCGACGCGCGACAGTAGGGTGCGACCCATGATGGACAGCTCGACCTTCTCGACCGCGGGTGTGGAGACGATCCACCGGGAGCGCGCGGCCGTCATCGACCTCACCCGCGGCTGGCCGGACGCCGAGCAGCTGCTCGGCGGAGACCCCGGTCCAGTCTGGGATGTCGATGCTCCCCTCGACCGGCCGGTCTCGGTCACGGTCATCGGCCCCGACGCGAGGCTGCGCGTGGACGCGACGACCATCCGCCTCCACCTGGGCGTCGACGGCACGATGTCGGTCGTCGGGCTCACCCGACCCTTCGACGACCGTGATGCGGCGGCCGACGAGGTTCGGCGCACCGCGCAGGCCGCAGGGATGGAGGAAGCCCCCACGGACGCGCTCGTCGCACGTCTGGCCTCGGGGCCGGTCGAGCGCCGGAGGCGACACGGACTGAGGGCCGGGGAGGCCCTCGGCGTGCGGGTCGGCCTCACGGTCCACCGCATGCCCGCCCGAGCCGACGTCCCCGCGCTGGAGGTGCTCGAGTGGTCGGTGACGCCCCTCGAGTCCGGGCCATCCACGACTCCCGAGGCACCCGCCGAGACCGAGGAGAGCCAGTGGCTGCGTCTGTGAGGGCGGTCGCCACGGGCGTCGCAGCGCTTGCTCTCACCGGCTGCTCGGCGAGCCTCGGGTCGTCCGACGGCGCCACCACGGGCACCGGGGACAACTCCTCCTTCACGGCGGCCGGGGTCGAGCACATCGAGGACGAGGGCCGGGCGGTCATCGACCTGCGTGCCCCCATCACGGCCACGGATCTCGGCGCCGGCGACGGGCAGGTCCTGCGCGACGTCGACGTCCGAGGCGAGGACCCGATAGATGTGACCGTCCGCGGCAGTAGGGGAGACCTCGTCGTGCCTGCCGATGTCATCAGGGTGCTCGTCGGCGCGGACGGCAGCGAGGTGCAGAGCATCGCCCTCTTCGAGGACCAGGACGACACGGCGGCGCTCACCACGCGTCTGAAGACGGTCGGCGACACCGTGGGTGTCGACGGATCGGCCCTCGACTCCTACGTCGCGTCCGTCGGGGAGGGCCGGCAGGAGGTCTGGCTCAACGGTGGTGAGAGCCTGGGTTTCACCGTCGGGCTGCACCCCGTGGACGAGCCGGACGGCGAGCACGTCCTCGAGTACCAGCTGACTGCGCCCGGGTGAGCGCACCCCCCTTCGGCCAGCGTTTTGCCGGTGGTGGGGGTGGCCGGTAGTCTTTGCTCTCGGTGCGCCCACCGAGCGGACGCTTCGTGCCTTGGCACGGGGACTGTTGGCCGGTCAGACAGAGCGAGTGCACCTGAACCGAAAGTGAGTTCCACTGATGTACGCGATCGTTCGCGCGGGTGGCCGCCAGGAGAAGGTTTCCGTCGGCGACACCATCCTCATCAACTCGATCAAGGGCGAGGCTGGCGACAGCATCGACCTCAAGCCGATCCTCGTCGTCGACGGCACGACCGTCACGAGCGATGTCGACAAGCTGGCCAAGGTCAGCGTCACGGCCGAGATCCTGGGTGCCGCCAAGGGCCCCAAGATCACGATCATGAAGTACAAGAACAAGACCGGCTACCGCAAGCGCCAGGGTCACCGCCAGCCGCTCACGCAGCTGAAGATCACCGACATCAAGGCCTGAGCCTTCTTCTTCAACAGTTAGGAACCCACTGACATGTCTTCCAAGAAGGGTGTGTCCTCGTCCCGCAACGGACGCGACTCCAACTCCCAGCGCCTCGGCGTCAAGCGGTACGGCGGCGAGATCGTCGGCACCGGTCAGATCATCGTGCGCCAGCGTGGCACCCACTTCCACCCGGGCGACAACGTCGGCCGTGGTGGCGACGACACGCTGTTCGCCCTCGCGGACGGCTCGGTGACCTTCGGCGCCAAGCGCGGCCGCAAGATCGTCAGCGTCCTGCCGGTGGACTCCGCCAGCTGACGCGACACCATGCATGCGCGAAGGGGGCGGGTCCGCTGACCTGCCCCCTTCGCCGTACCCGCACCAAACCCACAGATCAAGAAGAGGTGAGGTCGTGACGACCTTCGTCGATCGCGTCACCCTGCACGTCGAGGCCGGCAAGGGCGGCCACGGCGTGGCCTCCGTGCACCGCGAGAAGTTCAAGCCGCTCGGCGGCCCCGACGGAGGCAACGGCGGGCACGGCGGCGACGTCATCCTCGTCGTCGACGACCAGGTCACGACCCTCCTCGACTACCACCGCAGCCCGCACCGCAAGGCCACCAACGGCGCGCCCGGCGGTGGCGACGAGAAGAACGGCGCCAACGGCGGCGACCTCGTCCTGCCCGTGCCGGCCGGCACCGTGGTCACCGACGTGCACGGTGACGTCCTGGCCGACCTGGTGACCCCGGGGTCCCGCTTCGTCGCCGCCCAGGGCGGCCGCGGCGGGCTGGGCAACAAGGCGCTCTCCAGCGCCCGCCGCAAGGCGCCCGGCTTCGCCCTGCTCGGCGAGCCCGGGCAGTCCACCGACGTCGTGCTGGAGCTGAAGTCGCTCGCCGACGTCGCCCTCATCGGCTTCCCGAGTGCCGGCAAGTCCTCGCTCGTGTCGGTGCTGTCCGCGGCCCGACCCAAGATCGCCGACTACCCCTTCACCACGCTCGTGCCCAACCTCGGTGTGGTCACCGCGGGCGATGCGCGCTACACGGTCGCCGACGTGCCCGGTCTGATCCCCGGCGCGAGCGAAGGGCGGGGCCTGGGCCTGGAGTTCCTCCGCCACGTCGAGCGCTGCTCGGTCCTCGTCCACGTCATCGACTGCGCCACCCTCGACCCGGGGCGCGACCCGATGAGCGACCTCGACGTCATCGAGGCCGAGCTCGCCGCCTATGTCGCCGACGACACCCTCGGCGGCAAGCCGCTGTCGGAGCGCACCCGCATCGTCGTGCTCAACAAGTCCGACGTCCCGGACGCCCTCGACCTGGCCGAGATGGTCAAGGCCGACCTGGAGGAGCGCGGCCTGGAGGTCTTCATCGTATCCGCGGTCGCGCACACCGGGCTGAAGGAGCTGACCTTCGCCATGGCCCGCCACGTGCAGGCCGCGCGCGCGGAGATCTCGATCGACATCGTCCCGCAGCGCACCATCCTGCGGCCCAAGGCGGTCGACGACGCGGGCTTCGTCGTGCGCAAGGAGACCACCCCGGACGGCGAGGTCTTCCACGTGGTCGGCGACAAGATCACCCGCTGGGTCTTCCAGACCGACTTCGCCAACGACGAAGCGGTCGGCTACCTCGCCGACCGCCTCAACCGCGCTGGCGTCGAGGAGCAGCTGACCAAGGCCGGGGCGGTCGCCGGCTCGGCCGTGCTCATCGGGCCCGAGGACAACGCCGTCGTCTTCGACTGGGAGCCCACCATCGTCGGTGGCGCCGAGCTGCTCGGCGGTCGCGGCACCGACCTGCGCTTCGAGGACAACAGCCGCCGCACGACCCAGGAGCGTCGCGAGCAGTTCCACGCCCGCAAGGACGCGCAGACCGAGGCCCGCGAGGGCCTGTGGACCGAGCGCCAGGCCGGGCACTGGACCGAGGACGACTGATGCCGGCCGATGCCCGCGGAGCGGTCGCCCGCGCCGAGCGCATCGTCGTCAAGGTCGGCTCGTCGTCGCTGACGAGCGCCGCCGGGGGAGAGCTCGACGTCGCTCGCCTCACGGCGCTCGTCAACGCCCTGTCCGCCCGCCGGGGTGAGGGCACCCAGATCGTGCTCGTCTCCTCCGGCGCCATCGCGGCGGGCATCGGTCCGCTCGGCATGACCACCCGCCCTCGGGACCTGGCCCGCCAGCAGGCCGCGGCGAGCGTCGGCCAGGGGGTGCTGCTGTCGGCCTACGACCGGGCCTTCGGCCGGCACGGGCACCTCATCGGCCAGGTGCTGCTGACCGTCGACGACATCACCCGTCGCACGAGCTACACCAATGCCAAGCGCACATTCGACTCCCTGCTCGACCTCGGGGTCGTCCCGATCGTCAACGAGAACGACACCGTGGCCACGCACGAGATCCGCTTCGGTGACAACGACCGGCTCGCGGCCCTCGTCGCCCAGCTGATCCACGCCGACGCGCTGCTGCTGCTCACCGACGTCGACGCCCTCTACACCGCCGCGCCGGGCACCCCGGGCGCCGAGCGGGTCACCGTCGTCTCCGACCCGGCACAGCTCGAGGCGATCTCGATCGGGGGGACCGGGTCAGCGGTCGGCTCCGGCGGCATGACGACGAAGGTCGAGGCGGCGACGATCGCCAACGCCGCGGGGATCCCCGCAGTGCTCACCTCGGCCGACCGCGTCACCGAGGCGCTGGCTGGCGAGGACGTCGGCACCTTCTTCGCACCGCACGGACGCAAGCGCGGCTCCCGCGCCCTGTGGCTCGCCCACGCGACCACACCCCGCGGATCCATCCAGATCGACGAGGGTGCGGTCACCGCCCTTCGTGATCGTGGTCGCTCGCTGCTGCCCGCAGGCATCACCGGGTGCACCGGCTCCTTCGTCGACGGCGACCCGGTCGACGTCGTCGGCCCGGACGGCACGGTCATCGCCCGCGGCCTGGTCAACTACACCTCGGGCGAGCTGCCGCACCTCATGGGCCGCAGCACCAAGGAGCTGGCCCAGGCGATCGGGCCGCAGTACGAGCGTGAGGTCATCCACCGGGACCACCTCGCGCTCCTGTGAGCCTCAGCGCACCCGCGTGACCTCGAACTGCATCCGCGGGTGGGCGTAGGACTCCTGCGCCTGGACCAGCTGCAGCTCGCGCTTGCCGGAGTCGAGGGTGAGCTCCAGCAGGTCGAAGACCGCCGAGACGGTCGCGCCCAGCGACTCCTGCAGCGACCGGGTGCGCAGCCAGTGGCTCGTGAAGAGCGCCGCGGTGACGTCGCCCGAGCCGTTGGCCTTCAGCGGCAGGTGCGGGGTGCGCACGATCCACGCCTCGTCGTGGTGGCAGGCGAGCATCTCGATGGTGCCCTCGGGCCGGTCGGGGCGCAGCACCGAGGTGACGAGCGCCGTGCTCGGGCCCATCGCGCGGGCGGCATCGACGGAGGCGAGCGTCTCCTCGAGCGAGTGCGGCTCGGTGCCGGTGAGGTAGCCCAGTTCGAACTGGTTGGGCGTGATGAGGTCGGCGTGCGGCACGACCTTCTCGCGCAGGAGCACGGGGATCGACTCGTGGACGAAGCAGCCGGAGGTCTCGTTGCCCATCACCGGGTCGCAGGCGTAGATCGCCTCGGGGTTGGCCGCCTTGACCTGGGCGACCGCCTCGAGGATCGTCGCGCCGATGCCCTCGCCGCCCTGGTAGCCGGAGATGACGGCGTCGATGTCGCCGAAGGCCTCGCGCTCACCGATGCCCGTGATGACGTCCGCGACGTCGGCCGGGTCCATCAGCGGGCCGCGCCACGCGCCGTACCCGGTGTGGTTGGAGAAGTTGACCGTGTTGACCGGCCAGACCTCGACACCGAGGCGCTGCATCGGGAAGACGGAGGCGGAGTTGCCGACGTGTCCGTAGGCGACATGGGACTGGATGGAGAGGATCGTGGTCACCTCGGCATCATCTCACCGCCTCGGCCTACCCTGTGGCCATGAGTGACAGCACCGCCGTCGTCCGGGACCTCGCGCAGCGGGCCCGCACCGCCTCCCGCCACCTCGCCCTGCTGACCCGCGCCGACAAGGACGCCGCGCTCCTGGCGCTCGCCGACGCCGTCGACGCAGCCACCGACCGGGTCGTCGCGGCCAACGCCGAGGACCTGCAGCGGGGACGCGAAGGGGGGATGGCCGCCGGCCTCCTCGACCGCCTCGCCCTCGACGCAGACCGCGTGGCCGCCGTGGCGCAGGCCCTGCGGGACGTGGCCGGCCTGCCCGATCCGGTGGGGGAGGTCGTGCGCGGCTCGACGCTGGCCAATGGGCTGCAGATCCGCCAGGTCCGGGTGCCGATGGGCGTCATCGGGATGATCTACGAGGCCCGGCCCAATGTCACCGTCGACGCTGCCGGGCTGGGGCTGAAGTCCGGCAACGCGATGATCCTGCGCGGCGGCTCCGCCGCGGCGAGCACCAACCGGACCCTCGTCGACACGCTGCGCTCGGCGCTCGCGGCGCAGGGGCTGCCGCAGGACGCCGTCCAGCTCCTGGAGGGCGGCCACGACGCGGTGACCGCGCTGATGACCGCCCGCGGGCTCGTCGACCTGCTCATCCCGCGCGGGGGAGCGGGCCTGATCCGGGCCGTCGTGCTCGAGTCGACCGTCCCGGTCATCGAGACGGGCGTGGGCAACTGCCACGTCTACGTCGATGCGGCGGCGGACCTCGGCAAGGCGCTGGCCATCACGGTCAACTCCAAGACCCACCGCCCGAGCGTGTGCAACTCGGCGGAGTCCCTGCTCGTGCACCGTGAGGTCGCCGAGCAGTTCCTGCCCAAGGCCCTGGCCGAGCTCGCCGGCGCGGGCGTCGTCCTGCACGGTGACCCCGCGACCGCGCAGCTGGCCACCGAGGGGATCGAGGTCCTCCCGGCGACCGACGAGGACTTCGACGCGGAGTACCTGGACCTGCAGATGTCGGTCGCGGTCGTCGACGACATCGACGCGGCCATGGAGCACGTGCGCCGGCACGGCTCGGGCCACACCGAGGCGATCGTCACGGAGGACCGCGGCGCCGCTCGCCGCTGGACCGCCGAGGTCGATGCGGCGGCCGTGATGGTCAACGCCTCCACGCGCTTCACCGACGGTGGCGAGTTCGGCTTCGGTGCGGAGATCGGCATCTCGACGCAAAAGCTGCACGCCCGCGGCCCGATGGCGCTGCCGGAGCTGACCACTACGAAGTGGGTCGTGGAGGGCGACGGGCAGATCCGCGGCTGAGCCCCCCTGCGCGCACCACCCCTGACGCTGGCCGAGGGCCCTCTCCGTCGATGGAGAAGGCCCTCGACCGTGTCCGTGGCACGTTCCCTCGCGGGCCCTGCGGCGACTGCAGGCACGACATCGGGCACGAGGCCGCGACGTCGCGGTGACACGTGGACCAGGAGGCGCCGACACTGCTCGAGTCGCCGGTGCCCGGCACGGGGGTGGCCCCGTGCGGGCGTGCAATGTCGTTATCCCTGTGGTCCTGCCGGCCCCCGAGAGCGGGTGGGCACCCTCCCCGAGCGGCCGCGGTGTGAGGTCTGTTCTACGCGTCCTGGACCACTGACGGCAACAGCAGGGCGCACCCATCGCCGAGCGGACACCACCCACAGACCTGTCCACAGGAAGACCGGGATGTCCTCGCCGTCCCCCACCGGCCTGTGGATGACGACGGTGGACAACGTCCGGGTAGCATGGGCCTCATGCTGAGCACCTTCGCCTCCCTCGTCGCTGAGTCCAACGAGCTGCCTGTCCCGCCCGCCATGTACGGCCTGTTCGCCCTGCTGGTCTTCGCGATGATGCTCGGCGTCCTCTTCGCCTTCCGCCAGGCCGCGACCAAGCTCCCCGCCGAGCACAACACCGTGGCCCACGACGAGCACGGGCCCGACGCCGAGGACCAGCACTGAGCAAGCGCCTCGGCGTGATGGGTGGGACCTTCGACCCCATCCACCACGGCCACCTCGTGGCGGCCAGCGAGGCGGCGTCGCGCTTCGACCTCGACGAGGTCGTCTTCGTGCCGACCGGTGAGCCGTGGCAGAAGGCCGACAAGCAGGTCAGCCCGGCCGAGCACCGCTACCTGATGACGGTCGTGGCGACCGCCTCCAACCCGAGGTTCACCGTCAGCCGGGTCGATCTCGACCGTGACGGACCGACCTACACCAGCGACACCCTGCGTGACCTGCGTCGGGTGCGCCCCGATGACGAGCTCTTCTTCATCACCGGCGCCGACGCCCTCGCGCAGATCCTGTCGTGGAAGGACGTCGACGAGCTGTGGGACCTGGCCCACTTCATCGGCGTCACCCGTCCCGGGTACACCTTGAGCGAGTCGGGCCTGCCCGAGGACAAGGTGACCCTCCAGGAGGTGCCCGCCATGGCGATCTCCTCCACCGACTGCCGCCAGCGCGTCAGCGACGGCGAACCAGTCTGGTACCTCGTGCCGGACGGCGTCGTGCAGTACATCAACAAGTACGAGCTCTACACAGACGACCGGAAGTGACCGACACACCGTGGTAGCCACCCAGCACGCCCTCGACCTTGCGACCACCGCCGCCCGCGCGGCGGCCGACAAGCTCGCGACGACCATCACCGGACTCGACGTGTCCGGGCAGATGCCCCTCACCGACATCTTCGTCATCGTCTCCGCCGACAACGAGCGCCAGGTGCAGGCGATCTCCGAGGCGGTCGAGGACACCCTGCGCGAGGAGGCGGGCGTCAAGACGCTGCGCCGAGAGGGCCACGGCCCCGGCCGCTGGGTCCTGCTCGACTTCGGCGACATCGTCGTGCACTGCCAGCACGACGACGAGAAGGACTTCTACGACCTCGAGCGCCTCTGGCGCGACTGCCCGCACCTGGACCTCGGGGCGGTGGGCTCGCAGCAGGCCGAGGGCCAGCAGTGAGCGACGCCACCCGCCGGATCTCTGCGGAGGCCGTCGGCGGCACGAAGGGGGAGCCCCGTCGCCTCATCGTGCTGCGGCACGGTCAGACCGGCTCCAACCTCAAGGGCATCTGGCAGGGCCAGCTCGACCACGAGCTGACCGACCTGGGTCGTGAGCAGGCGCGCGCGGCCGCGGCGGCGATCGCCTCCCTTCGTCCCACCCGCGTGGTCTCCTCGGACCTCGTGCGCGCCCGCGACACCGCTGACGAGGTGGCTGCCGCCAGCGGCGGCCTGCAGGTGACCACGGACGAGCGGTGGCGCGAGATCCACGCCGGAGGCTGGCAGGGCCTCACGGCCGCGCAGGTGTACTCGCAGTACCCGCAGGACGCCGACAAGCTGATCAGCGGCGAGGACTTCAAGCGCGGCGGCCACGGTGAGTCCCTCGCCGATGTCGGCGCGCGCGCCCGCGCGGCCCTCGACGAGCTCCTGGCGTCGATGGACCCGGGGGAGTGCGTCGTCATCGCCACCCACGGCGTCACCGGACGCTCGCTCGTCGCCGAGCTCGTCGGGCTCGACCAGAGCACCGCCTGGCGGGTGCTCGGCGGCTTCGGCAACTGCCACTGGGCCAGCCTCGAGGAGGGGCGTGCCGGGTGGCGGATCACCCAGTGGAATGCCTCCGCCGAAGGGCTGTGAGCCCCCGGCGCCACTCGATTTGGTGATCGAGGGGGGCCTATGGATATAGTCTGGCAGTCCCCTTCGGGGGAAACCCACTCGGGGCTGTAGCGCAGTTGGTAGCGCACCTCCATGGCATGGAGGGGGTCAGGGGTTCGAATCCCCTCAGCTCCACCAGTGGTAGAGCACAAGGCCCGGACCGACACGGTCCGGGCCTTGTGCGTTCCCGTACCTTTGCGCCCATGCGCGATGTCACCCTCCGACCCGTGGGCGCCGGGGTGGTCACGGCCCTCGTCGGCTTCACGAGTGCCTTCGTCATCGTCCTGGCCGGTCTCGAGGCGGTTGGCGCGAGCCATGCCCAGGCCGCGAGCGGGCTCATGGCCGTCACGGTGCTCATGGCGCTGGGCTCGATCGTCCTGTCCCTGTCCACCCGCCTGCCGGTCACCATCGCGTGGTCGACGCCCGGCGCGGCGCTGCTCGCCTCCACCGGCGCCGTCGAGGGCGGCTGGCCCGCCGCCGTCGGAGCCTTCGTCGTCACGGGCGCCCTCGTCGTCATGACCGGGCTGGTCCCGGCGCTGGGCGCCCTCATCACCCGCATCCCCGCCGCCATCGCGCAGGCGATGCTCGCGGGCATCGTCCTGCAGCTCTGCCTGGGGCCCGTGACGGGCATGGCAGCCAACCCGTGGGCCGTGGGGCCCGTCGTGCTCGTGTGGCTCCTCGCGCTACGCTTCCTGCCCCGGTGGGCCTCGCCCCTCGCCTTCGTCGCGGCTGCCGTCGTCATCGCGGTCCACCTCTCCCTGGCGGGGACTCCCGTGCACGCGGCGGCCCTCGTGCCGAGGCTGGAGCTGACGGCGCCCGCCTTCACCCTCGGGGGGCTGGTCGGCATCGCCCTCCCGCTCTACCTCGTGACGATGGCCTCGCAAAACGTCCCGGGCATGGCGGTGATGCGCGGCTTCGGCTACGAGGTGCCGTGGCGGCGCTCGATGCTCGTCACCGGTGTCGGCACGGTCGTCGGTGCCCCGGCAGGTGGTCACGGCATCAACCTCGCGGCGATCAGCGCTGCGCTCGCGGCGGGCCCGGAGGCGGGGGAGGACACCTCGCGTCGGTGGATCGCCAGCGTGACCTCGGGCGTGCTGCTCGTCCCGGTCGGGATCGCCTCCGCGGCCTTCGCCACGCTCGTCTCCCTGGCCCCGGAGGGCGTCGTCCCGGCCGTCGCCGGGCTGGCCCTCGTGAGGACGCTCGCGGTCTCGCTCAAGGCGGCCCTCGCCGAGCCCGCGGACCACGTCCCGGCCGTCACCTCCTTCGTCATGGCCGCCTCGGGGATCGCCATCGCCGGCATCAGCGCCGCCTTCTGGGCGATCGTCGTCGGGCTCGTCGTCAGGGGAGTCCTGCGCTCGCACCGCGCGCGTGCATGATGGCTGGATGAGCACCGTCCACACGATCGGTCACTCGACGCGGCCCGTCGACGAGTTCATCACTCTGCTGCACGAGCTCGGCATCACGCGGGTCGTGGACATCCGCACCGTGCCCAAGTCGCGGCACAACCCGCAGTACTGGCATGACGCCCTCGAGGCGTCCCTGACCGAGGCGGGGCTCGGGTACACGCGCATCGAGGAGCTGGGCGGTCTGCGCAAGCGCCGACCGGACTCGGTCAACACGCAGTGGCGCAACGCCTCCTTCCAGGGCTATGCCGACCACATGGGCACCGAGGAGTTCGAGCGGGGCCTGGCCCGGCTGCTGGAGATCGCCGAGGCGGAGTCACCGGTCATCATGTGCGCCGAGGCGGTGCCCTGGCGCTGTCATCGCTCGCTCGTCGGCGACGCGCTGCTCGTGCGGGGCGTCACCGTCCTGGACATCATCGGGGACGGCGCGCCCAAGGAGCACACGCTGACCTCCTTCGCCGTCGTCGACGGAACCAGGGTGACCTACCCGGGCACCGCCGACGAGGACTGAGCCTCGACGAGGAGCGAGGTCAGCGCGCCTGCGCGTGGTACTCGTGGTTGGGGACCATGCCCAGGGCGCTGGAGACGCGGTTGGTCATGTTGAACATCCCGATGACCTGGACCGCCTCGAGGATCTCGTGCTCGTCCAGACCGGCCTCACGCATCGGTTCCAGGTCGGCGGCCTCCACGGAGCCCGGAGCCGTCGTGAGCAGCTCGGCGTACTCGGCCATCGCCCGCTGACGGTCGCTCAGCTCGGCCTGGCGCCAGTTGACCGCGACGAGGTCGGCCATCACCGGGTCGCCCGAGTACTCGCGCAGGGCCGCCCCGTGGGAGACGGCGCAGTAGGTGCACTGGTTGATGCCGCTGACGACGACCGCGATGAGCTCGCGCTCGGCATTGCTCAGGTGGCCCTCCTTGTTGACCAGGAGGTTGAAGTACTTCCACCACGCCTCGAACTGGGCGCCGTTGAGCGCCTGAGCGCGAAAGACGTTGGGGATGAAGCCGAAGGCCTCCTTGGACTTCGACCACAGCCGCTGGACGCCCTCGGGTACGTCGTCCACGTCGGGGACTCGGAGGAAGGAGATCGGACGCTGTTGTTGACCCATGACGGCAACGTACCGGGTCCGGGAGGGAGCACCATGGGAGGACACATCCCCGTCGAAGGAGCCATCATGGAGTCTCTGTCACTGACCGATCTGGCGCAGGAGCACCTGGGCAAGGCACGAGAGGGATCCGCCGGACGCAGCGCCGTGACGGTCCACGGTCACCATGACTTCGTCCTGCGTCAGACCCTCATCGCCCTCCTGCAGGACCAGGCCCTCGCCGAGCACGACAGCCCGCGGGAGGCGACGCTGCAGGTGCTGCACGGGCGGGTGCGCCTGACCGCTGGTGAGGACACCTGGGAGGGCGGCGTGGGGGAGATGCTCGTCATCCCGCCGGCTCGGCATGACCTGCTGGCCCTCGAGGACGCCGTCGTGCTGCTCAGCGTCGGCACCGGGGCGTGACGTCTGCTCGCGCGCTCACCGCCCTCGGGGCCTTGGGTGTGGTCGCGGGTGGGCTCGTCGCGGCCGTCACCGGTCCGATGGACTGGACGAAGGGGAGCTGGGCTGCGGCCTATCTCGTGCTCGTCGTCGGTGTGGCCCAGTACGTCATGGGTCGCTTCCGGGCGGTGGACGACGGGGACGACCGGGCCGGTTGGGTGCAGCTGGCCGGCTGGAACCTCGGCAGCGCCCTCGTGATCGGCGGCACCCTCGTCACGACGCCGCTGCTCGTCGACGGCGGGTCGGTGCTGCTCGTCGTCGCGTTGGTCCTCGCCCTGCGTGCCCGGGTCGCGAGGGTGCCGTCAGCGGCCGCGCTCGCCTACCGCGCCCTGCTCCTGGTCCTGGCGATCAGCATCCCCGTCGGGATGGTGCTGTCACACCTGCGCAGCTGAGATCTCGAAGAGCCGAGCAGCGTTGTCGTGCAACACCTTGCGCTCCCACTCGCCGCCCAGACCCAACCCCCGCACGGCGTCGACCGCGTGCTCGTAGGGGTAAGGGATGTTGGGGAAGTCGCTGCCGAAGAGCACCCGGTCACCGAGCGCGGCCAGGTCGTCCAGGCGCTCGCGGGGGAAGGGGGACGTCTCCTCGGTGAAGTCCGTGAAGGCCATCGTCGTGTCGAGGCGCACATCGGGGTGCTCGGCGCAGATGTCGAGGAAGTCGCCGTAGTCGGGCATGCCCATGTGGGCGATGACGAGCACGAGACCCGGGTGGCGCTGCAGCAGGTCGCGTACGGACTCCGGCCCGGTGAAGCGGCCGGGTGCCGGGCCGTTGCCCGCGTGCATGACGATTGGCGTGCGGCTGCGCTCCAGCACCGGCCACACGTCGTCCAGGAGCGGGTCGGCCAGCGAGTAGTCACCGACCTGAACGTGGGCCTTGAAGATCCGTGCACCGGCCTCGATCGCGGCCGCCGTGTAGTCCGCTGCGCCCGGCTCGGGGTAGAAGGTCGCCGAGTGCAGCACGTCGTCGTGCTGTGCCGCGAACTCGCTCGACCAGTCGTTGAGCCACTGGGCCATCCCCGGCCGGTGGGCGTAGTTGAGCGAGGTGAAGGCCCGCACACCGAGCGCTCGCAGGGTGGCCAGGCGGCTCCCTTCGTCCTCGCGGTACGTGATCGGCCACGCCCGCCCGAGGAGCGGACCGGCCGAGTCGAAGTAGGCCCACACCTTGTCGAGCACCCGCTGGGGCATGAAGTGGGTGTGGATGTCGATGATCTCCGGCAGGTCGCGCGCGTCCATGGGCACACCCTAGGCACTAGGTTCCGGGGCATGGACGGGACGCTGCTGGAGGTCATCGGCTGGCTCGGGTCTGCCGTCCTCGTCGTCTCGCTGCTGCAGACCAACCTGCACCGGCTGCGCTGGATCAACCTGGTCGGCTGCCTGGTGCTCATCGGCTACAACGGCGTGGTCGGGGTCTGGCCGATGGTCGGGCTCAACGTCGTCCTCGCGACGATCAACCTCTGGTACCTCGTGCGCAGCCACCACGAGCGGCACGACGAGCGGGCCTACGAGGTCCTGCAGGTGGACGGCGACGACACCTATCTGCGGTACGTCCTGCGGGTGCACGCGGCAGACATCCAGCGGTGGCAGCCCGGCTTCGTCCACGACCCCGCGGCCGGCGACGAGGCCTATCTCGTGCTCACCGGCGACGCGACCGTCGGTGTCGTCATCGTGCGACCGGGACCGGCGAAGGGGGAGGCCCAGGTCCTCCTCGACCACGTCACCGCGCGCTACCGCGACCGCACCCCGGGGGAGTTCGTCTTCGGCGAGCACGGTCCCTTCCGCCAGCGCGGCCACACCGTCGTGAGGACCCCGCGCGGCATGCGCGAGCCCTACTACGCCCGACTCGGGTTCACCCCCGAGGGCGACCACTACGTCCTGCACACCGACCCCGGAGCCTCATGAGCCTGCCCGAGCTGACCGCACCGGTCTCCCTGACCCGCAGCGACGGCCGGCTGAACCCCGCCGCCGTCGGCTGGGCCCGGCAGCCACTCGTCGAGACCGCCGGGATCGGCCGCGGGCGGGGTCGCAACAAGCGCTGGGAGTACTGGGGCGTCGTCACCCCCACCCACCTGCTCGGCGTGACCGTCTCGCACGTCGACTACGCCGCCGTGCACGAGGTGTGGATCCACGAGATCGACTCCGGTCGGGAGTGGCACCGCCAGGCGACGCTCGTGCCGCCGCGCGGAGCCACCCTGCCGACGACCCTGGGCGCGGGCCCGACACGGGCGAGGACCCGCGGGCTCGAGGTCGACATCGACGAGGTCGAGGGCGGCACCCGACTGCGGGCCCGCATCGACGGCGCGGTCATCGACGTCGTCGCGCAGCTGCCGCCCGGCCACGAGCGCCTCGCCGTCGTCGTGCCATGGAGCGAGACTCGCTTCCAGTACACGGTCAAGGACGTCGCCCGGCCGGCGAGCGGTCACCTCGTCCTCGACGGCCGGCGGGTCGACCTGTCCGAGGGGGCCAGCTGGGCGGTGCTCGACCACGGTCGCGGGCGCTGGCCCCACGACATCCGGTGGAACTGGGGCGCGGGCTCCGGCAGCACGCACGGACGCACCATCGGCCTGCAGGTCGGTGGCCGGTGGACCGAGGGCACCGGCTCGACGGAGAACGCGATGGTCATCGACGGGCGCCTGCACCACATCCCCGTCGAGCTGGACTTCGACTACGACCTCGAGCGCTGGCGGCAGCCGTGGCGGATCACCGGCGGTGGGCTCGAGGCGAGCTTCACCGCCTTCCACCGCAAGGCGACGCACACCGACCTCAAGCTCCTCGCCTCGCACACGGACCAGTGCTTCGGGCACTGGTCCGGGACCTTCACCGACGACGAGGGCAGGGTCACCCCCTTCGTCGACCTCGTGGGGTGGTGCGAGGAGGTGCACAACCGCTGGTGAGCGGGCCGGTAGTGTTTCGGCAGGCCACGTGGCCGCCGCAACCCATGGAGAACCAGCACTGATGAGCGAGACGCCCTACCGCTACACCGCGGAGATGGCCGGCCGGATCGAGACCGGCTGGCAGGACCGTTGGGAGGAGCTCGGCACCTTCCGGGCGCCCAACCCCGCCGGACCGTGGGCCGAGCCGGAGCGGGTGAGCCAGCACGACGGCCACATGCTCGTCCTCGACATGTTCCCCTACCCCTCGGGTGCGGGCCTGCACGTCGGTCACCCGCTGGGCTACATCGCGACGGACGTCTACGCGCGCTACCACCGGATGCTCGGCAAAAACGTCCTGCACTGCCTGGGCTACGACGCCTTCGGCCTGCCGGCGGAGCAGTTCGCCGTCCAGACCGGCCAGCACCCGCGGGTGACGACCGAGGCCAACATGGTGACGATGAAGCGCCAGCTGCGCCGTCTCGGGCTGGGCCACGACGACCGCCGCGCCTTCGCGACGATCGACCCGGACTACTACAAGTGGACGCAGTGGATCTTCCTGCAGATCTTCAACGCCTGGTACGACGAGGACGCCGAGCGTCCCGATGGCGGGCGGGGCCGGGCGCGGCCCATCGACGAGCTGATCGCTTCCTTCGCCGCCGGTGAGCGTCCCCTGCCGAAGGGGGAGACCCGCACCTGGGCGGAGCTGTCCGGCCCGGAGCGCTCCTCGGTCCTGGACGAGTACCGCCTCGCCTACACCAGCCACGCGCCGGTCAACTGGGCCCCGGGCCTGGGCACGGTCCTGGCCAACGAGGAGGTCACCTCCGACGGCCGCTCGGAGCGGGGCAACTACCCGGTCTTCAAGGCCAACCTGCGCCAGTGGATGATGCGCATCACCTCCTACGCCGACCGGCTGGCCGACGACCTGGACCGCGTGGACTGGCCGGACAAGGTCAAGGCCATGCAGCGCAACTGGATCGGTCGCAGCGAGGGCGCTGCGGTGACCTTCACCGCGGCCGGCGCCGATGGCTCCGAGCACGGCATCGAGGTCTTCACGACCCGCCCCGACACCCTCTTCGGCGCGACCTTCATGGTCCTCGCACCGGAGCACCCGCTCGTGGACGCCCTTGTCCCGCAGGGGGCTTGGCCCGAGGGCACCAAGGACGTCTGGACCGGTGGAGCAGCGACGCCCGGCGAGGCCGTCGCCGCCTATCGTGACGCGGCCGGTCGCAAGAGTGATGTCGAGCGCCAGATCGACACCAAGGACAAGACCGGCGTCTTCACCGGCGCCCTCGCGACCAACCCGGTCAACGGCGAGCGCATCCCTGTCTTCGTCGCCGACTACGTCCTGATGGGCTACGGCACCGGCGCGATCATGGCGGTGCCCGCGCACGACGCGCGCGACTTCGACTACGCGACCGCCTTCGAGCTGCCGATCCGACACGTCATCGCGCCGCGCGACGGCGAGATCGACGAGTCGGCCCCCTTCGTCGGGGACGGCCTGGCCACCGCCTCGAGCAACGACGAGGTGAGCCTCGACGGCATGGACGTCACCGAGGCCAAGGCTGCGATCACGGCCTGGCTGGACGAGCGCGACCTCGGCCAGGGGACGATCAACTACAAGCTGCGCGACTGGCTCTTCTCCCGGCAGCGCTACTGGGGCGAGCCCTTCCCGATCGTCTTCGACGAGGAGGGCGTCGCCCACGCCGTTCCCGAGTCGATGCTGCCGATCGAGCTGCCCGAGGTCGACGACTACAGCCCGCGGACCTTCGAGTCCGACGACGCGAGCAGCGAGCCCGAGCCACCGCTGGGCCGCGCGACCGAGTGGGTCGAGGTCGAGCTGGACCTCGGCGACGGGGTCAAGAAGTACCGCCGCGAGACCAACACGATGCCCAACTGGGCCGGGTCGTGCTGGTACTACCTGCGCTACCTCGACCCCGCCAACTCCGACGCGCTCGTCGACCCGGCCAACGAGGCCTACTGGGTCGGCCCGCGCGACGAGGCCGTGCCCGGCGCCCCCGCCGGTACCCGTGACCCGGGTGGCGTCGACCTCTACATCGGCGGTGTCGAGCACGCCGTGCTGCACCTGCTCTACGCCCGCTTCTGGCACAAGGTCCTCTTCGACCTCGGTCACGTGAGCAGCGAGGAGCCCTTCCGCAAGTACTTCTCGCAGGGCTACATCCAGGCCCACGCCTACCGCGACGACCGTGGACAGCCGGTGCCGGCGGCCGAGGTCGAGGAGCACGTCGACAAGCAGGGGCCGACGTCCTACCTGTGGCAGGGCCAGCCGGTCACCCAGGAGTACGGCAAGATCGGCAAGTCGCTGAAGAACGCCGTGAGCCCCGACGAGATGTACGAGCAGTTCGGCGCCGACACCTTCCGCGTCTACGAGATGTCGCTCGGCCCGCTGGAGCAGTCCAAGCCGTGGGAGACGCGCGCCGTCGTCGGGAGCCAGCGCTTCCTGCAGCGACTGTGGCGCAACGTGGTCGACGAGGAGAGCGGTGAGGTCGACGTCGTCGATACCGCGCTCGACACCGACACCGAGCGGCTGCTGCACCAGACGATCGCCGCGGTCACCCAGGACTACGGGTCGCTCGGCTTCAACACCGCGATCGCCCGGCTCATCGAGCTCAACAACGCGCTCACCAAGCTCGGGGACGTGCCGCGCGCGGCGGTCGAGCCGCTCGTGCTCATGGTCGCCCCGATCGCGCCGCACCTCGCCGAGGAGCTCTGGTCGCGTCTGGGTCACCCCGACTCGCTGAGCGCCGAGCCCTTCCCCGTCGCCGACCCGAGCAAGATGGTCGAGTCGAGCGTCACCTGCGTCATCCAGATCAAGGGCAAGGTGCGCGACCGCGTCGAGGTCCCGGCCGACATCAGCGAGGCCGACCTCGAGGCCCTGGCGCTCGACCGCGACAAGATCAAGGCCGCGATCGAGGGCGGCGTGCGCAAGGTCATCGTGCGCGCACCCAAGCTGGTCAACATCGTCACGGCCTGAGGGTCACTGCCTGGGGTCGTGACGGCGGGGTCGTCACGACCGCAGGCGCACCGGGTGCTCGCTGAGGATCGACACCCGGTTGAAGGCATTCATCGTCACGGCCGCCCACTCGACGGCCGCGAAGGTCTCGTCACCGAGCAGCTGCCGGGCCGCGGCGAGCGCCTCGCCGCGCGCCTGCGGGTCGGGGAGCGTCGTCGTCACCTCGGCGACGTCGAGGACTGCGCACTCCACGCTGTCGAAGACGGCGGACTCGCGCCATGCCGGCAGCTGGGCGATGCGCTGGACCGTCGCGCCGGCCTCGATGGCCAGGCGGGTGTGCATGTCGAGGCAGTACGAGCAGCCGTTGAGCTGCGAGATCCGCACATTCATCAGCTCGATCGTCTCGCGCTCCAGGCCGGCGGCCTCGGCCGCGGCGGCGACCTTGAGCGCGAGGGCGTTGAGCGCCTTCCACGCCTCTGGCACGGTCTTGTCGAGATACGGCAGGCGCGGTGTCGTGGACATGTTCGTCAGGCTATCCGCGGACGTCTCGTGCCCGGCTGCCGCGGTCTCGATACGCTCTCCTTGTGAATATCGCCGTCGTCACCGACTCGACCGCCTCGCTGCCGCACGAGCTGCGCACCGAGCACGGGATCGTCGTCGTGCCCCTCCACCTCGTCGTCGACGGGCAGGAGCAGGTCGAGGGTGACGACGTGGGCACCGACTGGGTCGTCGACGCGCTGCGCCGCAAGGTCGACATCTCCACCTCGCGACCGGCTCCCGTCAGCTTCCTGCGGGCCTACGAGCAGGCGGCGAAGGGGGGAGCCGACGCGATCATCTCCGTGCACCTGAGCGCCGCGATGTCGGGGACGGCCGACTCCGCGCGCTCGGCGGCACTGGAGTCGCCGGTGCCGGTGCACGTCGTCGACTCGCGGACGATCGGGATGGCGGTCGGATTCGCCGCCGTGTCGGCCAGTCGGGATGCAGCGGCCGGGCGCGATGTCGACGACGTGCTGGAGCGCCTGGAGCGGCGCCTGGACGCGTCCTCGGTGCGGCTGCTCGTGCACAGTCTCGAGCGGTTGCGCAGAGGCGGTCGCATCGGCGGCGCCGCGGCACTGCTCGGGTCGGCCCTCGCGGTCAAGCCGGTCCTGCACGTGCAGGACGGCCAGGTCGAGCCGCTGGAGCGGGTGCGCACGGCCAGCAAGGCGATCGCCCGGCTGCAGGCCCTCACCGTGGAGAACCACGACAACCTGCCCGAGTGGGCAGGGGGCGTCGACATCGCCGTGCAGCACGTCGACGCGGGCGAGCGGGCGCAGGGCCTGGCGCGCACCCTGGCCGATGCCCTGAGCACCAAGGTGGAGACCACCCGGCTGAGCGCGACGGTCGCCTCGCACGTCGGTCTCGGGACGATCGGCGTCGCCATGGTCCCGCGCATCGCCGACTGACGATCCACAGCCGCGCCCGGGTCACCGTGGCGATCCACACCGGAGCCCGGCAGCCGCCGCCGACCTGTGGGGCTGCCTAGCGTCGCTGCCATGAGCCGCGCCAGCGAACCCTCCCTCCGGGTGACCGAGATCCTCGACGAGGCCCATCACCCGCGGCCGCTCGAGCTGCCCTCGACGCTCGCCACCGGCCGCTACGCCGTGAGCCGGCAGGCGATCATCGGTGTGGCGCTGGTCGTCGCGCTCGCCGTGGCGCTGCTCGGCGGGCGGTACGTCATGGCACGGCAGGACGCCGCCCCGCAGCCGGTGGCGACGGGTCGAGCGAGCGACGTCGGTGGTCCCAGCGGCGGCGCGCTCCCCGGGGCGACGCCGACACCGGTGGGGGACGCAGCGACACGTGGCACGGCGAGCGACGCGGCGACGGGGGCAGGGACGAAGGGGGCGGCGACGACGGGGGCGGCGGCGCGCGTGACGGTCCACATCGTCGGGGAGGTCGAGCGCCCGGGGGTCGTGACGTTGCCTGCGGGCTCGCGGGTGGACGACGCGCTCGATCAGGCGGGTGGCGCAACCTCCGAGGCCGACCTGACGGGCGTCAACCTGGCCCGGCCACTCGTCGACGGTGAGCAGGTCGTCGTGCCCGCGCCGGGGGAGCGGGTCGTGGGGGCGCCCGGGGCGGGCACCGGAGCAGCATCGGGCGGCGCGGGGGCTGCAGGGGCGGGTGGCGCAGGGGTGGGTGACGCAGGCGCGGGCGGCGCCGCTGCGGAGCTGGTCAACCTCAACACGGCCGACCTGGCCACCCTCGAGACGCTGCCCGGCGTCGGGCCGGTGCTCGCGCAGCGGATCCTCGACTGGCGCACCGAGCACGGGCAGTTCACCGCCGTCGAGGAGCTCGGTGAGGTCAGTGGCATCGGGGACAAGATCTATGCGCAGCTCTCGCCCAAGGTCACCGTGTGACTCCCGAGCGGCAGCAGCCTCCGGTCCTCGACCTGAGGCTGCTCCTGCCGTGCCTGAGCGCCTGGGGACTCGGTGCATGGGCCCTGTCGTGGTCGGGGCAGCAGCGAGCCGTGGGCGCGCTGGGCGCGGTCGCACTCCTGCTCGTCGCGCTCGCCGCAGGGGTGCGTTACCGAGGGCGGCACGCCCGGCCGTCGTGGCGGCGTGACGGACCGGGCGTCGTCGCCCTGGGGCTGGTCGCGGCGGCGCTCGTGCTGGGCTCCTCGGCCGCTCACGAGTCCACTCGACGGGTCGGCCCGATCGACGAGCTCGTCGCCCAGGGCGCGATGGTGCAGGCGCAGGGCGTGGTCCTCACCGAGCCGATCGTCCGCGCCGGTCGGGCGAGCAGCGACTCGGGCAGCGACCCGCCCCGGCAGGTGCTGCTGCGGGTGCGCCTGGAGTCGGTGACCGCTCGTGGGGTGACCACATCGGTGAGCGCCCCGGTCTTCGTCCGGGCCAAGGAGTCGTGGGCCGACGTGGGCTGGCGCGACCGGATCTCGCTGACCGGCAAGCTCTCTCCCGCCGACCCCGCGGACCCGGAGGTGGCGCTGCTCAGTCCTCGTGGTCCACCCCGTCCGGTGGGCGAGCCGTCGGTGGTGCGCAGTGCTGCGGAGCACCTGCGCAGCGGGATGCGGACCGCAGTCGAGCCGCTGCCGTCCGACGCCCGTGCCCTGCTGCCTGCCCTGGTCATCGGTGACACCTCGCTCACCCCGCAGGAGCTCACCGACGACATGCTCGTGACCGGGATGTCGCACCTGTCCGCGGTCAGCGGCTCCAACGTCGCGGTCGTGCTGGCGGCGCTCGTCGGGGCCTGTCGCATCAGCGGCGTCCGTCGGCGGTGGCGGCCCTGGGTGGCCGGTGCCGGTCTGGCCTTCTTCGTCGTCCTGGCCCGTCCCGAGCCGAGCGTCATCCGGGCCGCGACGATGGGCGCGATCGGCCTGCTGGGGATGAGCTCCTCCCGTCGCGGATCCGGGACGCCGGCGCTGTGTGCGGCGATCCTCGTGCTGCTCGCCGTCGACCCGTGGTTGGCCCGGTCCTACGGCTTCGTCCTGTCATCGCTCGCGACGCTGGGCCTGCTGCTCTTCGTCCGGCCGTGGTCGGCGGCGATCAACGCACACCTGCCGCCGCGGCTGCACCTCGTCGGTCCCGCGATCGCGATCCCGCTCGCCGCCCAGCTCGTCTGCGGACCGGTGATCGTCCTGCTCCAGGGCAATGTCAGTCTCATCGCGGTGGCCGCCAACCTCGTGGCGGCCCCCTTCGTCGCCCCGGCCACGGTCCTCGGCGTGAGCATCGCCCTCGTCGCGGTGCTCAGCACGACCTTGGCGACGCTCGTCGGGTGGTGCGGGGCTCCCTTCGCCCTGGCCATCGCGTGGACCGCTCGGGTGAGCGCTGACGTGCCCGGCGGGGCGCTCCCGTGGCCCGACGGGGCGCCGGGGGCAGTGCTGCTCGCCCTCGTCACCACCCTCGGTGTCCTCGCCGGGCCGTGGGCGGTCCGGCGGTCGCGGGCCAGTCCGATCGTGGCGCTCGCGCTCGTCGTCGTGGTGGCCATCTCCGCCCTGCCACAACGCACCCTGGTCTGGCCGCCGGCGGGATGGCGCGTCGTCGCCTGCGACGTCGGTCAGGGCGACGGTCTCGTCCTCGCGTCGGGCCCCGGGCGCGCGGTGCTGGTCGACGTCGGCCCCGAGGGAGGGGGCATCGACGCCTGCCTGCGGCGGTTGGGGGTGCGCACGCTCGACGCCGTGGTGCTGACGCACTTCCACGACGACCACGTGGGCGACCTCGCGGCAGCGATCGACGACCGGCCGGTCGGGCGGATCCTCGTCACGCCCGTCGACGACCCGCAGTGGGCCACGCGGCAGGTGCAGGAGCTCGCCGCGGAGCGGTCGATCCCGGTGACCCGCGTGGTGGCGGGAGGGCGTCTCGAGATGGGCGAGGTGAGTGCCACGGCGTGGTGGCCGGGCCGGGTCGTCGCCGGCGGCTCCGCGGCCAACAACGCGAGCATCGTCCTGCACGTGCGTGTCGGGCAGACCTCCGCGCTCCTGCTCGGTGACATCGAGCAGGAGGCCGGTCACGCGATGCTCCTGGCCATGCGCCGGGACCCGATGATGGCCGCTGCGGCGGCCGACCTCGACGTGGTCAAGATGCCGCACCACGGGTCGAGCAACCTCGACGAGGACTTCATGGACCGGGTCGCCGCCCCCGTCGCGATCATCAGCGTCGGCGAGGACAACACCTACGGTCACCCGACGCCCGCGGCGCTGCGCTGGGCTCGCGACCACGGTGCCCGGGTGCTGCGCACCGACCAGGACGGTGACATCGCGGTCGTCGACGGACCGGCCGTCCTCACCTCCCGGTAGCAGTGCAGGGCCGGGCCCCCCTACAGGGCTGGGCCCTCGTTCGGGGACCCGGCAAACGGCAGGTGTCCGACCGATGAAGAGGTTCTCATCCTGACCTCATCATTGCTTCACCGCGGCGCGGTTGTCTGTACGTCGTGGCCGCAGGACCCCCCCTCGACCGCACCGAGACCGCCCCGGCGGCGCACCCACAGGAGCCCACGATGACGACGACCCACTTCATCCCGAGCGAGACCACCGACGAGCAGCCGAGCGCGCCCGCCGAGCAGCCGACCGCGGCGATGCGGCCGGGCCACCACACGGAGCCGATCGACCCCGTGCGCCTGCGCCGGGTGCTCAAGGCGTACACCACGCGGTTCGTCGCGGCCGCGATCGAGTCCGCCGGCGACGGCTACCACCTGGAGCTCGGCAGCGACGTCGTCCCGCGGGCCGGTGACGTCGTCCTCGCCCGCGTCGTCGAGATCGGCAAGCACACCCGCCTGGAGAGCCCCGTCTCGCGGCGCCAGCTGCTCTTCCCCGGGCGCGAGATCCTCGTGGCCTACGGCGACCGTTACGCCCCCGACCAGTTCCTCGCCCACGTCCCCTCGTCGCTCGCGCCGACCGACCTCGTCGCCGGTGGCGGCCTCGCCTCCGAGGTCATCGAGATGCACGCGAGCATCGACGGGGCGACCCGGATCGAGCCCCTCGGGCTCCTCGCCGACCGCCACGGGCGGGTCACCCTCGACCGGTTCGCCCCCCTCGGGTCCACCGCCACGCTGGCCGCGCCGAGGAGCGAGGGCCGCCCGCCCGTCATCGCCGTCTTCGGCTCGTCGATGAACTCCGGCAAGTCCACCGTCCTCGGCTCGATCGTCAACGGCCTCGTGGGCGCGGGCCTGCAGGTCGCCGCCGGCAAGTCGACGGGCACCGGGGCGGGCAACGACCCCCACCACTTCCGCGACGCAGGAGCATCGACGGTCCTCGACTTCACCGACTTCGGTCACGCCACGACCTACCGCCTCGGTGACCAGCGGATCCGGGAGATCTTCGTCGACATGGTCGACGAGCTGGCCGCCACCGGCCCCGACGTCGTCGTCATCGAGGTCGCCGACGGCGTCTACCAGGAGGAGACGCGTCGCCTCCTCGAGGACCCGGCCTTCCACGAGCGGGTCGACCGCGTCGTCTTCGCCTCGCAGGACGCGCTCGGTGCCGTCGCGGGCATGCAGGTGCTCGACGCGGCCGGCGTCACGACCGCCGCCGTCTCGGGCGTCGTCACGTCGTCCCCCCTGGCCACCAGCGAGGCCGGCCAGGTCCTCTCCGTCCCCGTCATCGGCACCTTCGACCTGCGCGAGCCGCACACCGCGCTCAGCCTGCTGCCGAGCGGTCACCTCGCATCGTGACCGACGACACCGAGCAGCTCGAGGCCGAGACCACCCCGCCGATGCCTCCGCTCCTGCGTGGGCACCGGCGGGGCGTCATGGCCCTCCTCGTCGCGACGGCCCTGGCCCACAGCGCCTGCGCCGTGGGCGTCGGGCTGCTCGTCGGGGTGCTGCTCGCTGACGTCGGGCAACCCACCTCCGCGGTGCTCACGGACCTGGCGGTCCTGGTGCTGGCCCTCCTGGGTCTCGGTGCCACCCGCTACGTCGACCGGGTCGCGGCCGAGCGGCTGGGACAGGACTATGTGCAGGAGCTCCGCCGCGGCCTCGTCGGCCACGCGATGACGTCGGCCTCGGCCCCCTCGCTCGGCATCACGATCGCCCGCTCCAGCAACGACCTGGCCAGTGTGCGCAACTGGGTCTCCCTCGGCATCGCACCGATCATCGCCCTGGTCCCGCTCGCCGTCGGGTGCCTCGCCGCGCTGCTGGTCGTCGCGTGGCAGCTCGCGCTCGTCGTCGCCCTGCCGCTGGTCGTGCTGGTCATCGTCTTCGTGCTCATCTCGGGCCCGGCCTACGAGCGGGCCCGCGAGCTGCGCCGTCACCGAGGCTCGCTGGCCGCCCGGGTCGCCGACACCGTGACCGCCGCGCCGGGCATCGCCGCCGCCGGTGGTGTCGAGCGTGAGCTGCGCGCCATCGACCGGACCGGGTCCAGGGTGGTCGACGCCGCCGTGCACCGGTCGCGGACCGCTGGGGCCCTGCGCGCCGTGGCGCTGGTCGCCCCGGTCGCCGGCTCGGCGGGCGCTGCCACGCTGGGTGCACTGGGAGTGGTCAGCACCGCGGCCGTCGCCGTGGCACTGACGATCATCGGCATCATCGCCGGGCCGGTCTCCGAGATGGGACGTGTCGTGGAGTACCGGCAGAACCACCGGGCGGCCCGCCGCATCATCGCGCCCCTGCTCGCGGAGAGCAGCCCCGAGTCGACCTCACCGGTGCACGACCCCGCGCCGAGCGCGGGTGGGCGGGTCCTCGTCAGCGGGCTGCAGGTCGACGACCGGCCGCTGCCGGGGCTCAGGGCCCAGCCGGGGGAGCGCGTCCTGGTGCGCAGCACCGCTCCGTGGCACGCGCGGGAGATCCTCGACCAGCTCGTCCTGCCCTCTCGCGATGGCCGGACCAGTGTCTGCGTCGACGGCAAGGACCTCGCCCACACCGGTCCCAAGAACCGCCGCCGCCGCGTCGGCCATGCCCGGGTCGGCGCGCGCCTGGAGCGGGGTGCCATCAGCCGCGCGGTGCGCTACCGCAGACCCGACCTCGACGAAGGGGAGGGCGCTGCGGCTCTCGCCGCGGTCGGCCTGGCCGAGCGGGTGGCCGCGCTGCCGCAGGGTGAGCGGACCTCCCTTCGCCGTGGTGGTGAACCGCTGACGCGGCAGGAGATCGCTCGGCTGTGGATCGCCCGGGCCATGCTCGGTCAGCCGGCACTCCTCGTCCTCGACCACGTCGACGACGACCTGGGCACGGACGGACGGGCCATGCTGCGCCGGCAGCTCGCGGACTACCCGGGTGTGGTCGTCCTCGCGACGGACCGCCCGGACGAGGTGCTGGACGCCGAGCAGGGCTGGCGGGAGTGGGGCCTGCAGGACTGAGGCGACCCGCCGGGTGGGACAGCGGTAGGCACAGCTGATCAGGCGGGCAGGGCCACCTGGGCCGAGGCGATCAGGGCCTGGAGCGTCGCGGCGACGGCGGGCACCTTGAGCAGGTCCTCGGTCGTCACGACGTGGATGCGTCGTCGGCTCTGCGGGTCGAGCGGCCGGATGACGACATCGGGGTTGGAGGTCGCGGCGCGGATGAGGTCGGGGATGAGCGCGACGCCCAGACCGGCCGCGACGAAGCCCTGCACCGCGACGTAGTCCTCGGTCTCGAAGGCGACCTTGGGGGCGAAGCCGGCGTCGTGAGCGATCTTGAGCAGGTGACCCCGGCATCGGGCGCAGCCGGCGATCCAGTCCTCGTCGGTGAGGTCGGTCATCGAGACCGTCTCCTTGCCAGCGAGGGGGTGGTCGCGCGGGAGGGCGACGCGCACCTCCTCGTCGAGCAGCGGGTGCACGACGAAGCCCTCGAGGTCCTCGCCCCGACCCAGGTCGCTGCCGTCATAGGTGAAGGCGACGGCCAGGTCGACCTCACCGGAGCGAAGGGCGGTCAGCGACTCCGGCGGCTCGGCCTCGGCGAACTGCACGGACAGGTCCGGGTACTCGGCTCGCACGGCGGCCAGGGCCCGGGGGACCAGGGTGACGGAGGAGGAGGGGAAGGCCATCAGCCGCACCCGACCGGCACGCAGTCCGGCGATCGCAGCGACCTCCTCCTCGGCGGCATCGAGCGCCGCGAGGACCGGGGCCGCGTGCCGCGCGAGGACGGCGCCCGCCTCGGTGAGCCGGACCGAGCGGCCGACCTTCTCGACCAGGACGGTCCCGGTGCGCTGCTCGAGGCGCTTGACCATCTGGGAGACGGCGGGCTGGGAGTATCCGAGCGCGAGAGCGGCCGCGGTGAAGCTGCCCTCCTCGGAGATGGCCCGCATCACGCGCAGCCCTGCGGCGTCGATCATGGGGCCATCGTAGGTCGGGCCCGTGCCGGGCGCCCATACTGGTCGGGTGATCGAGGACATCGCCCGTGTGCTGACGGCCGGACCGGCCCTCGTCCTGACCGGTGCAGGCATGTCGACCTACCTCCCACACCTACTTACACACTAAAATGAGGGCATGCCCTCAACACCTCACACCGCACCCCAATCCCCTTCTCTCCCAACGCTTTTCACCCGCCCGGCTGGAGTCGGCAGGTGGGAGCGGTGAGCGCCCCGACCGTCCAGTCCCGCCGCAGATCACAAGCGCGGTCGCGGAAGTCGTCGCAGACGAAGGTGAAGACGGCGGTCTACTGCCGTATCTCGCGTGACGCGGCCATGGAAGGGCTCGGTGTCGAGCGTCAGGAGCAGGCGTGTCGGAAGTACGCGGAGGCTCGTGAGTGGGAGGTGGACGAGTCGTGGGTGTTGGTGGAGAACGACACGTCTGCGACGAGGGGACGCCGCCCGAAGTTCGAGGCGCTGGTGGCGGCGATGAAGGCGGGTGAGGTGCGGGCGGTCATCGCGTACCGGCTGGACAGGCTGGTGCGGCGGTTGGACGACGCGGTGCGCTTTATCGAGGTCGCGAAGGAGCATGACGTGCTTGTCGCGACGGTCGGGGGAGACCTGGACCTGACGACAGCGCAGGGGAGAGGGCAGACAGCGCTGCTGGCGGTGGTCGCGAACATGGAGGCGGACGCGACGAGTGAGCGTGTGCTGCGACGCAACGAGCAGGCTCGCCTGTCAGGGCGCATGGCTCAGCGCGGTATGCGGCCCTACGGCTGGTCGAAGGACCACAAGCGGCCCCGTCCGACAGAGGCGCGGGTCGTCAAGGAGATGTGTGAGCGGCTTGCGGCAGGTGACTCGCTCTCAGAGATCGCGCGGTCGTTGAACGGGCGCGGCATCAAGACCGCTGGGGACCGAAGGTGGGACGTCCGGAAGGTCCGGGAGGTCGCTGGGAACCCGAGGCACGCGGGCTACATCTTCCACGGGCGGGAGATCGTCTATGACGACGCGGGGCACCCGGTCATGGCGGAGGGTGTCACGCCGATCATCTCCACGTCGCTGCATGACGAGGTGGTGCACGCGTTGGAGAACAGGCGGGTGGTCGTGGACAACTGGACGTCCACGCGGCGGCACCTGCTGTCGGGGACGTTGACGCGGTGCGGGACGTGCGGTGAGAAGTTGCTGCCGCACCAGCAGACGAACGGGAAGGTGTCCTACCGGTGTCGTGGGCACCTGTCGCGGGACCGTGACCAGACGGACCGGTACGTGCTGGATCAGGTGCGTGACTACGCGCTGAAGGTGGAGCCTCGCCGGGTCGAGTGGCGAGTCGAGGAGACGGTCGACCGGACGAAGGAGATCACCGCGTTGGAGGACCGGCTCGCGGACCTCGAAGACAAGTTCGTGAGCAACGGCGGCGACCCGGCCCGGCTGGCGCGGATGACGCAGAAGATCGAAGCGGAGATCGAGGCATTGCAGACCGAGCGGCGGGAAGCGCTGCAGATGCGAGCCGGCCACCGCATGGCCTCGCACGAGTACGGCCAGTTCGACCTCACGAAGGCGTTCGAGTACTCCGCGAGTCTGCTGCCGAACGGTGACGAGCGCGACGTTTGGACGCAGGAGCAGCAGAAGAAGTGGGATAAGGAGACCAAGGAGCAGAAAGCCGGGAAGGACGTCGTACCGGAGATCCCAGTCCTCACAGAGGCCCAGAAGAACAAGGCCGACGGGCTGAAGGAGCAGAAGGCCAAGGCGATCAACGCGCAGCGGTACTGGATCCGCATGTACGTCGAGAGGGTCGTCATCCACCCGACGAAGGTGCGAGGCCGGAAGTTCGACACCGACAGCATCGAGATCGTGTGGCGCGACCCGGACTCTTGGTACCTGCAGGGCACGGTGCTGGCGGACTGACCCGTGAACCTCGCGACGTGCTCGTACTCGCAGTTCACGCCGGACATGGGTGTCGCGGTCGGGACGAGCATCGGGAAGCACCCGCGATTCCGTGAAGCGGAGCAGTGCGACCCGCTGAAGCCGTGGACTGTCTTCCGGAAGATGGACGACCAGCCCCTGACCGTGCAGCGCGCCCGGTACTGGCGGCAGTTGGATGACACCGAGGCCCGAGTAGCCGCAGCCCTGCAAGACCTCACCGCGAGGCACCCGGGCCAACGGCTGGTCCTCATGTGTTGGGAAGTGCTGGACGGGACGAACGAGTGCCACCGCAGATGGGCCGCTGACTGGCTCGCTCGCCGCGGCCTGACCGTGCCCGAACTCGCCCCGGCCCCGCCGACGCTCTGGGACTGAGCCCAGGGCGACTGGCCACCGGGAGTACATCGAGCGCACATCGAGAGCGCCGCCCCCGTGGACATGCCGACGCCCCCCGTCGTGAAGTCCGGAGGGCGTCGAGACCGAAGGTCAGGCCGGTGAAAGGAAGTAAGCCCGGTGACGTTCTTCGCGGGGAGTCACTCCCGCGTGGAGCCCATTTTGCCATCAGCCCACGACACACCACGAGTCCTCCGAAGCGTGTCGCGTGGGTCTCCTAGGATTGGAGTTGCAACACCCTTTCTGGCGGAAGAGCGATCTAAGTGAATCGCCCCGCGCCGTCGCTAGTCACGACGGTCAGACCGAAAGGGAGGCCGTCATGGCCCATGAAGTTGGAGACCCACCCCAGCGAACGCCGCTGTCCCGCGAGATGCAGGACCGCCTACGCCATGGCATCGAAGATGACCCGCACAAGGCGTACCGGACGCTCGTCACGTCGATGGTCCAACACCACTGGACCGAACAGCAGATGCGCGAGGCACTGCTCGACCCTGAGCACCGCGGAGGCTGGTGGTACCGCCGCCTGGCCGAGCGCAACGGCGGACCAGCCGCCACCGGGGACCTCCGCTACCGCATCGAGAGCGCCCGAAAGTTCATCGCGGCCAACCCACCCGTCGTAGACCGACAGTCAGCGTCCGAGAAGGTCGCCCAGATCCACGCGAGCGCCGAAGCCCGACCGTGGAAGGGGCGCACCGGCACCACAGACCGACTCGTGCTCGATGCCCTGTGCCGACTCGCCCAAAAAGCAGGCGGACCGGTGCTCCGAGCGTCACTCCGACAGATCACCGAAGAAGCCGGACTCGGAAGCGCCGACACAGCACACCGGGCCACCCGAAGGCTCATCGACGCAGGCTGGCTGAAGAAGACCCACGACAGCACTGACACCACAGGAACCGGCTGGACCCTCCGGAAGCCCACGGAAGATACAGGGACAGTAGTCAGACTGTTCTCTGGTGCAGAGACTGTCCCTATATCTTCCGCCCACGACGCGTTCAGGCGTGGAGCCCTCGGAGGCACTGGGTACAGGGTGCTGCGGCTGCTCCTGATGACCGACGACCCGGCGTCCGCCCGAGTGATCGCGGAGGCGCTGGGAGTCACTGATCGCACGGTCCGAACCCGGCTAGGGGAGATGCATGGTCTCGGTCTGGTCGAGCGACTGGACGATGGGACGTGGAGGCCGCTGGTTACCGACGCTGAGGGACTTGCTCGACGCCTCGATGCGGTGGCGAAGTTCCGTCGCACGGCAGGCAGGGGCGAGAAGGTCCGGGAGCGTCACGACAAGGCCCGTGAGATGTGGCTGGACTGGGCGTCGGACCAACGACGCTCTCGACTCGGTGTGATCGCTGGTGGCCGTCCTCAGGGTCGCCCAGTGAAGTCGAATACGCAGGAGCAGCGGAGGGCGGCGCGATGAGCACCGCGAGCGATGCCGAAGAGTTCCGGACGTCAGTGCCTCCCGAGCACTGGGCGCGGATCGACGTGGACCGAGACACCGGGTGCTGGCGTGCTGTCCGTGGGGCACGGTCCGGGTGCGGAGCGCGGTACCCAGCGACGACGGGCGGGAGGCTGCTGCACCGCGTCCTGTGGGAAGCCGAGCACGGACCGACGAGCAAGATGCTGGTCCACGTCGTCTGTGGTGACCGGCTGTGCGTCCGCCCCGACCACTGCCGCGAGATGGACTGGAACGAGATGCACCTCCACCACCGGGGCTCCTGGGCGAATCGGCGACCGTCCGGCCACGTACAGGCGATCTCTGGGCCGAGCCCTCCCAACCACCCACCCGAGAGCGCCCCAGCCCGTCACGAGGCGTCTACGAGATCTGCTGGCACGGCGGACCGCCCGTAATACGTGAGCGGTGTCGTACCCGCCTCCCGACCGGTCCCGCAGAGACCCTGAGAACGTCCACCAACGAAGGAGCAAGACCATGACCACACCCCCGGACACCGCCCAGACGGTGCCGTACCCCACCCCGGTGAGCGGGCCGACGCCGTACGGCTACTACGGCCCGGGCCACGAAGGCATGGGCGACCCAGACCGACGCCCATCCGGAGTGAACATCTCCCGAGGGAGGTACGCCCGCGAGGCCCGCAACCGACGGTCCATGTCACCGCTCGTGCGGAAGATGCAGGCCGTGCAGGACGCGACTCCGGTCGGCAAGGCTCGCCGCGCACCCGGGAAGGCCAGCCGATGACGTACACGCCGCAGGCCAGCATTCGCGCCGGGCTCAACGACCCGCAGCGCGAGACCCTGACCCGGTTCGAGGAGATCACCGAGCCCACCGAGTGGCAGCGAGGCGTTCTGTCGAGCATCCGCCTGTGCGCGACGTCCACCGAGGACAAGATGCGCGCCGAGGCTGTCCAGCAGAAGTGGGCCGCGAAGAGGGAGCGGTCGTGAGCATCCTCGAAGAGCACCCGCGCTGGGTCGAGCACGAGCAGCGCGTGGCCGAACTGCAGGCGCGCCGCGCCAAGGTGTCCGCCGCCGCCCGGGAAGAAGCCGAGGCGTACCGGGCAGCGCTCGACGCTCACCGGGAAGCGGTGGAGAAGGCAGCGGATCAGGGCCATCCGATCCCGCAGGAAGCGCCCGAGAAGCCAGGGCGAGCGAACACCGACGCCATTCGGCACCTGCAGCGCGAGCACGACCTGCTGAGGGACGAAGAGAAGCGGCTGAAGGCCGAAGTCCTGCCCGATCTCGAAGCGGCTGCCCGGGGCAGGTGGGCTACCCGGCGAGATGACGTGGCCGCAGCGGTCGCGGTCCTCGCGGAAGCAGCGCAGGAACTGCGTCAGGACGCTCGCGTAGTCGCCGAAGCACGGACGCTCGCCGACAGCCAGAAGAAGGCGATCCCACGCCCGACAGCAGGGGAGCGGACCGTGACCCGGTGGGGCGTCGAAGAGGTTGTGGACGTCCTCCAGCATGGCCGCGACCCGTTCGCGCTGGTTCCGGTGGAGCGTGGTGGTCCGCGGATCATGGACGGTCACGGAGCGCCGGAGTCCACGCCGCCGCGTCGCCCGTCGTCGCGGACTCGACCTGCAGGCTTCGTCCGCCTGTGATGAGACCAGCGATGTGCACCGTGGTCCGGAGGCACGTCGTTGTCCCGTGAGAGTGGGTGGACTTCGCTCACGGGACCGTTGGTGGGGTCGGCGTTCGTGTCGGCCCCACCAGCGCGAGTAGCCGCAGCGCTCCACGCGATGTCGCGGCACCTACGGAAGGACTACTGCCTCCCGTGGCAGGGCGTGCACGTGAAGGGCGTCCCGATGGTCGCCGCCGCGGGCCGCCTGCTGCCGGTGCGGACGCTCGTCTGGATCCAGTCGCTGCACCGTCGAGTCCCGCCCGGGTTCACCGTCGCCACGACCTGCAGCCGCCCGGGCTGCGTCGCGGTCAAGCACATGACTTTGTGGCCCGTGGGACGCCTCGGGTCTAGGCGACGATGCGAGAAAGACGAAGAGGACACTCAACTGCCCGCCTGCTGCCCTCGCGGTCACGACCTCACCGATCCAGCCGTGGCCGCGTGGTCGGGAGGGAAGCGTCCGCGCCGACGCTGCAGGATCTGCGTGTTGGAGCGCTCGCGGGAGCAGCGAGCCGAGCACACGTGGGTTCACCCCGACCACCTGAGAGGCCCAGACGGGCGCTACCCGGTCTGTCGGCGCGGGCACCCGCTGGCCGGTGACAACGTGGTCACCGAGGCCAACGGGTCCCGCAGGTGCCGGACCTGCCTCCGGGAGCGACAGAACGCCGCCCGACGGATCAGTTAGGAGCCCGGCTTCTTCTGGACGAAGCCGCGCTGGAACCACTGAACGATCGTGATCGCAAGGAAGAGGACCGCCTCGGTCTCGTCCTGCTCAGCGGGCTCTGGTGCGTTGCCGTCGTGCTTCACGTGGCGCTGCTGGTTCTGCCAGATTGACTCCAGCATGGCGAGGAGCGTGTCCCTGGACTGCTGAACTTGGTCGTCCAGACCGGCGACAGTCCACTTCGGCCCTTGACTCCTGAAATCCCGGATTGCGGTTCCGAGCGTCGCTCTCGTGTTGTCCGGGCAGAACTTTGAGATGGCAACGCTTTCGACTGCGAGCACGGCCTTCCGGTAGCCCTCCGTGTAGTCCGCGTCATGCTTGAACGATGCCTGCCATGCCTCGGCTAGCAGCCGTCCCGCCGTGGTCCCGCTGTCGCGGACGTCCTCAAACGCGCGCGTCGTGGTCTCGTCCACGATCCGGCCCAGCATCCATGTCGGCTCCTGCTCGATGCGCCATGCCGAGTTGGCCTGAACGAAGTAGTCGTCAATCTCCACCCAAAACTTCGCGGCCTTGTTCGCGGTGAGGCTGCTGGAACTCCCCTCGGCATCTTCGAACTTGCTGCCGAGGATCTGAAGCACCATGTCAACGACCCGAAGGGCTGAGTCGTCTGTGTCAGACATGTATCCCCGAAGCGCGTCGTCTGGGTCCTCGCCCGTCTGGAACTGGAGGGTCCGGGCACAGATTCCGGGGATGTCTCGGAACGCGTAGAAGACCTCGTTGAGCCATCCCTCGACGCTTGGCCGCAGGTGGGGCGGCATGCCCTCGTGCAGGACGTTCCATCGGTCGTGCACCGCAGGGTCGTTGCTCATCCGCACGTTGAGGGGTACGAATCGTTCGGTCATGTTGTTGCTCCCGCCAGAGAGTTTGTCGTTGACCAGACGATAGATCGCGTCTCCGACAGTGGTGAACGCCGCCAGAGGCCACGGCCTAGCATCGAGACATGGTGGGTGAGCAAGATGAGGTGCTGTCCAAGATCGCTGACGTCCTGACCCAGCACGGACCGGCTCTGGTCCTGAGCGGTGCAGGCATGAGCGTGGGATCTGGGATCCCTTGCTATCGCCCGTGGCCCGAGCCCGGAGCCCCCGAGGAAGAGTTCGAGGCGGCTCGCCAGTGGCGCTTCACAAACACTGTTACTAACAACACCTACTCCACCGACAGTGGGATCCCTGACTATCGCGGGCCCGACGGCACGCGCCGGGTCACCCCGATGCACTACTCGGAGTTTGTCGGCAGCAGCGAGGCACGGCAGCGGTACTGGGCGCGCAGCTTTGTCGGCTGGCGCCGGTTCCACGCGGCGCGGCCCAATGTCTCGCACCACCTGGTCACCCGCTTGCAGCAGCTCGGCACGGTCGGTCCGCTCATCACGCAGAACGTCGACGGACTGCACCAGGCGGCCGGGACGAGGGAGGTCGTCGAGCTGCACGGCAACCTCGTCGAGGTCGTCTGCCTCACCTGCGGGGCCCGCATCGATCGCCCGACGCTCGACGCGCGGATGGCCAGGGACAACCCCGGCTTCGACGTCGACAGCGACGAGATCCGACCCGATGGTGACGTCCGGCTGGACAGCGTGGACGTCGAGCGGTTTCGCACCCCGACCTGCCAGGCGTGCGGGGCCGACACCCTCAAGCCGGATGTCGTCTTCTTCGGTGGATCGGTGGCCAAGCCGCTGGTGCAGCACTGCTACGACCTCGTCGATGCTGCGCCCAGCCTGCTCGTGCTCGGCAGCTCGCTGCAGGTGATGTCGGGGCTGCGCTTCGTCCGCCACGCGGCCAAGCGGGGGATCCCGGTCTCCCTGATCACCCGTGGTCCCACCCGTGGTGACGACCTCGTCGATCATCGCGTCGACGGGGAGCTGGGGGACTCCCTTCGCTCTCTCGTGGAGGAGCTCAGCGCAGCGCGGCTCTGACGAGGTCCGGCTCGGGGTTGGTGTGCACCTGCTCGCCGATGCGCACGGTCGGGACGACCTCGTTGCCGTCGTTGATCGAGCGGACGAAGGCGGCGGCCTCCTCGTCGGCCCAGATGTTGACCCAGGTCGCCTTGTCCTTGTCCTTGCCGAGGGCACCGCGCAGGCGCAGGCAGTAGACGCATCCCGGACGCCAGTAGACGACCACGGGGAAGTCCCCACGGTGTGCCTCGATGTCGGTGTGCCGCGGGCCCCCGCGTCCGTTGAGTGGTGACAGCCACCACGCGAGGACGAGGAAGCCCACGGCGAGCACGAGCAACGACAGGTCGCCGGTGAGTACCGTCTGCACGAGCAGGACGACGCTCGCGACCACACCGGTCATCGCCGGCCACCATCGACTCATGGGTTCAGCGTCTCAGAGAGCCAGCCGCTCAGAGGCGTCGCAGGACCGCGGTGACCTTGCCGAGGATCGTCGCGTGGTCGCCGTCGATCGGGTCGAAGGCGGGGTTGTGCGGCAGCAGCCACAGGTGGCCGTCGGTGCGCTTGTAGGTCTTGACCGTCGCCTCGTTGTCGAGCATCGCCGCGACGATGTCGCCGTTGTCGGCATTGGGCTGCTGGCGCACGACCACCCAGTCGCCGTCGCAGATGGCGGCGTCGATCATCGAGTCGCCGACGACCTTGAGGAGGAAGAGGGAGCCCTCGCCGACGATCTGCTTGGGCAGGGGGAAGACGTCGTCGACGACCTCCTCGGCGGTGATCGGCACGCCGGCGGCGATCTGGCCGAGGACGGGCACATAGCTGGCCTCGGGGCGGTGGTCACCGGAGCCGGTGGGGTCGACGACCTCGTCGGTCGTGCTGGCACCGCCGCGCATGCCGCCCAGGTCGGTGACCTCGGCCGGGGGAGCGGTGTGGCCGTCGGGAGAGATGACCTCGATGGCGCGGGGCCGGTGGGGGTCCCGGCGCAGGTAGCCCTTGCGCTCGAGGGAGGAGAGCTGGTGGGCCACGGAGCTGGGGCTGGTCAGGCCGACGAGCTCACCGATCTCGCGCAGGCTCGGCGGGTAGCCACGGGTGGCCACGGCATTGCGGATCACCTCGAGCACCTTGCGCTGGCGGACGGTCAGACCATCGCCCGTGTCCCGCTCGGGGAGCTGGTGGATGTTGTCCTCGTCCGTGCCGCTCATGCTCTCGACCCCTTCGTCCGTGTCCGGTGTGACCGAGGTGCAACCAGCGTTGTCGGTGCTCGCTGGTCAACTTCTCGGTAGTGAAGACAGTAGGACGTTCGAACACGCATTTCAAACATCTGTTCGAGCGTGTTGTTGATTTTCTTCGAACACCCGTGCTAGACATCGTACAGACGTTCTATCGAACACCGGTTCGACAGAACCGCACCGAGGAGGATTCGCATGACCGCTCTCACCGCCACCCCGATCCGCATCGACGTCCCCGCGCGCTCGCGCCACCTCGTCTCCATGCCCACCGGTGACGCAGTCGTCGCACGCCCGACCCCTCGCACGCGGCTGACCCGTCGTGGCCGCCTGGCCATCACCACCTCCGTGCTCGCCGCCGCGAGCATCGCCGGCGCGACCTTCGCCTTCGCCGGACCCGCCGCCGCGCCGCAGGAGATCACCGTCGAGCCAGGTCAGACGCTGAGCCAGATCGCCTCGAGCGAGCTCGTCGGCGTGCCGACGGCCGAGGCTGTGGCCGACATCCAGGTTGCCAACGGGCTCTCGACGACCTACATCCACGCCGGTCAGACGCTCACGATCCCGACGCGCTGACTGCACGTCGCCGGCGACGGCGACCCCCTTCCTCCCGGGCCCACCGACCCAGCCCGGGCCGGCCATCGGCCATCTCCGTCCCCCTCGGAGGTGGCCGATGTGCCGTTCACCGACGCATCTGGACGAGGACTTGCGTCGCGTGCCACGGAGGCGTCTAATGGTCACTACATCTAGTGGTTACACGGTTGTCATTCGTCCACATCTAGTGCACAGGCTGACAGCAGTTGTCCACAGGCGGAGCGGGTATATCCCCAGTTTCGTCCACCGCACCATCCACAAGCGAAGGGAGATTCGGCCGTGCACTGCCCGTTCTGCCGTCACACCGACTCCCGGGTCATCGACAGCCGCACGACCGATGACGGCAGCGCCATCCGGCGTCGTCGCCAGTGCCCCGAGTGCAGCCGCCGCTTCACGACGCTCGAGAGCGCCAGCCTGACGGTGACCAAGCGGTCGGGGGCGGCCGAGCCCTTCAGCCGGGCCAAGGTGCTCGCCGGTGTCCGCAAGGCCTGCCAGGGCCGACCGGTCACCGAGGACCAGCTCGCCCTCCTCGCGCAGCGCGTCGAGGAGAGCATCCGATCGCAGGGGAGCGCAGAGATCGATGCCCACGAGGTGGGCATGGCGATCCTGTCGCCGCTGCGTGATCTCGACGAGGTGGCGTACCTGCGCTTCGCCTCCGTCTACCAGTCCTTCGACTCGCTCGAGGACTTCGAGTCGGCGATCGCGACCCTGCGTCGCGAGCATGCCGCCACCACCCCCTAGGACCCCGGGTGCCGACACGCGAGTGGGCTGTCGGTACCCGGTGACATCGTCAGTAGCAGCCCGCAGCACCAGGCGCACCAGGCGCCACCGCAGCAGACCGAACCTTTCGGATCGAGGAGAAGCAGCATGACCGAGACCGCCGGCAAGCCCAGCACCCGTCGCGGGTCCCGCACCAAGGGCCTGACCATCGAGCGCATCCACACCACCGAGGGTGTGCACCCCTACGACGAGGTCACCTGGGAGAAGCGTGACGTCGTCCAGCAGAACTGGAAGTCCGGCGAGACGATCTTCGAGCAGCGCGGTGTCGAGTTCCCCGACTTCTGGTCGGTCAACGCCTCGACCATCGTCACGACCAAGTACTTCCGTGGGGCCGTCGGTTCGCCGGAGCGCGAGTCCGGTCTCAAGCAGCTCATCGACCGGGTCGTCCTGACCTATGTCAAGGCGGGCAAGGACAACGGCTACTTCGCCGCTGACACCGACGCCGAGATCTTCGAGCACGAGCTGACCTACGCGCTGCTGCACCAGATCTTCAGCTTCAACTCCCCGGTGTGGTTCAACGTCGGCACGGCCAGCCCGCAGCAGGTCAGCGCCTGCTTCATCCTCTCGGTCGACGACTCGATGGACTCGATCCTCAACTGGTACAAGGAGGAGGGCTTCATCTTCAAGGGCGGCTCCGGTGCCGGCCTCAACCTCTCCCGCATCCGCTCCTCCAAGGAGCTGCTGTCCTCCGGTGGTACCGCCTCCGGGCCGGTCTCCTTCATGCGTGGTGCCGACGCCTCCGCGGGCACCATCAAGTCCGGTGGCGCGACCCGTCGTGCGGCCAAGATGGTCGTCCTGGACGTCGACCACCCGGACATCGAGGAGTTCGTCGAGACCAAGGCGCGCGAGGAGCACAAGATCCGTGCGCTGCGTGACGCAGGCTTCGACATGGACCTCGGCGGGGCCGACATCACCTCGGTCCAGTACCAGAACGCCAACAACTCGGTGCGTGTCAACGACGAGTTCATGCGTGCGGTCGACGAGGGCACCGAGTTCGGTCTGACCTCCCGCAAGGACGGCTCGGTCATCGAGACCGTCGACGCTCGTGAGCTCATGGGCAAGATCGCCAAGGCCGCGTGGGAGTGCGCCGACCCGGGCATCCAGTACGACGGCACGATCAACGACTGGCACACCAACCCGGAGACGGGCCGGATCACCGCGTCCAACCCGTGCAGCGAGTACATGTCCCTGGACAACTCCTCCTGCAACCTCGCCTCGCTCAACCTGCTGAAGTTCCTCAAGGACGACGACACCTTCGACGCCGAGCGCTTCCAGAAGGTTGCCGAGCTGGTCATCACCGCGATGGACATCTCGATCTGCTTCGCCGACTTCCCGACCGAGGCGATCGGCGACACCACCCGCGACTACCGTCAGCTGGGCATCGGTTACGCCAACCTCGGCGCGCTGCTCATGGCGACCGGTCACGGCTACGACTCCGATGGTGGCCGCGCGCTGGCCGCGTCGATCACCTCGCTGCTCACCGGTGCGTCCTACAAGCGCTCCGCCGAGCTCGCCGGGATCGTCGGTGCCTACAACGGCTACGCCCGCAACGCTGACGCCCACAAGCGCGTCATGCGCAAGCACCAAGCGGCCAACGACCAGATCCGCACGATCCACACGATGGACAAGGACATCCACGCGGTGGCCACCAAGGCGTGGGACGCGGTCGTCAAGGTCGGCGAGAAGAACGGCTACCGCAACGCCCAGGCGTCGGTGCTCGCCCCGACCGGGACCATCGGCTTCATGATGGACTGCGACACCACCGGCATCGAGCCGGACTTCTCCCTGGTGAAGTTCAAGAAGCTCGTCGGTGGCGGCTCGATGCAGATCGTCAACCTGACGATCCCGCGTGCGCTGAAGAAGCTCGGCTACACCGAGGAGACCATCGAGGCGATCGTCGAATACATCGCCGACAAGGGTCACGTCATCGACGCCCCGGGTCTGAAGCAGGACCACTACGAGATCTTCGACACCGCCATGGGTGCCCGTGCGATCGCTCCGATGGGTCACGTGCGGATGATGGCTGCGGTCCAGCCCTTCCTCTCCGGTGCCATCTCCAAGACGGTCAACCTGCCTGAGTCGGCGTCGGTCGAGGAGATCGAGGACGTCTACATGCAGGGCTGGAAGCTCGGCCTGAAGGCGCTCGCGGTCTACCGCGACAACTGCAAGGTCGGTCAGCCGCTGTCCGACGGTGGGTCCACCGCCAAGGACGCGAAGGACGCCAAGGACGCCGCCGCTGCCGCGCCGGTCGAGAAGGTCGTCGAGTACCGCCCGCTGCGTCGCCGGATGCCCAAGCGTCGCTCCTCGCAGACGACGAGCTTCGCCGTCGGTGGGGCCGAGGGGTACCTGACCGCTGGCACCTACGAGGACGGTGACCTCGGTGAGCTCTTCCTGAAGTTCGGCAAGCAGGGCTCGACCCTGGCCGGCCTGATGGATGCCTTCTCCATCGCGATCTCGATCGCCCTGCAGCACGGTGTGCCGCTGGAGACCTACGTCGAGAAGTTCACCAACCTGCGCTTCGAGCCGGCTGGTATGACGGATGACCCGGACGTGCGGATGGCGCAGTCGATCATGGACTACGTCTTCCGTCGCCTGGCGCTGGACTACCTGGACTTCGACACGCGGTCCTTCATGGGCATCCACACCGCGGAGGAGCGCGCCCGTCAGCTGGAGACCGGCTCCTACGAGGCCTCGTCCACGGACAGTGACGACTCGGACTACGACGACGACAGCTACAGCCAGGGCGTCGCGACCAACGAGGTCAAGGAGGTCAAGTCCGAGGTAGCCACCAAGGACGAGACCATCACCGACCAGTCCGGTGCCGGTGCTGCCTCTGCCCGTGCAGTCGACGCCACCGTCCACTCCTCGGCCGAGCTCATGGAGAAGTTCCAGGGCAAGGCCTCGGACGCCCCCATGTGCATGACCTGCGGTACCAAGATGCGTCCCGCCGGCTCCTGCTACGTCTGCGAGGGCTGCGGCTCGACCAGCGGTTGCAGCTGATCTGAGTAGTTGATCGAAGGGGGGCCAACCGGTGAGTCCGGTTGGCCCCCTTCTCGTCGTTGGCCTGGCAAGCTCCAGTCATGGCGTGGGATCTGGACTACGAGCGGGCTTTTCGGGCAGCAGCCATGGGCTGGCTCTCGGACGCGGCTACGGCGGAGCGTGACTGGCTTCGTTCGGAGACTCTGCGGGCTTTCGAGTTCGACGGAGTTCGCGTACCTCTCGTCGATGCCCAGCGCGGGATTCGTAAACCGGCGGACGCCGTCGCTGCACTTTCGATCCGGACTGTGTATCGGCCGGAGGGGGCGGCGAGGCCCTACGAGGATGCGGTCGGTCCGGATGGCCGCCTCAGGTACAAGTGGCGTGGGACGGATCCAGAGCACCCGGAGAACAAGGCCCTGAGGGCGGCCATGAAGGCTGAGCTGCCCCTGATCTGGTTCTTCGGGGTCGGGCCAGGGGACTACAAGCCGATCTACCCGGTCTACATCGACGCAGAAGAATCACTCCAGCATCAGTTTGTTGTCGCAATTGATGAGGTCCAGCGTGACTCGATCTCTGACGCAGCCGATGAGCACGTGCGTCGTTACCTCAGGGTGGAGCGCAATCAGCGGGTCCACCAACGGGTCTTTCGCTCGACCGTCATGCGTGCCTACGAGACGCGGTGCGCCGTGTGCTCGCTGCGTCATGGTGACCTGCTTGATGCGGCACACATCGTCGAGGACCGCCATGACCTCGGCGTCGCCTCGGTGCGTAACGGACTGGCGCTGTGCAAGATTCACCACGCCGCGTTCGATGCCAACATCCTCGGCATCAGGCCCGATCTCGTGGTCCAGATCCGGGCAGACCTCTTGGAGGAGGTGGACGGGCCCATGCTTCAGTACGGCCTCAAGGAGCGGCATGACGAAAGGCTGATGGTGCTTCCGAGTCTCAAGCGAGAGCAGCCTGATGCCAGCTTGCTGGAGCTCTCCTACGAGCGCTTCAGGGCCGCCAGCTGACGCCGTCATCCGTTGGTCATATGGTTCGAGGAATCGAGGAGGCTGAGTGGCAACCAGGGAGGCGTGGTCCGCGGAGGAGAACAGCATTCTCGTGCACGCATATCTGGGGATGCTTCGCTCAGAGTTGAAGGACGAGAGCTTCGTCAAGGCTGATGTCAATCGGCAGCTTCAGGGCCTCCTTGACCGCGGCCGTGGGTCGATCGAGTTCAAGTTGATGAATGTGAGCGCGGTCCTTCGAGAGCTGAGTTTCCCCTTCGTCAACGGTTACAAGCCGTATCCCAATATCCAGGCCTCTCTGCGGGACTGCGTTCGCGAGGAGATCCTGCGACAGCAGGACCTGACAGACCTGGCCTTCGACAGCATGACGGCATCAATGCCTGACGTCGCTGATTCGGCGATCTGGAGGGAAGGCGAGCCACCCACGCTGGGGTTGCAGCCGAGCGAGGGTCTCCCCGGTCAGCGCGCAGGACGGTGGAACTTTGTCGAGCTGGAAGCGATGAACCGACAGTTGGGTGCCGCCGGAGAGCGTGCAGTCTTGGCTCGCGAGCGTCTGCTCCTTACCAGGGCCGGGCAGCACCACCTTGCTTCACGAGTCGATCACGTCAGCCAAACGGTGGGGGACGGTCTCGGCTTCGACATCCGGTCGTTCGAACCAGACGGCGCCGAAAAGCTGATCGAGGTTAAGACCACGAAGCGCGGAGCTCACTGGCCCATGGTCGTGAGTCGGAACGAGGTCGAGGTCAGCGGCGTTGAGGGGGAGCGATACCACCTCTATCGTCTCCACGACTTCCGGCCAGAAGCTGTGCGCTTCTACACGCTGCGCGGCGACCTTCGCCATGCTTGCGATCTAGCGCCTGAGTCGTACACGGCCCTTCCATCGCGCTCCTCAGAGTGAGCGACTGAGACGGGCCGACCACCAGTCCTGGGTCTCGGTGCACACACCAGAGCGTTGTCACACCCCGCTGGAAGACTAGGACGCATGTTCGATGAAGAGCTGACCGTGGTGGAGGAGTCCTTCCGAGGGCTGGGGCAGGCGCGAGCGGGGGTGACCGAGCGCGGTGGCCGAGCGGACGAGACGAGCCTGACGTGCGTCTTGCAGGCAACGGAGCGACTCAGACGCGCGGCTGATGCCCTGGAGCTGTCCGTGCTGGGGCAGGTCGTGCGCTGGGGCGAGGAGCGTGGCCCGGACGGCATCTACCGTCAGGTTCACCTGCGCGAGGGCGAGGTGGCCGAGTTCGCCGAGGACGCGGTCGCGATGGTCACGCACTCCAGCACCTGGGCCGCGGGGGAGCGGTGCGATCTGGCAGCCCGGGCGGTGACGGACCTGCTGCCCATCGCCGACCTCGTCGCGGAGGGCCGCGTCCCGACCAGGGCGCTCAGCATCGTGGCCAAGGAGACCAAGCGAGCCAGCCCCGAGGCCGTGGCGGCAGTCGTGGCTCACCTGCTTGCCCCCCTTCGTGGCAAGCCGGGGTCAGTCCGCATCGGTGAGCTCGAGGAGCGTGAGCTGCGCAAGGCCATCCGACGCGTCCTCCAGCGCGTCGAGCCGGAGCTCCTCGCGGAGAAGGCGCGTCGCAACCGTCGCGAGCAGACGGACGTGAGCTTCGCGGAGGGCCCGGTCGGCACCGCTCAGATGTTTGCGACCCTGCCCTCCGAGATGGCAGTCGCCCTCAAGGAGGCCATCGAGGTCGCCGCGAAGCTGCGTCGCGAGTCCGATCCGACGCTGACCGCCGGCGCCTCACGCGCCTACGGACTCGCCGACCTCGCGCTGAGGGGAGTGGAGGTCCGGGCGAGCATCCGCCTGGGTATCCCGGTCATCACGTCCGCTGCCTCCAGGCTGACCTTCGCCCCCTACCAAGGGGGCAAAGGCGGCGGCTCGAGCATTGGCCAGGACCTGCACGGCCCGACCGCTCGCGAAGGGCGCTTCGTCACCGGGGAGGGCGCCGACGCGGTCGACGTGCTCCCCGAGGAGTGGGCGGGCGACGCGGTGACCTCACAGGTGCCCGCCAGCCTGGGCCCGGGTGGTCAGGAGTGCTGGATCAGTGGCTGCGAGATCCCGGGCATCGGGTTCATCCCGGCGGACGTGGTCGCGGCACTGACGAGCAACCTGGAGACCAAGGTCTCCCGGGCGCTGGTCGACGCTCGCACAGGGACCCTCGTGGAGACGAGCAACCCGCGCTACGTCGTGACGGACGGGATGCGCGAGTTCGTCGCGGCCCGCGACGAGACCTGCCGCATGTGGGGCTGCAACCGTCGACTGATGACTGGCTGCACCGAGGACAACGCCGACCTCGACCACGCGACCGAGTGGCCGGAGGGCCAGTCCTGCCCGGCCAACCTGTCGGGACTGTGCCGCCACCACCACCGGCTGAAGCACACCCCGGGATGGACGCACAGGCTGCACGAGGACGGGCGTACCGAGTGGATCAGCCCGGCCGGCGTCGCGACGGGCACCTTCCCGAGCCTGTGGGTCCACACCGACGACGAGGACTCGCCCCCTTCAGAGGGGGCGAACGAGGCGAAGCCGCGGTACATCTGCGACGAGGACGAGGAGCGAGACGCCTTCTATGAGTCCCTGAAGCCGGAGTGCTTGGTCGGGGTAGGAGGACCGCAGGAGTACCCGGTCGACCCTCCCTTCTGACGGGCTCCCTTCGACCACGCAGCCCTCCACGAAGGTAACGCCATGCGTTTGCTCACCTGATGATCGACAAAGCTGCCTAGAGGTTCATCAGCGGTCACGACGAGTGCCCGGTGACCGGACTCGGGTGGATATCCGTGGGTGTCCTCGAGATCACGGTCCTCCCCGGCATCGGCGCCGACCGGCGGGTCCCAGTGGTCCGCGAGGCCGACGTCCTGCTCGTCAACGGTGGCGACGCGACGTACGGGCCTACGCCAGCGACGACCAGAGCGCCATTAGCGTCACGACGGCGCGGTCGACGTTCGTGTCCGAAGGGCGGTGGGAGCGGCTCGACCCGTCGTGACCTTCGCCCCCTGTGAAGAGGGCGAATCGCGGGCCTGTCGCGCCACGGCATTCAGCCCTATGCTCACGCGACATCAGCAGCGTGGGTGCTGGGGGAGTGGAGGACGATGTCGATGGACGCTTCAGAGGTGCCTGAGCCAACAGACCCTCCCTCGACGGACAAGAGGATGCGTCTGCGATACGCCGGAGTGTGTCGCCTGTGCGGCAGCGACCTTCCTGCCCACACGGCCGCGATCTATGACAAGACGACCAAAACCGTCCGCTGCATCGACTGTGCTCCAACGGATATTGCTTCGGAACCTCATCCGGCCCCCGTGGTCACCTCGAGGGCCGGCTCGTCCGCTCGCCGTGAGTACGAGCGACGCAAGACGAAGGACGAGGAGCGACTGCGCCAGAAGTGGGGCCGTCTCGGCGGCGTGGCCGTCGCCCTGTCGGACGAGCGCCAGAGCACCACGGCCTGGGCCACAGGGGCCCTCGGCGAGGAACGTCTCGGCGCCCACCTGGACGGCCTCGCCTCGCCCTCGCTCGCTGTGCTCCACGACCGTCGCATCCCGCGGTCCCGAGCCAACATCGACCACCTCGTCATCACGCCGAGCGGGATCTGGGTCGTCGACGCCAAGCGTTACAAGGCGCGCCCTCGTCTCGAGATCGAAGGGGGGATCCTGCGTCCTCGTGTCGACAAGCTCATCGTCGGCCGGCGCAACAAAACCAAGCTCGTCGATGACAACCTCAAGCAGATCGACCTCGTCCGGGGAGTCGTCGGTGAACTTCCCGTCACTGGTGCGCTGTGCTTTGTCGGTCCGGACAGGCCGCGGATCGGCGGGTCCTTCACGACCCGCGGGGTTCACTGGCTCTCGCCCAAGAAGTTGTCCAGGCTCCTGACCCGGCCCGCGGAGCCTCGCCTCGACGTCGCAGAGGTGTGCAGGATCCTCGAGACGAGCCTGCCTCCCGCATGAGGGTGGTTCGCCCCCTTCATAGGGGGCGAACGCAGATCTCGAGCGGAGCCGCCCGTCTCAGCCCTTTTCCAGATTGGTCACCGTGGCACGAGCGACCTTCTCCATCGCCTCACCGGCCGACCCAGCGCCGACGGTCGCGGTCGACACCGTCACGATCGTGTGGCCGGCTCGGATGAAGACCATGTCCAGGCCGACCGGCATCCCGTCCGCAGTGGCCGCCATCCTGATCGCTGCCGACTCCTCGCCGAGGTTCGGGAAGGACAGGCTGGAGGTCTTGAAGGTCGTGTCCACCCCGTCCTCCGTCGAGGTAAACTCTGGGCACGCGGTGAGCGCGTCGAGAGTCTTCGTGAAGACGTCGTCAGGCACCTCATCGGCAAAGGAGCTGATCTCGACGCCCATGAAGGGCCCGAGCATGCCGGCCATGTACGTGCGCGAGGCCTTGCCCGTCGGCTCGTCCTTCTGCTGGTCGGACAGGCCGTCCATGATTGCCTGACATTCGGCCGGCTCGATGGTCGCCTTCGAGTCTTCGTCGTCCGACTCGTCATTGAGGGTGTTCTCCGGATCCACGCTCCACCCCGTCGGCAGCGTAGAGACGGCGGGCAGGGCGGCCTTGGCCTGCTCGTCGGTCAGCTGCCGACCGACGGCGTCCAGCTCGACCTCCTCGCTCGACGCCTCACTCGAGGCGGCCGATGGCTCGACGGGGCTGGCGGACTCGTTGACGGTCCCTGCCCGCTCCGGTGGTGCGTCGCTACATCCTGCGAGCGTGCCGACGACGGCCAGCGCGGCCACGAAGGTGGACACCCGAAGTCGTCCATTGAATTGCGTCATGATCTGCTCCCCCAACACGTCCCCTGCTGATTGACTGTCGCTGGAGCCTAGGGGATGGCGGGGTGCGAGGAACTCGATACGTTGACCCCATGCCGCACCTGATCCCACAGGACCCGAGGTTCACCAACGAGTCCGAGCGCGTGGTGTGGACAAACCTGAGGGACTCCCTTCGCCAGCAGGACACGCTGATCGCCAACTTCCGCCTGACCGATGCCCGCAAGGACCACGAGGCGGACCTGGTCGTGGTCATGCCGGACATCGGGGTGATCGTCGTCGAGGTCAAGGGCAGCGGGGTGCGCGTCGAGGACGGCCAGTGGTCGATCAAGCGCGGCGGCCAGCGCAAGCGCATCGACCCGGTGGACCAGGTGCGCAGCACGCGCTACGCGATCCGGCAGTACGTGGAGTCCGACCGTCGGTGGGCCGACTCCTCACGCTCGAGGGTGCGGATCGCGCACGCGGTGGTCACTCCCTTCGTCGGTCTGGGTCTGGACTTCGACCTGCCCGACTGCCCGCGGTGGATGATCCACGACCGCGACGACATGGCGAGTCTCGCCGAGCGGCTGGCAGACATCCCCCTCGGCTTCGACACCCACCTGCGGGTGCCGAGCCAGGAGGACTGCGACACCGTCGTCGACATCCTTACCGCCCGCGGGACCGACGCGATCACGACCGTCGTCGACGAGGCCGACGAGCGCGAGGCCCGCGCCGACCGGCTCACCCAGGAGCAGGGGATGATCCTCGACGTCACCCGGCTGCTGCGACGGGTCGAGATCCGCGGCGGGGCCGGCAGCGGCAAGACCGTCCTCGCTCTCACCCAGGCCTCACAGCTGAGCGCCGGCCGCACCGGAGAGCTGCCACGACCCGCAGAGCGGGTGGCCCTGCTGTGCTACTCGATCGGGCTGGCGACCTACTTCAAGCGCGAGGTGGCGACCTGGCCGCGCCGCCGGCAGCCCGCCTTCGTCGGCACCTTCGAGGAGCTCGGCAACCGCTGGGGCGTCGCGTCGGGGACCCGCGACGACCCCGACTACTGGGAGGAGACCTTGCCCCGGCTCATGGCGGACCAGGCCGCCGGGCTGCCGCCGGGGGAGCGCTACGACTCCTTCGTCGTCGACGAGGCGCAGGACTTCGCCGAGTCGTGGTGGCAGCCGCTCATCGGCGCGCTCACCGACGAGAGCGAGGGCGGCCTCTACATCTACTCCGACGAGAACCAGCGCCTCTTCAACCGCTTCGGCCGCCCGCCGGTCCCGCTCGTGCCCCTCGTCCTCGACCACAACCTGCGCAACACCAAGCAGATCGCCGAGGTCTTCCGACCGCTCGCCCCGCTGCGGATGCGTCTCGAGGGCGGTGACGGGCCGGACGTCGTCTTCGTCCCGGCGACCTCCGAGGACGCTCTGGGAGTCGCCGACGACCAGGTCGACCTCCTGCTCGGCGAAGGGTGGAACCCCGGTCATGTAGCCCTCCTCACCACCGGCCGGCGGCACCCCGTCCAGGTCGAACGACAGGAGGAGCTCGGGCAGCGCGGCTACTGGGACACGTTTTGGGACAACGACGACGTCTTCTACGGGCACGTCCTCGGCGCGAAGGGGATGGAGCGTCGCGCCGTCGTGCTCTGCATCAACGAGAGCGGGACCATGGGCCGCTTCCGTGAGCGCCTGTACGTCGGTCTCTCCCGCGCGACCGATCGTCTCGTCGTCGTCGGGGACCTCGATGTGATCGGTGCCGCAGCCGAGCACGTGGCGCGAGCGTTGGGATCCGCAGGTACCCTTTCCCCGTAGACACAGGGGAGAACATGAACGAACACGCGCCCGGCTGGTACGAGCACGAGGGCGAAAGGCGCTACTGGGACGGCTCCCAGTGGACGCATTCGTCGTCGACGCCGGCCCCCTCGCCGACGCCACCACCGCCACCCGCACCGCTGTCCGCACCTCCTGCGGCGAGCCAGGTCGTGCCCTACGCGCCGCCGCCGGCCTACGGAGCGGGAGCACCCCCCTTCGGGCCGCCGCAGCCGCCCTACCCGGGTGGGATCCCGGTCGCCCGCAAGGAGCCGGCCATCGCGCTGGTCGTCTCCTTCCTCATCCCCGGCGTCGGGTCGATGATGAACGGCGACGTGGGCGCAGGGGTCGGGTTCCTGGGTCTCTACGTCTTCGGCCTCGTCCTGGTGATCTGCCTCGGCTGGATCATCATCGGCTTCATCGGGCTGCCGATGATGCTCGTCGCCTGGGGCTGGGGCATGTACCACGCCTACCAAGGGGCCGTGGACTTCAACCGCAGAGCCGGTTACCAGAACTGACGCAAGTCGGCACGGCATGGGGACTTCTCCCCATGGCACGGGGGTGCAGCGCAGGTAGTCTGGGCCCCGCACAAGACGATGACATTCACGAGACACGGGAGAGGGCCTGCGATGAGCAACTGGGCTGCCGGTTGGTATCAGGACCCTGACAATCAGGGTCAGATTCGCTATTGGGACGGCAACGGATGGACAGAGCACCGGCAGGCGACGCCTGACGGCTTCGGCGTCGGCGCGCCGGGCCCCGACTCGACGGGGACCGGCACCCGCCAGGACTCCGTCGGTTCCACCAGCGAGGTCGACGAGGCCACTCGGGTGCGCCCCAACGCCGACCGTTCGCCCGAGACGGAGTCCATCTCCACCGACAGCACGAGCTACGGCTCCTCGGCCGGCGCTGCAGGGGCTGCCGGGTACGGCGCCTCCGCCTATGGCCAGCAGGGCTACGACCAGCAGCAGCAGGGTTACGGCCAGCAGCAGCAGGGCTACGACCAGTCCAGCGCCTACGGCCAGCAGGCCGGCTACGGCCAGCAGGGCTACGACCAGTCCAACGCCTACGGCCAGCAGCAGCAGCCCGGCTACGGCCAGCAGGCCGGTGGCTACGGCCAGCAGCCGTCCTACGCAGCCGGCCAGCCCGCCAGCAAGAGCAAGCTCCCGCTGATCGCCGGTCTCGGCGTCCTGGGCCTCGTGCTCCTCCTCGCCCTGGGCTTCCTCGGCTTCAAGGTCCTCGGTAGCGGTGGCGACGACCCCACCACGGCCCAGCCGTCGACGTCGAGCCAGCCCACCGACCCGACGACGTCGACGACGACTGACGACCCGACGACGTCGACGACCACCAGCGACCCCACGACGTCGACCACCACGGACGGCCCGACGCAGAAGGCCGGCGCCAAGGTCACCAAGTGGAACACCACCTACACGGGCAAGGGCGCCGAGGAGCTGCGCGTCCCGGCCGGCGACGGTCCTGGTCTGGTGGAGTACACCTACGACGGCCAGAAGTACGACAGCCTGACGATCAAGGGTCTTGACTACAACGGCAAGAACTCCGAGTACATCCTCTCCTCGACCGACAGCAACAAGGGCACCGTCGCGTACAACCTGACGGGCTACAACACGAGCACCACCCAGATCGAGATGGACACCAAGGGCTCGTGGAGCGTGAAGTTCATGAAGATCGGTGAGGCCCCGACCTTCGGGTCCTCCGAGAAGGGCGACGGCGCCAAGGTCTTCAAGTGGGACGGCAAGAAGTCCGACATCGGCGTGAAGTACACGCAGCCCAAGGACTCCTTCATGGGTGACATCAAGATCCAGGCCGTCGGTGCCGCGGACTACCCGGACCGTCTCGTCAGCGAGTACGACAACTACGAGGGCACCTCGACCGTCCAGGACGGCACGAAGTACCTGGTCGTCTCCGCCTCGGGCGACTGGACGATCACCAAGAAGTGATCGCCTGACCAGCGAGCAGCACGAAGGCGCCGTCCCGTCGGGGCGGCGCCTTCGTCATGCCCGCCTTCGTCATGCCCGGCGACCGTCATGCCGGGCGAAGGGAGCGGACGCTCAGCACTCGATGACGTTGACCGCGAGACCGCCGCGGGCGGTCTCCTTGTACTTCACCTTCATGTCGCGTCCGGTCTCGCGCATGGTCTTGACGACCTTGTCGAGGGAGACGACGTGGGAGCCGTCGCCGCGCATCGCGGTGCGGGCGGCGGTGATCGCCTTGACCGAGGCGACGGCGTTGCGCTCGATGCAGGGGATCTGCACGAGTCCGCCCACGGGGTCGCAGGTCAGCCCCAGGTTGTGCTCCATGCCGATCTCCGCGGCATTCTCCACCTGACCGGGGCTACCGCCCATGACGGCGGCCATGGCGCCCGCGGCCATCGAGCAGGCGGAGCCGACCTCACCCTGGCAGCCGACCTCGGCGCCGGAGATCGACGCATTCTCCTTGTAGATCACCCCGATCGCGGCCGCGGTCAGCAGGAACCGGATGACGCCGTCGTCATCGGCGCCCGGGACGAAGTCGACGTAGTAGCGCAGCACCGCGGGGATGATGCCCGCAGCGCCGTTGGTGGGAGCCGTGACGACCCGGCCGCCGGCCGCATTCTCCTCGTTGACGGCCAGGGCGTAGAGCGTCAGCCAGTCCATGCCGCGCAGGGGGTCGGTGCTGTCGCCCTCGGACCGCAACCGCTGGTTCAGCTGGGGCGCGCGGCGACGGACCTTGAGGCCCCCGGGCAGCACGCCCTCGGTCCGGGTGCCGTTGTCGATGCACTCGAGCATGACCGACCAGATGTGCAGCAGCTCGCTGCGGACCTGCGCCTCGGTGCGCCAGGACAGCTCGTTGTCCATCATCACCTGGGCGATCGACAGGCCGGTCTCGCGGCAGATCGCGAGCAGCTGGTCGCCGGTGGTGAAGGGGTGGGCGACGGGCGTGGTGTCGGCGACGATCTTGGTCGACCCGGAGGCGTCCTCGCCGACCACGAAGCCACCGCCGACGGAGTAGTAGGTGTGGCTGCTGATCGGCTCCTCGCCCTCGCCCCACGCGGTGAAGGTCATGCCGTTGGGGTGCAGGGGCAGCGACTTGCGGCGGTGCAGCACGAGGTCGTCGTCCTCGACGAAGTCGATCTCGTGCTCGCCCAGGAGGTTGACCCGACGGGCGCTGCGGACCTGCTCCAGCTTGCCGCGGACCGAGCGGGGGTCGCACAGCTCGGGGCGCTCCCCGGACAGGCCGAGCAGCACCGCAGTGTTGGAGCCGTGCCCGTGGCCGGTGGCGCCCAGGGACCCGAAGAGCTCGGCCTTGACGCGACGCACGTCGGGGAGCAGGCCCTCGTCGCGCATCCTCTCGGCAAACATCACCGCGGCCCGCATGGGGCCGACGGTGTGCGAGCTCGAGGGGCCGATGCCGATCGAGAACAGGTCGAAGACGCTCAGTGCCACGGGTGGCTCTCCTGGGTGCTGGGGGTGGTCGCACGGACGACAGACGCACTGGGTGGGGCGTCGTGCCACAGATCACACTACCCACCCCCGCTGAGGGCACGCCCGCTCCCCGGGTGCCCGGAGGGCGCCTGTGGAAAAGCTCGCGGCCGTCGTGCTCGACGTGGCCATGATCAAGGGCATGACCTTCGAAGACCTGCCCAGTGACTGGCCCACCCGACCCCTCTCCGACGCGAGCATCGCGGCCGACGTCGTCGACCTCGTCGTGCGCGACAGCGACCGCGCCACAGGGTGCCTGAGCATCCTGCTGTGCGACGACAGCCTGCGGATGATCCAACCGATCTCGATCACCGACCTGGACATCGTCGGGCCGGAGCCGGGGGAGTACCAGCGGCCCTTCGACCTCGTCGTGGGGCAGTTCGCCGAGCGTCTGGGCGGGGTGGTCGTCGCGATCGGTCGACCGCTCGGGCACGAGCCCGACGACGAGGCCCGGGCCTGGCACGAGGCCGCCATCGCCGGCTGCCGCGAGCACGGGGTGCCGCTGCTGGGCACCTACCTGGCGACCGCCCAGGCGGTCACCGAGATGCCGCGGTGGGACCAGCAGTCGCTCCTCGCGACGGGGTGACCACGCCTCGCCACCGGGTGACCACGCCTCGCCACGGGGTGACTAGCCCTGGGCCAGCAGGCCATCGATCTCTGCCGTGATGGCCGACCCGATCGCGGCGGCGAAGGCCTCGGGGTCCTCGTGGGCGGCGGGGGACTCCGCGACGATGACGTCGACCAGCCCGTCCTCGAGCATCTGCCGGGCGCCCACCCGCTGACGGGCGGCGAGCAGGGGAGCGTGGTCGGTGTCCTTGAAGACGATCGCGCTGGCGCCCTCGGGCGGCAGCGGCGAGAGCCAGGCATTGCCGGCGGCGATGACCCGTCGTGCGGGGAGGAGCGCGAGGGCTCCACCACCGGTTCCCTCACCGAGCAGCACCGAGACGCTCGGCACGGTCAGCGAGGTCATGTCGGCGATGCAGCGAGCGATCTCACCGGCCAGCGCGCCCTCCTCGGCGTTGGGGGAGAGGTCGGCGCCCGGGGTGTCGATGACGGTGACGAGCGGGAGGCCGAGCTCGGTCGCCATCCGCATCCCGCGGCGGGCCTCGCGCAACGCGGCCGGGCCCATCGACTCCGACACCTGGTAGCGGCGGTCCTGGCCGACGAGCACGCAGGGCCGCCCGCCGAAGGAGGCCAGCGCGAGCATCACGCCCTTGTCGGACTCACCGAAGCCGGTGCCGTTGAGCGGGATGACGTCGTCGGCCGCGTACCTGAGCAGCTCACGCACGCCGGGACGGTCCTGCCGTCGCGTGGTCTCGATCGCGGCCCACACGGTGGCGATCTCCTGCTCGGTCGGCTCCGGCCGGGAGACGAAGGGAGCGACCGGCCACGTGGGGTGGTCCGACGGGTCGGCGGTGCTCCCTTCGGTCGTCGCGGACAGCAGGGTCAGCGCGCGGGCCGCGATGTCGGCCAGCCCCTCGGCCGGGACGACGGCGTCGACGATGCCCTTGTCCACGAGGTTCTCCGCGAGCTGGACCCCCTCGGGGAAGGGCACGCCGTTGACCGTCTCGTAGACGACCGGGCCGAGGAACCCGATGAGCGCGCCCGGCTCGGCGATCGTCACGTGACCCAGCGAGCCCCACGAGGCGAAGACCCCGCCGGTCGTGGGGTGCCGCAGGTACACGAGATAGGGCAGTCCGGCGCCCTTGTGCGCCACGACCGCCGCCGAGATGTCGACCATCGTCATGAAGGCCGGTGTGCCCTCCTGCATCCGCGTGCCACCGCTGGCGGTCGCCGCGATCAGCGGGAGGCGCTCGGTGGTCGCCCGGCGGATGGCGGCGACGATCCGCCCGGCGGCCGCCCGGCCGATCGAGCCACCGAGGAAGCGGAACTCGCCGACGATGAGCGCGACCTCGTGACCGCGGATGGTGGCCCGCCCGGTGAGGATCGACTCGTCGGTGCCGGCGCGCTCGGCTGCCTTGGCCATCGTCGCGCGATAGGTGTCGTCGAGGCCGTCCAGGTCGAGGGGCTGGTCCCACGAGACATGGCTGTCGGCATCGACCACGGAGGCGATGAGCTGCTGGGCACCGGGGCGCGAAGTACTCATGCCGTGATGGTCCCACCGCCGGGGCTGGGTAACCTTGCCCGGTGCTTGTGCCTCTGACCACCTTCGTGATGATCGCTGTCGGCGTGCTCGGGATCCTCTCCCTGGGTTACCTCGCGATCAACCGGCTCGTCGACGACGCGCTGCTCCTCGTGACCGCCGTCGTCGAGCTCGGCCTCGTCGTGCTCGCCGTCGTGACCGCGATCGTCCACCGGCAGGTCACCGGCACGGGGGAGGGCGCGACGATGCTCGCCTACGCCCTCACCCTGCCGATCCTGCCCCCGATCGTCGTCTTCATCGCGCTGAAGGAGAAGACCCGCTGGGCGATGGGCGTCGTCATCGCCGGCGCCTTCACCGTGGGCGTCATGACCTACCGCATCCTGCAGATCTGGCAGACCAGTGGCCCGGCCTGAGGTCAGCACCGGCACGGGGCCGGGTCGCATCGTCGTCGCCGTCTACGGCGTCCTCGCGCTCGCCGCGACCGGACGCTCGGTCCTGCAGATCACCGAGTACCTCGACCGGGCGCCGCTGGCGTACGTGCTCTCGGCCCTCGCGGCCGTGATCTACATCGTCGCGACCGTTGCCCTGGCGAAGGGGGGAGCCTCCGGTGCCCGCGTGGCCACCGGGGCGATCCTCGTCGAGGCCGTCGGTGTCCTCACGGTGGGGACGCTGTCCTACCTGCAACCGAGCCTCTTCCCGGACAAGACGGTCTGGTCCCACTACGGGTCCGGCTACGGCTACCTGCCGCTGGTCCTCCCCTTCGTCGGCTTGTGGTGGATCCACCGCGCGCGATCTGGACACTCCGCCCGCTAGGTGAGACAGGGCTGGTGGCCCGCGGCTCGTTTCCTATCATCGGAGCAGGTCTTGAGCGCCAGCGCACAGCCCCGGCTTGCTGGCCGGCAACCCTCCTCCGCGGTGGGGTGCCCCGGGAGACGACCCGGTCCGTGGCGTCCGCCACGGTCAAGCGCGCACCATGCACAGGAGTGAACCCATGACCGACCAGTCCACGTGGAGCTTCGAGACGAAGCAGATCCATGCCGGCCAGGCCCCCGACCCGACCACGGGCGCCCGGAACCTGCCGATCTACCAGACGACGTCGTACGTCTTCAAGGACACCGAGCACGCCGCCAACCTCTTCGGGCTCAAGGAGCTCGGCAACATCTACACGCGGATCATGAACCCGACCCAGGACGCGGTCGAGCAGAAGATCGCCGCGCTCGAGGGCGGCATCGCCGCCCTGATGACCGCCTCCGGCATGTCCGCGACCACCCTCGCGCTGATGAACCTCGCCGAGGCCGGTGACCACATCGTCGCCAGCGCCGCGCTCTACGGCGGCACGGTCAACCTCCTCCAGCACACCCTGCCCAAGTACGGCATCCAGGTCACGCTCGTCGAGGACCCGCACGACATCGAGCAGTGGAAGGCCGCGGTCAAGCCCAACACCAAGGCCTTCTTCGGCGAGACCATCGGCAACCCCAAGGACGTCGTCCTGGACATCGCCGCCATCGCCGACGCCGCCCACGCCGCCGGTGTCCCGCTGGTCGTCGACAACACGATCGCCACGCCCTACGTGCTGCGCCCGATCGAGCACGGCGCCGACGTCGTCGTGCACGCCGCCACCAAGTTCCTCGGGGGCCACGGCAACTCCATCGCCGGTGTCATCGTCGACGCAGGGAAGTTCGACTACGCGGCCGACCCGGAGAAGTTCCCCAACTACAACGAGCCGGACCCGGGCTACCACGGTCTGCGCTACGGCCCGGACCTGGGGATCAACGGCGTCATGGGCGCCAACCTCTCCTTCATCCTCAAGGCGCGCGTCCAGCTGCTGCGCGACCTCGGTCCGGCGATCTCGCCCTTCAACGCCTTCCTCATCGGTCAGGGCATCGAGACCCTCTCGCTGCGGATGGACCGTCACCTGGCCAACACCGCCAAGGTCGCCGAGTTCCTCGGTGGCCACGCGCAGGTCGACAAGGTCACGTGGGCCTCGCTGCCGACCAGCGCCAGCTACGACACCGCGCAGAAGTACACGCCCAAGGGCGCCGGCTCGGTCATCTCCTTCGAGATCTCCGGTGGGCTCGAGGCGGGCAAGAAGTTCGTCGAGGGGCTGACGCTGCACAGCCACCTGGCCAACATCGGTGACGTGCGCTCGCTCGTCATCCACCCCGCGTCGACGACCCACTCGCAGGGCCCGGAGGAGGACCGGCTCGCCGCCGGCGTCACCCCCGGCCTGGTGCGTCTGTCGGTCGGCCTCGAGAGCGTCGACGACATCATCGCCGACCTCGAGGAGGGCTTCGCCGCCGCGAAGTGACCAACGCTCCCTGAGGAGCCTGATCCTCCTGGATCCCTGAGGAGGTTGCGCAGCAACCGTCTCGAAGGGTCCGCGCCGCTGGGCCTGTGGAAATCTCCACGGGCCCAGCGGCGTTCTTTCGTACCGTCGGGGCATGGGCGGACAACGCATATCGATCGACAGCGCGGGCATCGAGGGGCTGGGGCGGCAGCTGTCCAGCATCGCCGACTACCTGGAGGAGAAGGCGGCCAAGGCCAACAACGACCTCGTGGAGACCTTCGGCTTCCCGAGCTTCGAGGGCACCAACGCGTACGAGGGAGCCATCGGGGACTACGAGCTGGAGCGCACGCGGGTGTGCAAGCAGCTGCGTGAGCTGGCCCGCCTGGCCAAGGACGCCGGGTCCTGGTACGTCGAGACCGAGGACCTCGTCGACCAGCGCAACCGAGGGATCCTCTGATGGCGCTCTACGACCCGGGGACCATCGAGGAGGGCGACCCCGCCATGATCCGTGCGGAGGCCGACGAGCTGAAGACCGTGGCCGCCAACATCCACACGGTGGCCGCGATGCTGCGCACGGTCTCGACGAAGGGGGTGTGGGACTCCTGCGCGGGGACCACCTTCGACGCCGAGGTCGGCGCGACCCCTGACGACCTCGTGGCCATCGCCAACCGGCTCGCCGGGACCGAGCGGATCATCCGTCCGTACGCGGAGCGGCTCGAGACGAGCCAGGCCGCGCTTACGCGCATCCGTGCCCGCTACGACGACAACGTCACGACCTCGCAGGACCGCAAGGCGACGCTGGCGACGATGACGCCCGAGGACCCGCAGTACGCCAGGGTCGACCGGGAGTACCGGGCGGCGAGCAACGCGAGAGAGACCAACAAGCGCGAGTTCACCCGTGAGGCCGAGGAGGCCAGTGCCGACGAGCGCGCCGTGGCGACCCGGCTGGGTGACGTGGCGCCGGAGCTGACCGACCCGAGGGCCTACAACGCCTTCGAGAAGTCGAGCCGCACGGGCACCAGCTCACTGGTCCACAACCCGGTCGTCGACTGGATCCCCACCTTCAGGCCGATGTCCGTCCTCGGCGTGGGGGATCCCATCGGCAAGCTCGGCCGCCGCGTCGTCTACGGCGAGGGCAGCTACAAGGACGTCAGTGCGAGCACCGTCGTCGCAGGCCTGAACACAGTCCTCCCCACGAGCAAGAAGGTGGCCGCCAAGAACACCTTCCGCGGGAGTGGCCGTGCGGAGCGCCTGCGGGGGATCAAGGCTGCCGACAAATCCACGAACCCGATCGCACGCAAGCGGATCGTGGCCAATGCAAAGGTCTCCACGCGACACCAGGTGGCCACGTCGAAGGTCAGGCTGAAGGACAAGGTCAGCGACACGGTGGCGCAGAAGTCCGGTGCCCGCCTCATCGACGACTTCGCGACCGACTGGGCGGCGGTCGCCGGCTCGGGCCGGGTCCGCAAGGGTGGCGTGGTCATCAAGTACTCGGTGAGGGCGACGAACCACACCATCACGCAGGTCGACGCGGCGAAGAAGCACAAGGAGAGCTACGACCGGCTCACCGAGACCTCCGCGGAACGCACGGCCCGGCAGGAGCAGGAGGCGGCCGCCGAGCGCCGGAAGGTGGCCGATCAGCAGCGCCGCGATGCAGCGGTCGACGACCTGACGACGCGACCGGTCGCGAGTCCGATCCCGTGAAGGCCGCCAAAACTCCGTTGCGACGCCGTCATCCGGGTGCGAGCGTGACGCCATGCCCTCCGACATCCACGTCACCCGCATCGACCCCGCCGACGACGCAGCCGTCCAGCAGATCCTCGACCTCGACGAGCTCGTCTGGTCCGCGTCCGGCCGGGTGCCACGGGCGGATGCGCTGCGCGACACCCCACGGCGGGCCGGTTTCGTCGCCACCCGTGACGGGGAGCCAGCGGGCATCGCGGGCTCGTGGGACGTCGAGCTGTCCGTCCCGACGGCGAAGGGGGGCGCCTCCCTTCGCCCCGCAGAGGGCCTGACCTGGGTGGGTGTGCACCCCGACCACCGGCGCCGTGGGGTGCTCGGCGCGATGATGGCCCACCACCTGCGCTGGACCCGTGACGAGCAGGGGCGCTCGATCGCCGTGCTCAAGGCGTCCGAGCCGGGGATCTACGGCCGGTTCGGCTACGGCGTCGCCAGCTCCGAGCTGATGTCCAGCTTCGCGCGGGGCACGAAGTTCGCTGCGCCGCAGTCGGTCCGCGACATCGCCGAGCTCACCACCCTGAGGACCACGACGGCGAGCCCGGACCAGGGCGCGCGATGGCACGCCCTCGCGCGCGAGTGCGCGACCACCCTGCCCGGGCACCTCGTGCGCAGCGCCGAGGACAGCCAGCGGCTGCTCACCGACACCCCGGAGAGTCGCGGGGAGCGAGAGCCGGCCCGGTTGCTGTGGGCGACCCGCGACGGCCACGACGTCGGGTGTGCCTACTTCCACCGCACGCCCAAGTGGGACGACGGGAGCGCCGCAGGCAAGGTGGGGGTCTTCTTCCTCCTGTCGGTGGACGCGGGGGCACGCCTCGCGCTCGCCGAGCGGCTCGTCGACCTCGACCTGATGGGCAGTACCGAGTACTGGGTGGCACCCGACGACGTCCTCGCGCTCTGGCAGCCCTCGCTCCGGTCGATGAGCGTCAGCGGCGTGGCCGACAACCTGTGGGTCCGCCTCGTCGACCTGCCGACCGCCGTCGCCGAGCGCGGCCACGCGGTGGACGTCGACGTCGTCGTGCAGGTGCGCGACGAGATCCTCACCGACCAGGCCGGCACCTGGCGCTGGACCGCCGGCGCGGGCGTCGGGGCGCTGGTCCGCAGCGACCTCGAGCCGGACGTCGTCCTCGACATCAGCGACCTCGGCGCGGTCTGGTTGGGTGGGCAGTCACTGGCCGCCCGGGCCGCCGCCGGCCACGTCACCGGCGATCGCGACGCCATCACGCAGCTGGACCTCGCCCTGCGCACCCCGATCGGCCCCGTCGGGACCATCGACTTCTGACCCCTCGAAGATCGCACGTATCCTGACCGCCATGCCCATCCCCCTTCGCGAAGCCATCCCCGCGGAGGACCTGCACTACCCGCAGGACCTGCCGGTCGTCGCGCGCAAGGACGACATCGCCGCAGCGATGCGGGACCACCAGGTCGTGATCGTCGCGGGGGAGACCGGGTCCGGCAAGACGACCCAGCTGCCCAAGATCGCCCTCGAGATCGGCCGCGGACGCACCGGGCAGATCGGTCACACCCAGCCCCGTCGGATCGCCGCGCGCTCGGTCGCCGAGCGGATCGCCGAGGAGCTGCGCCTCGAGCTCGGTGGGCTCGTCGGGTACCAGGTGCGCTTCACCGACCACAGCAGCGACGCCACCGCGGTCAAGGTGATGACCGACGGCATCCTGCTCAACGAGATGCAGCGCGACCGTGACCTGCGCCGCTACGACACGATCATCATCGACGAGGCGCACGAGCGCTCGCTCAACATCGACTTCATCCTCGGCTACCTCAAGCAGCTGCTGCCGCGCCGCCCCGACCTCAAGGTCGTCATCACCTCCGCGACGATCGACCCGGAGCGCTTCGCCGCGCACTTCGCCGGCCCCGACGGTGAGCCCGCGCCGATCATCGAGGTCTCGGGCCGCACCTACCCCGTCGAGGTCCGCTACCGACCCTTGGGCGACGACGAGGAGGACGACGGCGACGGCGACCAGCTGACCGGCATCTGCAAGGCCGTCGAGGAGCTGTGGACCGAGCCCCACGGCGATGGCCCGCGAGACGCGCTGATCTTCCTCTCCGGCGAGCGGGAGATCCGCGACGCGCAGGAGGCGCTGACCTCGATGCAGCTGCCCGACACCGAGATCATCCCGCTCTACGCGCGGCTGTCCGCAGCCGAGCAGCACCGCGTCTTCGCCCAGCACCGCGGACGCCGGATCGTGCTGTCCACCAACGTCGCCGAGACGTCACTGACCGTCCCGGGCATCGGCTACGTCATCGATGTCGGGACCGCGCGCATCTCGCGCTACAGCCAGCGCACCAAGGTCCAGCGCCTGCCGATCGAGCGGGTCTCGCAGGCCTCCGCCAACCAGCGCGCCGGGCGCTGTGGCCGCATCGCCGAGGGCATCTGCATCCGCCTGTACTCGCAGGAGGACTACGAGTCCCGGCCCGAGTTCACCGACCCCGAGATCCTGCGCACCAACCTCGCCAGCGTCATCCTCCAGATGACCTCGCTCGGCCTCGGCGACGTGGCCCGGTTCCCCTTCCTCGAGCCGCCGGACTCCCGCCAGATCACCGACGGCGTCCGCCTGCTGCAGGAGCTGCAGGCCTTCGACACCGAGAGCGCGGCCATCCGCGAGGCCCAGCAGGCGAAGGGAGGACGCCGCGGCGGTGGTCGTCGGCTCACCCCGACCGGCAAGACCCTCGCGCGCCTGCCCGTCGATCCGCGGCTCGGCCGGATGCTCATCGAGGCCGACAAGCTCGGCTGCACCACCGAGGTGCTCGTCATCATCTCGGCCATGTCGATCCAGGACCCGCGCGAGCGGCCGATCGACAAGCGCCCGCAGGCCGACCAGCAGCACGCGCGCTTCCGTCAGGAGGGCTCCGACTTCGCCAGCTGGTGGCACCTGTGGATCTACCTCAAGGACCAGCAGAAGTCGTTGTCCGGCAGCGCATTCCGCCGGATGTGCAAGCGCGAGTACCTGCACTTCCTGCGGATCCGTGAGTGGCAGGACCTGCACTCCCAGCTCGTGCGCGCTGCCAAGCAGCGGGGGATCGACACCCGGCAGCGCACCTCGGCGGACGACGCCGAGCCCGACTGGGACCGGATCCACCAGGCACTGCTCACCGGGCTGCTCAGCCACATCGGTCTGCGCGACGAGGACAAGCGCGACTACCTCGGGGCGCGCGGAGCGCGCTTCTCGATCCAACCCGGCACCACGAACTTCAAGCGGCAACCCCCCTTCGTCATGGCGGGGGAGCTCGTCGAGACCTCACGGCTGTGGGCGCGCTCGTCCGCCCGCATCGACCCCGTGTGGGCCGAGCGGGCCGGCGCCCACCTCGTCAAGCGCACCTACTCCGAGCCGCGGTGGAGCAAGAAGGCGGCGTCGGTCATGGCGACCGAGCGGGTCACCCTCTTCGGTGTCCCGCTCGTCGTCGGCCGCTCGGTGTCCTACGGCAGGATCGACCCCGTCGTCAGCCGCGAGCTCTTCATCCGGCACGCGCTGCTCGAGGGCGAGTGGGACGGCCGGCACGAGTTCCTCGCCGCCAACCGCAAGCTGACCCGCCGCCTCGAGCAGCTCGAGGAGCGGGCCCGCCGCCGCGACCTGCTCGTCGACGACGAGGACGTCATCGCCTTCTACGACGCGCGGATCCCCGCAGAGGTCGTCTCCGGCGCGCACTTCGACACCTGGTGGAAGTCCGCCCGGCGGGAGCAGCCCAACCTGCTCACCCTCACCGAGGACCTCTTGACCCGCGAAGACGCGGCCCAGGTCGACCAGCGGGACTACCCGCGACGCTGGCGCACCGACGGGCTGGAGCTGGCCGTGACCTACCAGTTCGAGCCCGGCACCGAGGACGACGGCGTCACCGTCCACGTCCCCGTCGCGGTGCTCAACCGGCTGACCGCCGACGGCTTCGACTGGCAGGTGCCCGGCCTGCGCGCCGATCTGGTCACGGCGCTCATCAAGTCGCTCCCCAAGGCCACCCGCCGCCACCTCGTCCCGGCTCCGGACCACGCCCGCGCGGCGCTGGCCGAGCTGGACGCCGACGCGGGCACCACCATCACCTCGCAGCTGTCGAGCGTGCTCGGCCGGCGCGGCGGCATCCGGATCGACGAGGCGGAGTGGGACTGGGCCAAGGTGCCCGACCACCTGCGGGTCAGCTTCGCCGTCGAGGACGGCAACCGGCGCCGCCTGGGCCACGGCAAGGACCTCGAAGCCCTGCGCGAGAGCCTCGCCGGCCATGTCCAGCAGGGGATGTCGCGCGCCGGCGCCTCCATCGAGCGCACCGGCCTGACGACGTGGGACCTCGACGAGCTGCCGAGCACCTTCAGCACGCGGACGGGCAAGCACACCGTCGTCGGGTACCCGGCCCTCGTGGACGAAGGGAGCAGCGTCGCCGTCCGCGTGCTGCCCGACGAGCAGCAGGCGATCGCCGCCCATCGCGCGGGCGTGCGCCGGCTCCTGCTGCTGTGCACCACCCCTCCGTGGAAGAGGGTGCTCGCGCGCCTGACCAATGCGCAGAAGCTGGCGCTGGCCGACAACCCGCACGGCTCCGTCCCGAAGCTCCTCGACGACGCCCTCGCGGCCGCCGTGGACGACATCGTCCTGCAGCACGTCACCGGACCGGTGCGTACCCGGGCCGACTTCGACCAGGCGCTCACGGCCACCCGCACCCATGTCGCCCAGCGGGTGCTCACCGCCGTCTCCGAGGTCGAGCCGGTCCTGGCGCAGCGCACCGCGGCCCTCGCGCTGCTCGAGCGCATGACTGCGCCTGCGCTCGGCGTGACCGTCGCCGACGTGCGGGCCCAGCTCGACGGGCTCGTGCGCCCCGGCTTCATCGCCGACACCGGGCTCGACCGGCTGCCGGACCTGCGGCGATACCTGCGCGGGATCTCCCTTCGGCTGGAGCGCGCCGCGGAGAACCCACGCCGCGACGCCACCCACCAGGAGGCGATCGACGGGGTAGAAGCCGCCTACGCCGACCTGCTCGACGCACTGCCGCCCCTGCGCCGACGCTCGCCGGACGTGGTCGACATCGGGTGGATGATCGAGGAGCTGCGCATCTCGCTCTTCGCGCAGTCCATCGGGACGGCCCGCTCGGTCTCGGCCAAACGGGTCCGGTCCGCCATCGCCGCCATCTCGACCTGACGTGGGAATGGCCGGATCGTCCCGGTCGTTGCCACAATGAGAGTTTCACCGACCAGGAGGTCCCCGACGTGACCGAGCGTCTCTACCGCTACGAGGCCGACACCGACACCGCGCTGCTGCAGCCCGGACCGGTGATCGTGGCCTTCGACGGCTTCTTCGACGCGGGCATGGCCCAGCGGCTGCTCGTCGACCACCTCCTCGAGGCGGGCGACCCGACCGTGGTCGCCTCCTTCGACGTGGACTCGCTGATCGACTACCGCAGCCGCCGGCCGGTCATCACCTTCGACGCCAACCGGTACACCGACTACTCGGATCCCTCGCTGGTGCTCTACCACCTGCTCGACCGTGACGGCCAGACCTACTACATCCTCACCGGGCCCGAGCCCGACTACCGGTGGGAGGCGGTCATCGACGCCGTCACCACCCTCATGGACGAGATCGGCATCTCGATCGCGGTGCACGCCCACGGCATCCCCATGGCCGTCCCGCACACGCGCCCGGTCGGCATGACCGTCCACGGCTCCGACGAGCGACTCATCGGTGAGCACAAGCCGGTCTTCGGCACCGTGCAGGTCCCGGCCTCGCTCGCGGCGCTGCTCGAGCTGCGGCTGGGGGAGTCCTCCCGCGACGCCGTCGGCTTCAGCATCCACGTGCCGCACTACCTGGCGCAGTCGTCCTTCCACGACGCCGCGCTCACCGCGCTCAACGCCATCGTCGACGTCACCGGGCTCAACCTGCCCAACGACGCGCTCGCCGAGGCCGCCCGCGAGGGACGGCTGCAGATCGAGCGCGAGGTCGAGGAGAACGACGAGGTCAAGGAGGCCGTGCAGGCGCTCGAGCGCCAGTACGACGTCCACCTGCGCGGGCTCGAGCGGCCCAGCCTGCTCGCCGGCGAAGGGGACGACCTCCCGTCCGCCGACGAGATCGGCGCCGACTTCGAGGACTTCCTGCGCACGGTCGACGAGACCGACAACCCCTAGTGGGTCGGCGGGCGCGCCGGGCAGCTCGCGCGATCGAGCGAGGACGGCCGGTCGCGCTGACCGCGCAGAGCGGGCGTGACCTCGCAATCCTCGTCGGGTGCCTGCTCTTCGCTCTCGTCGGCCTCGCGATGATCGGCAACGGGCTCTTCGGTCTCGAGCCGGGGCAACGTCGTCACTACGCGGGCATGGACATCCTCCCCGCCGGGATCTTGGTGCTCCTCCTCTTCGGCGTCGTCGGGGTGCCGATCGCGATCTGGAACCTCCGCGGCAGCCTGAGGACACTCGTCCTCGACCATGACGGCCTGGTGATGCACACGTGGTGCCGCCTGCCGTGGTCCGCGATCGTCACGGCCGGGGTCTCGGGTGAGGGTGAGCACGCGTACGCGTGGGTCGAGCTGACCGCCGAGGGCGCCGCTGCCAACCGCCGGCTCGTGGACGATGCGGCCGAGGTCTTGTCGATGAGGGATGTGACGGGCGCGCCGGCCACGGCAGTGCTCCTGCCCGGTCACCTGGGCTCGGTCACCCTCGACGAGCTGGCGGAGCTCGTCCGCCTGGCCGGGACCGGTCGACGAAGGGCGGGCTGAGCCCTACTTCGCCTCGGACCAGCGCCGCACGATCGAGGTGTCGGAGACGAAGCGCACCTGCTCACCACCGAGCCAGCGTCGTGCGGCGTCGGTGAGGGCGCGATCGACCACCGCGGCCGCCTCGTCGGCGCGCTCCTGAGGGACGTGCACGAGCAGCTCGTCGTGCAGGCACAGCACGATCCGCCCCTCCAGCGGTCGCACGGCCACCCGCACGGTCGCGGCCCAGGCCTTGAAGAGCTCGGCCGCGGACCCCTGGATGACGGCATTGCGGGCAAAGCGCCCGCGAGAGGCCGCGAGGCCGTCGCGGCCCTCGTCGTCGAGCCCGCCCACGCCGAAGTCGGTGCGCACGAGCCGCCCACCGAAGGTGCGCACGGGCTCACCGCGCCGGCCGCGGTCCTGGGCGCGCTGCAGGTGGGCCATGGCGACCGGGTACTCGCGCTCCAGACCCTTGAGGGCCTCGGCCGCCGGACCCGACCGCTGGCCGTACATCGCGGCGAGGACCGCGATCTTGGCCACCGGCCGATCGACACCCAGGCGGGCGGCCACGGGTGCGTAGAGGTCGTCCTCACGCGTGGCCGCCGCGAAGGCCTCGTCCCGGGAGACCGCCGCCAGCACCCGGGGCTCGACCTGCCCGAGGTCGGCCCGCACGAGGACGTGGCCGTCGTCCGCGGCGACCGCGGGCCGCAGCTCTGCCGGGAGGTTGTGCAGGCCCGCCTGGGCGGTCATCCGTCCCGCCGCGCCGTCGCAGGCGGCCCACGCCCCGCGCAGCCGGTCGTCGCTGCCCACGTGCTCGCGCAGCCACCGCCAGCCGTAGGTCGTCGCGATCCGCTCACGCTTGCGCCACTCGAGCAGGGCCGGGACGACGGGGTGGGTGGCGACGTGCGCCTCCAGGACCCACTTGCGCGTGGAGGGCACGTCGATGCCGGCCCGAGCGAGCATCGCCTTGACCTGGGCGGGGTTGCGCAGGTCGACGTGACCGGTCCCGGGCAGTGCCGCGAGGACCGGGGCGTCGCGGGTCACCCGGGCGGCCAGCTCCTCCTCGAGCGTGTGCGGCTCGGCGCCGGCCGCGTCGGCGACGAGTGCCCGCGCGGTCGCGCGGTCGATGGGCAGGCCACCCTGCTCGAGCTCGACGCACAGCACCGCCGCGGCCGACTCGGCGTGCGCGGTGGCGAGCACGCGAGGACCGCGGGCGGTCATCCCTTCGTGCTGTGCGGTGGCGACCTGCCGGGCCGCCTCCGCGAAGGCCGCGCACCGCTGCGGCGTCGTCAGCCAGGCACCCGTGACGGCATCGGCGCGCAGGTAACCGTCGTCGAGGACCAGCTGCTCGCGCGGCACCTCGTCCGCGAGGAGGTCGAAGAGGTCGCCGCTCGGCGCGGTCGGTGCGGCTGACGCGTCGAGACCGTGGACGGCTGACCAGGCCCGCTCCGGCCCCGCCGCCCAGCCCCCGTGGACGAGCCGGTGGACCTCCGCGACGTCCCAGGTGCGATCGAGGACCGCGCCGGCGGCGATCAGGGGAGCGACCGACGCCGCCGACCAGGTGACATACCGGGTCCCTGGGGAGAGGGCGGCCACGAGCGAAGGGAGGTCCCGCGCCAGCACCGCGGGGCCCTGCGAGGGCAGCACGGCACCCACACCGTCGACCCCGACGACGACGGCTCCCGGCTCGGCTGCACCCACGATGCGTGAGGCTACCCGTGGCAGGATGCCCGGCAGGACCACCACTGCACCTGGAGAGAGGACATCGCATGGGATTCATCTCCGACCGTCTCGGATTCGGCCGCAAGAAGCAGGTCAAGGACACGCGCACCGCCTTGGAGCAGGCCAAGGACCCCAAGAACGAGGGAGCGCTCGCGTCGTCGTCGCTCAAGCTCGTCGAAAACCTGCTGGACACCGGCATCGACGGCCGCGGGCCCTTCGACTCCGCGACCAAGGTCGCGGACACGGCGCGCGCCAAGCACGCCGGTGACGTGGACAAGGCCGTCGACGAGGTCATCGCCGACCACCTCAAGCTGGCGGGCGCGGCCGGCTTCGTCACCAACCTCGGTGGCTTCGCGACGATGATCGTCGCGCTGCCGGCCAATGTGCTCGGCTTCTACGTCCTCGCCACGCGCATGTCGGCGGCCGTCGCCGCCCTGCGCGGTTATGACCTCAAGCAGCCCGAGATCCGGTCCGCGGTGCTGCTCAGCCTCGTCGGTGCCGACGCCCAGGACCTGCTCGCCAAGGCCGGCATGGTCGCGCCCACCGGGCGACTGGCCGGGCTGGCCGCCCAGCGACTGCCCGGTCCCGCCCTCATGGTCGTCAACAAGGCCGTCGGCTTCCGGATCCTCTCCTCGGCCGGCAAGGGCGTCTTCGCCCGCTTCGGCAAGGCCGTCCCCGTCGTCGGCGGTGCCGTGGGCGCCGGGATGGACGTGTGGCTGATGCGCCAGCTCGCGCAGCACGTGCGCTCGGAGTTCCCGCGGGCGATCGCGAGCACACCGGGGGCCTGAGGCCGCTCATCAGGACGCCGCGCGAGTTTTCGCGCTGACACGGGGACGCTGCTGCGGTAGCGTCCCCGTGGTTTGTCCTGACATAGCCCCTGAGAGTGAGTTGTTCCATGTCCTTCGCCGAGCTCGTCGACGCCACCAACGGGGTGGTCTGGTCGATCCCCCTGGTCGGGCTGTGCCTGTTGGCCGGTCTGTACTTCACCGTCCGCACCAGGGCCGTCCAGGTCTCGTTGCCCGACATGATCGCCCAGCTGCGGGACGGGGAGAAGTCGGTGAACGGCACCTCGTCCTTCCAGTCCCTGATGATGTCGCTCGCCAACCGCGTCGGCATGGGCAACATCGGCGGCGTCGCGACGGCCATCGCCTTCGGTGGCGCGGGCGCCGTCTTCTGGATGTGGACGGTCGCGCTGCTCGGTGCCGCCACGTCCTTCGTCGAGTGCACCCTGGGCCAGATCTACAAGGAGCAGGACCCCGACACCGGTGAGTACCGCGGTGGTCCGGCGTACTACTTCGAGAAGGCCTACGCGCACAAGGCGAAGACCTTCTCGCTCGTCTACGCGATCGCCTTCGCCGTCGTCACCGTCTTTGCGATGAGCTTCTTCCTCCCGGGCGTGCAGGCCAACGGCATGGCGTCGGCGATGAACTCCGCGTGGGGTCTGCCCACCTGGGTGACCGCGATCGGCATCGTCATCGCGATGTCCTTCATCGTCGTCGGCGGCGTCAAGCGCATCGCGACCTTCGCCGCCCTCGTCGTGCCCCCGATGGCGATCCTGTACATCCTCGCGTCCTTGGTCGTGTTCTTCCTCAACTTCGATCAGATCGGTCAGGTCTTCGGTGAGATCTTCGCCGGCGCCTTCGGCACCCACGCGGTGTACGGCGCGATCATCGGGCTGGCCATCAAGTGGGGCGTGCAGCGCGGCATCTACTCCAACGAGGCGGGTCAGGGCACCGGTCCGCACCACGCAGCGGCGGCCGAGGTCTCGCACCCGGCCAAGCAGGGCTTCGTGCAGGCCTTCTCGGTGTACATCGACACGCTCTTCGTCTGCACCGCAACGGCCTTCATCATCCTCTCGACCGACATGTACACCGTCTTCAAGAACGAGGAGTTCGGCAGCGCGACGCACTACGTCGGCAAGATCGGGACCGATGTCGAGCCGGGGCCCGGCTTCGTCCAGGCCGGCTTCGACACCCTGGCGCCCGGGCTGGGGTCGAGCTTCGTGGCGCTGGCGCTGGCCTTCTTCGCCTTCACCACGATGATCGCGTACTACTACATGGCCGAGGTCAACCTGTCGTACCTGACCCGCAAGATCAGCAGCGGCGTCGTGCGCCGCGGGATGATCCGCGGTCTCCAGCTGCTCATCCTGTGCTCGGTGGCCTATGGCGCGGTGACCACGGCCGGATCCGCGTGGGGTCTCGGCGACATCGGCGTGGGCACGATGGCCTGGCTGAACATCGTGGGGATCCTCGCCCTGCAGGTCCCGGCACTCAAGGCGCTCAAGGACTACCGAGCGCAGAAGAAGCAGGGCCTCGACCCGCAGTTCGACCCGCGGGACCTCGACATCCAGGGTGCCGACTTCTGGGTGGGCCGGGCCGACGCCCGGGTGACCCACGGGGCGCTCGACGAGAGGGTCTCGCCGCGGGAGTGAGCGCGGCCCCTGCCGAGGGCGGGGAATCCGGGACGGGCGCGCTACGTTGGATCCTGCGGGAGCGCGCCCGGACCGGGAGCGCCCGAGCACCAGGAGATCCCATGGCCACTCGCCGCGTCCGCAACGCCGCCCACCTCGCGTCGGCCGTCCGCACGGCTGCCCGCCCCGGTGGGCCCAGCCTGTGGCAGCGCCTGCGCGCCGTGCCGCGGATGATCCGCGCCGTCCGCTCGGGGGAGTACCCCGGCCTGTCCTCCGGCCGCCTGCTCATGCTGCTCGCCGGAGTCGGCTACATCGTCTCGCCGATCGACGTCGTGCCGGAGGGACTCTTCCTCGTGCTCGGTCTCGTCGACGACGTGATGGTCATGGGGTGGGTCGCGGCCACGCTCGTGCGCGAGACCGAGGACTTCATCGCCTGGGAGCAGGGGATGACAGCGCGTGAGGAGTGGACCCCCTCGGCCGCGGAGCAGCCGCGGCAGTCGTCGGCCCACGGCCCGAGGGAGCAGACCGTCCCGTCGTACGTCGTGCCCGACTGATCCACAGGCCCAGGGCGCCCTCACGGCACGTCCACACCATCGTCCTGGCCCCTGCCGAGCACCTCGGCAGGGGCCAGATTCGATGCATGACAACCTTCGCCAGACCACGCAACCCGCTCGAGCTCGCCGTCCTGCTCCCGTACCAGCTCGGGTACCACCCGGGCCCGTCCGTCGTCCTGGTCGTGATGCAGGAGTCGCGGTTCGGCATGCTGCAGCGCCACGACCTGCCCGACGACCCGCATGACGGGCTCGCCGTCGCCCGCCACGCACTGTCGGTCGCCGTGCGCGAGGGCGCGACGAGCATCATGCTCATCGCCTTCGAGGACGACGCCCGGGAGTCCGCGCCCCTCGTCGAGGCACTCGTGGCCGCCGCCGACGAGGTCGCCGTCGAGGTCGGTCTCCAGCTCGTCGTCAGGGACGGCCACGGTCACCTCACCGGTCAGCGCGGGCCCACGATCGTGCGTCCGCTGCCGCCGCCGGAGGACGTCCCGGCCGTCGCCCCCTTCGTCCACGCGGGGGTCTACCCCCTGCCGAGCCGCGACCACCTGATCAGGGGCGCGCTGCCGGCGCGCGACGAGCACCGGGCCGCAGCCGTGGCCGCGGCCGGGCGCACGTCCGGTGCACCGGACGACAAGGCGGTCACGCAGGTCTGGGGGAGGGTGCTGGATCCGTCCGCCGGCGCGCTCGCCGTGGCCGACCTGACCGACGACGAGCTGCACCTCCTGGCCACGTCGGTGCTCGACGTCGACTGGCGCGACGCGCTCCTGGCCGTCCTGTGCCCCGGCACCATCTCGTGGGCAGCCCTCTCCGCCCCCCACATCACCAGGGCCCGCCACGCCAGCACCCGGTGCGCCTGGACAGAGGGGGTGGACGCGGCCCGCAGTGGGCACCAGGACGACCTGATGGCCGTGCGGCTGCGCCTGGGGGAGCTGACGCGACTCGTGCCCCTGGAGCTGACCCCCTCGCTCCTGACCATCACGGCACTCCTCGCGTGGTGGACCGGTGACGGCACCGTCGCGGGGACCTGCCTGGAGCGCGCGCTCGAGGTCGACCCCGGGCACAGCCTGGCGGACCTGCTGCTCAGCCTGCTGTCCGAGGGAGTGCGTCCGTGGGAGCGGACCGGGCTCGCGGCCGTGCCGGACCCGGCCGCCTGAGACGACCGGGACGGCTGCGCGAGGCCGTCCGCACACCGGACCCGGGCTCGATCGCGGGTCGCTCCTGCGGCTAGCATGGTCGGCAGGTCATGAGCGCCAGCGTCAAGCCCCGGCTCGCTGGCCGGCAACCCTCCTCGCGACGGGGTGCCCCGGGTGATGACCAGGCTGCATCGCAGTGATGTGGCAAGGCGAGCCGGGAGTCATCCTGATGAGTGTTACCACCACACCCCCCACGGGCACCGCGCTGTGGCGCGACGGCGACCCGCCGGGCGACCGCATCTTCCACGCGATCGGTGACCTCACCCTCGAGTCCGGGGACCACCTGCCCGACGTCGTGCTCGCCTACGAGACCTGGGGCGAGCTCAACCCGGCCCGGGACAACGCCATCCTCGTCGAGCACGCCCTCACCGGCGACAGCCACGTCGTCGGCCCCACCGGTCCGGGCCACCCCACGGCCGGATGGTGGCCGGACCTCGTCGGACCCGGCGCCCTGCTCGACACCGACGAGCACTTCGTCGTCGCGGTCAACGTCCTCGGCGGCTGCCAGGGCAGCACGGGTCCCGGCACCCTCGCCGCCGATGGTCGCCCCTGGGGCAGCCGCTTTCCCCGCGTCACCATCCGTGACCAGGTCGCCGCCGAGGCGCGACTGGCCGATGCCCTCGGGATCGACCGGTGGCACACCGTGGTCGGCGGGTCGATGGGGGGCATGCGCACGCTCGAGTGGGTCGCGTCCTTCCCCGACCGGGTGCGCACCGCCGTGGCGCTGGCCTCGAGCGGCTACGCGACGGCAGAGCAGATCGCCTGGAGCCAGGCCCAGATCCTCGCGATCCAGAACGACCCGTGGTTCGCCGGTGGCGACTACTACGACAACGCGCAGGGCCCCGAGGTCGGGCTCGGGATCGCGCGGCGCATCGCGCACGTCACCTACCGCAGCGAGCTCGAGCTGCACGAGCGCTTCGGCCGCGACGCGCAGGACGAGGCGCCGGGGGAGAGCGGCCGGCCGCGCTACACGATCGAGAGCTACATGGACCACCACGGCAGCAAGCTCGCCGGACGCTTCGACGCCAACTCCTACATCGTGCTGTCCGAGGCGATGAACTCCCACGACATCGGTCGAGGACGCGGCGGGCTGTCCGCGGCACTGGCCCCCTTCGCCGGTCGTCTGGTACTCGTCCCCGTCGACTCCGACCGGCTCTACCCGCCGCGGTTGTCGCGGGAGGTGGCGCTGGCGCACCCCGAGTCCGAGCTCGCGACGATCAGCTCGATCGTCGGGCACGACGGCTTCCTCACCGAGACCGATCAGGTGGCCACGCTCCTGCGCGAGGTCGTCTCGGGCGCAAGCGCGCACGACACGACGAGCACGGAGTGAGACAGGTCACGCCGGCGCGGTGTAGCGTCTGGCGCAGGTCCATCCGCACCAGTAGATCTGCCGAGGAGCAACGATGACGATCGTCGTGGGATACGTGTCCACCAAGGAAGGCGAGGCCGCGCTCGAGCGAGCCTTCGAGGAGTGCCGCCTGCGCAAGGACAACCTCGTCGTCATCCACTCCGACCGAGGGGGCACCAGCCTGAGCGGCGACAGCGCCCGCAAGAACGAAGATGACCTCAAGCAGGTGCGCAGCCGTCTCGAGGAGGCGGGCGTCGAGGGCGAGGTCCGCGGACTCGTCCGCGGCAAGGAGCCGGCAGAGGACCTCATCGTGGTCGCCGAGGAGACCGACGCCAGCCTGATCATCATCGGTCTGCGCAAGCGGACGCCGGTGGGCAAGCTGATCCTGGGCTCCAACGCGCAGCGGGTGCTGCTCGACGCACCCTGCGACGTGCTCGCCGTCAAGGCGCGCTGATCTCCCGATCGACCACCAGCGGGCGCCCTTCGGGGCGCCCGCTGCGGCGTTCGGGGCAGACTCGTTTTATAATGGTGCTGAGCCCAACGCACAACGTCCGGGCGAGTCGGGTCGATGAGGCTCTCACGCCAACCTCATCGATCACCCGGCGACATCCCCCGTGACGAAAGGTTGTTGGTGACTGCTGTGTCCCCACGGTCCGAAGGGGCGCAGGGCTCCCTTCCCAAGGAGTTCTCGCACCCATCGCTCCAGGAGCTGGTCCGAGTGGGCCACACGACCGGATCCATCACCAGCGATCAGCTGCAGACCGCCTTCGGCGAGGCGCAGGTCAGCCCCAGCCGCGGACGCATCGTCCTGCGGGCGCTCGACGACCAGGGAATCGAGGTTCAGGTGCCAGAGACAACAGGCAAGAAGGCCACGGCCAAGAAGGCCCCCGCCAAGAAGGCGGCCGTGAAGAAGGCAGCCGTGAAGAAGGCGGCGGTGACGACGACCAAGAAGGCCGCCGCCGCGCCCGCGAAGAAGGCTGCGACCAAGAAGACGGCCGCGACCACGTCTGCCGCTGCTGCCGCCGCCGCGCCCGCCGCCAAGAAGGCTGCCGTCAAGAAGACGGCCGCCAAGAAGGCCGCCGCGAAGAAGGCTGCGGCCAACCCGACGACGACCACGGCCGAGGAGCCGGCACCCGGTGAGGACGATGTCCTGCACGAGGAGCCCAAGGCCAAGGAGAAGCCGGAGGAGCAGGACGAGAAGGCCGGCTTCACCATCAGCAACGATGACGAGGACGACGCGCCTGTGCAGCAGGTCGTCACCGCCGGTGCCACCGCTGACCCGGTCAAGGACTACCTGAAGCAGATCGGCAAGGTCGCTCTCCTCAACGCCGAGCAGGAGGTCGAGCTGGCCAAGCGCATCGAGGCCGGCCTCTTCGCCGAGGAAAAGCTGTCCTCGGGCGAGAAGATCGACATGAAGTTCAAGCGCGAGCTGTGGTGGATCTCCCAGGACGGCAAGAACGCCAAGAACCACCTGCTCGAGGCCAACCTGCGCCTCGTCGTGTCGCTCGCCAAGCGCTACACGGGTCGCGGCATGCTCTTCCTCGACCTCATCCAGGAGGGCAACCTCGGTCTGATCCGTGCGGTCGAGAAGTTCGACTACACCAAGGGCTACAAGTTCTCGACCTACGCGACCTGGTGGATCCGGCAGGCCATCACCCGCGCCATGGCCGACCAGGCCCGCACCATCCGCATCCCGGTGCACATGGTCGAGGTCATCAACAAGCTCGCCCGCGTCCAGCGACAGATGCTCCAGGACTTGGGTCGCGAGCCCACCCCGGAGGAGCTGGCCAAGGAGCTGGACATGACGCCCGAGAAGGTCGTCGAGGTCCAGAAGTACGGTCGCGAGCCGATCTCGCTGCACACCCCGCTCGGCGAGGACGGTGACTCCGAGTTCGGTGACCTCATCGAGGACTCCGAGGCGGTCGTCCCGGCCGACGCGGTGAGCTTCACGCTCCTGCAGGAGCAGCTGCACTCGGTCCTCGACACGCTCAGCGAGCGTGAGGCCGGTGTGGTGTCGATGCGCTTCGGCCTGACCGACGGCCAGCCCAAGACGCTCGACGAGATCGGCAAGGTCTACGGCGTGACGCGTGAGCGCATCCGTCAGATCGAGTCCAAGACGATGAGCAAGCTGCGTCACCCGAGCCGCTCGCAGGTCCTGCGCGACTACCTCGACTGAGGTCGCACACAGTTCGAAGGGAGGCGCTCACTTTTGTGGTGGGCGCCTCCCTTCGTCGTCATGGCGCCGGGTGGAGCTGGACGCGCGGACGAATCGTGGGCGGGTCTACTTCCGACCGGGGAGGCGGTCCAGCACTGCGCGTCCCCATGACCGCCAGACGTCGACGCCGTCGCGCGGCCACAGGATCGATCGCAGCTGGGCCGAGCGCTGCCGGCTGGAGCGGACCCGGCCCACGAGCGCGTCGACCTCGTGGGAGACGTCGGGGAGGTCCTGGCCGGGCGCGGCGTAGCGGGCCCGCTCCAGGGTCGCGACGACGTGGTCGAGCTGCTCCTGCAGGGGCTCCTCGAGGTGCATCCGGTGGCCGATCCAGCGTCCGGCCTGCCGTGGGGTGGCCCCCACGGGCGTCCTGACGCCGAGATCGTCGAGCTGGGTGACCAGCTCGCGCCACTCGCGCTCGACGCGCTCCGCGGAGTCGCGGGCGGTGCGCCGCTCCCTTCGTCGGGCGAGCCATCCGGTGAGCGGCAGGATCGCGAGCACCGCCAGCAGGCCGGCGAGGCCGAGGAGCCACCAGACCCAGCGAGGGGTGCCGGTGTCCGCGGTGGCGGCGGGGTCGGCGACAGCGGTCTCGTCGGTCGGCGAGGTGGACGTGCTCGAGGAGCTCGTCGGCTCGCTCGTGCTCGACGTGGTGTCGGTGCTGGTGGCGTCGTCGACGTCGATCGAGTACCCGGGCACGCTGGCCGCCCGCTGGCCCGGAGTCGGCTCGAAGCGCGTCCACCCCACGCCTTCGAAGTACAGCTCAGGCCAGGTGTGGGCGTCGCTGGCGCGCACGATCCGGTCGCGGCCGTTGGTGCTCGAGCCGGGGAGGAAGCCGACGGCCACCCGGGCCGGGATCCCGCGGGCGCGGGCGAGCAGCGTCATGGTGGCCGCGAACTGCTGGCAGTAGCCGACCTTGGTCTGCAGGAAGTGGACGATCGGGTCGCGACCCTCGGGCCTCTCGGGCAGCTCGAGGTTGTAGGTGAAGTCGGGGCCACGCAGGTATTTTTGGATGGCCTGGGCGACCTCGATCGGGGTGGCGTCGATCCCGGCCAGGGACTCGGCCACGCGGGAGACCTCGACGACGGATCCGCTGTCGAGGCTCAGGTAGGCATCCCGGTAGGCGGCGGCGTCGACGACCGTGTCGGGGTCCAGCGAGTCACGCGGGGTGAAGTCCTCGTCCTGCGGGTCCAGCTCGACGAAGGAGGCCGAGTAGGTCCCGGGGGTGCGCTGGACCTGCGCGGTCCCGTCGGCGCCCAGCGACCACGGGATGCCGCCCAGGTCGGCCGACCGGGTCAACCACGGCAGGGGCAGCTGCGGGGCGGCGATGCCGTTGTCCTCGACGACGATGGTGCGCAGGTCGCGACCGATCGAGTCCGGCACCGTGGCCACCGGGTCCGTGGGGGTGAATCCCTCCTGGGGCTCCTGCGCGCGGGAGCGCATCCGGCCCATCCCTCCGTCGAAGTCCTCGACGACGGCGACCCGCAGCGGCCCCGGCGTCGGGTCGTCGGTGGTGTAGCGCAGCACGGGTGTCTGGCTGGGGGACTCGAGGCTGCGTCGCAGGTCGAGCTCGGTGGACAGCCGCAGACCGGCCGCGCCTCCTGCCCCGCCCCCGCCTCGGCCGAGGCCGTCGAGGACGTATCGCGTCGGCAGGTGCGGCACGAAGGTCGCGACCGCCACGGCCACCACGACCGCGAAGGCACCCACCCGGGCCGCCTGCCAGCGGTGCGATCGTGAGGCGACCTCGTCGCCGTCGCCCTCAGCCATGAGGGGGATGGACGTCGCCCACCCGCGCAGGTCCGTGTCGGACTGGTGGGCCACCATCGCCAGCCACAGCGCGGCGGCGACGACGAACCACAGTCCGTGCAGCGAGCCCGCGGAGTTGGCGGCGGACACGAGGAAGAGCGAGAGAAGGGGGAGACCCGCCACGGCGGGCGTGGCGGCGGTGACGCTCGACAGGTCCACGGCCAGAGCGACGACGACGACGATGATGACGAGGGCGACGACGATGCCCGGCGTGGCTGGCGCGGGAGCCGCGTAGGTCGTGATCGTGTCCTGGGCCTGCTCGAGATGGGCGGCGAGCGTCGTGATGGTCCGAGGCGTCGGCAGCACGAGCAGACGGGTGGTCTCGCCCAGCTGGGTGACCAGCAGGTAGCCGGCGCCCACGAGTGCCTGCCCCAGGATGATCAGCCCGGCCCGCTGGGTCAGCGCGCGCAGGACCATGCCCGAGGCGGCGACCACGACCACCCCGAGGACGGACGGGACGAGCCACGGGGAGGTCTCGAAGAGGCCCCGCATCGGGAGCATGACGACGACGGTCGCGGCGGCGGCGAGGAGCCCGGCGACGATCCTGGGGTCGTGCCTCATCGCAGCACCCCCACCCCGACGGTCGTCCGGGCCCAGATCTGGGCGAGGTCGGCGCCGGGCCGCACGACCTCGGCCCGCCACCCGCCGCTGGTGAGCCGCTGGACCGTCGCGTCGGCGGGACCCGGTGCGCTGCCTCGGTCGGTGAACCCGCCATGGTCGATGACCATCGCGATCCCGCGACGGTTGCTGGCGGTGAAGAGGGCCGCGACCTCGTCGTCGAGCGCGCCGAGCACCCCGACGACCATGCCGCCGCCGTGCTGGGTGAACTCGTCGAGGGCCTCCGACAGCCCGCGCGGCGAGGTCGTCCCGCTCGGTTGCACACCGGCCAGGTCGTCGAGGGCGTGGTCCAGGCCCTCGACGGGCACGACGCCCCCGGCCTCGTCGGACGCGCGGCACAGGTGGACCTGGAAGCCCTCACCGAGCAGCAGCGTGACCACGGAGGCCACGGCCGTCACCGACCACTCGAAGGAGCCGCCGTCGCCGGTCCCGGCGTGCGCCGAGGCCCGGTCGTCGAGCAGGACCAGGGCGCGGCGGCGGGTGGGCTGCTCGTCCTGGCGCACCATCATCTGGCCGGTCCGTGCCGTCGAGCGCCAGTGGACGCGACGCAGGTCGTCGCCGACCCGGTACTCACGCACCCCGACGTCCTCCTCGCCCTGGAGGGCGACCCGCGGTGAGGTGGAGGTGTCGCCGCCGCCGCTCGCGGGGACGCCGCGCACCGGGCCGAGGGGGAGGACCCGTGGCAGGACGACGAGTACGGTCTCGCCCGGCAGGGCGACCGCGCGGGTGGCCAGACCGAAGGGGTCGTTGACCCGGATCGTCAACGGTCCGATGCGGTGGCGTCCGCGCACGTGCGACCGCACCCGGTAGGTCACCCGGCGGCTCTCGTCGTGATCGAGCTTGGGGATGAGCAGGTGCGGCCGGTCGCCGAGGGCGAAGGCCAGACCCTCCTCGCCGCGCAGGAGAGGTGTGCGCAGGCGGCTGGAGTTGTGGACCCGGACCGTGACGTCGGCGTGGGCGTCGGCCGTCACCCGGAGCGGCGCGACGGTCCGGGAGACCTCCAGGTCGAGGTCGCGTCGGGCGAGCATCGCCGCGAGCGCCGGCAGGAGGAGCAGCAGGACACCGATCTTGGTCAGGTCGGGCAGGCCCAGGACGAGTCCGGCCACGGTGACGCAGGCCCCGGCACCGAGGAAGAGACGTCCTCGCGTCGTCACCGGGATCTCCTCATCTCGCAGCCGGGACCCGGGTGCGGCGCACGAGCTCGGTGACGATCTCCAAGGGCTCGCGACGGGCCAGCTGGGCCTCGCTGCTCAGCAGCAACCGGTGGGCGAGCACGACGGGGGCGATGGCCTGCACGTCGTCGGGCAGGACGTGGTCGCGCCCGGCCAGGGCGGCGCGGGAGCGGCTGGCCCTCAGCAGGTGCAGGGTCGCTCGCGGGGAGGCTCCCAGCCGGATGAGGGAGCTCGTGCGCGTCATCGCCGCGATGTCGACGATGTACTGCCGCACGGCGGGTGAGGCGTGGACGGTGCGCACGGCGTGGCTGAGGTGGCCGATGCCGGCCGCGTCGGTGACCGGGCGCAGCCGGTCGATCGGGGAGCTCGCCCCGTGGTGGTCGAGCATCGCGACCTCGGCGGCGGCCGTCGGGTAGCCCATCGACAGGCGGGCCATGAAGCGGTCGCGCTGGGCCTCGGGCAGGGGATAGGTGCCCTCCATCTCCACGGGGTTCTGCGTCGCCATGATCATGAAGGGGTGGGGCAGCTCGTAGGTGTGGCCGTCGACCGTCACCTGCGACTCCTCCATGCACTCCAGGAGCGCCGACTGCGCCTTGGGCGAGGCGCGGTTGATCTCGTCGCCGACGACCACGTTGGCGAAGACCGCACCGGGACGGAACTCGAAGTCGTGCCGCTCCTGGTTGTAGATGCTCACCCCGGTGATGTCGCTCGGCAGCAGGTCGGGCGTGAACTGCACCCGGCGCACCGACAGGTCGATGCTGCGCGCGAGGGTCTTGGCGAGCATCGTCTTGCCGACGCCGGGGACGTCCTCGATGAGGAGGTGACCCTCCGCCAACAAGGCGGTGATGGCCGTCAGCACGACATCGGGTTTGCCCTCGATGACGGAGTTCATCGCGTCGGCGAGCGCACCCCCGACACGCACGACGTCCTCGAGGTCCGCGCTGGTCGATGGCGTCGCCGAGGGCGCGCTCTCCCTGCTGAGGGTCACCAGGTCTCCGATCCGGACGAGCTCGCCGCCCCACTTCGCTCCGCTGTCCCCCCGACCCTAAGGGGCGCGACGCGCCGCGCCGCCGAAAAGGCGGTCACCACCCGGTCACGGTGGCGCACGGACCGGGGGAGCACCCCCCTTCGTCCGGATTGGCGGTGAATCTGCCCCACTTTGCACCACCCCTGATTTATCAGGGAAAACTCAGCAAGTTTTTGCGTTCTGACCCCTCTCTGGGGTGTGCTTGAGGGCAGTAGTGGAGTAAAGTGGTGGAACAAGGAAGAGCAGGGAGCCATGAGGGTCGACACGAAGGGGAGGTGGGCGCGATGTTTCTCGGTACCCACACCCCGAAGCTCGACGACAAGGGCCGCCTCTTCCTCCCCGCCAAGTTCCGCGACAAGCTCGCCGGCGGTCTGGTCATGACCCGCGGCCAGGAGCGTTGCCTCTACGTCTTCCCGATGGAGGAGTTCGTCAAGGTCACGCAGAAGTTCCAGGAGGCCCCCACCTCCAGCAAGGCCGCACGTGACTACATGCGCGTCTTCCTCTCCGGCGCCAGCGACGAGATCCCCGACAAGCAGGGGCGGGTCACCGTGCCCGCCGCGCTGCGCCAGTACGCCGGCCTCGACCGTGACTGCACGGTCATCGGCACCGGCTCGCGGGTCGAGGTCTGGGACACCACCGCGTGGAACGACTACCTCGCCAGCACCGAGCAGGCCTTCGCCGACCAGTCCGAGGAGGTGATCCCCGGACTCATGTGAGGCAGCTGCCATCCGGCCTCCAGCCGTGACGGCGCCGACCCGACTTCCCCCGGGCCGGATCGTCCCGGATGGGGACCAGGTGGCAGCTGCAGGACTGACCGGAGATCACCCCCACCACGCACCACCACCACGAACCACCACCACCGAGCCGAGACGAAGGGAGTGCCCGTGGACGACGCAGACGCCCGACCCGACGAGGGTCGCGACGCCGCCTCCCGGCACGTCCCCGTCATGCTCACCGAGGTCCTCGACCTGCTCGCGCCCGCGCTCTCCACGCCGGGCGCGATCCATGTCGACGGCACCCTCGGCATGGGCGGCCACGCCGAAGCCGCCCTCGAGGCCGACCCGCAGGTGCGCCTCATCGGTATCGACCGCGACCCGCAGGCGCTGCGCCTCGCGGGGGAGCGGCTCGCCCGATTCGGCGAGCGGGTGACGCTCGTGCACGCGGTCAACGACGAGATCGGCTCGGTGCTCGACGATCTCGGCATCGAGACCGTGACCTCCGCCTTCTTCGACCTCGGGGTCTCCTCGCTGCAGCTCGACGAGACCGAGCGCGGCTTCGCCTACGCCCACGACGCACCGCTGGACATGCGGATGGACCCCACGACCGGGATGACCGCCGCCGAGGTGCTCAACACCTACGACGGCCGCGAGCTCGCCCGGATCCTGTCCCAGTACGGCGAGGAGCGGTTTGCGCAGAAGATCGCCCGCGCGATCGTCCGCGAGCGGGAAGAGGCTCCCTTCGACCGGTCGGCTCGGCTCGTGGAGCTGCTGCGCGCGACCATCCCGATGGCCTCCCAGCGCGGCGGTGGCCACCCGGCCAAGCGGACCTTCCAGGCCCTGCGCATCGAGGTCAACCAGGAGCTCGCCGGCTGGGCCCGGGCGATCCCCGTGGCCCTGGACCGGATCGCCGTCGGAGGTCGCATCGCGGTCCTGTCCTTCCACTCCCTCGAGGACCGGATCACCAAGCGCGCCCTCGCCGCCGGTGCTGTGTCCACCTCCCCGGTCGACCTGCCGGTCGAGCTGCCCGAGCACGCGCCGCGGCTGCGCCTGCTCAGCCGCAGGGCACTGACCCCCAGCGAGGCAGAGCTCGCGACCAACCCCCGCTCCGCCTCGGTCCACCTGCGTGGGGCCGAGCGCATCCGTCCACCCCGTCGCACGAGAGGCGCCTGACAGATGAGCCAGTCGACCGTCGCCACCACCGTCGCGCGTCGCGCGCCCGCCAGCCGGCAGCGCGCCTCGTTGCAGGTGGTCACCCCCACCGACCGCGCCAGCTCGGTGTGGTTCCCCGTCGTCTGCGTGGCCCTGCTCCTCGCCGGCCTGGCAGCCGTCCTCGGCTTCAACACGTCGATGGCACAGGACTCCTTCAAGGTCTCGGCGCTCGAGTCGCGCTCGGCGACCCTGGCCGACAACGAGGACGCGCTCGCCCAGTCGATCAACTCCAAGGCCGCACCCCAGCGTCTGGCCGTCCGCGCCGACGAGCTCGGGATGGTGCCGGCGAGCAGCGCCGCCTTCATCGACATCGACAAGGACAAGGTCCTCGGCGTGGCGGAGGTGTCCAAGGCGTCGGACGGATTTAACGTGGGAGGAGCCGCGACGAGCACCGCGGACGAGCCCAGCGCATCAGCCAAGGCCAAGGCCGACAAGGCCAAGGCCGACAAGGCCAAGAGCCCGACCAAGAGCAAGGCCGACAAGGCCAAGAGCCCGACCAAGAGCAAGGCCGCGAAGAAGAACTCTTCGGCAAAGAACTGATCGTCACCGACCGCCACGCCACTGACCGCCACGACGCCGACCACGAAGGGGCCGTACGTTGAGCAAGCGCCGACCTGAGCGCCCCCGGGGCACCGGCCGCCCCGCGCCTGGACAGCGGCCCGTCAAGAAGGCAGCGGCGAAGCGGCCGACGGCGAAGAAGGCGGCACCCGCCAAGAAGGCAGTGCCCACCGCCAAGAAGGCCACATCGGCCCGTCGGCCCGCTGCCCGCCCCACCGCACGGCGGCCCGCTGCACGTCCCGCGGCCCGGCGCCCGGCCACTCGTCCGGCCGCCGTCGGCAACCCGCGCGCCCGCATGCGCGGCCTGATGGTCGTCTCGCTCATCGTCCTCAGCCTCTTCGCGGCCCAGCTCGTGCGCATCCAGGGCTTCGACTCCCAGGCCGTGGCGGCGGACGCCCTGGCCCAGCGCACCCAGACCGAGGCGATCCCGGCGCACCGCGGCACGATCTACGACGCCAACGGCACCGTGCTCGCCCAGAGCCAGGAGCGACGCACCGTCGTCATCGACCAGACGGCGGTGCCCGAGTACGAGAAGAAGGTCGCCGGGACCCACACCAAGGTCGGCGTCGAGGGCGCAGCCAAGGACCTGGCCGAGGTCCTCGGCGAGTCGGCCCGCGAGCTGGAGCCGAAGCTCACCGGGACGCAGCGCTACCGCATCGTCGCCAAGAACATCTCGCCGCTCACCTGGCGCCGGATCAACGCCCTCGGCATCCCCGGTGTCTACTCCGAGCGCAGCTCGCAGCGCACCTACCCGCAGTCGACGACCGTGGCCTCCCTCGTGGGCTTCGTCCAGCCCCAGGACCAGACCGCCGGCGGTGGTCTGGAGCTGCAGTTCGACGACATCCTCAAGGGCACGCCGGGCAAGGCCACCTACGAGATCGCCCAGGACGGCTCGCGGCTGCCCAATGCCTCCGACGACGTCAGCTCGGCGACCGCCGGCAAGGACATGCGCCTGACGATCGACAACGACATCCAGTGGTACGCACAAAATGCCCTGGCCAACCAGGTCACCAAGACGCAGGCACTGTCCGGCACGATCGTCGTGCAGCGGGTCGACACGGGTGAGCTCGTGGCCCTCGCGTCCTACCCGACCTTCGACCCAAACAACCTCGGCGACGGCAAGGGCGTCTACTCCAACCTCGCCTTCAGCGACGTCTTCGAGCCCGGCTCGACGTCGAAGATCATGACGGTCGCGGCAGGCCTCGAGGAGGGAAACATCACCCCACGCACGCCGATGATCCTCCCGGACTCCATGGAGCGCGGCAACCGGGTCCTGAAGGACTCGCACCCCCACCCCGACCAGTACCGCACCGTCGCCGGCGCCCTCGCCGAGTCGAGCAACACCGGGGCGATGCTCATCGGCGAGACGATGACTCCCAAGACCATGGAGGAGTACCTGCGCCGCTTCGGGCTCGGGAGCACCAGCGGCTCCGGGTTCCCCGGTGAGTCCGCCGGGTTGCTGCCCAGGTCCGAGACGTGGAGCGGCTCCCAGCGCGCGACCATCACCTACGGGCAGGGCGTCTCGACGACGGCGGTGCAGGTGACCAATGTCTTCCAGGCGATCGCCAACGGCGGGGTCCGGATCAGCCCGACCTTCGTCAAGGAGGTCGGCGACGGGCAGGGCGGCTGGGACCCTGCCCCGGCCGGTACGCGTACCCAGGCCGTCTCCAAGAAGTCCGCCGACCAGGTCGCCCGCATGCTCGAGGGCGTCGTGTCCGACGAGGGGACCGCCCCCGAGGCGAAGATCGAGGGCTACCGCGTCGCGGGCAAGACCGGCACGGCCGACCGCTACGACCCCAAGGCCGGTGGCTACTCCGGCAAGACGGCCAGCTTCATCGGCTTCGCCCCGGCGGACGACCCGCAGCTGGTCGTCTCGGTGATCCTGCAGCGTCCGATCAAGGGCTACTACGGCGGCACCGTCGCGGCGCCGGTCTTCAAGGACGTCATGACCTACGCCCTGCAGAAGGAGAAGGTCCCGCCGACGCCGCAGGACGAGAAGGCTCCCAAGGTCAAGACCAAGCTGCCGGGGCGTCCCGCTGCCGACACCCCTGGTCTGCTCTTGGACCGTGGTTCTCCGAGCGCCGGGTAGGCTCGGCCGCCGTGCCTTTCCCTCGCCCCGAGCGGGCCCTCCCTCTGACCCTGCGCACCGTCACCGACCTCGTCGGCGCCGGTGCCCGGCTGACCCACGGTGACCCCGAGACCGTCGTCACCGGCGTCTCGCTCGACACCGCCACCCTGCGCCCGGGCGACCTGTGGGCGGCCCTTCCGGGTGCGCGCGCCCACGGCGCAGACTTCGCGGACCTGGCCCTCGAGGCCGGTGCGGTGGCCGTGCTGACCGACGCCGACGGGGTCTCCCGGCTGACGGCGAAGGGGGTCGAGCTGCCCGTCGTCGAGTGCGAGACCCCGCGCGAGGTCCTCGGCCGGGTGGCCGCGGCCCTCTACGACAGCGGCGACCAACGGCCCACGATGTTTGGCATCACCGGGACCAACGGCAAGACGACGACCGCCTACCTCATGGTCTCGGCGCTCGAGGCGCTGGGCCACACGACCGGGCTCATCGGCACGATCGAGACGCGCATCGGCGACGAGCGGATCCGCTCGGTGCGCACGACCCCGGAGACGACCGACCTGCACGCGCTGCTGGCCACGATGGGGGAGCGGGGCATCGACGACTGCGTCATGGAGGTCTCGAGCCACGCGCTGAGTCTCCACCGGGTCGACGAGGTCGTCTACGACGTGGCCCTCTTCGCCAACCTCAGCCAGGACCACCTCGACTTCCACGGCACCATGGAGGACTACTTCCTGGCCAAGGCCAGCCTCTTCACGCCCGAGCGCTCCCGCCGCGCCGTCGTCTGCGTCGACGACGAGTGGGGGCAGCGGTTGGCGCAGGAGGCCACGGTGCCGGTCACCACGGTCACCTCCCGGCTGGACGTCGAGGCCGACTGGATCATCGGCGGCGACCCCCGCGAGGCCCAGCTGAGCCTGACGGGCGCCGACCACGTCCTCCACCTCGAGTCGGCCCTCCCGGGCGACTTCAACCGCGTCAACACCGCGATGGCCGCCGTCGCCCTCGTCGAGGCAGGGATCTCGCCGGAGCAGGTCGCCGAGGCCGTCCTCACCCGCCCCCAGGTCCCCGGCCGGATGGAGGTCGTGCTCCCGAGCGACCCCGACCGCGAGGACCTGCCGAGAGCGATCGTCGACTTCGCCCACACCCCCGACGCGGTGGGTGCCGCGCTGGCCGCGCTGCGTCCGCAGACCAACGGCGTGCTCGTCGTCGTCCTCGGTGCCGGCGGCAGCCGCGACCCCGGCAAGCGACCGGGCATGGGTGCCTCGGCCGCGGCCCACGCCGATGTCGTCATCGTCACCGACGACAACCCGCGCGAGGAGGACCCCGCTGCCATCCGTGACGCCGTCGCGGAGGGTGTGTGGCCCCGGTCCCGCGCGAGGCTCGAGGTCATCGAGGGCCGGGTGAGCGCCATCGAGCGCGCGGTCGAGATCGCCCACGAGTCCGGCCCCGGCGCGACCGTCGCGGTCCTGGGCAAGGGCCACGAGCAAGGACAAGAGGTCCGCGGGCAGATCCGCGACCACGACGACCGGGCGGTCCTGCGGGCCGCCCTCGACCGCCGGAGCATCAGCGGATGATCCCCATGACCTTGGGCAGCCTGGCCGCCATCACCGGCGGGCGCCTCCACGGCTGCAGCCCGGCGGAGGCAGCGGCGATCACCATCGACGGCCCCGTCGTCACCGACTCGCGTGAGGCCGGCCCCGGCAGCCTCTACGTCGCCCGGATCGGCGAGAGCGCCGACGGGCACGACTTCGTCCCCGGCGCGGCGCAGCTGGGAGCCGTCGCGGCCCTCACCACCCGCCCCGTCGACGCCCTGCCGTGCGTGGTCGTCGACGACGAGCAGGTGGGCTTCGTCGCCCTCGCCCGGCACCTCGTCGACTCGCGCCCCGACCTGACGGTCATCGGCATCACCGGGTCCTCGGGCAAGACGAGCACCAAGGACCTCCTGGGGTCCGTCCTGTCGACCGCCGGCGAGACCGTCGCCCCCGTGGGGTCCTACAACTCCGAGGTCGGTGTCCCGCTCACCGTCTGCCGGATCACCCCCACGACCGCACACCTCGTCGTCGAGATGGGGGCACGCGGCATCGGCCACGTCGACTACCTCGCCCGCATCGCGCCGCCGCGCATCGGCGTCGTCCTCAACGTCGGCCACGCGCACGTCGGCGAGTTCGGCTCCGTCGGGGCCATCGCCGAGGCGAAGGGAGAGCTGCCCGCCTCCCTTCCCGCCGACGGGGTGGCGGTGCTCAACGCCGACGACCCGCTCGTCGCCGCGATGGCGCAGCGGACCGCGGCCACCGTCGTGCTCGTCGGTGAGTCCGAGTCGGCGCAGGTGCGTGCCGTCGACGTGACCCTCGACGAGCTGGGCGCTCCCTCCTTCACGGTGCAGGCCCCCTTCGGCAGCGCCCGCGTGCAGCTCTCGCTCGTCGGTCGCCACCACGTGGGCAACGCGCTGTCCGTCATCGCCGCGGCGCACGCCGCCGGGATGACGCTCGACCAGGTCGTCGCCGCCCTCGCCGACGCCCGGCCGATGAGCCGCTGGCGGATGGAGGTCACCCGCCGCGACGACGGCGTCGTCATCGTCAACGACGCGTACAACGCCAACCCCGACTCGATGTCGGCCGCCCTGCGCAGCGTGGCGGGGATGGCCACGACCGGACGCCGGTGGGCCGTGCTCGGCGCCATGCTCGAGCTGGGGGAGGACTCGGCCCGGCTGCACGCTGCGGTGGGGCGCGAGGCCGCGCAGCTCGGCTTCGACGAGATCCTCGTCGTCGGCGAGTCGGCGGCACCGATCGCCACCGGCGCGGGGGAGACTGGGGCCGGCGACGTCCACGTCCGGGTCGTCCCCGACGCCGAGGCGGCAGAGGCCGTCCTGGCGACCGAGCTCGCCACGCCGGACATCGCCGTGTTCAAGTCGAGCCGTGATGCCGGACTACGGTGGCTCGGAGATCGCATCGTCGACAGGGAGGCCCGCTCGTGAAGGCAGTCGTCATCGCGTCCGTCGTCTCTCTCGTCCTGGCGTTGCTCGGGACACCGATGTTCATCAAGTACCTCGTCAAGCAGGGGTACGGACAGTTCATCCGTGACGATGGACCCACCTCGCACCACACCAAGCGGGGTACGCCCACCATGGGTGGCGCCGTCATCATCCTCGCCACGGTGCTGGCCTACACGCTCGCGCACCTGGTGCTGTGGCAACCCCCGACCGTGAGCGGTCTGCTCGTCCTCTTCCTCATGGTGGGCATGGGGGCCGTCGGGTTCGCCGACGACTTCATCAAGATCAGTCGCCAGCGCAGCCTGGGTCTGAAGTCGGGTCAAAAGCTCATGGGGCAGGCCGCGGTGGGCATCGTCTTCGCCGTGCTCGCCCTCCAGTTCCCCAACGACGCCCTGCGTCGCCCGGCGTCGACACACATCTCCTTCGTGCGGGACACGGCGATCGACCTGGCCTTCGCCGGGCCGGTCATCGGGATGATCCTCTTCATCCTCTGGGCCAACCTGATGATCGCCGGGACGTCCAACGGGGTCAACCTCACCGATGGTCTCGACGGCCTGGCCACCGGCTCCTCGGTCATGGTCTTCGCTGCGTACGTCGTCATCTCGATCTGGCAGTTCAACCAGAACTGCCAGACCAACCCGGGGATCAACTGCTACGACGTGCGAGATCCCCTCGATCTCGCGGTCGTCGCGGCCGCGGGCACCGGCGCCTGCTTCGGCTTCCTCTGGTGGAATGCCTCGCCGGCCAAGATCTTCATGGGTGACACCGGGTCGCTCGCCCTCGGTGGTGCCCTCGCCGGGCTCGCGATCCTCTCGCGCACCGAGCTGCTCATCGTCATCCTCGGCGGTCTCTTCGTCACGATCACGGCCTCGGTCATCATCCAGGTCGCCTCCTTCAAGACCACGGGCAAGCGGGTCTTCCGGATGGCCCCCCTCCAGCACCACTTCGAGCTGCTCGGGTGGGCCGAGGTCACGATCGTCATCCGCTTCTGGATCATCGCCGGACTCTTCGTCGGCGCCGGGCTGGCGCTCTTCTACGGCGAATGGGTCGTGGGAGCACCGTGAGCGGTGCCCACCCGCGCGGAGCACGGCTGGCCGGTCTGACCAGCAGCGAGGCCGACTGGAGTGGCCTGCGCGTCGTCGTGACGGGGCTCGGGGTGAGCGGCTACGCCGCCGCGGACGCCCTCCTCCAGTACGGGGCCGACGTGCACGTCGTCGATGCCAAGACGCCCGAGGCCGGCACGTCCATGGCGCAGCGGGCCCAGATCCTCGAGGTCCTCGACGCGCACCTGCACCTCGGCGACGGGGCCGAGAGCGCGCTGCCCGTCCCCGCGGACGAGATCGACCTCGTCGTCACCTCGCCCGGCTGGCCCCCGCACCAGCCCCTGCTGGCCGCAGCCGCCGAGGCCGGCATCCCGATCTGGGGCGATGTCGAGCTCGCCTGGCGGTTGCGCCCGAGCGAAGGGGGAGCCCCCTGGCTCCTCGTCACCGGCACCAACGGCAAGACGACCACCGTGCAGATGCTCACCTCGATCCTGCGCGCCGCGGGGCTGCGCGCCGCGAGCGGCGGCAATGTCGGCACCCCGGTCCTCGACCTGGTCCAGCACCCGGACCCCTACGACGTCATCGCCGTCGAGCTGAGCAGCTTCCAGCTGCACTGGAGCGACTCCCTTCGTCCCCAGGCGGCCGCCTGCCTCAACATCGCGCCCGACCACATCGACTGGCACGGCTCCTTCGAGGAGTACGCCGCGGCCAAGGGCAAGGTCTACGCCAACACCGAGATCGCCTGCGTCTACAACGAGCAGGACCCGGCCACCCGCCGCCTCGTCGAGGAGGCCGATGTCATCGAGGGCTGCCGCGCCGTCAGCTTCACCCTCGGCAGCCCCGGCCCGTCGATGCTCGGCCTGGTCGACGACGTGCTCGCCGACCGAGCCTTCGTGGAGGACCGGGCCGCGACCGCGGCCGAGCTCGGCACGCTCGCTGACCTGCAGGGCGACGCGCCGAGCGTCCCGCCGCACCTCGTCGCCAATGCCCTCGCCGCTGCGGCCCTCGCGCGTGCGCACGGCGTCCCGCCCGTCGCCGTGCGCGACGGACTGCGGGCCTGGCGGCCCGAGCCGCACCGCATCGCCCACGTCGCCACTCACGGCGAGGTGCACTGGGTCGATGACTCCAAGGCGACCAACCCCCACGCCGCGCAGGCCAGCCTGACCGCCTACGAGCACGTCGTGTGGGTCGCCGGTGGACTGCTCAAGGGGGCCGATGTCGACGAGCTCGTCGCAGCCGCCGCGGGACGACTGCGAGCTGCCGTCCTCATCGGGCGCGACCGGGAGCGGATCGCGGCCGCCTTGGCACGACACGCGCCCGAGGTCCCGGTGATCGACGTCGAGGCAACGGACACTGGTGCGATGGATCTCGTCGTCCGCCACGCGGGTGAGCTCGCGCGGCCGGGTGACGTGGTGTTGCTCGCCCCGGCAGCAGCATCCATGGACATGTTCGACAACTACGGGGCGCGCGGCGATGCCTTCGCTGCCGCGGTGGATCGATACCTGCAGGAGGGGTGAGAGTGAGCAGCAGCGCATCGACCAGCCGTCGCGCCGGTACGCGGCCCGCTCGCACCCGGATCGAGCAGTGGACGGCCCGCTTCGAGTCGCCGACGACGACCTACTACCTCCTGCTCGGTGTCATCAGCCTGCTCGTCGGCATCGGACTGGTCATGGTCCTCTCGGCGTCGATGATCGTCTCCCTGAGAGAAAACGACTCGTCCTTCACGATCTTCCTCAAGCAGTTCGTCTTCGCTCTCGCCGGTGGGGCCGCCCTGTGGTGGGCCTCGCGGCGCAGTGTGCTCTTCTGGAAACGCTTCGCACTGCCCGCGGTCTTGGTCTCCTTCGTCCTGCTCGGCCTGGTCCTCACCCCGCTCGGCTTCGGGTTCCAGGGCAACCGCAACTGGATCGGTGTCGGGTCGCTGTCGGTCCAGCCGAGCGAGATCGCCAAGATCGGGCTCGTGCTCGGTGGCGCGCTCGTCCTCGAGCGCAAGCGGGAGCTACTCGGCTCGATCAAGCACGCGCTCGTCCCCCTCGTCGCGCCGATAGCCCTGGGCATGGTGCTGCTGGTCATGCTCGGGAACGACCTCGGAACCGCCATGGTCATCGTGGCGATCGTCGTCGGCATGCTCTTCGCGGCCGGGATCCAGCTGCGCTGGTTCGTTCTCGGCGGCGGTGTCCTGGCCGTCCTCGGCTTCCTGGCGGCCAGCATCGGCAACAACCGCATGGAGCGCATCCAGGTCTGGCTCGACCCGGCCCAGTGCGCACCGGGCACGGAGTCCTTCTACGGCATCTGCCGGCAGTCCATCCACGGCCGCTACGCCCTCGCCGACGGCGGCTGGCTCGGTGTGGGCCTCGGGGCCAGCCGCGAAAAATGGGGCTGGCTCGCGGAGCCGTACAACGACTTCATCTTCGCGATCATCGGCGAGGAGCTGGGCCTGCTCGGCACGCTCGCGATCCTCGCGCTCTTCGCCGCCTTCGCCCTGGCCGGTCTGCGGCTCGTGACCCGCACCGACGACTTCTTCGTGCGCATCGCCACCGCCGGCATCTGTACCTGGGTACTCGTGCAGGCGATCATCAACATCGGCGCCGTCATCGGGATGCTCCCGGTCATCGGCGTCCCGCTGCCCTTCGTCTCCTCGGGCGGATCCTCGCTCGTCACCTCGATGCTCGCTGTCGGCGTCCTGCTGAGCTTCGCTCGTGCCGAACCGGGCTGCTCTGAGATGATCGCGGCAAAGCCCTCCCGTGCGCGCGCTCTGCTCGCCCGGTTCCCCAGCAGGAGGACATCCACGCGATGACGCTCACCCGCCCCGCACGCATCCTGCTGGCGGGTGGTGGCACCGCGGGACACGTCTCCCCGCTGCTCGCCCTCGCCGACTGCCTCCGCCGACGTGATCCCGAGGTCGCCATCCTCGCGCTCGGGACGGGCGAAGGGCTGGAGTCGCGCCTCGTCCCCGAGCGCGGGTACGACTTCGCGACGATCCCCAAGGTGCCGCTCCCGCGCCGCCCGTCCGGCGACCTCGTGCGCCTCCCGGTCAACCTGCGTCGCGCCGTGGCCTCAGCGGGTCGCGCCATCGAGCAGATCGACGCCCAGGTCGTCGTCGGCTTCGGTGGCTACGTCTCGACGCCGGCCTACCTCGCCGCCCGCAAGGCCGGCGTGCCGATCGTCATCCACGAGCAGAACGCGCGTGCCGGCATCGCCAACAAGGTGGGGGCGCGGTTCACCGACCACATCGGCGTGACCTTCCCCGGCACCAAGCTGGCCGGCGGTCGGGTCATCGGCATGCCGCTGCGGCCCGAGATCGTCGCCCTCGACCGAGCCGCGGTGCGGGCGCAGGCTCGCGCGGGCCTCGGCCTGCGCGAGGACCTGCCGGTCCTCCTGGTCACCGGCGGATCGCTCGGCGCCAAGCGGCTCAACGACGCCTTCGCCGCCAGCGTCGCCATCCTGCGTGACGCTGGGGTGCAGGTGCTGCACGCCACCGGCGCAGGCAAGGACTTCATCGCGCTCGGCGGTGACGAGTCCGTCCCCTACGTGGTCATGCCCTATGTCGACCGCATGGACCTGGCCTATGCGGCGGCCGACGCCGTCGTCTGCCGTGCCGGGGCCAACACCGTCTGCGAGCTGACCGCGGTCGGCCTGCCCGGTGTCTACGTCCCCCTGCCCATCGGCAACGGCGAGCAGCGGCTCAACGCCGCCGACGTCGTGGCGGCCGGTGGCGGTGTCCTCGTCGAGGACGCCGACGTCGACCCGGCCTGGGTCGCGCGCGAGATCGTGCCCCTGCTGCAGGACCGGTCGCGGCTGGAGGCCATGTCGCTCGCCGCGGCATCGGTCGGTCACCGCGACGCGGACGAGACCCTCGCTGACATGGTCACGCAGGCCTGGCAGGCCGGGGGCAGCCGTGGGTGACACGCCACGGGCTCCTGGGTCGGCTCTGCCTCCGGTCCCGCGCAACCCGCGCTTCGACGTGCTCGCCCCGCGCGTGCCGATCGCCGACCTCGGCGTCGTCCACGTGCTGGCCGCCGGCGGTGCCGGAATGTCAGCGATCGTGCGCCTGCTCCTGGACGCCGGCGTCCGGGTCCGCGGCAGCGACGCCAAGGACTCGCCACTGCTGGAGCGCCTGCGCGAGCGCGGCGCGACGATCTGGGTCGGGCACGACCCCGAGCGCCTCGAGGGGGCCGACACCGTCGTCGTCTCCTCCGCGATCCGCGAGGACAACGCCGAGCTCGCTGCCGCCCGGGCCCGCGGTCTGCGCGTGCTCCACCGCAGCCAGGCACTGGCGTCGGCGATGGGGGAGCAGTCCCGTGTCGCCATCGCCGGTGCCAACGGCAAGACGACCACGAGCTCGATGCTCACCGTCGCCCTGCTCGAGGCCGGCGAGGCCCCCTCCTTCGCACTCGGGGGTGAGCTGTCCACCCAGGGCGTCAACGCTGCCCTGGGGGAGGGCGTGGCCTTCGTCGCGGAGGCCGACGAGTCCGACGGCTCCTTCCTCGCCTACCAGCCCGATGTCGCCGTCGTGACCAATGTCCAGCCCGACCACCTCGACTTCTACGGGGACTTCTCGACCGTCGAGGCGGCCTACCTCGAGTTCGCCGCGACGATCGTCGACGGTGGGCTCCTCGTGGTCTGCGCCGACGACGCGGGGTCGCAGCGACTGGGCCGGCGAGCGTCCGCAGCCGGCCGTCGGGTCGTGCGCTACGGCTTCGCCGACGATGCCGACGTGCGCCTCGTCGACCCGGTGCTCGACGGCACGAGCGCCCGCGCCGTCCTCGTCGAGGCAGGCGTGCGGCGCGAGCTGGCGATCACCGTCCCCGGCCGGCACAACCTGCTCAACGCCGCGGCCGCCTACACAGCGGCGGCCCATGGCCTCGGCGTCGACCCGCAGTCGGTCCTCGACGGGCTGGCCGCCTACGGGGGCACTCGCCGCCGCTTCGAGACCAAGGGCGAGGTCCGCGGGGTCACGGTCGTCGACGACTACGCGCACAACCCCGGCAAGGTCGAGGCGGTCGTGCGCACGGCCAAGGAGATCGCCGGCGAGCACCGGCTCTTCGTCATCTTCCAGCCGCACCTGTACTCGCGCACCCGTGACTTCGCCACGGCCTTCGCCGCGGGGCTCTCGCCGGCCGACGAGATCCTGCTGCTCGACATCTACGGTGCCCGCGAGGAGCCGATGGACGGGGTCACCTCCGAGCTGATCGCCGGCCCCCTCGTGCAGGCCGGCCGCTCGGCCCGGGTCGTCGACGTCGAGACCGCCCTGGCCAGCGTCGCGCACGCCGCGCAGCCCGGCGACCTCGTCCTGACCGTCGGCGCCGGTGACGTCACATGGGTGGGCCCGCAGCTGCTCGAGGTCCTGCATCGATGAGGGCGGGCCGGTGAGCCGGGGGAGCGGCACGAGGGAGGCGACCGAGGAGCGCTTCGCCGAGCGGGCGGCCATGGTGCGCGCGCACCGGGTGCGCCGCTGGGCGGTCGCTCTCCTCGTCGTCGTCGTGCTCCTCGCTCTCGCCTGGGTGGTCGGCTTCTCGTCCGCCCTGGACACCCGCCAGGTCGCGGTCACGGGAGCCGACCCGACCGACCGGCGGCAGGTGGAGCGGATCGCCGAGGACGCGATCGGCACCCCTCTCATGCGGGTGGACGGTGATGCGCTGGCCCGACGGATCACCGAGGAGGTGCCAGGCGCGGCGGCGGTCTCGGTCGACCCGGACTGGCCCCATACCCTCGATGTCAAGGTGACCTCGAGGGTTCCGGCGCTGGCCGTGCGGGCGGGCGGCGGTGCCTACCGACTCCTCGACCTCGAGGGCGTCGTCATCCGGACCGTCTCCACGGCACCGACCGGCGTGCCCACCGTCTCCGCCGATGGCGGGGCGCGGGTCTCCGGTCACGGGGTGCGCGCGGCCCAGGGCATGCTCGCGGCGATGCCGCAGGAGATGCGCCGCACGGTCAAGGGGATCGCGGTCGACTCGGCCGACCAGATCAGCTTCACCCTCGGCTCGACCAAGATCATCTGGGGCGATGACCACACGCCGGAGGTCAAGGTCAAGGTGATCCAGATACTTCTGGCCAAGAAGCCCGAGGTCATCGACGTCTCCGCCCCCGACACGCCGGTGACGAAGGGGTAGTCTGACGACACGCGCGTGCAGCGTTTGCCCCAGCGGCCCGGGCCGCATAACGTCAGCACACATCGAGCGTGACCAAACTGTAACCCTGAAGTTCACCTTGAGTTTCGGGACCAGGACAGCACCGAGCACCAGCAATCAGGAGTCCCCCGTGGCATCAGCCCAGAACTATCTGGCCGTTATCAAGGTCGTCGGCATCGGCGGCGGTGGCGTCAACGCCGTCAACCGGATGATCGAGGTCGGCCTCAAGGGCGTCGAGTTCATCGCGATCAACACCGACGCCCAGGCGCTCCTGATGTCTGACGCCGACGTCAAGCTCGACGTCGGTCGTGAGCTGACCCGCGGGCTCGGTGCCGGCGCGGACCCCGAGGTCGGCAAGAAGGCGGCCGAGGACCACGCCGAGGAGATCGAGGAGGTCATCAAGGGGGCCGACATGGTCTTCGTCACCGCGGGCGAGGGCGGCGGCACCGGCACGGGCGGCGCGCCCGTCGTGGCCAAGATCGCCAAGAGCCTCGGTGCGCTCACCATCGGTGTCGTCACGCGGCCCTTCACCTTCGAGGGTCGTCGTCGGGCCAACCAGGCCGAGTCCGGCATCAGTGCGCTGCGCGACGAGGTCGACACCCTCATCGTCATCCCCAACGACCGGCTGCTCTCGATCAGCGACCGCGCGGTCAGCATGCTCGACGCCTTCCGCAGCGCCGACCAGGTGCTGCTCTCCGGTGTCCAGGGCATCACCGACCTGATCACCACGCCGGGTCTGATCAACCTCGACTTCGCCGACGTCAAGTCCGTCATGCAGGGCGCGGGATCCGCCCTCATGGGGATCGGGTCGGCGAGAGGAGAGGATCGCGCCGTCCAAGCAGCGGAGCTGGCGATCTCCTCGCCGCTGCTCGAGGCCAGCGTCGACGGCGCCCACGGCGTCCTGCTCTCGATCCAGGGTGGCAGCGACCTCGGCCTCTTCGAGATCAACGAGGCCGCCCGCCTCGTGCAGGAGGCCGCCCACCCGGAGGCCAACATCATCTTCGGTGCCGTCATCGACGACGCCCTCGGCGACGAGGTGCGCGTGACGGTCATCGCGGCCGGCTTCGACGGAGGCGCACCCACCCAGCGTCCCGACGACCGGGCGCTCGGTCAGGTCCAGTCCGGCGGCCAGGGCCGTCAGGCCCCCCAGCAGGTCGCCCCGGCGCGGCAGGCGCCGGCGCAGCAGTCCCAGCCCCAGCAGCAGCGACCGGCCCAGGCGCAGCCGCAGCAGGTGCCCGCTCAGCAGCAGGCTCCTCAGCAGGTGCCGGCTCAGCAGGCTCCTCAGCAGGTGCCGGCCCAGCAGGCTCCTCAGCAGGTGCCCGCGCAGCAGGCGGCCCCGGCGCAGCAGCAGGCCGCACCGCCGCGCCAGGTGACCTTCGACGACGGCGACGACCTGGACGTACCCGACTTCCTGAAGTGACCGACGGCTGAGGCCGCACCCGCTCCACCCGAGACCCTCCCTTCGCACGCGTGTCGATCCCTTGCGAAGGGAGGGTCTCTCGCGTGACCCGGCACTCGGGTGGCAGGTGGCTCGACCCCGCAGAGTAGGTTGCAGACGTGTTTGCCTGGAGAGACGACGACGCGGGCCTCGTGCGCGCCTTCACCGACCGCCACGACGGGGTGAGCGTGCCTCCCTTCGCCGGCCTCAACCTCGGCGCGCACGTCGGTGACGAGCCGGCCGCGGTGGCCGCCAACCGGGCTCGCCTCGAGGAGGCGGTCGGCATGCCGACGGTCTGGGCCGACCAGGTCCACGGCAGCGACGTCGTCCACGTGGACGCCGAGCTGCTGCAGGGCCCCCGGACGCCGACCGGTGCCGTGGGCACCGGCGACGCGATGGTCACCGACCTGCCGGGGATCGCGCTCGGCGTGCTCGTCGCCGACTGCACCCCCGTCCTGGTGCACGACGAGGCGAGCGCGCTCGTCGGCGTGGCCCACGCGGGCCGTCCGGGGATGGTCGCCGGCGTCGTCCTGCGCCTCGTCGAGGCCATGCGCGGCCTCGGCGCCACCCGCCTGACCGCCGCGGTCGGCCCCTCCGTCTGCGGCCGCTGCTACGAGGTGCCCACCGAGATGCGCGCCGCCGCCGCGCAGGTCGCTCCCGTCTCGGCCGCGGTCACGTGGTCGGGGACCGCCGCCATCGACGTCGCCAGCGGTGTCGTCGACCAGCTGCAGGGGGCCGGGGTGCCCGTCCAGTGGGTCGCCGGGTGCGCGCGCGAGGACGACGCCTACTTCTCCTACCGGCGCGACGGGCAGACCGGACGCTTCGCCGGGGTCATCGGGAGACGGGCATGACCCAGGAGCCGGGGCGGCGCGAGGAGCTCGCCGCCAACCTCGCCGATGTCGAGGGGCGGATCGCGGCCGCGTGCGCTGCCTCCGGCCGACCCCGCGAGGGCGTGCAGCTGGTCGTCGTGACGAAGTTCTTCCCCCGCAGCGACCTCGACCTGCTCGCCGGGCTGGGCGTCACCGAGATCGGCGAGAACCGTGAGCAGGAGGCGTCCGCCAAGCTGGCCGAAGGGGGGACCCCGCCCGGGGTGCGTACCCACTTCATCGGTCAGCTGCAGTCCAAGAAGGCCACGGCCGTCGCCCGATGGGCCGATGTCGTCCAGTCCGTCGACCGGGACAAGCTCGTCGGTGCGCTGGCCCGGGGTGCCGAGACGGCCGGGCGCGAGGTGACCGCGCTCATCCAGGTCAACCTCGACCCCGATGCCGGGGCCGGGCGTGGGGGAGCGGACCCGTCCGACGTGCCGGCGCTGGCCGACCGGATCGCGGGCAGCTCCCTTCGCCTGGGCGGACTCATGGCCGTCGCCCCGCTCGACGCCGACCCCGACGCCGCCTTCGAGCGGCTCGCGCGGCTGCATCAGCCGCTCCTGGCCGACCACCCGCGGGCCCGCATGCTCTCGGCCGGGATGAGTGGCGACCTCGAGGCCGCGGTGCGTCATGGCGCGACACACCTGCGTGTCGGGACGGCAATCCTCGGAACTCGCCTGTCACACCGGTAACTTCGGTGACACCGACGAGGCAACAGTTTGATGTGAGGATTTGAGGACATGACGGCACTGCGCAACGCGATGGTGTACCTCGGGCTGGCCGAGGACGACAAGCGCTACGACGAGTACGACGAGTACGTCGACGACTACGAGGGCGGCCACGAGCTCGTCGAGGACGAGCGCGCTGCCGAGGTCACTCCGCTGCGTCGTGTCCCGAGCACGCCGGCCGTCCGTGAGGTGGAGGTCACCCCGATGAACCGCATCACGACGATCCACCCGAGCACCTACAACGACGCCCGCGCCATCGGCGAGAGCTTCCGCAGCAGCACCCCGGTGATCATGAACCTCACCGACATGGACGACTCCGACGCCAAGCGCCTCGTCGACTTCGCGGCCGGCCTCGTCTTCGGCCTGCACGGGTCCATCGAGCGCGTGACCAACAAGGTCTTCCTGCTCTCGCCCGAGCACATCGAGGTCGACTCCGAGGGCGGCGAGCCGGTGGCTCCCCGCGCGCTGTTCAACCAGAGCTGACCGCGGCCCCGCCGTCCACTCCCAGCGGGGCCACAGGGCGCCGACCTTAGGCTGGTTGCATGTCGATCGTCCGCAGCGTGCTGCACCTCGTGCTGTACGTCTACTTCCTCATCCTCATCGGGCGCCTCATCCTCGACTGGATCCAGGTCTTCGCGCGCCAGTGGCGCCCCACCGGTGTGATCCTCGTCGTCGCCGAGGCCATCTTCACGGTCACCGATCCACCGCTGAAGGCCCTGCGCAAGGTCTTCAAGCCGCTGCGTCTGGGTGGGATCGCCATCGACGTGTCCTTCCTGGTGCTCATCGTCGCGGTCTCGCTGCTGCTGAGGATCGTCTAGGCTGACGTCGATGCCCGTGCGCGCCGATGCGCGTCACTGGCGTGCAACCTGTCCGATCGCATACGGAGGAACAATGGCGCTCACGCCCGAGGACGTCCTCAACAAGACCTTCACCCAGACCCAGTTCCGTCGTGGGTACGACGAGCGCGAGGTCGACGACTTCCTGGACGAGGTCGTCGCTGAGATGCGCCGCATGGTCAAGGACTCGGAGGACCTTCGGGCCCGCGCCGAGGACGGCGGCCCGACCACGACGTCCAGTGCTGCCGCCCCCGCGGCCGCCGCTGTCGCCGGGTCCGGCAAGGCCGACGAGGCCCTGACCCGCGAGAACCGCGACCTGCGGGCGCGTCTCGACAAGGAGGCCGCGGCCCGCGCCGCAGCCGACAAGCGCATCAGCGAGCTCGAGCAGTCGGGCCGGGCCCGTGACGAGCAGGCCAAGGGCGACGACGCCCGTCTCGGCAAGGCCCAGCAGGGCGCCGACGAGCGCATCGCCACGGTCAACGCTCGCGCCAAGGAGGCCGAGGAGAGCGCGCAGCAGCGCATCGCGGCCGCCAACGCCGCTGCGGACAAGGCCGAGGCGGAGGCCAAGGCCCGCCAGGACGAGTCCGCCAAGGCAGCTGCCGCACAGCCGGTCGCCGACACCGACGGTGGCGCCGGCCAGATGGCTGCCGCTGCGGGTGGTGGCGCCGGCGCGTCCGGTCTCATCGCCCTCGCCCAGCGCCTGCACGACGAGCACGTCGCCGAGGGCACGACCCAGCGCGACAAGCTCATCGCCGAGGCGCAGCGCAAGCACGACGAGCTGGTCGCCAGCGGTCAGGGCAAGCACGACGACTTCGTCCGGACGGGTCAGGCCAAGCACGACGACTTCGTCAAGACGGGTCAGGGCAAGCACGACGAGTTCCTCAAGACCGGTCAGAGCAAGCGCGACCAGTTCGTCGGCGAGGGCACGACCCAGCGCGACAAGCTGATCTCGGACGCCCAGGCCAAGAGCACGACGATGGTCACCGAGGCCGAGGCCCAGCGCAAGAAGATCCTCGACGACCTCAACGAGCAGAAGTCCAGGCTCGAGGCGCAGGTCGCCGAGCTGACCACCTACGAGCGCGACTACCGCCGCAAGCTCAAGGACTTCATCGGCTCCCAGCTGAAGGGTCTGGAGACCAACGCGTCCGTGGCGCCGGAGCCCAGCTCCAAGGTCTGATCTCCACCACGCACGACCCACGAGGCAACCCACGAGGCGGCGGTCTCCCGACATCGGGAGGACGCCGCCTCGTCGGGCCCCGACCCCTGCCGGAGCGCGCGCGACGACACGGGGCTGGTCAAGTCTGATATCTGGGCGAAAACGTCGTACCCTTCGGTGACTCTGCACCGTACTGCGGTACGGGCCCACTGAACTGAGGACGGTCATGGCGGCGAAGAAGACGGCCACGAAGACGCCGGCAGCGAAGGCACCGGTCAAGAAGGCTGCGAGCAAGACCACAGCGACCGCGGCCCCGGCGAAGAAGACCCCGGCGAAGAAGACCGGACCCGGCAAGCTCGCGGTCCGTGAGGACGAGAGCCCCTGGACGGCCAAGGAGCTCAAGGAGGTCCGGGTCGAGCTCGAGTCGGAGATCGAGCGGCTCACCGCCGAGGTCACCGCAGCGGAGACCGACCTGAGCGAGTTCCTCAAGGAGCCCATCGACGGCGCCGGCGACGACCAGGCCGATGCCGGAGCCAAGTCCTTCGAGCGCGAGCACGAGTCGACGCTCGTCGCCGGTGCCCGCGCAGGGCTGGAGCAGAACGTGCGCGCGCTGGCCCGGCTCGAGGACGGGACCTACGGGACCTGCGAGTCCTGCGGCAACCCGATCGGCAAGCTTCGACTGCAGGCCTATCCTCGTGCGACCCTGTGCATGACATGCAAGAGCCAGCAGGAGCGGCGCTGAGCGCCCCACGCACCCCAGACGACGATGGCACCCCGGCGGCGAGCGCCCGCCCCGGGGTGCTGCGTCGGTATGCCCTCGCAGCGATCATCGCCCTGGTGCTGGACCAGGCGTCCAAGGCCTGGGCGCTCGGCGCACTGGCCGACGGCCGGGTCCGCCCACTCATCGGTGACGTGCTCTCCCTTCGCCTGATCCACAACTCCGGGGCCGCCTTCTCCATCGGTGACTCGATGACCTGGGTGATGACGCTCATCGCCGTGGCGGTGACCCTCGCGATCCTGTGGGCCTCCCGACGGGTCGGGTCCATGCGCTGGGCCGTGGCCCTCGGGCTGCTGCTCGGTGGCTCGCTCGGCAACCTCGTCGACCGGTTCTTCCGGGACCCGGGGCCGCTGCGCGGACGGGTCGTGGACTTCATCGACTACGGCGGGCTCTTCGTCGGCAACATCGCCGACATCGCCATCGTCGCCGGGGCGTGCCTGCTCATCTGGCTCGTCTTCAGCAACGTGGGCCTGGACGGGTCCCGGCCCCAGCACGCCGCAGGAGGCGCCACCGATGAGTGAGACCCGCAACGTCCTCGTCCCCGAGGGACTCGAGGGTGAGCGCGTGGACGCCGCGGTGGCCCGCCTCTTCGGTCTCTCTCGCACCCGCGCCGCGGAGATGGCCGCCGACGGGACGATCCTCGTCGATGGTGCCAGCGTGGCGAAGTCGGCCCGGGTCATGGCCGGCTCCCACGTGGAGATCACCCTGCCCTCGGCCGACGAGACCCCCGTCCTCGCCGTCGTCGCCGAGCCCGTCCCCGGCATGCGGATCGTCCACGACGACGACGACATCGTCGTCGTCGACAAGCCCGTCGGGGTCGCGGCGCACCCCAGCGTCGGCTGGTCGGGTCCCGACGTCCTCGGCGGCCTGGCCGCGGCTGGCTACCGCATCTCCACCAGCGGGGCGAGCGAGCGGCAGGGCATCGTCTCGCGCCTGGACGTCGGCACGTCGGGCCTGATGGTCGTGTGCAAGAGCGAGCACGCCTACAGCGTGCTCAAGCGCGCCTTCAAGGAGCGCACCGTCGACAAGACCTACCACGCGCTCGTCCAGGGACTGCCCGACCCGCACGTCGGCACCATCGACGCCCCGATCGGACGCCACCCCAGTGGGGACTACAAGTTCGCGGTCATGGACTCGGGCAAGCACGCGATCACCCACTACGAGCTCCTCGAGGCCTACCGCCACGCCTCCCTGCTCGAGGTGACGCTCGAGACCGGCCGCACCCACCAGATCAGGGTGCACATGGCCGCCCTTCGGCACCCCTGCGTCGGGGACCCGACCTATGGGGCCGACCCCACCCTGGGCAAGAAGCTCGGGCTGGAGCGGCAGTGGCTGCACGCGATGGGACTGGGCTTCGTCCACCCCGGCACCGGCGACTACGTGCACTTCGAGAGCACCTACCCGGACGACCTGCAGACCGCGCTGGACCGCCTCGCCGACATGTCCTGACCGCCTCAGCGCGAAGGGGGAGCCTCCCGTCGCCCGGGAGGCTCCCCCTTCGCTGCGTGCCGGGTCAGTTGACCTGGCGCTCGCGGCCCTCCCAGTAGGGGGCGCGCAGCTTGAACTTCTGCAGCTTGCCGGTCGCGGTGCGGGCCAGCTCGTCGCGGAACTCGATGGAGGTCGGCGCCTTGTAGCCGGCCGCCTTGGACTTGCACCAGGCGATCAGGTCGGCCTCGGTGGCCGTGGAGCCCTCCGAGACGACGACGAGAGCCATGATCGTCTCGCCCCACTTGTCGTGCGGGACGCCGATGACGGCGACCTCGGTCACGTCCGGGTGGGAGAAGAGGACGTCCTCGACCTCGACCGACGAGACATTTTCGCCGCCGGTGATGATGACGTCCTTCTTGCGGTCGCTGATCGTCACGTAGCCGTCGTCGGAGATCGTGCCGCCGTCGCCGGTGTGGAACCAGCCGCCGTCGAAGGTCCGCTCGGTCTCCTCGGGCAGGTCCCAGTAGCCCTCCATGACCACATTGCTGCGGGCGAGGACCTCGCCGCTCTGCTCGTCGACCTTCATCGTGCAGCCGATGGCGGGGGATCCGGCGCGCACGAGCTTGGCGGCGCGATCCTGCGGCGACAGGTCGTCCCACTCGGCGCGGGTGCGGTTGATCGTCAGCAGGGGAGAGGTCTCGGTGAGGCCGTAGATCTGGATGAACTCCCAGCCCAGCTCCTCCTCGACGCGGGCGATCGTCTGCGTGGGCGGCGGCGCGCCGGCGACGATGATGCGTACCGTGTCCCGCCCGGGGATCTCGCCGTCCCACTCGGCCGCCGCCGCCAGCACGGAGTTGACCACGGCCGGGGCCGCGCACATGACGGTCACGCCGTGCTTCTCGACGCGGCGCAGGATCTCGGCGCCGTCGATCTTGCGGATCACGATGTGCTGGGCGCCCACACCCGTCATGGCGTAGGGCATGCCCCAGCCGTTGGCGTGGAACATCGGCAGCGTGTGCAGGTAGACATCACGGTCGCTGATGCCCGCGTGCAGGCCGAAGGTGACCGCATTGGTCCAGATGTTGCGGTGGGTGATCTGCACGCCCTTGGGGCGAGCCGTCGTGCCCGAGGTGTAGTTGATCGTCGCGATGGCCGACTCGTCGGCCTCCCACGGACGCGGCTGGGCCGTCGCGGGGTCGATCCCACCGAAGAGGTGCTCGTCCTCGCCGATGACGAAGGTGTGCTCGGCCGAGACCTCGTCGATGAGGGAGGTCAGCTCGGGGTCGATGTAGAGCACGCGGGCACCGGAGTGCTCGACGATGAACTTGACCTCCTCGGGCGCGAGGCGGAAGTTGATGGGCACCAGGACGCGACCGGAGCCGGAGACGCCGAAGAAGCTGGTGAGCAGTCGGGCCGAGTTGTGCGAGACGACCGCGACCCGGTCACCGACCTCGATGCCCAGCGAGTCCAGGTGAGCCGCCTGTGCGTTGGCGAGCTGACGCATGCGGGCGTAGGTGACGTCCTGCAGGGACGGTGCCGGCTGGTCCGGCTCGTCGACGACGGCGACGCGCTCTCCGTAGACGGCCGCAGCGCGGCCGATGAAGTCGTTGACGGTCATGGGGACGAACATCCCGGGGCCCTCCGTGGGTGTAGACAGCGGTGTCACTCCTGACGTTAGCCCCCCACCGCCTCGGCGGGAAGCAGGCATTCCATCTCGACGCGCCGAGTGTCGGCCGCGAGCGACCGACGGCGTGCGGGGTTGTCGCAGGGGCGATCTAGACTCGGGTCGATGTCCGAGCTGCCGCGTTCCGAAAACTTCGTCCACCTGCACAACCACACCGAGTACTCGATGCTCGACGGGGCTGCGCGGATCAAGGACATGTTCTCGACCGCCCAGGAGATGGGCATGCCGGCGATCGCGATGACCGACCACGGCTACCTCTTCGGGGCGCACGAGTTCTGGAAGACGGCGCAGTCCTACGACGTCAAGCCGATCATCGGGCTCGAGGCCTATGTCGCGCCCGGCACGCACCGCACCGACAAGACCCGCGTCAAGTGGGGCGACGAGCGCACCAACCCCCGTGACGACATCTCCGGTGGTGGCGCCTACACGCACATGACCCTGCTGGCGCGCAACAACACCGGCATGCACAACCTCTTCCGGATGGGCTCGCGGGCCTCGCTCGACTCCGTCTTCGCCAAGTGGCCGCGCCTGGACCGCGAGCTGCTGTCGCAGTACGGCGACGGGCTCGTCGCCACCACGGGCTGCCCCTCGGGCGAGATCCAGACCCGGCTGCGGCTGGGTCAGTACGACAAGGCCGTCGAGGCGGCCTCGGAGTTCCGCGACATCTTCGGCAAGGAGCACTACTTCCTCGAGCTGATGGACCACGGCAACGAGATCGAGCGCCGGGTGCGCGAGGACCTCATGCGCCTGGCCAAGGATCTGCAGCTGCCGCTGCTGGCGACCAACGACCTGCACTACGTCGCCCAGGGCGACGCGATCGCCCAGGACGCGCTGCTGTGCATCAACTCCGGGTCCAAGCTGCACGACCCGGACCGTTTTTCCTTCGACGGTGAGGGCTACTACCTCAAGTCGCCCGCCGAGATGCGTCACCTGTGGCGCGAGCTGCCGGACGCGTGCGACAACACGCTCCTCGTGGCGGACATGTGCGAGGTCTCCTTCGTCGAGGGCGAAGGGCGGTACATGCCGCGCTTCGAGTGCCCTCCGGGGGAGTCGGAGCAGTCCTGGTTCATCAAGGAGATCCAGACCGGGCTCGGCCGCCGCTTCCCCGACGGCATCCCCGAGTACGCGCAGAAGCAGGCCGACTACGAGATCGACGTCATCGTCGGCAAGGGCTACCCCGGCTACTTCCTCGTCGTCGCCGACTTCATCAACTGGGCCAAGGACAACGGCATCCGGGTCGGCCCCGGCCGTGGCTCCGGTGCCGGCTCGATGTGCGCCTACGCCATGGGCATCACCGACCTCGATCCCGTGCCGCACGGCCTGATCTTCGAGCGCTTCCTCAACCCCGAGCGCAAGTCGATGCCCGACTTCGACGTCGACTTCGACGAGCGCCGACGCTCCGAGGTCATCCGCTACGTCTCCGACAAGTACGGCGACGACCGGGTCGCGATGATCGCCACCTACGGCACGATCAAGGCCAAGCAGTCCGTCAAGGACGCCGCCCGCGTCATGGGCCACCCCTTCAACGTCGGCGAGCAGCTGACCAAGGCGATGCCCGCCGACGTGATGGGCAAGGGTGTGCCGCTGGCCAAGATGTGGGACAAGGACCACGACCGCTTCGGCGAGGGGCAGGAGTTCCGCGAGCTCGTCGAGTCGGAGAAGCACCTGGGTGAGGTCGTCGACCTGGCCAAGGGCCTCGAGGGCCTCAAGCGCCAGTGGGGCGTGCACGCCGCCGGCGTCATCATGTCCAGCGAGCCGCTGATCGACGTCATCCCGATCATGCGCCGCCTGCAGGACGGGCAGGTCCTCACGCAGTTCGACTACCCGACCTGCGAGACGCTCGGCCTGGTCAAGATGGACTTCTTGGGTCTGCGCAACCTCACGATCCTCGACGACGCCCTGATCAACATCACGGCCAACCGCGGCGAGGACATCGACCTCGACGCCCTGAGCAAGGACATGACCGACAAGGCGACCTACCGCCTGCTCTCGCGCGGTGACACGCTCGGCGTCTTCCAGCTCGACGGTGGCGGCATGCGCACCCTGCTGCGGCTGATGCAGCCGGACAACTTCGAGGACATCTCCGCCGCCCTCGCGCTCTACCGACCCGGCCCGATGGGTGTCAACGCGCACACCAACTTCGCCCTGCGCAAGAACGGCCGCCAGGAGGTCGTGCCGCTCGACCCGCAGCTGAAGGGCAAGCTCCAGCCGCAGATGGAGGACGCGCTCGGGCCGATCCTGGGCACCACCTACGGGTTGTGCGTCGCGGGCGAGACGCCGATCACCGACGCTGACACCGGCGAGCGGGTCCGCGTGGACGAGCTCGAGCAGCGTGTCCGTGACGGCTTCTTCACCTTCGGGGTGGACGGCGACGGCAAGGTCGTGCGGCGTCGCGTCACCCATTGGTGGCAGATGCCGGACAAGCCCGTCCTCGCTGTCCACACGTCCTCAGGACAGATGCTGCGGCTGTCAGGTGATCACAAGGTCCTGACTCCCCGGGGCTGGGTCCCGGCGGGCGAGCTCGTGCCGGGTGTCGACCGGATCGCCCGGCCGCGAGACGTGCAGGAGTGGACGCATCCGTCGTCGGTGACGCCGGATGAAGCGGCGCTGCTCGGGTATCTCGTGTCCGACGGGTACATCACCCTCTACGAAAACACGTTCATCAGCTCCAGCCCGCAGCTGCGTGCAGAGGTCATCCGTCTCTCCCGCGGGCTCTTCGACGACACCCACCCGGTCGTCGACTGCCTCGATCGCTCCGCGCCCCGGGTGCGCTTCGCGGCATCACCTGCGGGCACGGGCAACGGCGGCAACCAGCAACGCGGCGGCTTCTCCTCCATCGGGATCAACCGATGGCTGCGCGAGCTCGGTTACGTCGACAAGACGACGGCTGCTCACAAGTTCGTCCCTGAGGCCGTCAAGCGAGCGAGTGTCCTGTCGCGCACCCGGATGCTGGCTGCCCTCTGGGACGGGGACGGCCACGTCGGCCAGAAGCTGGCCTACTACAAGACGATCAGCCACCAGCTGGCCACGGACGTCCAGGAGCTGCTCGCCGGCCTCGGCATCCCGTCCCGTGTCGCGCATGCCGACAGCTATGTGTCGGCCCGCCACGGCATCCAGGACGCGTGGACGGTGCACGTCTACGACGAGCGCTTCTGGCAGATCATCACGCCCGTCATGGTCCACCGGAGCAAGATCTCCCCGCGAGATGTGCTGACGAAGGCGTCCCGCAGCCGGGGAGTCGGGCTGGAGCACATGCTCGTCCACGCCGGGGACGTCGTTCGGGCCGCCACGGCGCCGGCAGCCCGCGCCAGCCTGCGGTCAGGGGCAGCCACCCTTCCCGCCCTGCGACGCCACCTCTGGCGTGAGGGACACGTCGACTCCGCCAAGACGACCCATCCCGTGTACGACGGTTCTGGCCTCTACCCGCTCAACGAGACCTCGCTGGCCTACCTCGAGGCCATGGGAACGGCGGAGGACCACTTCGACGCATCCTTCGACTGGGTGCGCGTCGAGCAGGTGGTGACTGGTCCGCCCGAGCCGGTGTACGACATCACCGTCGACGACGTCCACAACTTCGTGTCCACCGGCATGGTGCTCTCCAACTGCATCTACCAGGAGCAGGTCATGGAGATCGCGCAGAAGCTGGCGGGCTACACGCTCGGCAATGCTGATCTGCTGCGTCGTGCCATGGGCAAGAAGAAGAAGGAGGTCCTCGACGCCGAGTACGTCCCCTTCTCCGAGGGGATGAAGGCCAATGGCTACAACGAGGCCTCCATCGCCGCGCTGTGGGGCGTGCTCGTCCCCTTCTCCGACTACGCCTTCAACAAGGCGCACACCGCCGCCTACGGTCTCGTCTCGTACTGGACGGCCTACCTCAAGGCCAACTACCCGGCCGAGTACATGGCGGCGCTGCTGACCTCGGTCGGCGACGACAAGGACAAGTCGGCGCTCTACCTCAACGAGTGCCGCCGCATGGGCATCAAGGTGCTGCCGCCATCGGTCAACGAGTCGGTCGGGACCTTCGCCGCCGTCGGCAGCGACATCCGCTTCGGCCTGCACGCGATCCGCAACGTCGGCCGCAACGTCGTCGACGGGATCGTCTCCGCGCGCGAGGAGAAGGGAGCCTTCACCTCCTTCGACGACTTCCTCGCCAAGTGCCCGGCACCCGTGTGCAACAAGCGCACCATCGAGTCGCTCATCATGGGCGGAGCCTTCGACGACCTCGGGCACCCGCGCCAGGGCCTGGTCATGGTCCACGAGGAGTACGTCGACGCCTTCGTCGGGGTCAAGCGCCAGGAGGCCATCGGCCAGGACTCGCTGTGGGACATGTTCGGCAGCGACGACGACCAGGCCGAGGCGCCCGGTGCCGGCATCGAGGGGATGGGGCTGCGGCCGGTCCCGGACGTCGAGTGGAGCAAGCAGACCAAGCTGACCAACGAGCGCGAGATGCTCGGCCTCTACGTCTCCGACCACCCGCTCTTCGGCGTCGAGCACGTGCTGCAGCGCGCCGCCGACACCTCGATCGCGGCGCTCACCCAGCCCGACTCCGGGGTCAAGGAGGGCAGCCACGTCACGGTCGCCGGCCTCGTCACGGGTCTGAGCGTCAAGCGCACCAAGAAGGGCGACCTCTGGGCGATCGCGACCGTCGAGGACCTCGAGGGCGCGATCGAGTGCCTCTTCTTCCCCAAGACCTACCTGACGGTGCAGACGATGCTCACCCAGGACATCGTCGCCGTCGTGCGTGGCCGGGTCAATGCGCGCGACGACACGGTCTCGCTGTATGCGGAGGACCTGACGATCCCCGAGATCACCGACGGTCCCCGCGGGCCCGTCGTGCTCACCCTCGACTACGCCCGGGCGACGACCGGGCGCATCGAAGAGGTCAAGCAGGTGCTCGCCCAGCACCCCGGCAGCACTGACGTGCAGATCAAGCTCGTCCAACCCGGCCGCTCGGTGACGATGTCCGTCGACGCGAGCTATCGGGTCGAACCCACCGAGGCGCTGATCGGCGACCTCAAGGTCATCCTCGGAGCACGGGCGGTATCAGCATGAGTGCAGCACCGGGGCAGCGCCCCACACCTCCCATCGCGGCGCAGCAGCCGTGGACCCGCACCCACCACGGCGAGGACGTCGCCGACCCCTACGAGTGGCTGCGTGACGGCGAGGCTCCCGAGGTCATCGCGCACCTCGAGGCCGAAAATGTCTACGCCGAGGCGACCACGGCGCACCTGGCCCCCCTTCGTCAGCGGCTCTTCGACGAGATCAAGGAGCGCACCCTCGAGACCGACCTGAGCGTGCCCGTCGCCGCCGGGGAGTGGTGGTACTACGCCCGCACCGTCGAGGGCAGCCAGTACGCGATCCAGTGCCGTGCGCCGCTCACCGACCGCGCGGCCGTCCCCGAGCTGGACCCCACGCAGCCGCTGCCGGGCGAGCAGGTGCTCCTCGACGGCAACGAGCTCGCGCAGGGGCACGAGTTCTTCTCCCTCGGCGGCTTCGAGATCAGCGCCGACCACTCCCGGATGGCCTACGCGGTCGACGTGACCGGAGACGAGCGCTTCGACGTCGTCGTCATGGACATCGCCACGCGTGAGGTCCTCGACCAGGCCGTGACCGGGGCCGGCTACGGGCTCGCGTTCTCCCACGACGCCCGCCACCTCTTCCACATCACCGTCGACGACGCATGGCGCCCGCACGAGGTGTGGCGCCACGAGGTCGGCACCGCCCGCGAGGCCGACACCCTCGTGCACCGCGAGGACGACGAGCGTTTTTGGATGGGTCTGGGCGCCAGCCGCGATGAGCGGTGGATCATGCTCGGCCTCGGCAGCAAGACCACCTCCGAGGTCCACCTCATCGACGCCCACGACCCCACAGGTCCCATGCGCTGCGTCGCCCCCCGGCGCGATGGCATCGACTACGACATCGAGCCCGCCGACGACCACCTGCTCATCGTGCACAACGAGCGCCAGCCCGAGGGCGACCTCGCCTGGGCACCGCTCGACGCCACCAGCCACGAGCAGTGGCAGCCCCTGCTCGAGCGCGCGGAGGGCGAACGCTTCGTCGGGATCGACGCCTTCGACGACTTCGCGGTCCTGTCGCTGCGCGCTGACGGGCTCCCGGCGCTACGGATCCTGCCGCGGGTCGCGCGCTCGGCTCCCTTCGTCGGGTCTGACTACGGCTCGCCGACCATCGTGGGCTTCGACGACGAGCTGCACAGCGTGGCCCTCGGTCCGGTCTCGGATCCTGACGCCGACCGCATCCGCGTCATCCACGAGTCGTGGGTGGCGCCGCGCTCCGTCCTCGACGTCGTCGTCGCGACGGGGGAGCGCACCGTCCTCAAACGCCAGCCCGTGCTCGGCGGCGTCGAGCTGAGTGACTACGAGCAGCAGCGCACCTGGGCGACCGCGCCCGATGGCACGCAGGTCCCGGTGTCGCTCGTCATGCGCCGCGGCACCGTTGCCGACGGCACCAACCCCGGACTGCTGTACGGCTACGGCAGCTACGAGATGAGCTTCGACCCGTACTTCTCGATCGCTCGGCTGTCGCTGCTCGACCGAGGGCTGGTCTACGCCGTGGCGCACGTGCGCGGTGGCGGTGAGCTCGGTCGGCACTGGTACGACGACGGCAAGATGCTGGCCAAGCGCAACACCTTCACCGACTTCGTCGCGGCGGCCGAGCACCTCCACGAGACCGGCTGGGTGGCCCGTGAACGCCTCGCTGCCGAAGGGGGGTCCGCCGGCGGTCTGCTGGTCGGTGCAGCGACCAACCTCGCACCCGATCGCTTCGTGGCCGTGCTCGCGGCAGTGCCCTTCGTCGATGCGCTGACCACGATCCTGCGCCCCGACCTGCCACTGACGGTGGGCGAGTGGGAGGAGTGGGGCAACCCGCTGTCGGACCCCGAGGTCTATGCCTACATGCGCGGGTACAGCCCCTACGAAAACATTGCGCCCGTGAAGTACCCGACAATCCTCGCCACGACCTCCCTGCACGACACCAGGGTCTACTTCACCGAGCCGGCCAAGTGGGTGGCCCGGCTGCGCGAGGTCACCGCGCACGATGCCGAGCGTCCGATTCTGCTGCGCACGGAGATGAGCGCCGGGCACGGTGGCCGCTCGGGCCGCTATGACGCCTGGGAGCAGACGGCCTGGGAGTGGGCGTGGTTGCTCGAGCAGGTCGGCGCCGACACCCTCAACCCGTGACGCGCTGAGCCCCCGACGTGGTCGACCCCGTCAAGGGTCGGGTCTCGAGATCAGGCCTCGGAGATCAGCTCGTGGGCCAGCATCGCTGCCCAGGTGTCGACGATGCGCTGACGACGCTTGGAGTCGTCGCTGAGCAGGTCGGCCAGCGCCAGGCCACGCGCCAGGTCGAGCGTGGTCTGGATCAGCGTGCGAGCGTGCGGGTCGTCGTCATCGACCTCGAGGTGCTCCACGGCCGCCGCGTGCACCGCCCGGGCAAACCGGCGCTCCAGGGGCTGGATGATCTCGAGCATCTGGGGGTCGGCCGCCGCAGCCACCCAGGCCTGCAGGGCCGCCCGGAAGAGGTCGCCCATGTACAGCTCGACGAGCGTGTGGACGACGACGTGGACGCGCTCCGCGCCGGTCAGCTGCGGCGGGGCCATGGCCTCGACCATGAGCCGCCGCTCGTCGAACATGTGCTCCAGGGCAGCGACGACGAGTTCTTCCCGGGTGGGGAAGTGGTGCTGCAGTGCCCCGCGGCTGATCCCGGCATCTGCCGCGATGACGGAGACCGTCGCCGCGGACCACCCGCGGGTGGCCACGCAGTGAACGGTCGACTCCAGGAGACGCTGACGGGTGGCCCGGCTGCGATCCTGCTTCGGTGCGAGACTCACGCCGACCAGCGAGGAGCCCGCCGCTCCAGGAAGGCGGTCATGCCCTCCCTGGCCTCTTCACTGGAAAACAGTCGGGAGGACTGGGTGGCGACCCGGTCACGGTGCTCGTCCAGGTGGACGAGCAGCTCGTGGGTGACGAGCGACTTGGACTCGCGCAGGCCCTGCGGGGAGCACTTCGCGAGGTCGCCGGTCAGCTCGGCCAGGGCCGCGCTCAGGTCCTGCGGGGCCTGGGTGACCAGCCCGATGCGGGCCGCTTCGGCCGCATCGAACTTCTCGCCGGTGAGGAAGATCCGCGACGCCGCGCGCGGATCGATCCGGGGCAGAACCGTCAACGAGATGACGGAGGCCGCCAGACCGAGTCGCGACTCGGTCAGGGCGAAGGTCGAGCTCGGTCCGGCGAGGACGATGTCGCAGGCGGCGACCAGACCCATGCCACCGGCCCGCACGTGCCCGTCGATGACGCCGACGACCGGCTTGGGCACGGTGACGATGAGCCGTAGCAGGTCGACGAGCTCGTCGGCACGAGCGCGGGCCGGGTCGTCCTGCGGCGCAGCCGAGGCCTCGGACAGGTCCGCACCGGCGCAGAAGGTGCCACCGGTGTGGGTGAGCACGACCGCACGCACGGACTCGTCGGCCGCTGCGGCCTCGAGGGCCTCGCGCAGCTGCTCCACGAGCAGACCGGACAGGGCATTGCGGTTGTGGGGTGAGTCCAGCGCCACCGTGGCGATGCCACCCTCGGTGGTCACGCTCACGCGTCGCTGGGTGTCCTGGGTGCTCATGCTTCGTCCTCTCCCTGGCTCTGGTCCTCGACCACGGCCAGCGTGGCCCCCTGCTCGACCTGCTGACCGACGGAGACCGAGATCTCGACGACCGTGCCGGAGGCCGGGGCAGCCACCTCGTGTTCCATCTTCATGGCCTCAAGGTAGAGCAGTGGCTGGCCGGCGGTCACTTCGTCGCCGACCTGCACAGCGACACCGATGATCGAACCCGGCATCGGTGCGACGAGGGTGCCCGCCGGCTTCTGGGCAGCGGGATCGACGAAACGTGGCAGCACCCGAAGCGTCAGGGAGCCCATCGGGGAGTCGATCGCGACCGCAGCGTCGCCGCCGTCACCGGCCGGGATCGGCGCGACGTCGAAGCGTCGGCGCACCCCGTCCAGGTCGATCACCACCGACCCCGCGGTGGCCTCGATGATGTCGACGCTCGTCACCCCCGCCGGGAGTGCCTCCACCTCCAAGCCCTCGTGACCGAGCCGGTGACCGACATGCAGCTCCTGCTCACCGTGGGCATACCCCCGGCGCTGGAAGATGCTCGGCACATTGCGGAAGCCACCGCCCACCGGGCCCAGGACCTGCCGCTGCGCCCGGGTGCGCGCACCGTCGGCGATCGAGGCGATGAGTGCCGCGAGGTCGGGCGCCAAGGACGCGTCAGCCGTCAGCGAGGTGGGGTCGTGACGGTCGTAGAAGCTCGTGTCCGCGGTGCCGGCGAGCATCTCCGGGTGGAGCAGGCTGGCCACGAGCAGGTCGCGGTTGCTCGCCAGACCGTGGACCCGACCGCGCCGCAGCGCAGACGCGAGCTCACGGGCGGCCTCGGCGCGGGTCGGCGCGAAGGAGATCACCTTGGCGATCATCGCGTCATAGTGCGTGCCGATGACCGAGCCGGCCTCGACACCGGAGTCCAGGCGAAGCCCGTGGTGTGCCGGGATCTCGAAGTGCGAGGTCACCCCGGGCAGGTCGAGGGCAGCGATGGTCCCCGTCTGGGGACGCCAGTCGTCGTTCGGGTCCTCGGCGTAGAGCCGGGCCTCCATCGACCACCCTCGGGGGGTCGGCTCGTCGCCGGTGAGCTGGCGCCCCTCGGCGACCTCGATCTGGAGGGCGACGAGGTCGGTGCCGGTGACGCACTCGGTGACCGGGTGCTCGACCTGGAGGCGAGTGTTCATCTCGAGGAAGAAGAAGGACCCGTCCGGCATGGCGAGGAACTCGACGGTCCCGGCGCCTCGATAGTTCACGGACGCCGCCGCATTGCGTCCCGCGTCGAGCAGCGCGGTGCGCATCTGCTCACCGACCCGGTCCACGAGGGGGGAGGGCGCTTCTTCGATGACCTTCTGGTGACGTCGCTGCAGCGAGCACTCGCGCTCACCCAGGGCCCACACGGTGCCGTGGGCATCCGCCATGACCTGGACCTCGACGTGGTGACCGGACTCGAGATAGCGCTCGACGAAGACGGTCGGGTCGCCGAAGGCGGAGGCCGCCTCACGTGAGGCCGAGGCGACGGCATCGTCGATCTCGGTCAGGGAGCGCACGATCCGCATCCCGCGGCCACCGCCACCGGAGGAGGCCTTGACGAGCACCGGCAGGTGCTCTTCGGTGACCTCCGCCGGGTCGAGCCGGTTGAGCACCGGGACACCGGCGTCGGCCATGCGCGCCTTGGACTCGACCTTGCTGCCCATGAGGCGGATGGCATCGGGGTCGGGCCCGATCCACGTCAGCCCGGCTGCCTGGACCTGCTCGGCGAAGTCGGCATTCTCCGACAGGAAGCCGTAGCCGGGGTGGATCGCGTCGGCGCCCGCCCGCTGGGCGGCCTCGATGATGAGGTCGCCGCGCAGGTAGGTCTCGCCCGGCGCGTTGCCGGGCAGGTGCACGGCAGCGTCGGCGTCGGCGACGTGCGGGCTGTGGGCGTCGGCGTCGGAGAAGACCGCGACGGTGGCGATGCCACGTCGGCGGCAGGCGGCGAAGACGCGTCGGGCGATCTCGCCGCGGTTGGCGACGAGGACGCTGGTGATGGGCGTGATGCTGGAGATCTCGGGCTGGTTGGTCATCTTTTCCTCACATCCGGAAGACGCCGAAGGAGGACGTCCCCTCGACCGGTGCGGTGTGGATCGCGGACAGGGCTACTCCCAGGACATCTCGCGTGTCCCTGGGGTCGATGATGCCGTCGTCGTAGACGAGTCCCGACAGGACCATGGGCATGGCCTCGGCGCTGATCTGCTTCTCGATGGCAGCGTGCATGGCCGCCGCGCCCTCTTCGTCGAAGGGCTTGCTCTGGGCCAGGGCGGAGGCTCGGGAGACATTCGTGATCACATCGGCCAGCTGGGTGGCGCCCATGACGGACGAGCGCGCCGAGGGCCACGTGAAGACGAACCTCGGGTCATAGGCCCGGCCGCACATCCCGTAGTGACCGGCCCCGTAGGAGTTGCCCAGGAGCAGCGAGATGTGCGGGACGGTCGAGTTGGACACGGCGTTGATCATCATCGAGCCGTGCTTGATGATCCCGTTCTGCTCGTACTCCTTGCCGACCATGTACCCGGTCGTGTTGTGCAGGAAGAGCAGCGGGGTGTTCGAGCGGTTGGCGAGCTGGATGAACTGCGTCGCCTTCTGTGACTCCTCGCTGAAGAGCACGCCGCGGGCGTTGGCCAGGATGCCGACGGGGAAGCCGTGCAGCTGGGCCCAGCCGGTGACGAGCGAGGAACCGTAGAGCGGCTTGAACTCGTCGAAGTCGCTGTCGTCGACGATCCGGGCGATGACCTCGCGCGGGTCGAAGGGGGACTTCAGGTCCGGGGGCACGATCGACAGCAGCTCGTCCGCCGGGTAACGCGGCGGCTTCGGGTCGCTCGTCGCCGGGCCCGAGGCCTTGCGGTGGTTCAGTCGCGAGACGATGTTGCGCCCGATGCGGATCGCGTCCTGCTCGTCCAGGGCGTAGTGGTCGGCCAAGCCGGAGACGCGGGCGTGCATGTCCGCGCCACCGAGGGACTCGTCGTCGGACTCCTCACCGGTGGCCGCCTTGACGAGCGGGGGACCGGCGAGGAAGACCTTGGACTGCTGCTCGATCATCACGACGTGGTCGCTCATGCCGGGCAGGTAGGCGCCGCCGGCGGTGGAGTTGCCGAAGACGAGGGCGATCGTCGGGATGCCCTCCTTGGACAGGCGCGTGAGGTTGCGGAAGGTCGCCCCACCGGGGATGAAGATGTCCTTCTGGGTCGGCAGGTCGGCGCCGCCGGACTCGACGAGGGTGATGACCGGCAGGCGGTTCTGCAGAGCCACCTCGTGCATCCGCAGGGTCTTCCTCAGGCCGGGGGGGTTGCTCGTCCCGCCCTTGACCGTGGGGTCATTGGCGAGGATGAGGCACTCGACCCCGGAGACCAGGCCGATGCCGGCGACGATCGAGCCGCCGACGGTGAAGTTAGACCCGTAGCCCGCCAGCGTGGCCAGCTCGAGGAAGGGGGACTCCAGGTCGAGCAGGAGCTCGATCCGCTCACGTGCGGTGAGCTTGCCGCGCTTGTGGTGGCGGGCGGTGTACTTTTCGCCGCCACCGGCAACCGACTTGGCGATCTCCACACCGATCTCGGCGAGGGAGGCCTTCATCGCCGCCGCCGCCTCCTGCGCCTGGGGGCTGCTCGAGTCGAGCGTGCTGCTGAGGATTGTCATGCCACGAGTCCCATCCGTCGTGCGGCCATCTGGTTGAGGATCTCGACGGTGCCACCGCCGATACCGAGGATGCGCATGTCGCGGTACTGCCGCTCCACCTCGCACTCGGTCATGTAGCCCATCCCGCCGAAGAGCTGGAGGGCTTCGCTGGCCACCCACTCACCGGTGCGCGTGGCATTGTTCTTGGCGAAGCACACGGCCGGGATCAGCGAGCCCAGGTCCTCGCCCGCCATGGAGCGGTCGATCAGGGCCCGCGTGTAGGTCCGGGCGATGTCGATGCGCCCGGCCATCTCGACGAGCGTGTTCTGCACGGACTGGCGAGAGATGAGGGGTGCGCCGAAGGTCGTGCGCTCACGGCACCACTGCGTCGCGAGGTCGAGGCAGCGCTGGGCCTGGGAGTAGGCCTGCGCGGCCAGCGCGATCCGCTCGGTGAGGAAGGCGCTGCCGATGAGCAGGAAGCCGGCGTTCTCCGGGCCGATGAGGTGGCTCGCCGGGACCCGCACGTCGGTGAAGGACAGCTCCGCGGTGTCCGAGCAGCGCCAGCCCATCTTGTCCAGGCGGCGGCTGACCTCGAAGCCCGGCATGCCCTTCTCGATCACCATCAGGGACAGGCCCCGACTGCCGGGATTGTCCTGACCACCGGTACGCACTGCCGTGGTGACGAAGTCGGCGCGCACACCAGAGGTGATGTAGGTCTTGGACCCGTTGACGATGTAGTCCTCGCCGTCGCGGCGGGCCGTGGTGCGCAGACCGCCGACGTCCGAGCCGCCGTCGGGCTCCGTGATGCCCAGCGCGCCGATCTTGTGGCCGGCCAGGGTCGGGGCGACCCAGCGGTCGATCTGCTCCTGGTTGCTGGCGGTGACGATGTGTGGGCAGGCGATCCCGGCGGTGAAGAGAGAGGCATACAGGCCGCCTGCGGCCCCCGCCTCGTGGAGCGCCTCGGCCACGGTGATCGCGGCACGCTCTCCGCCGCCCCCGCCTCCGGCGTGCTCCGGGAAGCCGACGCCGATGAGTCCCAGCTCTCCGGCCTTGACGTGCAGGGAGCGGGGCAGCTCGCCCTCCCGTTCCCACTCGTCCTGGTGGGGGAGGACCTCGCGCTTGACGAACTCGCGGGTGGTCGCCCGCAGCGCCGTCATCTCTTCCGAGGACCAGTCGTCGTAGCTCATGCGTCGTTCTCCGTCGGGTGAGGGATCAGGGGGAGGGGGATGGCGACATGACGAGAGCGCAACCACTCACCCAGGCCCTTGGCCTGGGGGTCGAAGCGGGCGTTGTAGGCCACGCCCTCACCGAGGAGGTCCTCGATGACGATGTTGACGGCCATCAGGTTGGGCAGGTGAGTGACCTTCACGGGCAGATCCTCGGCCTCCGGGATCAGCTCTCGCACGCTCTCGGGGGTGATGAGCGCGGACAACCAGGGCCAGGCGGCCTCGTCGCGCACCCACACGCCGACATTGGCGTGACCGCCCTTGTCACCGGAGCGGGCGCCGGCCAGCGTGCCCAGCGGTGCCGCACAGGTCGGCTCGTCCTGAGCCCGGGCCCGGGTCGCAGGCTCGCCGAGCAGCGGTTGGAGTGCCTGGGTCTGCTGCGGGGGAGCGATGACCTCCACGGTGCCGTCGTCCAGGACGACCTCGTGCTCGGGCACGGACTGAGCCACATATCCGGGGGTGAAGACCCCGTAGGGCGATCCGGCGGACGGGGGCGCGAGGGTGTGGCAGCCCGGGTAGGTGCCCAGGGCGATCTCGATGCCGGCCTGGGTGAAGGCACGGCCGACGACCTTGGGGTCCTGGTCGCGGGCGACGACCGTCAGCAGCGCCGCGGCCTGCTGCTGGGTCGGCGCGTTCGGGGTGTCCGTGCGCGCCAGTGTCCACGTCAGCTCCGCAGGGGAGGTCGTCAGCTCGGACATGAACTGACGCTCGACGAGCTCGGCCTTCGCCTTGATGTCGAGGCCGGTGAGGACCATCGTCATCTCGTTGCGGAAGCCACCGAGGGAGTTCAGCGAGACCTTGACCTCGGGCGGTGGAGCCTCACCGCGGATCCCGGTCATGGACACCCGGTCGGTGTCCTGCTGCTCGAGCGTGATCGTGTCCAGGCGCATCGTGACGTCCGGTCCGGGGTAGCGCGCGTCCGAGATCTCGTAGAGCAGCTGGGACTTCACGGTGTCGACCGTGACGGCGCCTCCGGTCCCCGGGTGCTTGGTGATGACACTGGAGCCGTCACGGTGGATCTCGGCGATGGGGAAGCCCGGGTGGTCGAGGTTGTCGATCTCGGTGAAGAAGGAGTAGTTGCCCCCGGTGGCCTGGGTGCCGCACTCGATGACGTGCCCGGCTGCGGTGGCCCCGGCGAGCGCGTCGTGGTCCTCACGGCCCCACCCGAAGTGGGCGATGGCGGGCCCGACGATGACGGAGGCGTCCGTGACCCGGCCGGTGACGACGATGTCGGCACCGGAGGCGACCGCGCGAGCGATGCCGAATCCGCCGAGGTAGGCGTGTGCCCCCATCGGCTGGCCCAGACCGAGCTCCTGCGCCCGCGGCGTCAGGTCGTCCCCGCGCACGTGGGCAACCTTCGGGCTCAGACCCTGGCTCGTCGCGAGCTCGCGGATCGCGGTGACGAGGCCCGGAGTGTTGACGCCACCGGCATTGGCCACGATCGTCACGCCCTGCTCGAGGGCCAGGCCGAGGCAGTCACCCAGCTGCAGAAGGAAGGTCTTGGCGTAGCCGGTGTCGGGGTCCTTGAGGCGGTCGCGCCCGAGGATGAGCATCGTCAGTTCCGCGAGCCAGTCGCCGGTGATGACATCGACCTGACCGCCCTGAAGCATCTCGCGCATCGCGGACAGTCGGTCCCCGTAGAAGCCGGAGCAGTTGCCGACCCGCAGCACGTCCTGATCGGCGGCCCTCACTTGCCGGCCCCACGCGGAGCGCCGGCGAACACCTGGGCGATGGCGAGCCACTCCTTGGCCTCGCCGGTGGCGACGAGGTCGGTGTCGCCGGTTTCGCGGCGTTGCGTGACGACGAGGCAGAAGTCCTGCGCGGTACCGGTGACCGCGTGCTCGCCCGACTCGTCCTCACCCCAGGTCCACAGGTCCCCGTCGGGACCGGTCAGCTCGATGCGGAAGGGCTGCGCCGGGGGAGTGCGGTCGTTGATGAGGTAGGCGAAGTCTCGCGTGCGCACCCCGAGATGGCAGATGTCCCGCAGCCGCGAGGTGGCGGTGCGGGTGACTCCGAGTGCGTCAGCGACGTCCTGTCCGTGGGCCCACGTCTCCATCAGGCGCGCGGTGGCCATCGAGCGCGGGCTCATCGGCGGCCCGAACCACGGCAGCTTGGTGTCGGCGGGGGCGTCGCGCAGGGTTTGCGCCAGCCGCTCCCGGCCGGCACGCCAGCGAGCGAGCAGCTGCGCGGGAGTGGCCCTCGCGCCCTCCTCGGTGCGGGTGTCCACATGACCCATCGGGTCCTGCTTGGCGACTTCGATCTCGGCGGCGAAACCCTGCGGATCGGTGGCTGCGACGTCAGCGATCTCGTCGGTCCACGCCAGGTGCGCGATCTGGTGGGTGATGGTCCACCCGGCGGCGGGGGTCGCGCGGGCCCAGGTCGGTTCGTCGAGGTCGGCGACGAGCGCGTCGAGGTCGGCGCACTCGTCGAGGAAGGAGGCCACGGTGTCACTCATGGGGTGAGCGTGGCACGTGGACGATTAACAATCAAGCGTGCTTGCTTGTTTGCCTTTTCGTCAGTAGCGTCCGTGTCATGCGCCTCACAGATGAGCACCAAGCCTTCCGCGCCAGCGTGCGCTCCTTCGTCGAGTCCGAGATCAACCCGCACGCGGACAAGTGGGAGGCTGCCGGGATCTTCCCCGCGCACGAGCTCTTCCCCAAGGCCGCTGCGCTGGGCCTCTTCGGACTCGAGTACGACGAGGAGTTCGGGGGGGAGGGTGCTGACCACTCCTTCCAGATGATCGCCGCCGAGGAGCTCGGCCGGTGTGACTCCGGGGGCGTCTCGATGGCCATCGGTGTCCAGTCGATGATGGCCACCCCCTCGCTCGCGCGGTTCGGTTCTCCCGAGCTGAAGAAGGCCTACCTGGCACCCGCCCTGGCCGGCCGCTCCGTCGGCGCGATCGCGGTCACCGAGCCCGACACCGGCTCGGACGTGGCCCGACTGCGGACCAAGGCGACCCGCGACGGTGACGACTGGGTCATCACCGGCCGCAAGACGTACATCACCAACGGCACCCAGGCGGACTGGCTCTGCCTTCTGGTGCGCACCTCCGACGAGGGCGGCTACCGCGGGATGTCGCAGGTCATCGTTCCCACCGACACGCCCGGATTCTCTGTCGCCAAAAAGCTCGACAAGCTCGGCAACCGCAGCTCGGACACCGCAGAGCTCGTGCTGGACGAGGTGCGCGTGCCCGTGGCCAACACGATCGGTGAGATCGGCCGCGGCTTCCAGCAGCAGATGATGCAGTTCGTCATCGAGCGCATGTTCGTCGCGTACTCCACCGTCGGCAGTTGCGATCGTGCCCTGGAACGCACTCGTGCCTACATCGCCGAGCGCGAGGTCTTCGGACAGCCGCTGGCGACGAAGCAGTACGTCACCTTCCGGCTCGCGGAGCTGCAGGCACAAGTGGAGCTGCTGCGCAGTCACAACGCCGCTGTCTGCGAGGGCTACATGGCCGGTGACGACATCATCCGTGGCGCGAGTGTCGCCAAGCTCACCGCCGGCCGGCTCGTGCGCGAGGTCGCCGACACCTGCATCCAGTTCTACGGCGGCATGGGCTACATGGAGGAGACGTGGACCGCTCGCTTCCTGCGGGACACCCGGCTCGGCTCCATCGGGGGCGGCGCTGACGAGGTCATGCTCCAGGTCCTCGCCCGCCTTGACGGGATGCCCGCCTGAGCGGAGATGACCGAGCACGGACACGAAGGGTGAGCACCACCCTTCGCGCACGACGGGGTGGCCGCCATCCCCGGGCACGACGGCACCAGCCGAGATGTGATTCGTCACCGAGAACCAGGAGTTGTTGATCATGACCGGGACACTTGCCGGACGCACCATCCTCATGTCGGGCGGTAGCCGCGGCATCGGCTTGGCGATCGCGCTGCGCGCGGCCCGGGACGGGGCGAATGTCGCCCTGCTCGCCAAGACCGACCAGCCCCACCCCACGCTCGAGGGGACCGTCCACACCGCCGCGGAGGCCATCGAGGCCGCCGGCGGCAAGGCGCTGCCCATCGTCGGCGATGTCCGTGACGAGGAGTCGGTGCGCGGCGCCGTCGCCTCGACGGTCGAGCGCTACGGCGGCATCGACATCGTCGTCAACAACGCGAGCGCGATCGATCTGTCGAAGACGGCCGACCTGCCGATGAAGAAGTACGACCTCATGCAGGACATCAACTGCCGCGGGTCCTTCCTCCTGGCGAAGGCGGCCCTGCCGCACCTGATCGACTCGGACCACGCCCACGTGCTGTCACTCTCCCCGCCGATCAACCTCGCGCCGCACTGGGCCGGGGGTCACCTGGGCTACACCATCGCCAAGTACGGGATGAGTCTGGTGACGCTCGGGCTCGCGCAGGAGTGGCGCGAGCACGGCATCGCAGCCAACAGCCTGTGGCCGCGCACGGCGATCGACACCGCAGCCGTGCGCACCTTCATGGGCGCCGAGACGGCCGACACCCGCAGCCGCACCCCCGAGATCATGTCCGATGCCGCCCACGCGATCCTCGTGCGCGACCCGGCCGAGTGCACCGGAGAGTTCTTCATCGACGACGACGTGCTGGCCCAGGAGGGCATCACCGACTTCAGTGCCTATGGCCCCGATGTCAGCCAGCTCGTGCCCGATCTCTTCCTCGACTGACCCCACCACCACAAGGACATCCAATGAAGCCTGACCTGTCGCTCGTCGATCCCCTCGAGTACAACCTCGCCACCCGCAACAACGCCGGCGACGTCCTCGTCCGCTCCGCCGCGCTCTTCCCCGACCGGGTCGCCGTCGTCGACGGCGGCCGCGAGGTGACCTACCGGGAGCTCGCGGAGACCGCGGATCGTCTGGGGCACGCGCTCCTGCGCCTCGGGCTGCCCGCCGGCAGCCCGGTGGCCGTGACGATGATGAACTCGTGGCGGCTGCTGGCGACCTACTACGCCTGCGCCCGCGCAGGCCTGGTCTGCATGCCGCTGAACTTCCTGCTCTCCGGACAGGACCAGGGGTGGATCCTCCAGGACTCCCAGCCGCCGGTGCTCGTCACGGACTCCGTCTTCCGTCCGCTGCACGAGCAGGTGCTGCCATCGGTGCCCGTCGTCCAGAACGTCATCGTCACCGACGAGGACGACCCCGAGCCTGTGGCCGGCCTGTCGACGCACAGCTGGCAGGGCCTCGTCGACGATGCCCCGTCCACACCGCTCGAGGTCATCGTCGACGATCGTGACATCGTGCAGTGCCTCTACACCTCCGGGACGACGTCACGGCCGAAGGGGGTGCTCGTCAGCCACACCTCGCTGGTCACCTCGCTGCTGTCCAATGCCCTGGTCACCCGCCAGTCCTGGGGGCCGAACTCGCCGGTGATGCTCGTCGTGCTGCCCATGTTCCACGTCACGGCGTTGAACACGGTGACGATGCCGGTGCTGATGATGGGTGGCACGGCGGTCCTGGGACCGATGGCCTTCGACCCCGTCGCCAGCCTCGACCTCATCGAGCGCCACCGGGTGACGCACATGATGATGCTGCCGATGATGCACCGCGCCTGCGTCGGCGTGCAGCAGCAGCAGCCGCGTGACCTGAGCTCGGTCACGACCGCCATCTACGCGATGGCACCCATGCCCTCCGAGCTGCTCGACGCCGTCGACGCGATGTACCCCAACGCGGATGTCATCCTCGGCTCCGGTCAGACCGAGGTCGTGCCGACGACCGTCATGCAGTGGCCCGAGCACCGCCACAGCGCGCCCGAGTCTTGGGGGCCCCAGTCGGTCTCCGTGCTGGCCAAGACCATGGACGCGACCGGCGAGGTCCAGGGCCCGGGGGAGACCGGTGAGATCGTCTACCGCGCCCCCAACGTGTGCAGCGGCTACTGGAACAACGCGGAGGCCAACCAGGCGGCCTTCGCCCACGGATGGTTCCACTCCAGCGACATCGGACACCTCGACGACGCTGGTGTCGTGTGGTTCACCGACCGCCTCAAGGACATCATCAAGTCCGGTGGGGAAAATGTCTCCTCCGTGGTCGTCGAAGGAGTGGTCCTCGGGGCGCCGGGGGTGGCCGAGTGCACGGTCATCGGCGTGCCGGACGAACGGTGGGGCGAGGCCGTGTGTGCCGTCGTCGTGCCGGACGGCAGCGTCGCCGAGCCGGACCTCGAAGCCGGGGTCATCGCCCACGCGAAGGCCAAGCTGGCGGGCTTCCAGGTACCCAAGCAGGTCCGTGTCGTCGACGGACTGCCCAAGACCGCCACCGGCAAGATCCAGAAGCACGAGGTCCGCGGCCTGATCCGCTGACCTACTCCAGGTCCAGCGTGATGAACCGTGGCCGGTAGAGCGTCGGGTCGCGTGTCAGCTCGTCGAAGTCGAAGGTGTTGACGTTGTACGAGATGAGCAGCTGGCCGTCCTCGCTGATCTCCGGGTGGCCGTGCGCGTTGTACGTGAAGTGCTTGCCCACCCCGGACTCCGGCGTCTCGTAGATCGTCTGTCGGTCCCGCCACGGACCCTGTGGCGAGCACGCCGTCCACGCATTGATCTTGGGGCTGAAGGGCGCGGAGGTGTCCGAGGAGATCATCAGGTAGCCGTCGCGGTAGCGCGAGACGCTCAGCTCGTTGGCGACCCCGTCGGTCAGGCGGGCACTCTGCAGAACATCGGGTGACCAGCCATCAGCGGTGCGGTACTCCCAGTGGGAGCGGTCGGTGAGGTTGCCGGCAGGCACCCGCGCGAGGTGGAGGTGCTTGGTCTGCTCGAGGTCCTCGACGCCGTAGACGTAGGTGTGCGTCGGCGTGGTCATCACCCCGGCCCCCCACGCGACGTGGTCCTGCCCCGCGCCGGGGTCGATGATCTCGGTGACCTCAAGGTCGGGCAGGGAGACCCGCGCGATGGCGTTGTGGTCCCACGCGAACCCCTGCTCGCCCACGGCGCGGGTCAAGGACAGGAAGACGACGAGCTCGTCACCCTCGACGGCCGCGTCCTGCACCCAGTAGTAGCTGTCTTCGCTCGGGTCCGCGAAGAAGGACTCCGGTCCCTCCGCGGTGCGCGTGCTCAGCCGACCCGAGTCGCTCTCGGCCACGAGCGCGTTGTGCACCATCGCCATGCCGGGCGCCGGGCGGCCGCTGCGAGAGACCTCCCCGATGAAGGAGTCGCTGAAGAGCCACAGCGTGCGCTCGTCCGGCAGCTGCACCGAATAGGTGGAGTCACCGCCGATCCACCCTGGTCCCGTGAGGTCGAAGCGCTCGTCGTCCGCGGGGGAGGGACTGGCCCACGAGAAGTCGGCAGCGGTCGCGTCGCAGTCGGCCTGCGCCCCGTCGTCGGTGCAACCCACGAGCAGACCGGCCCCCACGGCGAGAGCGGCGAGGGCCGCGGCCGGGCGGGTCGGGCGCATGCACGCTCCAGGCTGGTGGTCTCGGACACGGGGAGGACGAAGGGGGTCAGAGCCAGCCTAGGTCCTGGGCCCGCCGCGCGGCCTCCACGCGGTTGCTCGTGCCCGTCTTGCCGATGGCCGAGGACAGGTGGTTGCGCACCGTGCCGGGGGAGAGGTGCACCCGGGTGGCGATCGCCGGGGCGGAGTGGCCCTCGAGCGCCTCACCGAGCACCTGGCGCTCGCGGTCGGTCAGGGGATTGGGGCCCCCGATGACGACCTCGGTGGCCAGCGACGGGTCGACGACCCGCCCACCGGCCGCGACCGTGCGCACCGCCGCGGCCAGCTCGTGCGACGGCGTGTCCTTGACGACGAAGCCGCTGGCCCCCGCGTCGAGGGCCCGGCGCAGGTAACCCGGTCGACCAAAGGTCGTCACGATGAGCACCCGGGTCCCCGGCAGCTCCCGCGTCAGCTGCGCGGCAGCCGAGATGCCGTCGAGCCCGGGCATCTCGACGTCGAGCACCGCGACATCGGGGTGGGTGCGTCGGGCGGCCTCGAGCACCTCGTCGCCCGACCCGACCTCGGCGACGACCTCGAGGTCCTCCTCGAGGCCGAGCAGCGCGGCCATCGCGCCCCGCACGAGGGCCTGGTCATCGGCCAGCAGCACCCTGATCACGGCAGCTCCACCCGCAGCCGCGTCCCGGGGCCGTTGCGGCCCGGGAGTCCCTCACCGACGTCGAGATGGCCCCCGACCCCGGCGAGCCGCTCGCGCAGCCCGGTGAGGCCGCTGCCCTCCCGACGGCCGCTCAACCCGCGACCGTCGTCGATCACCTCCAGCCAGGTCGGACCCCACGCCACGTCGACGCGCTGGGCGCCGCTGTGCCGGATGACATTGGTCGTCGCCTCGCGCAGCGCCCAGGCGACGGTGATGCGGTGGGCGGGGTCGACGACGTCGTAGTCGTCGGGGACCGACGCCTCGATCCCGGCATCGGCCAGCGCGGCCAGGGCGGCATCGCGCTCGTCGGCCAGCCGGGTGATGCGCAGGCCGGCGACGGTCGCACGGATCTCTGCCAAGGATTGTCGGGTGAGCGATCGGATGGCGGCGATCTCTCCCTTCGCCCGCTCCGGGTCGATGTCGACGAGGCGCTCGGCCAGGTCGGCCTTGAGCGAGACGACCGTCAGGGAGTGCCCGACGACATCGTGGACGTCGCGCGCCACCCGGTCGCGCTCGGCCGCGACGGCCAGGGTGCGCTGCAGGACCTCTCGGCGCTCGTCGCCGAGGATCATCCGCCGCAGCAGCAGACCGAAGGAGCCGATGAGGGCCGGCAGGAGGAGCAAGGGCCACAGCTCGTCGAGGGATTCGGTGACGACGAGGGTGAGGGCACCGGCGACGGTCACCGCGATCACCGCCACCACGGCGCTGCGCAAGGGGAACCCGAAGGCCGCGAGGCTCGCGAGGAAGGCGCTCACGCCGAGCACGTCGGCCCCGATGATCGGCCAGAGCAGCGCCATGATGAGGACCAGGCCCACGAAGCCGCCGTAGACGCTCGCCAGCCGCGTGCGGTCCCAGCCGCCGTGCAGACCGATCTGCGAGCGCATGAAGGCCAGGATGTAGACCGCGGCGAAGGCCACGATGAGCAGCAGCCCGGTCGTGCGCAGGAGGGGCTGGCCGACGGTCGTGTCGACGACGGCGCTGGCGGGGAACCCGAGGAAGACCAGCCACACGGCGGCGAGCAGCCAGCCGTGCCGGGCCCACGGGTCCGGTGCGCCGCCGTCGAGGTCGACGGCGGCGCACCGGGAGCGGAGCGGGTTGGTCACTGCCGGTCCCGACCCCGCCGCACGAGGTAGACCGTCAGGAGCGCCAGGATCAGTGTCCACACGCCCACGTTAACCAGTGGCACCCACAGGGCCTCATGGGAGAGCTTGCCGTCCATGTCGACCGCGTAGCCCTCGGTGAGCGGGTACCGGGCCAACGAGACGATCCCGTAGAGCGGGGTGAACTTCGCGATCGTCAGCATGACGCCCGACAGGGGGATGAAGATGTTGCCGAGGAAGGCGAAGACCACGAGCGACCCGCTGGCCGCCCCGACCGCGGACTCGGACTTGAAGGCCATCCCGAAGATCAGCCCGTAGAGCGCGAAGAGGCACGCGGCGAAGAGCGTGATCCCGGCAGTGGCGAACCAGACCCAGGTGTCGCCCTTCGCGCCGGTGCCGATCCCGATCGCGTAGATCAAGGCGATCGGGATGCAGGCGATCACCATGGCCAGCACGGCCTTGGTCCCGACATAGGACACGTCCCGAAGGGGGGTCAGCCCCAGCTGTCGTCCCCAGCCCTGCATCCGCTCGACCGCGGCGGACCCACCGACCGAGACGGTCGCCGTGACCGCGCCGTACACCGCCATCGAGATCATGATGTAGAGCGAGACGTTGCCGCGACCGATGTCCTCCTTGCCGAAGGACTGCGCCGCCCCGAAGACGACGTACATGAAGGCGGGCAGCACGGCGATGAAGAACAGGCCGACGTAGTCGCGGCAGTAGCGCTTGAGCTCCAGGCCGATCAGTGTGGGGTTCATCGGGTCTCCTCCGTCGCGTCGTCCTCGTCCTCGTCCATCGCCCCACCCGTGATGGCCATGAAGGCCGCGTCGAGGGAGGCCGTCGTCACCTCGAGGTTGGTGCCGCCCAGCTCGACCAGCAGCATCCGCGCCAGGGCGTCGGAGTCCTCGCCGATGGCGGTGACGCGCTCGCCGTTCGTCGTCACCGCGGCAGTGCCGGCGAGCCCGCGCAAGCGCTCGACGGCGGCGCCGACGTCCCCCCTGCGGACGTCGGCGCTCACCGTGCGACCGCTGGCGCGGGCCCGGATCTGCTCGGTGGTGCCGTCGGCGACGACCCGCCCGCCGGCCATCATCACGATGCGGTCGGCGAAGTGGTCGGCCTCTTCGAGGTAGTGGGTCGCGAAGAGCACGGTGCGGCCGTTGGACGCGTCCTCGTGCATGGTGCGCCAGAAGTCGCGGCGAGCGGTCAGGTCCATCCCGGCGGTCGGCTCGTCGAGGACGAGCAGGTCCGGGTCGGGCAGCAGCGCGAGGGCGAAGCGCAGCCGTTGCTGCTCACCGCCGGAGAGCTTGGAGACCAACCGATCGGCCTTGTCCGCCAGCCCGGCTCGCTGCAGGACCTCCTCGACCGGCTCGTGCCGGGGGAAGGTCGAGGCGATGTAGCGCACCGTCTCCCGCGCGGTGAGGTCGCGCAGCAGACCGCCGGTCTGCAGGACGGCCGAGACCCTCCCTTCGTGCACGGCGCGTCGCGGAGCCGCGCCGAAGGAGGTGATCCGACCAGACGTCGGGTCGGTCAGCCCCAGCACCATGTCCAGGGTGGTCGTCTTGCCGGCCCCGTTGGGACCGAGCACGGCGACCACCTGACCGGGCGCGATGCTCAGGTCGACACCGGCCACGGCGTGGACGGTCTCGCCTCCGGAGCGGAAGCTCTTGGTCACCCCCTCGAGGTGGATCCCGTCGGTGGTCGGTGGGGGAGACGCTGCCGTGGTCCCCGTCGGTGCACTGCTCGTCGTGGTCATGGCTCCACACTGCTGCCGAAGGGAGGACCCCCACCATCCCCCGATGTCACGACTGCGCAATGACAGCTGTCATGGTGCAGACAGGGCACAGGTGAGGCGGGCATCATGGAGGTGAGGGCCCGGTTGCCCGACCGGACCGACGGACACCAGGAGGTACCCCCGATGGGCGCAGCAGTCGAGATCAGCACCGGAACCATCGCACCGGAGCACGTGAGCGGCAAGCACGTCATGCTCGGGTCGACCGACCTGGGGGTCCTCGACGGGACGCGTTCTGTGGTCCGCTTCGACATCCCCGCCGGTCGGCACATCCTCTATCTCAAGGACGGCCTGACCACCTCAGGCGCGGTCGGCTTCTTGGTCCAGACCGGCCACTGCGCGCAACTCGTCCTCAAGGACGTCGACGCAGGCATGTTTGCCGCACTGTTCGGTGGTTGGTACGCGCTGAAGCGCACCGGGGACCAGCACCTCGAGCCGGGCACGCCCGGGGCAGAGGAGATCTCGCCCGACGAGGTGCCCGTCCGCGCCTGATCTGGCGCTCGGGAGATGATTGCTCCCATGAGCACCAACCACGCAGCCAGGCTCGCCCGCGGCGAAGAGCTCCACTTCCGCACCGCCCGGACCGGCATGATCTTCCTGCTGATGATCTGCGGCGGATTCACCATCATCGGGTTGTGCATCCTCGGTGGCAGCGACGGGCTGCTGCGGATGCTCGGCATCGCACTGGCTGTCTTCTTCGGGCTCGTCGGGATCCCCTTCGCCGTCTGGCGGCTGATCCGTCCGGCCCTCGAGCTGACCATCAGTGCCGACCGTGGCGTCCGGGTCGCCCGCGAGGGCACGGCGCCCTGGATCCCGTGGGCAGACATCATGCAGGTCGACCGCGAGGTCCTGGCCGCCAGGCCGACCGTGGTGCTCCGGCTGGTGCCCCAGGCCCAGGAGCGCTGGGACGCGGACCGACGTGCGACCCAAGCCGTGGTCGAGGAGGCGCCCGGGGGGCCGGGCGTCGTCATCCCGCAGACCATCGCCGCCGCTCCGGAAGAGGTCCTGCGGGCGCTCGAGGCCGGCCACGACGCGTGGAGCGCCCGCAGCGCCTGAGCGACGTCGCTGGTCGGTGCGGTGACCTGCCGGGCGGATATCGTCGAGGGATGCGCGTCACCCAGCTGCGGCTCTACCCGGTCAAGTCCCTCGGCGGCATGGACATCGAGTCCGCCCGCGTCGAGCCCTGGGGGATCGAGGGCGACCGCCGGTGGGGCCTCGTGGACCCGTCCGGTGAGAAGGTCACGGCTCGTGAGGAGCACGCGCTCCTGCGGCTGCGGGCCGAGCAGGTCGACGACGAGACGATCCGCATCCACGACGGGGGAGAGAGCATCCTCGTCGACATCCCCCTCGGACTGCCGCCGATCCCGGTGAGCCACTCGCGGCAGGGCTTCGCCCCGCCGGCGGACCTCGACGTCAGCGAGTGGATCAGCGACCGGGTGGGGCGCCCCCTTCGCCTGGTGTGGCAGGAGGAGCCCCGGATGCGGCGGATGTCCGGTGCCCACGGCGGGCTCGAGGGCGACACCCTCTCGCTCGCCGACGCCGGGCCGCTGCTGATGACCTCGCAGACCTCGCTCGCCCGGCTGCAGGAGTGGGTCGACGAGCGGGCAGCCGAGGAGGGCGAGAGCGCGCCGACCGAGCCGCTGAGCATGATCCGGTTCCGCCCCAATGTCGTCATCGACGGCGGGGCGGCCTTCGCCGAGGACGGCTGGCCGACCGTGCGCATCGGCGACGTCGACTTCCGCACCGCCGAGGTCTGCGACCGCTGCGTCATGACGACCATCGACCCCGAGACCCAGGCGAGCGGCAAGGAGCCGGTCCGCACCCTGGCGCGGCACCGCGCGTGGGAGGGCAAGACGTGGTTTGGTACGCGGCTGGTCCCGCTCGCCGACGGCGAGCTGCACGTCGGTGACGAGGTCGTCCCCGGCGCCTGAGCGCCTTCCCGTTGACATCTGTGACGAGCGCCACTACCTTCGGCGGGAGTTGAATCTGAACCCAGATTCACGTCACAAGACATCTCAACGAGGAGATTCCTGATGGCCCCAGCATCATCGTCCCGCCTGCGTCGTTCCTTCGTCCTGGTCGCCAGCGGCAGCCTCGTGGCTGCGCTCGCCGCATGCGGTGGGGACGGGGGCGGGGGGTCCGGGAGCGACACGCTCGTCATCGGGTACTCCGCGGGCATCAGCGGAGGCGCCGCGGAGTACGGCCTCAATGTCCAGAACGGCCTGAAGATGGCCGTCGACGACCTCAACGCGGAGGGCGTGGAGATCGACGGCAAGAAGTACACCCTCAAGCTGGAGAGCCTCGACGACCAGTACCAGCCGAGCACGACCGGCACCAACGCCCAGCGTCTCGTGCAGAAGGACGGCGCCAAGATCGTCTTCGTCCCGCACGCCGGTGGCATCAAGGCAGCCCAGGAGCTCAACACCACCCGCGACAAGTTCCTCATCGGCGCCTACAGCTCCGACCCGGACATCCTCGCCGCCAAGAACCCGCTCACCGTGATGATCCCGCCGTCCTTCACCAGCTACATCGACCCCTTCATCGACAAGCTGGACACCAAGGGCAAGGGCAAGCTCGGCCTGCTCACCACCTCGAGCGAGTTCGGCCAGGAGTGGACCAAGGCCGCCACCAAGACGTGGAAGGAAAAGGGCGGTCAGGTCCAGGCCAACAACAACATCGACTACGGCTCGGTCTCCGACTTCGCCGGTCCCGTCTCCAAGACGCTCGCGGGCAAGCCCGACGTCATCCTCGTCGGCGGTCCCTCGCAGCCGACGGCCCTGATCATCGAGGAGGCCCGCAAGCAGGGCTACAAGGGCGCCTTCATGGTCATCGACCAGGCCAAGTTCGAGGAGATGGAGGAGTTCACCGACCCCAAGAACCTCAACAACTCCGTCGGCATCGCCCCCATCACCGAGTTCGACGGCACCGAGGACTTCATCTCCCGCTACAAGAAGAAGTTCTCCTCCGACAAGCCGGTCAACGCCGACATCGCGCTGAACTACCAGTCCCTCCCGGTCTTCGTCGAGGCCATGAAGGAGGCCGGCACCGTCGACGACCCGCAGGCGATCCGCGACGCCATGCCCGACGCCGTCGGCAAGGTCGACGACAAGTTCAAGGTGGCCTTCGCCCCCGACAGCGTCAGCGCGGGCGGCCACTTCGTCTCCCACGGCCTCAAGGCGGCCTACCGCAACGACAAGGGCGAGTACGAGACCTTCGCCATCGACCAGCCGAAGGAGTGAGGCCGATGATCCCGGTCCTCCACGGGGGTGACGGATGACCCTCTTCGTCCAACAGCTCATCAACGGCCTGTCCCTGGGCGGCATCTACTGCCTGGCCGCCATCGGTCTCACCCTGGTCTTCGGCGTGCTGGGCTTCCCCAACCTCGCCCACGGTGCGCTCTTCATGGTCGGCGGCTACGTGACCTACACGCTGCTCGTCGACGTGGGGCTGCCCTACGTCGTGGCGATCGTGTGCGCCGCGCTGGTCCTGGCCGTCATCGGTGTCGTCTTCGAGCGGCTGATCTTCCACCCGCTGCGCAACGCACCGCACACCCACCACATGATCGCGACGGTCGGGGTCATGTTCTTCCTGATCTCGCTCGTCCAGGAGATCTGGGGGTCGGGATTCCTGCGGATGGAGTCCCCCTTCGACGGTCGGATGACGGTGGCGGGTGCACAGATCTCGTCGCAGCGCATCATCATCATCCTCACGGCCATGGTCGTCCTCATCGCGCTCACCCTCTTCCTCAAGAGGTCCGTGCACGGCCAGGCGATCGAGGCCATCGAGCAGGACCGCACCGGCGCCGCGCTCGTGGGCATCAACGCCAACGTCGTCTCGATGGTGACCTTCGCGGTCTCCTTCGCGCTCGTCGCGATCTCTGCGGGACTCGTCGCGCCGATCCAGCTGCTCTCGCCGGGCATGGGGGAGTCGCTCAGCCTCATCGTCTTCGCGATCATCATCCTCGGCGGTCTCGGCTCCCTTCCCGGGGCGATCATCGGAGGCTTCGTCATCGCGATGGCGGAGGTCATGGCCTCGACCTACATCTCCGTCGGCGCCGGGCAGGCCGCGGTCTTCATCGTCCTCATGGCGGTGCTGGCGATCAAGCCGACGGGACTCTTCGGGATGGTGGAGCAACGATGACGACCCTGCTGCGACCACGACTCCTCGGGGTGGCCGTGATCGCCATCGCCTTCCTCGTGGCCCCCTTCCTCGTCTCGGGCCAGCCGTACCTGCTGCGCATCGTGACCACCGCCGCGATCTACGCGATCGCGGCCTACGGGCTCAACCTCATCCTCGGGCTCACCGGGCAGCTGTCGCTGGCCCACGGCGCCTTCTTCGGGGTCGGCGCCTACATCGTCGGCCTGGCGACGACCGACCACGACTGGTCCTTCTGGACCGCCTTCGTCGTCGCCGTCGTGGTCACCACGGTGATGGGGTACGCCTCGGGCCTGATCGCGCTGCGCACGCAGGGTGCCTACTTCGCGATCTTCACGATGGCCCTGGGCTTCCTCATCTACATCATCATCATCCGCTGGGAGACGGTCACCCACGCCCACTCCGGTGTCAGCGGGATCAAGCTGCCCGAGGGCATCGGCCCGCTCGACTTCAGCGAACCGGTGGTCCTGTACTACCTCGTGCTGCTCTTCCTCGGAGTCGTGGCGTACACGACGCACGCGATCCTGCACTCCAACGCGGGTCGTTCGCTCGTGGCCATCCGCACCTCCGAGGACCTGGCCAAGTCGATCGGTGTCAACGTCGGCGTCAGCAAGCAGCTGGCCTACACCGCCTCGGCGGGCATCGCCGGCCTGGCCGGTGGCCTCTTCGCGACCCTCAACGGGTTCATCGGCGCGGACTCGGCGTCGATCGACCTGACCTTCCAGTTCCTGCTCTTCCTGCTCATCGGTGGCATGGGGACTGTCATGGGCCCGGTCGTCGGCAGCGTGCTCGTCGCATTCCTCTTCGAGATGCTGCAGGGACTCGAGGCCTACCGCTTCATCGTGCTCGGCCCGATCATCGTCCTGCTCGTGATCTTCGCCCCGCGCGGCATCGTCGGCTACCTCAACGAGTTCCTCGCGTCCCGTCGCTCACGGCGGGCAGCGCGCACCACCGGGACCACCACTGCCACGAGCGAAGGGAGACTCTGATGCTTCTCGAGGTACGTGGGCTCAGCAAGGCCTTCGGTGGCCTGCACGCGGTCCAGGACGTCGACTTCGACGTCCCCGAGGGTTGCGTCACGGCGATCATCGGACCCAACGGCGCCGGCAAGTCGACCCTCTTCAACCTGCTGGCCGGGTTCTACCGGCCGACGGCGGGGACGGTCACCTTCGACGGCAAGGACATCACGGGCATGCAGCCGCACCAGACGGTGCGCGACGGCATCGCCCGCACCTTCCAGACGACGCACCTCTTCGACGGTGCGAGCGTCCTGGACAACGTGCGCGCGGCGTGTGTGGTGCGCTCGAGGTCCAATGCCCTCGACGCCGTGCTGCACACCCCGAGGTTCCGCAAGGACGAGAGGCGCAGCCTCGACAGGTCGATGCACGAGCTCGAGTTCGTCGGTGTGGCGCACCTGCGTGACGAGATCGCCTCGACCCTCCCGCAGGAGGCGCAGAAGCGCATCTCGATCGCCCAGGCCCTGGCCACGGAGCCGAAGCTGCTGCTCCTCGACGAGCCCGCTGCGGGGACCACCGACGAGGAGACGGAGTCCTTCGGCACCCTCATCCGGGAGATCGTCGCCCGGGGGGTCACCGTCTGCCTCGTCGAGCACAAGATGTCGATGGTGATGAACCTCGCCGACCAGATCGTCGTCCTCGATCACGGACAGCGGATCGCCGTGGGCACCCCGGACGACATCAAGAGCAACCCCCAGGTCATCGAGGCATACCTCGGCACCGGTGCGGGGACGACGGGAGCGACGACATGATGACCATCACCGACGTGAGCGTCGGCTACGGTGCCGGCGACGTCCTGCACTCGGTCGACATCACCGCCGCGGCGGGGGAGCTGACCGTCATCCTCGGGGCCAACGGGTCCGGCAAGTCCACGCTCTTCCGCACCGTCAGTGGTCTGCTGCGTCCCCGATCTGGTCGCGTCGAGTTCGAGGGGGAGGAGATCACCCGCAGTCGATCGGCAGCGATCGTGCGTCGGGGACTGGCCCACTGCCCGGAGGGTCGCCACCTCTTCCCACGGATGTCCGTGGAGAAGAACCTCACCCTCGGTGCCTATGTGGGACGCCGGGACCGCAAGCGGGTGCGAGCCCTGCTGGAGCGCAGCTACGAGCTCTTCCCGATCCTGCAGGACAAGAGCAACCAGAATGCCGGCTCCCTCTCCGGCGGCCAGCAGCAGATGGTGGCCATCGGCCGGGCTCTGATGTCCGACCCCAAGATGCTCATCCTCGACGAGCCATCGATGGGTCTGGCTCCGCTCGTCACCGAGCAGGTCTTCGAGGCCATCGTCGGGATCAACCGTGAGGGCATCGGTGTGCTGCTCGCGGAGCAGAACGCCCGGTCAGCGCTCAAGATCGCCTCCACCGGGTACGTCTTGGCCGAGGGGCGAGTCGTCCTCTCCGGAGCCGCCGAAGACCTCGCTGACGACCCGGCGGTGCAGCAGGCCTACCTGGGCGTCTAGCGAAGCTGGGGTCTGGCGACGCTGGGTCTGGCGAGCTGGCGTCGAGCAGGGCCCAGCCTCCGGCACGACAGCCCCGCTCCGGCACGACGCCCCAGGCCCGGCACACCGGCCCCGCGAGTCAGATGACTTCTGGCTGGCGGGGCCGGTCTATGCCCGTCGGTGGAATGCGAGCGACACGGTCCGACGGGCCAGCCTCGTGATGACGTAGGTCCACAGGGCGCTGTCGATCATGTGGTGGTGGGTGCCGCAGAGAGGAACGGCGTTGTCGAGATCGGTCCTGCCACCGGTTTCCCACGGCTTCAGATGATGGGTCTCGGTCCACGCGAAGGGCCGGTCGCACCCCTGCGCCGCGCACTCGCTGTAGCGCCCGGCCAAGGCCATTCGCTGGTTGTCGGTGAAGAGTCGTCGTTGTCGCCCCAAGTCAAGGGGTACCGAGTCTCCGTCGAGAACGGCCGGCAGCAGACCTGCTCCGCAGGCCAGCCGCCGCGCCGCACCAGCGCTGAGGACGTCCGGCATGTCCGTCGTGGCGACCTTGGTCCCAGCGGCTTCGAAGTTGTCCATCAGGTCCGACAGCCGCGTCGTGATGAGCATCGTGGCCGAGACTTTGGTGTGCAGGTGATCGGTCGGGATGCGCGTCAGCAGGTCAGCGAAGGCCAGGCCCCGCCGGTGCTGCCAGTCGAGGTAGCGGTCCTTGCTGGTCGAGCCGGTGCCGGCACGGCCGTGCGTGGCCGTCCCTCGTGCTGCGCCGTCCGTGCCCGTCCCGCGTGCTGCGCCGTCGGTGCTCGTCCCGCGTGCAGTGCCGCCCGTGCCCGTCCCGCGTGCCGCGCCGTCCCGACCAGCCTTGTCGTCGCTCCCACGGCGGCGGGGAGCGGTCATGGCGTCGATGATCTTCTTGAGCATCATCCCGGAGACCCACGGCACGGTGAAGTGGCCCGTCACTGTCCCGTCCTGGTTGTCCTTGAGCCAGAAGGCAGCCTTGTCCCGCGCCTGCTCCTCCTCGTCTGCAACGAGGTCGTCTTCGTGCTGGTCGACCGCCTCAGGCTCGGGCTCGATGGCCTCGAGCACTCGTCGTGCGGCCCGTCGCAGCTGACCAGGGGAGCGGTTGACGCACAGCAGGAGCAGCTCCTCCTCGCAGTGACGTCGCTGCTCGTCGGTGACTGACTCGGGCAGGTCGTCGAGCGCCCGCATGATGACCTGGGCGTGCGCGGCGCTGATCGTGCCGGCATCGAGTGCGGCGCTCGTCGCCGTCAGGAGCGGTCGCCCGTCGGCGCGACGGCCTGCTGCCCGACGATCTTCTGTGCCAGAGCCGCACGCGTCACCGTCACCGTCACCGTCCGCCGGGCGGTCATGCTCGTCACCTGCTTCGGCTGCGTCACCTGCTCCGGCCGCGTCACTTTGGCCAGCCGCCCCATCAGCCGTGGCGTCACCTTGGCCGGCCGCCCCATCACCCGTGCTGTCACCCGCCGGCTCGCCACCGCCAGCAGCATCGCTGTCGGACCCGGCTGCGGCAGGCGTGTCGCCCAGCGCATCTGCCAGGGCTGCCTGGCCAGCAGCCTGCCGACGGTCACTGTCGGTCGCGCCGGCCAGCCAGGAACCGGAGTCGAGCTCGCCATCGGCCTCGTGGGCCCTGGTCCGGGACGCCTTGGCGGTCAGGTGCAGCTGGACGGCCTCGATCCGTCGCTTGAGCCGCTCCACCTCGGTGACCTGCTCCCTCAGGGCGGCGACGTCAGCCTCCTCGTCGACCAGCCGCTCCATCATGCGGTCGACCTCGCGGTGCGCGCGCTGGATGGTCTCGGCCATGCCCTGCGGGAACTCGATCGGACGGCGCATCGTGTGCAGGTCGATACGACGCAGTGTCTGCGTCAGCATCTCCTCGAACCCCGATGTCCCGTCCATGCATCCACGCTAGTCGAACAGGTGTTCGAGCACAAGGGGTGGTGTGGACTGTGTGGACAAGAGCTGCGCGGACGTCGATCAGGCCAGCTGCTCGGCCACGATGATCGCCAGCCAGATGCCCGCGCCGCACCCGATCCCGGTCAGGCCCAACCCGGCCACCTGGGCGCCCCGGACGAGACGAGTGCTTCCCGATCGGCAGACGGCGTAGGCCACCATCGTGACGAAGCTGGCGATGAGCACCCCGGCGAGCAGGGCGATCGCCGCCACGGCAGCGGCGGCGAAGGGCGCCCCCGGCCGGGTCGCGATGTCGGCGTCAGCGATGCGGAAGGTCGCCACCAGCACGTACAGGGGGTAGGCGAGCGCGCCCACCACGAAGGCGAGCACCGGGACCGCATGGACCCAGCCCCGGTCGGGGTGTCGCATCGCTACCGTCGTCATGGCTCGACAGTAGGCGTAGGCACCGACGACGTCACTGGGTAGATCTCCTCAACGCGCCGGTTGCGGATCCAGTGGGAGGCTGGGGCGGTGACTGCCGAGGACGCTGCTCTGGACCGACTGCTGGACGAAGGGAGTACCCTCGCCTGCCCCGTGACCGCCTACGGTTCGCAGCCCGACCAGGTCTACGAGACCTGCACCCCCGACGCAGCAGCCCCGGCCTCCGACGCAGCAGCCCCCACCGCCAGCACCCCGCCCACCCTCATCGTCGTGCACGGCGGCTACTTCCGACCGGCGATCGACCGCACCCATGCTCGCCCGATGGCTCGGGCCCTCGCTGCAGCCGGGTGGCGGGTCGTGCTCGCCGAGTACCGACGGGTCCCGGGCGACCCGACCGCCACCACCGACGACCTCACGGCGCTCGACACCCACCTGCGCGAGGCCGGCCACGAGATCGCCTGCTGGGTCGGCCACAGCGCCGGAGGAGCCCTCGTCATGTGGCGTGCCCTGCACCACGCACTGCCCCCGACCCGCGCCGTCGCGCTCGCACCGGTCGCCGACTTCGACACAGCCGTCGCCGATCACCTGGGCAACGACGCGGTCCGCGACTGGATCGGCGCCGACCCCCAGCAGGCACCCGACCTCTACGCGCAGCTCGACCCGACGAGGCTCGCCGCGGCCGCCGATCTCGCCGCACCCAACCTCACCGCAACCAACCCCGCTGCGGCGCAACGCATCACGGTCCTGCACGGGGAGGACGACGCGACGGTCCCCCTTCGTCTGACCCAGGGGTGGGAGCGCACGGTCCTGCCCGGTGCACACCACTTCGACGTCATCGACCCGGCCTCGTCGCACTGGCCGTCGGTCGTCGCCGCACTCACCCAGGGCTGATCTCACCCAGCGCTGAGCAGCGCCTCGATCCGCACGAGCGCCTCGGCCACCTCGGCGTAGGACGTGCTCAGCGGCGACAGGCCGAGCCGGATCCCGTCGGGTTCGCGGAAGTCCGGCACGACGTCCTGCGCCCACAGCTCGCGGTACACCTCGCGGAACCGCGGGTGGGCCAAGGTCACGTGCCCGCCCCGCTGCTCGTCGACGAGCGGTGAGGTGACCCGCACCCCGTGCCCGGCCAGCAGCTCGTCGACGGACTCGATGACGAAGCGGCCCAGCCGAGCGGCCTTGTCCCGCACCGCATCCAACCCGACGGACTCGATGAGGTCGACGGTGTCCTCGATGCCCACCATCCCGAGCACCGGGGGAGTGCCCGAGATGAACCCGCGCATCCCCGCGCCCGGTCGGTAGTCGGGTCCCATGACGAAGGGTTCGGCGTGGCCCATCCAGCCCTGGATCGGCTGGCGCAGCCGCTCGTGGTGACGCGCCGCGACATAGCCGAAGGCCGGTGCGCCGGGTCCGCCGCCGAGGAACTTGTAGGTGCACCCCACCGCGAGGTCGACGTCGTGCTCGTCGAGATCGCTGGGCACCACACCGACCGAGTGGCACAGGTCCCACAGGACGAGCGCGCCGGCGTCGTGCAGCCGTCGGGTGATCTCCGGCAGGTCCGCGATCCACGCGGACTTGTAGGCGACGTGGGACAGCAGGACGACACCGGTGCGCTCGGTGAGTGCGGCCTCGACGAGGTCGGGGGTGACCCCCTTCGCCGGGTCCGGCTCGACCCAGACCAGCCGCGCTCCGGTCTCGTCCGCAATGCCTTGTGCGACATAGCGATCGGTCGGGAAGTTCTCCGTGTCGACCACGATCTCGGGCCGCTCGGGACCGGCCGCGGCGACGGCTGCCCGGAGCAGCTTGTAGAGCATGACGGTCGTCGAGTCGCCGACGACGGTCTGGCCGGCGGCCGCACCCAGGCAGACCTCGCCGATCCGGTCGCCGAGGCGCAGCGGCAGGTCCATCCACTGCTCGTCCCACGACCTGATCAGCCGGGTGCCCCAGTCGTGCGCGACGAGGTTGGTGATCCGCTGCGCGGTGGCGCGGAGGGGGCGACCCAGCGAGTTGCCGTCGAGGTAGGCGACGAGCCCGTCTGCGGGGACGTACAGATCCCGGCAGTGACGAAGGGGGTCAGTCGCGTCGAGCGCAGCCGCCTTGTCCCGCAACGCCGCCGGTCCCGTACCGCGACCCCCGCTCACGACCTGATCTCCGCTCACGACCCGATCTCCGTCCGCACGGCGAAGAGCTCGGGGAAGAAGGTCAGCTCGAGTGCCTTCTGCAGGAACCCGACGCCGGAGCTGCCGCCGGTGCCCGTCTTCATCCCGATGACCCGCTGCACGGTCTTGAGGTGGCGGAAGCGCCACAGCTGGAAGTTGTCCTCGAGGTCGACGAGCTCCTCGCAGGCCTCGTAGACGTCCCAGTTGTCCTCGGCCTCGGCGTAGATCCGCGTGAGGACGCGGGTCAGCTGTGGGTCGAGCTCGTGGGCGCGCGTGACGTCCCGGGTGAGCACGTGCTCGGGGATCGCGTAGCCGCGCCGGGACAGATAGCGGAGGAACTCGTCGTAGAGACTCGGCGCCTCGAGCAGCTCGGTGAGCACCGCGTGCGCCTCGGGGTCGGCCTCGTGCACCCGCAGCATGCCGGCGTGCTTGTTGCCCAGGGCGAACTCCACCGCGCGGTACTGCCAGGACTGAAAGCCCGACGCGTGCCCGAGATAGGGGCGGAACTCCTGGTACTCGGTCGGGGTGAGCGTCGCGAGCACGGACCACTGGTCGGTGAGGGTGCGCTGGATGTGCTTGACCCGCGCGATCCGCTTGAGCGCCATCCGCATCTCGTCGGCGGCGAGCAGCGCCATCGCCGAGCGGGTCTCGTGCAGCACGAGCTTGAGCCACAGCTCCGAGGTCTGGTGCTGGATGATGAAGAGCATCTCGTCGTGGTGCTCGCTCACCGGGCGCTGCGCGTCGAGCAGCGTCTCGAGCGCCAGGTAGGACCCGTAGGACATCTCCTCCCGGAAGTCTTGGTGGACGCCTGCCTCGATGTCTCGCGTGTTGCCGGTCACCCGTCCACGGTACGGCTTCGCAGCGCGATCGCCGCGAGCGCTCCGCCCGCGGCGATGACGAGCGCGCAGGCGATCATCGCCGCCCGGAAGCCGGCGTCGAAGGCCGCGGGGTCCTCGACGACCTGCCCGGTCAGCCCGGCCAGTGCCGGCACGGCAGCGATCCCGATGAGGCCTCCGGTGCGAGCCACCGCGTTGTTGACCCCGGACGCGAGCCCGGCGTGCTCGTCGGGTGCCGAGGCCAGCGCGGTGGAGGTGAGCGGGGCGACCATGGCGGTGAGCCCGATGCCGAAGACGAGGATCCCCGGCAGCACGTCGAGCACGTAGTCGGTGTCGCTGCCGACGCGCAGCAGGAGCAGGATGCCCGCGGCCATGACCAGCGGCCCGACCCCCATCTGCAGGCGTGGTCCGATGCGGTCGGCCAGCACGCCCGAGCGGCTCGACCCGAGCATCATCAGCGCCGTCGTGGGCAGGCTCGCGATGCCGGAGGCCAGCGGGGACCAGCCGGCGACGACCTGCAGCTGGAGGACGAGGAGGAGGAAGACCACGCCCATCCCGCCGTAGACGAGGAAGGTCACCGCGTTGACCGTCGCGAAGGTCCGTGAGGCGAAGATCGTCAGTGGCAGCATCGGGTGGGCGGTGCGGTGCTCGTGCCGGATGAAGGCCGCTGTCCCGATCACGCCCACCACCGCCGCCCCGATGGCGAAGGGGGAGAGCTTGCCTCCGCCGATCTCGGTGAGGGCGTAGGTGGCACCGGCCAGGGCGAGCACCCCGAGGCCGGCGCCGAGGACGTCCAGGCGAGGTGGCCTGCCCACCGGCCGGGCGAAGGGGGGAAGTCCCCGCGCGATGAGCAGCACCACGGCCGCGACGGGCAGGTTGATGAGGAAGACCCAGCGCCACGAGGCGACCTCGACGAGCCAGCCGCCGACGAAGGGCCCGACCGCCATGGCGACGCCGCCCAGGCCGGCCCAGGTGCCGATCGCGCGTGAGCGGTCCTCGCGGACGAAGGCCGACTGCAGCAGCGCGAGGCTGCCGGGGGTGAGCAGCGCGCCGCCGATGCCCTGCAGGGCGCGGGCCGCGACGAGCGTGCCGGCGGTCGGGGCGAGTCCGCAGGCCAGCGACGCGAGGGTGAACCACACGACCCCGATGACGAAGACGCGCAGCCGACCCAGGCGGTCGCCGAGCACCCCGCCGAGGAGGATGAAGGCGGCCAGGGTGAGCGCGTAGCCGGTGACGACCCACTGCAGGGTGGTGAAGGAGGTCTCGAAGGAGCGCCCGATCTGGGGGAGTGCGACATTGACGATCGTCGCGTCGATCCCGGCCATGCCCGAGCCGAGGATCGTCATGACGAGCAGCCAGCGGCCGCGAGCCGAGTCCAGACGCAGCCCGGTGCCGCCACCGAGGTCGCTCCCGTCACCCAGCCCGGACCTGTCCCCACTCGTCATGCGTTCGGCTCCCACGAGGCCATCGTCCTCCATCGTCGGGGCTCTCCTCACCACACGCCTGCCACAGTGGACCCATGGACATCGACGTACTCATCGCCGAGCTCGACGCCGGCCGGACGATCCCGGGAGGATCCCCCCTTCACGCCGTCATGCACGAGGCGAGCCAGGCAGCGATGCGGGTCACCGGCGAGCTCAACGGTGGCTACCACGAGCCGGGGCGCGTCCGTGAGCTCCTCGCGCAGCTCACCGGCCGTCCGGTGCACGAGAGCGTGACGCTCTTCCCGCCCTTCACCGCGGACTTCGGCCGCAACATCCACCTCGGCGAGCGGGTCTTCATCAACTCCGGCTGCCGGTTCCAGGACCAGGGCGGTGTCACCATCGGCGACGACAGCCTCATCGGCCACAACGCGGTGCTCGCGACCCTCGACCACGACGTCCACCCGGACCGTCGGGCCGACATGCACCCGGCTCCGATCGTCATCGGCCGCAAGGTCTGGATCGGCGCCAATGCGACGATCCTCAAGGGCGTGACCATCGGCGACGGCGCCATCGTGGCGGCCGGGGCGGTCGTCACCAAGGACGTGCCTGCGGACTCGATCGTCGTGGGCGCGCCTGCGCGCGTGGTGCGCTCGGTCCACGACTGAGCCTCAGGCGCCGCGCGAGACCTCCGCCAGCCGGGTCGACGAGACGACCCCCAGCACGCCGAGCGCCGCGAGGAAGAGCAGGGCCCACACGATGCCGAAGCCAGCGATCGCCGAGCTGATGGCTCCGACGACCAGCAGGATCACGCCCATCGCCGAGTTGGAGACGGCGACATAGGTGGTGCGCTGGTCGCCCTCGGCCATGTCGATGACATAGGTCTTGCGCCCGACCCGCACCCCGGTGTGCAGCATCGTCACGAGGAAGTAGCCGCTGACGAAGACCACGTAGGTGAGCAGGCTGCCGCCGTCGAGGTCGAGCAGCGTGACGAGCAGGACGAGGGCCACGAGGACGATCGACGCGAGGCCGGCCCCGATCGTCATCAGCCACTTGCTGGACCGGTCGGCCAGCCGCCCGAAGACCCGTCCGCCGAGGAGCGCGGCCAGGCCCGAGGCGATGATGAAGCCCCCGAGCCCGGTGAGCGCCGGCGCGCCCGACTGCACCGCGAGCGTGACGATGAAGGGCGGGCTGAGCGAGGAGACGAGCAGGAACCCGCGGACTGTGACGAAGGAGCGGAAGGCCCGGTCCTCACGCAGCAGCGTCACGGTCTGCGCGAACCACCCCGGCCCCTCCTCCCGCTCCCTGAGGAGTTCGCCCCGCGACCGTCTCGAAGGGTGCTCCTGCCCACTCTCCTCGACCGGCTCCCGGATCCCGGAGTAGACCAGCGCGACGAGCACCCACAGCACGGCACCGAGGCCGAGGATCGCGGCGAGGACGGCGACGTCGAGCCGGTCGCCGAGTGCCCGCACCGCGAGGCCGAGGGTGATCGCGACCAGCCCGGAAGCCGTCGTGGCGAGGCCGTTGACCTGGCCGCGCTCTCCCTTCGGCATGGTGCGGCCCTGCACGTCCTTGGACGAGATCGAGCACAGGCACCGGCCGAGGGAAAACACGGCGAGCGCCGCGACGATGATGATGCCGGCCACCAGCCCGCTGGCGAGCGCGGCCGTGGCGGCCATGACCGCCACGCAGACCGCCTGGACGACCGCGCCGGCGACGAAGACGTTGGTGCGCCGCCGGACCCGGACGACGAGGGGAGTGAGGAATGCCTGGGGGAGCATCGAGCCGGACTCGCGGATCGGGACCAGCAGACCGGTGAGCACGGCCGGCACCCCGAGCGCGTGGAAGAGCCACGGCAGGACGGTCGAGGCGTTGACCGCCTGGTCCCCCGAGGACTGCAGCGCGTTGGCCCCGATGAGGCGAAGGGAGTTGCCCGGCAGGTCCTCGCGCACAGCCGTGGGCAGCTCGGCCTCCGCGTCGGGGTCGCGTCGCACCAACCGGGAGAAGAGCGCGTCTGCGGAGGTCACGGACGGAGCATGCCACCTCGATGGGCGATCCGACACCGTGTCGGATGATCAACCGGTCAGATGCGTCATCCAGCCCGATGACAGCGACACCGCGTCGCCCCTAGCGTCGTCCACATGGACCAGCAGACTCCCCACGACGACGTGGTGATCATCGGCGCCGGCATCGGCGGCCTCACCCTTGCCCTCGCCCTGCGCGAGCGCGGCATCGCCGCGACGATCCTCGAGCGCACCGCGGAGCTGCGCGAGGTCGGCGCGGCGGTCGCGCTGTCGGCCAATGCCAACAACCTCTTCGCCCGCCTCGGTGTCCTCGACGCCCTCGAGGAGGTGTCCTGGGCGCAGACCGACCTGGTCTTCCGCGACGGGCGCTCCGGCGCGACGCTCGGCCGCACCCCGGTCGGCCGGGGCTACCGCGAGCGCTTCGGCTCCGACTACCTGGGCGTGCACCGCGCCGACCTGCAGCGGATCCTCTCCGAGGCCGTCGGCCCGGACCGGATCCTGCTCTCCCACCACGTCACCGGTCTGCACGAGGACGGCGACCGGGTCCTGCTGGACCTGGCCGACGGCACGCAGCGCAGCGCCGGCATCGTCGTCGGAGCGGACGGGGCCCGCTCCATGGTCCGTCAGTGGGTCGTCGGGCACGACGACGCGATCTACTCCGGGCACTCCGGCTTCCGCGGGATCATCCCCACCGAGCAGCTGACCGAGCTGCCCGACCCGCACGCCATCCAGTTCTGGATCGGTCCGACCGGCCACCTCCTGCACTACGCGATGGGCGGCGACGGTCAGGACGTCAACTTCCTCGCGGTGAGCCGCGACCCGCAGGAGTGGACCGCCGACCAGTGGGTCGTGCCGGCGCGCGACGAGGACAAGTTCGCCCCCTTCGCCGGGTGGCACCCCGCGGTGACGCAGATGCTCGGGGCGGTCGAGGTCACTCAGCGCTGGGCACTCATGCGTCGCCCCCCGCTGGCCAGCTGGCACAGGGGGAGGGTCGTGCTCCTCGGCGACGCGGCGCACGCGCTCGTCCCGCACCACGGGCAGGGCGCCAACCAGGCCATCGAGGACACCTGGGCGCTCGCGGAAGAGCTGGCGACGGTCGGCTCGGGTGACCCGACGGCGGCCTTCGAGGCATTCGAGGGCAGACGCCGGATGCGCACTCGCGCAGTGCAGTTCGCGTCCGCCCAGGTCGCGGAGGTGCTCCACCTGCCCGACGGGCCGCAGGCTGACGCGCGCAATGCCGCGATGGCGGGCGCCGACTGGTTCGAGGACAGGCTGGCGTGGATCCACGGCTACGACCCGACGGTCGACCGCGGGATCCGGCCGGGGTCGCTCAGCCGCTGAGCAGCCCGGCGAGACGGGCGACCCGCAGCCCCGTGTGCAGGTCGCGGCGCACTCGACCGTCGCCGAGGTCGGCCCGGGTCGTCTCCCGGATCCGGGTGAGCCGGTAGTACAACGTCGAGCGGTGGATGCCCAGGGCGACGGCGCTCGCCTGCGCGTCCCCTCCCGCGTCGAGGTAGGCCTCGAGCGTCGGCACGTCGACCTCGCGGTGGTCCGACGCGATGAGCCGGGTGACCGGCTCGGGCAGGTCGTCGAGGTCGAGCCGGTCCAGGGGCAGGGCGAGCAGCAGCTTGTCGATGCCGAGCCCCGACCACTCCGTGACGCGCGGGTGGGTCAGCGGGTCGAGACACGCGGCACGCCAGGCCCGGCGGGCCTGTTCGTGGGAGGTGGCGACGGACAGCAGGTCGTCGACGACCCCACCGATGCCCGCGCGCACGTGCGCCAGCCCGGGCGCGCCGAGCACCCGCTCGAGCCGGTCCTGCACGACCGGCCGGGGGAAGACCAGGACGCCCAGCCCTTCGACGACGCCCCCGACCACCGTCGCCGTGGACGTCCGGGAGACGAAGTCCAAGGTGGCGTCCACCGCCCGGCGCGCCTCCCAGTCCCCACCAGGGTGGCCCGGCGGTACGGCGAGGACGACCGCGCAGTACTGGCCCGCTGACCCGACGAGCTCCTCGTCGACGAGAGCCCTTGCGGCAGAAGCGCGCCCGATCTCGGTGGAGTGCTCGCCGAGCAGCTCCGTGAGCAGCCCGCGAGCCCGCGCAGCGTCCCGCTCGGCGTACATCGTGCGCAGCGACAGGAGCACACCCAGCTGCGCGGCGCCCTCGGTGAGGACGTCCTCGGGAGGCGAGGGGACCCCCTTCGCCCGCACGTGCAGGAGGTGGCCGACCCGGTGACGATCATCGCGAAGGGGGTGCAGCACCCACTGCGTCCCGTCGCTCGCAGTGTGGGTGCCGACCCCGTCGGTACCGGCGGCCGGCGCCTGCCAGGTGTCGCTGTGGGCGAGCAGGTGCGACAGGCGGGCGCGGTCTGGTTCGCTCTCGTGGATGGAGTAGGCGATGACCCGCATGCCCTCGTCGAGCACGACGAGGCGCTGTTGCACGGCTTCCGAGAGGTCCTGCAGGGCGTCGTCGAGGTTGGTCACGTCGTCTCCCTCACGGCGGTGGGTGGTGCGGACCGAGCGTATCGGGCTTCACCGTCCGACATCTCGGACGCATCTACCGTTCCCCACAATGACGAAGGGCCTCGTGAGCAGTGTTCACGAGGCCTTGGTCATCTCACATTCGCCATGACCCGGACGGTCATTTCGTCAACATTCGGCATGCGTTTCTTCACCGCGGCCTCGGCATCCTCTGCCAGGTGGTCGGCCTCGGCCAGGCTTGTCGCCGAGGTGCGGACGAGGGCGTCGCCGTGGAGGCGGTGGCCGACCCAGCGCAGCCGCACGCTCTCAACTGACTCGACCTCTGCCAGGTGCTGCAGCGCATGCTCGGCGCGGTCGACCAGCTCGGGCTCGATCCCGTCCATGAGGCGGCGTCCGACCGAGCGGACGGTGCCGATCAACAGTACGGCGATCATGGCCGAGATGAGTAGCCCGACGATCGGGTCGGCAAGCGGGAAGCCGAGCACGACCCCGATGCCGCCGACAACCACGGCCAGGGAGGTGAACCCGTCGGTGCGGGCATGGACGCCATCGGCGACAAGGGCCGCCGAGCCGATCTTCTTGCCCACTCGGATGCGGTAGACGGCGACGGCCTCGTTGCCGAGGAAGCCGATGACGCCTGCGGCGATCACCCAGCCGATGTTGTCCATCGGCCTCGGGTTGATCATGCGGTCGATCGCCTCGTACGCGGCCACGATCGAGGACAGGGCGATCATGAGCACGATGAACAGGCCAGCGAGATCCTCTGCCCTGTTGAACCCGTAGGTGTACTTCCGCGTCGCCACGCGGCGGGACAGCACGAACGCGATCCACAGGGGTACGGCGGTGAGCGCGTCGGAGAGATTGTGGATCGTGTCGGCGAGCAGCGCGACAGAGCCGGAGAACGTGACGATCACCGCCTGCACGACGGTCGTGCCAAGCATGAGCACGAGGCTGATCTTCAGCGCTCGGATGCCCTCGGAGTGCGCCTCCATAGCGTCGTCGATCGAATCGGCAGCGTCGTGGGAGTGCGGCACGAAGATCTCGTAGAAGAAGCCCTTGAACCCTGCCGGGTGCGAGTGGCTGTGCTGGGTCATGCTCGGTCTCGAGCCTCGTGGTGGTGCGCCGGGGCGTGCCCGTCGGCGACTGAGTGTTCGGCCTGGAAGATCGCGTCGGACACCAGCTGCGAGGCGTGCTCATTTTCCAGGCGGTAGAACACCCGCTGGCCCTCCTGCCGGGTCGACACGATCCTGGCCATCCGCAGCTTCGCCAGATGCTGGGAGACCGCAGCGGGCGACTTGACGACGGCCTCAGCGATTCGGTTGACCGACAGCTCATCCTCGCGGCGCAGGGCCAGGATGATCCGGACCCTCGTCGCGTCGGCGAGGAGTCCGAACACTTCGACGGCAAGCTCCACGTACTGACTGTCCGGATTTAATCCGCATATCTGCTTATATGCGTCCATACGCAGATTATTGCATAAACCCCAGATCACGGCTGAGTCAGGACGAGCAGTCGACCGCGATCGCGAGAGCCGCACACACTTCGCGCATGCGCGCATCCGACAAGCGGCCGATCCGTTCGATGAGGACGGCGACGGAGACGCTCTCCACCGAGTCCAGGTTGACGGCCGAGCGCAGGGGGATGGGGTCCTCGCCCGGCTCAAGGTGGACCTCGCTCGCCAGAGCGCGGATCGTCGTCGTGCACGGGGCCACAAGGGATCGGCGTAGACGCGGGATGACCGAGTCGCGGGAGAGCACGACGACGGGTCTTCGCCCGATCCCGGCCATCTCGCACCACCACACCTCACCCCGAGCGGGTAGCGCCGTCATGATCGGCTAGCGGCTTCGCGGAAGGATGCGAGATCACCCCAGGCATCCGGCTCATCAAGTGGGTGATCGTCATACGCGACATAGCCGGCCTCGATCTCGGCAGCGCGGTGACGCGTGACGAGGGCCGACAGAGCCTCATCGAGCATCTTGGCGTCCGTGAGCCCGGGGAGGGCGCCGCGAGCACTGGCGAGCAGCTCGGCGTCGACGGTCGTGCTGAGTCGTGTTCTAGTCATGCCACGATTGTGGCATAGACGTCATTCCCGGGAGCGACCCAGCAGGGCACACGCAGTCGCAATGCTGCCGCGCGCACCGAGCCGTCCGCAAGGACTCCCAGCGTCGCCACTCCGCGGCGATGCTCACGCCCGTTGCCGTTTCCGTAGTGACCGAAGCTGAGGAAGCCGAAGGCGTCGAAGGGGATGGGACGGCGGGCGCTGCGGGTCAGATCTTCTGATCGGAGGCCTTGGCCACCTTCGCGAAGACGCTCGGCTCCCCATGGGTGATCAGCATGACGGAGTAGGGGTCGAACCGGTCGCCCTGCTCCATCCCCGGCGTCCCCACGGGGCATGGCGGGCACGCTGAGGCCGCGGCCTCCCTGCGGCGGGTCCGCGAGGTACTCCACGACGTGCCGGGCGGGGACGTGACCGACGAAGAGGTGGCCGTCGGGGTTGCGCGCGAGGTGGCACGACTGGAGGTCCAGCGCGACGTCGTGGTCCTGCCAGACCGTCGCCAGTGACTCGGGGTGCTCGGTCGTGATGGTGAAGCCGTGCTCCTCGGCGTGGGTGACCCACCCGCCGCAGCAGCCGCACGACGCGTCCTTGTAGACGGTCATCGTCAGCTGCTCGGCGTCGACGCCGTGGGCTGCTACATCGGCAGGTAGGGAGGTGGGCTCGGCGTTCGGTCCGGCCGGGTCCGCGCAGGCGGACAGGGCAGTCATCGCGCCAGTGCCGGTCAGGAGAGGAGCCCGCGGCGGCCGATCCGGGCGCGGGAGTGGTGGGTGGTCATGGTGGGCCTTTCGGGGGAGCGACGACGAAGGGAGGGCCCGGCCGGCGATCGACCGGCCGGGCCCGGGGCGAGGTTCGGGTCAGAGCCCGGAGCGCATCGTGCGCATCTTCGTGATCTCGGCCTTCTGGTCCGTGATGACCGTGCTGGACAGCTTGAGGGCCTCGGGGTTCTTGCCATCCTTGCGGTGCTGCTGGGCCATCGCGACCGCGCCCTCGTGGTGCTCGATCATCTGGGTGAGGAAGAGCGTGGAGGCGGCCGGGCCATCGGCCTGCTTCAGCGCGGTGATGTCCTCGGCGCTGACCATGCCGTCCATGCCGTCCGTGCCGTCCGTGCCGTCCGTGCCGTCCGTGCCGTCCGTGCCGTCCATGCCGTCCATGCCGCCCATCGATTCGTGATCCATGGAGCCCTGGCCCCAGTCCTCGAGCCAACCCTGCATCGTGGTGATCTCCGGGCCCTGAGCCTTCTTGATCTCCTTGGCCAGCTTCGTGACGTCGGGGTCGACACCGCTCTTGTCGAGGACGAGGTCGGACATCTCGACGGCCTGCTGGTGGTGCATGGTCATGCCCTGGGCATAGGTGACATCGGCCTGGTTGAAGTCGGCTGCCGTCTGGCTGCTCGCGGAGGGGCCGGTGTCGCGAGAGTCGTCGCTCGCGGAGCAGCCGGTGACGATGAGGGCGGCCGCCGCGGCGGTCGCTGCGGTGGTGATGAAGCGGAAAGTGCGCATGTTGGATCGATTCCTTGTCGTGTGGTGCGGGACGGGCAGGTCGCGTCCGGTGTCATCTCCGCGTTCGAGGGTCGCCGGACGGGGAGGCTGCTCACGTCCGACTGATGCACAACCTGATCAAGGACACGTCCGGTCCGGTGGGCGTCGCGCAGGGTGGGTGATGCGGTGCCATGGCCTGCCACGGGGGTTGCCAGCGCCAGGAGCGTCCGAGACGCCCGGACAGGACGAGGGCCAGGGTCAGCAGCACGAAGAGGCACAGCATCGTCGTGGAGTCGTCGCAGTCACCCGCCGTGCAGGACGTCGCGATCCCGTCCGTGGGTGCTGCGAGGGCTGCGTGCTCTGCTGTGGTGTGTGCAGTTGTGGAGTCCGCGCCAGAGGCTGCTGCGACCGAGGCGAGTGCCGGTGCGTGGTGCCCGGCCGAGAACCCGTGCATCGACAGGATGCCGGCGATGACCGCAGTGGCCAGGCCCAGCAGGACCAGTCCCCACAGCGTTCGCGGAGCGCCGAAGGACCGGGACATGCCTGCTTCCAGATCCACGGTCATGACTCACATCCTAAGCATCGCCGTTCAGGGGAACACGACTGGGAGTATACCCCCCTAAGGTATATGTTCACCGAGTATGACTGACCTACACGATCACCACGCTGACCACGGCCAGCCCGCCAGTCACGATGCGCACGCCGATCATGTGGATCACGCGGGGCACGGGGATCACTCGGGTCACGGCGGTCACGGTGACCATGTGGGCCAGTTCCGTCGCCTCTTCTGGATCATGCTCGTGCTGTCGATCCCGGTCGTGGGCTTCAACGACATGTTCGCCGACCTCATCGGCTACGACCTGCCGCAGGGGGAGTGGGCGCGGTGGGTGTCGCCGGTCCTCGGGACGGTGATGTACGTCTGGGGTGGTCGCCCCTTCCTCACCGGCGCAGTGTCCGAGGTCCGCACGCGCAAGCCCGGGATGATGCTGCTCATCGCACTGGGCATCACGGTGGCCTTCGTCGCCTCCTGGGGTGCCAGCCTGGGTGTGCTCCACCACGAGCTGAGCTTCTGGTGGGAGCTGGCGCTCCTGGTCGTCATCATGCTGCTCGGCCACTGGATCGAGATGCGCTCGCTCGCCCAGACCACCTCTGCCCTGGACTCCCTCGCCGCGCTCCTGCCCGACGAGGCGGAGCGGGTCGAGGGTGACGAGATCGTGACCGTCGCCCCGGCCGACCTCCAGGTCGGTGACGTCGTCATCGTCCGTCCGGGTGCCGCGGTCCCCGCGGACGGCACCGTCGTCGACGGCTCGGCGAGCATGGACGAGTCGATGGTCACCGGCGAGTCCAGGACGGTGCGCCGGACGAAGGGGGATGCCGTCGTCGCCGGGACCGTCGCCACCGACTCCGGGTTGCGCGTGGAGATCACCGCGACGGGCGACGACACTGCGCTCGCCGGGATCCAGCGGCTCGTGACCGACGCCCAGGCCTCGTCCTCGCGCGCCCAGCGCATCGCCGACACGGCTGCCGGTTGGCTCTTCTGGTTCGCCCTCGGCTCTGCCGCCATCACGGCTGTGGTCTGGTCCCTGCTGGGTCTGCCGGACAGTGCCGTCGTCCGCACGATCACGGTGCTGGTCATCGCCTGTCCCCACGCCCTGGGCCTGGCGATCCCGCTCGTGGTCTCCATCGCGACCGAGCGCGCTGCTCGAGGTGGGGTGCTCGTCAAGGACCGCCTCGCCCTGGAGTCCATGCGCACCGTCGACACCGTGCTCTTCGACAAGACGGGCACCCTGACCAAGGGCGAGCCCACGGTCACCGGCATCGAGCCCGTGGGCGACCACTCCGAGGACGAGGTCCTCCTGCTGGCTGCTGCGGCCGAGGGCGACAGCGAGCACCCGCTGGCTCGCGCGATCGTCGGTGCCGCGACCTCACGTGGTCTCGATGTGCCTGCGGCAGTGGACTTCTCGTCCTCGCCCGCGGTGGGTGTACGGGCCACGGTGGCAGGCACGGTCACCGAGGTCGGTGGTCCCTACCTGCTCGAGCAGTACGACCTCGCCGAGCTGCCGGCGGTCGAGACCTGGCGGGATGAGGGCGCGATCATCCTGCACGTGGTGGCCGACGGTGAGGTGATCGGCGCGCTGCGTCTGGCCGACGAGGTCCGACCCGAGTCCCGCGATGCCGTCGACGCACTGCACGCTGCGGGCGCGCAGGTCGTGATGATCACCGGCGACGCGCAGGCCGTCGCGCAGACGGTCGCCGCGGACCTGGGCATCGACCGCGTCTTCGCCGGTGTGCGCCCCCAGGACAAGGCGGCCAAGGTCGCCGAGCTGCAGGGCGAAGGGAGGAAGGTCGCCATGGTCGGAGACGGCGTCAACGACGCTCCTGCCCTTGCCCAGGCCGACGTCGGCATCGCGATCGGCGCCGGCACGGACGTGGCCATCGCCTCGGCCGGCGTGATCCTCGCCAGCTCCGACCCGCGCTCGGTGCTCTCGGTCATCGAGCTCTCCCGCGCCTCGTACCGCAAGATGAAGCAGAACCTGTGGTGGGCGGGCGGCTACAACCTCATCTCCGTCCCGCTGGCTGCGGGTGTCCTGGCGCCGATCGGCTTCGTCCTGCCGATGAGCGTCGGGGCGATCCTGATGTCACTGTCGACCGTCGTCGTCGCGCTCAACGCCCAGCTGCTGCGCCGGCTCGACCTCACCCCTGAGCGGAGCGCGGCCCACTTCCTCGGGCGGTGAGGCGGTCGGACCTCGGTGCGCTCGGGCCAGCGCTGGAACGATGTCGGTATGGGTGAAGTCCTCGCCGACGAAAAGCAAGGGCTCACCTGCCGCCACCGACACTGATGATGGAATCAGGGTCCGAGGGGTCGTGACTCACCCTCCGACTGGCGCCCTGTTGGGTTGCCTTCCAGTTGATCTGTCCGGCCCCTCGGGCTCGCCGCCGGCCGGGGCGGTCATGACCTGATAAGAGCTTGGCAGTTCCTCACCAGTGTCCTGTCTGACCGCCCACGGCCGACGTCACCCAGTCGACGACAGCCGAGAAGGGCGCTTCCAGCATGACAGCAGCAGCACCGACATACCCAGACCACGAAGCCGTGGAGGAGGTCGTCGGCGGCATCGACACCCACGCCGACACCATCCACGTGGCCGTGGTGACCGTTGTAGGGCGCGATGTCGCCGACGAAGAATTCCTCACCACGCTCGCCGGGTACCGCGCAGCGACCGACTTCCTTCAGGCCCATGGCGTGATCGAGCGTGTCGGGATCGAGGGCACCAGCTCCTACGGGGCAGGCATCGCCCGGGCCTGCGCCGCGGCCGGTATGGACGTGCGGGAAGTCCTGCGACCCGACAAGACCGTGCGCCGCAAACAAGGCAAGTCCGACCCCATCGACGCCTACCACGCAGCCCGCGCCGTGCTGTCGGGGCGATCGACCTCGGCGCCCAAGGACGAGAAGATCCTCGGTCTGCGCGCCCTGCACACCGCGCGACGCTCAGCCGTCAAGGCCCGCACCGCGACGATCCACCAGATCCAACAACTCCTGATCACCGCCCCCGACGGCATCCGGGAGAAGTACCGCGACCTGAACAACGCTCGACTGGTCGAGACACTCGCTCGCTGTCGCCCCAACCGGGATGACCTGGTCGGTGGCGCCGTGCTGCGAGCGATGAAAGACCTCGCCGCCCGCCACGCCTTCTTGGACGAGCAGGCCAGCGACCTCGAAGCCGACATCACGGCCATCGTCCGCACGCTCAACCCCGGCCTGCTCGGCGCCCACGGCGTCGGCCCGGACACCGCAGCACAACTGCTGATCACCGCCGGGGGCAACCCCGAACGCCTCAGCCACGAGGCGTCGTTCGCCGCGCTGTGTGGGACTGCGCCCGTACCCGCGTCCTCGGGCAAAACCAACCGCTACCGGCTGTCGCGAGGAGGAGACCGCGCGGCCAACAGCGCACTACACCGCATCGCTCTGGTGCGCATGGTCAGCCACGCCCAGACCCGCGGCTACGTCCAGCGACAACGCGACAAAGGCCGCTCCAGCAAGGAGATCCTGCGCCGCCTCAAGCGAGCCATCGCCCGCGAGATCTTCAAATACCTCACCCGGACCATCACCGTGCCCGCCATCGACGACCTACGACCGATGAGACAGGCCAAGAACATCACCTTGACCAGCGCCGCCCAACACTTCGGCGTCTGGCCCGCACGCATCTCCACCCTCGAACGAGGCACCAGACGAGACGACGACCTCGCCAACGCCTACCGCGCCTGGCTCACCGCCGCTTGACAATCAATAGGAGCATCAGCGCGTAGGCGAAGCAGTCGCCGAAATTGAGCCGTGCGGGTGATCCGGAGCCGCGTCCGTACCTCTGGTATGCCCGCCGCGCAATCTCCCCTTCGTGCTCCGTCACCGGCTCGATAACGATCTCGAGCGCGGTGATGAGCTCGTCCAGGCGAGCTCCGTGCGATGTGGATCGGGCGTCGGCGACGATGGATACCTCGAGTCGGGCGGCCACGGACATCCGGCACCGGGACGAGGCCGCCGCGCGCACCAAGTCGTTGGACCCGGGCTCGTCCTCGAGGATGGCCATCAGGGCCGAGGAGTCCACGATCATCGGGGGAGTCCGGTCCGCTCGTCGAAGAGGTCCTCGACTCGGTCGATCTCACGATCGGCGTTGCGTGGGGTGTCGAGGTAGGCGCGGACGATGCCGTGCACCCGGTCGACCTTCGCCGCCACTCGTCGCTGCTCGGGGTCGATGTCGTGGTCGGCCAGCAAGCGCGTCAAGGCCTCCTCGATCGCCGCGGTCTGAGACTTGCCCGTGACCGCGGCCGCCTGCCGTGCGAGGTCGTGGACGCGCTCGTTCTTGATGTTCAGCCCCATGGAGTCAATCTACCCTTCGAAAAGGGTAGATATCTACCCCCTGGGCCACGCGTCGGCGTCCGCCGTTGTGCTGGAGCCAGGTGATGGAGCGCCTTCGTCTCTGGTGCGCGACACGCACCAGGGACGAGGGCGAAGGAGTGCTTGGCGGAAGCCCCTCAGGCAGTCCCACCCGTGGCGGGCGTGATCGTCCCCACGCACTCACCGAAGTCGATGACCGACCCGTTGGCTCCGGGGGCGGTGCCCCGCAGCGTGACGGTCTGGCCGTCCTGCAGGAAGGCCTGCTCGCGGCCGTCGGCCAGCTTCAGCGGCTCCTTGCCGCCCCACGACAGCTCCATGAAGGAACCGCGCTGGTCGACCTCGGTGCCGGAGACCGTGCCGGAGCCGAAGAAGTCGCCCGGGCGGATCGAGGCGCCGCCCACGCTCATGTGCGCGACCATCTGCGGCGCAGTCCAGTAGAGCGTCCTGGCCGGCGGGTGCGAGAGCACCTGACCGTCGAGGTCGACCTCCATCGTGATGTCCAGACCCCACGGCCCGTCCACCGAGTCGTCGAGATAGTCGGCGAGCTCGTGCTCGCGAGCCGGCGGCGCGACGCGAGCGGCGGCCAGCGCGTCCCACGGCGTGACCCACAGCGAGATCGTCGAGGCGAAGGACTTGCCGAGGTAGGGGCCGAGCGGCACGTACTCGTAGCCTTGGATGTCACGGGCGGACCAGTCGTTGAAGAGGACGACGCCAAACAGGTGCTCGGCGCCGGCCCGAGCCACGGACACCTCGCCGTGCGGGGCGGAGCCGCCGAGCACGAAGCCCAGCTCGGCCTCGATGTCGAGGCGACGCGAGGGACCGAAGCTGGGGGTCCCCCCTTCCTCCGGGCGCAGGCCCTTGGGGCGCGGGATGTCGGTGCCCGAGGCGATGACCGTGCCGGCGCGGCCGTGGTACCCGACCGGCAGGTGCTTCCAGTTGGGCAGCAGCGGCGCCTGGTCGGGGCGGAACATCTTGCCGATGTTGGAGGCGTGGTGCTCGGAGGCGTAGTAGTCGACGTAGTCCGCGACGGTGAAGGGCATGTGCAGCTCGATGTCGGACACAGGGGTGGCGACGGCCTCGACGACGCCGTCGAGACCGTCGGTCGTCACGACCTCCTGCAGCCACGCGCGCAGCGGCCGCCAGACGGTGTGGCCGGCGGCGAGCAGCGGGTCGAGGTCGTCGGCGGAGGCGGCGTTGCCGGCCTCGACGAGCAGTCGCGGCCCGCTCGCGGCGGCCACCGCGGCGACGAGGTCGCGCAGCGAGATCGCCAGATCACCCAGGCGCACGCCCAGTCGCGGGTCGCCGCCAGCGGGGGAGAAGGAGGCGTAGGGCAGGTGGTCGGGGCCGAAGCCGGTGGTCGAGAAGCGCTGCGCTGCAGTCGTCATGGAGTGGGGACCTCTCAGGTCAGGGGTGGACGAAGGCGTCGTCCTGAGGTGCGAGGGACGAGCCACGAAGGGGGGTCAGGCCGGGAAGAGATCAAGGCGCCGCAGGGCGTCGGCGGGCTCGCCGACGCTGCACGTGCCGAAGGACGTGAAGGACTCGCGCCACGACCCGTCGGAGGTGGCGCCGGCCTGGGCGAGCCGGGACGGGTCGGTCTCGGCGAGCCACCCGGCGACGACCGCACGGTCCTCACCGGCACGCGCGGCCTGGGTGGCCAGTGCGATGTTGAGGAAGCCGTGGTGGGTGAATCCGGTCGTGGCGTTGGTGTAGCGGATCGCCTCGTGCAGACCGGCGGTCAGCTTGAAGGGCAGCCCCGCGGCCACTGCTGCGGTGAGCACGTCGGCGAGCTGCTCGGGGGTGGGGAAGAGGCGCGCCTCGATGCCGCCGGTGCGGTACTTCAGCCGCAGCCCGGTACCGGCCAGCAGGTCGAGGGCGCCGTCGGCCACCTGGCCGGCCGTCAGCTCGACGTAGACCGGCAGGTCGCGGACGGCTGCGGCCTGCCGCACCTGCTCGGTCCAGGTGGCCCGGTCGCCCGGGTCGGTCTTGAGCTCGACGGCGACGATCCGCAGCTCGGGGGCGAGCGCCCGCGCGGCGGTGAGGGCCTCGTCGAGCGCGCCGGCAGGCGTCACCACCGAGACCTCCACGGGGCCGCCCGACAGGTCGAGACCGGCCGCGATCTCGCGTGCCCGGGGCAGGTCCGCGAGAGCGAGCACCGCGGGTCCCACGGCACTGACGAAGGGAGCCGACCGTCGCGCCACGTGGTCGGTCACCGCCTGCTCGACCGGCGCGAGGCCGGGCGGGAAGGTCGCGGCGTCGTCGAAGAACTCGAGGAACTGCTGGGGCACGGCCTGCTCCGGGACGGTGCCCCCCTTCGTGCTCGTCATGCGCCGTCCTCGTCGGTGATCCACCGGCCGCCGGTCCACGAGCGCGCGTAGACGCCGTCGTCGGTCGCGACACCGCCGACCCCGAGGTCGAGCGGGCGGAAGGTGTCGACCATGACCGCGGTCTCGTCGAAGTACTCGGCGCCGAGCGAGGCCTCGACGGCACCCGGCTGCGGACCGTGGGCGTGCCCGCCCGGGTGCAGCGAGATCGAGCCCTTGGCGATGCCCGAGCCCTTGCGCGCCTCGTAGTCCCCGTCGACGTAGAACATGACCTCGTCGGAGTCGACATTGGAGTGGTAGTACGGCACCGGCACGGAGAGCTCGTGGTAGTCGACCTTGCGCGGGACGAAGTTGCAGATGACGAAGTTGTTGCCCTCGAAGACCTGGTGGGCCGGCGGCGGCTGGTGCACCTTGCCCGTGATCGGCATGTAGTCGCGGATGTTGAAGGTGTAGGGGTAGAGGCACCCGTCCCAGCCGACGACGTCGAAGGGGTGCTCCGGCACCGTGTGCACGGTGCCGGTGATGCCGCTCGGGCCGCGACCGCGGTGCTTGATGTGGACCTCGACGTCCTGCTCCTCGCGCAGCAGGGGCTCGGTGGGGCCACGCAGGTCGCGCTCGCAGTAGGGCGCGTGCTCGAGGAGCTGGCCGTACCGGGAGAGGTAGCGCTTGGGCGGGGCGATGTGGCTGGTGGCCTCGATGAAGTACAGCCGAGCGGTCTCGCCCTCGCGCAGGACCCAGCGGTGGATCATCGCCCGCGGGATGATCACGTAGTCACCCTCGCTGGCCTCGAGCGCCCCGAGCTGCGTCTCGACCAGGGCCGAGCCGCGCTCGACGTAGACGCACTCGTCACCGATCGCGTTCTTGTACAACGGTGAGGTCGCGCCGACGTGGGCGTAGGAGATGCGCACGTCCGCGTTGCCCAGGACGAGCTGGCGGCCGGTCACCGCGTCGGTCGTGGCCGCCTGCGCGTCGGTGAAGAGGTCGTGCGGTTTGAGGTGCCGGGGGAGCAGTGGCTCGTTGGGCGTGAGTGTCTGGTCGGGCAGCTCCCAGTGGCGCGCACCGACGATGCCCGAGGGGATGTGGCGGTGGTAAAGCAGCGAGCTGTCCGAGCTGAAGCCCTCCTCGCCCATGAGCTCCTCGTAGAGGATCGAGCCGTCGTCGTCCTTGAAGAGGGTGTGCCTCTTGTCGGGCACGGGTCCGACCTGGCGGTAGTGGGCCATGAGTGTTCCTTCACCTCGTTGTGCGGGAGAGTGTGCGATATATGCTCTCGATCGTGCGCTCAGCGCACATTCTATCGAGTGGCGGGTGCCGGGGTCAACGCCTCCGTGCGCCCGGCGGGGGCGACCTCGGCCAGGGCTGCGCGCAGTCGTTCAGGACCGACCTCGGCGCCGAGGACGAAGGCGAGTCGGGCCAGCAGCCCCTCCCGGTCCTGCGTGCCGTCAAGCGCGTCGGAGAGGTCGAGCCACACCTGCTCGCGCTCGTCGAGCACGGCCACCTCGCCGTCGATGCTGCTCGTCTCGCCCCCGCCGAGCAGTCGCTCGCCCAGGCCGACGAGCTCGTCCGTGCGACCGCGCGCCAGCACCAGGCCGTCCGGGCGCACCACGACGATCTCTCCAGCCGGCACCGACCAGGACTGTGCCGTACCGCCGTCGTCGAGGACGGTGACCGCATCAGGGGTGACGGTGCCCCCGAGGGCGATCGTGGTGACCTGCTCGTGCGGGAGGACCGAGCGCAGCTGGTCGGCCACCCGCGTGGCCCCGACGAGGTCGATGGCGCTGGGCTCGATGACGTACACGCCGAATCCGGGGCCGCGGACCTCGTGCAGGCTGCTGCCCCCTTCGCTCGTCGTGATCGCCCGGTCCTCGAGGGGGTCGCCCGGCTGCAGGCCGTCACTCGCGGCGCATCGCTGTGTGAGTACGGAGGTGCGGGCGTGCGTGGCGCTGCTCTGCCGTGGGTCGATGAGGTGGCTGAACTCGGGGCGCACCAGGGACAGGCCGAGGAGGGCATCGCGCGTGGTGCGGTAACCCTCGGTGCCCGGGGTCATGATGAGCGTCGACTTACCGGCGTTGCTGATGTTTTGCTGCCAGGCGTGGTGACGCTCGCGCGAGTAGGCCTGCAGCAGCTGGTCGCTGGCATCGTCGTGCACGACCGCGGCGAGCATCCACGCCAGCGTCTCGGCGTCCTCCATGCCGGAGTTGAGGCCCCGCACGCCGAAGATCGGCACGAGGTGCGCGGCGTCGCCGGCGAAGAGCAACCGCCCGTGGACGAAGTCGTCGAGGGCGAGAGCGCGCGCCTTGTAGAACCCGTGCCACTCGAGGGTCCAGGGCCCGGAGCCGTCGACGCCGACCGACCGCTCCAGCCAGGCCAGGTGCTGCGCGATCCGCTCCCGGATGCGCTCCTCGGTGGTCTCGACGTCGGCGTCGTCCTCGGGGGAGAGCTGGTAGTCGATGCGCCAGATGTCGTCGGGCTGGCGGTGCATGATCACCGTCGAGCCGGGGTTGCTCGGCGGGTCGAACCAGACCATCCGCTCGGTCGGTAGCGCCGACTCCCAGTGGATGTCGGCGATGACGTAGCGGCCCTCGTAGGCGGTGCCCTGCAGGCGCAGTCCGGCGAGCTCACGCATCCGGGAGCGTCCACCGTCTGCGGCCACGACCCAGTCCGCGTGCACGGTCGCCGGCCCGGCCGCGGTGTCCACGTCCAGGGCGACGCCGGACTCGGTGCGGGTCATCCCGGCCACCGGTGTGCCCCAGTGCAGGTCGATGAGTGGCTCGGCCTGCGCGGCGTCGGCCATGACCTGCTCGATCTCCGACTGGGAGATGTTGACCATCGGCGGGCGGGTGTGGTGCGGGTCGTGCGGCATGAGGAAGTGCAGGACCTCCTGGTCGCCGTAGAAGGTGCGGCCACCGGTCCAGGGCAGCGCCCGGTCGGCCAGCGCGGTGTCGACACCGAGCCGGGAGGCCACCTCGAGGCTGTGCCTCGAGATGCAGATGGCTCGGCTACCGAAGGAGACCGCGGTCTCGGCCTCGAGGACGGTCACCGGGACACCCCGGCGGGCGAGTCCGAGGGCGGTGGCCAGACCGACCGGCCCGGCCCCGACGACGACGACGCGAAGGGGGGACCCCTGCGGTGTCGGGTCGAGGACGGAGGGGGTGTGGTGGGTCGGCTGGAAGTACGGGCTCATGATGCCGCGACCTCGGACGCGGTGATGGTGGTCAGGGTGTCGGGCTCGGCCTCGTGGGGGCGGCGCAGGAGCACGGCGCTGCAGGTGAGGCTGATCAGGCTCGCGGCGACGCAGTAGCCGGTGACGGCAGCGCTCGTGCCGAAGCTGTCGAAGAGCCAGGTGGCGATGATCGGCGCGAGGCCGCCACCGAGGATCGCGCCGACCTGATAGGCGAGCGAGGCCCCGCTGAAGCGGACGGCGGCGGGGAAGAGCTCGGCGAAGACCGCTGACTGCGGGCCGACGGTCAGGCCGAGGAAGAAGGCCATGAGCATCTCGGCGACGACGAGCACGGGCAGGCTCCCGGAGTCGACCATCGGGAAGAAGACCGCACTGACGACGAGCAGGCCGACGGCGGCGCCGACGTAGACGGTGCGGCGACCGAGGACGTCCGAGTAGTGCGCGGACAACGCCATGCCGAGCATCCACAGGGGGACGGAGGCGATGAGCGCGAAGAGCATCGTGTCGCGGGAGAAGCCGAGCTCGGCGGTGCCGTAGGAGAGGAGGAAGACCATGAAGACGTTGGCCACACCGTTGGTGGCGATGAAGCTGCCGGCGGCGAGGAGCACCTTGCGCCAGCTCTTCGACAGGACCTCGACGATCGGTGCCTGACGCACCTCGTTCTTCGCGGCGACGGCCCGGAACTCCGGGCTCTCCATGACCCCCAGGCGGATCCACATGGCGGCACCGATGAGGAGGAAGCTGAAGAGGAAGGGCAGGCGCCAGCCCCAGGCGAGGAACTGCTCCGTGGTCGTCACGCTGGTGATGGTGAAGAAGGTCAGGTTGGCGAGCAGCACGCCGACCGGGACGCCGAGCTGGGGCGCGACGCCGTAGAGGCCGCGCTTGCCCTTCGGCGCGTACTCGGTGGCCATGAGGACGGCTCCGCCCCACTCGCCGCCGACACCCAGACCCTGGATGAAGCGGCACAGCACGAGCAGGATCGGGGCCCAGACGCCGATCTGCGCGTAGGTGGGCAGCAGCCCGACGGCGACGGTGGCGGTACCCATGAGGAGCATGGCGATGACGAGCATCGACTTGCGCCCGACCCGGTCGCCGAAGTGGCCCATGACGACGCCGCCGACGGGGCGGGCGACGAAGCCGACGGCGTAGGTGCCGAAGGCGGCCATCGTGCCGGCGACCGAGGACTCGCCCGGGAAGAAGAGCGGGCCGAGCACCAGGGCGGCGGCCGTGCCGTAGATGAAGAAGTCGTACCACTCGATGGCGGTGCCGACGAAGCTGCCGAGCACGGCGCGACGGGCGTGGGCCCTGCTCGCGGGTGGTCCTGCGGCCACGGTGGGGACGGTGGTGGTGCTCATGAGAAGCCTTTCGGGTTCGACGCCGTTGTCAGACCCGAGAAGAGTGGCGGATGACCACTGTCCTGAAAAGCGGAGGTTTTGAGGCTGGAACCTCAAGAAACCTGTGGTTCGGCAGGGTCGAGCGGCCCACCGACGAGCGAGCTCCCGTGCGCCAGCGTGTGGCTGACGAAGGTGCGCGAGGCCCGGTTGAGCATCGCGCGAGGGTGCCAGAGCACGCAGACCTGCACCGTGGGCAGGGCCGGTGCGGCGATCTGCTTGACGACGACCTCGCGTCCCTCCGCGGTCTCGAGGCTGGCGGCACGCGAGACGAGCAGGGTCCACCCGTAGCCGCGCCCGACGAAGGCGCGGACGGTCTCGTACGTGCGGGCTCGCAGGGCCACCTCGGGCACGAATCCCGCTGCACGGCAGCAGTCGTGGGCGTGCTTCGCGCTCGGGGCGACGTCGAGCAGGACCATGGGGTCGCCCGCGAGGTCGCCGAGGTCGATCGCGTCCGGACCGTCGGCGAGCGGGTGGTCGCGCGGCAGGATCACGTGAGGCACGAGACTGGCGAAGGGGGCCCGCTGCCAGCCGTCGGGCAGGTCGAGGTCGTAGGTGATCGCGAGGTCGAGAGCGCCCTCCTCGAGGGCGGCGGTCAGGTGGTCGGGTGCGGCCTCGAGGACCTCGATGGTGGCGTCGGGGTGCAGGTCGTGGAACCCCGACAGGAGCCCGGGCAGGACATTGGGGAGAACCACGGCGAGCAGCCCAGGCGCACCCGCCCCGAGACTCCGGCGTCGGTGCCGTGGGCGTCGGCCTCGAGCTCGGTGGCCTGGTGGAGCAGCAGTCGCGCTCGGGGCAGGAGCAGCTCGCCCGTGGGGGTGAGGCGGACCCCCTTCGCCCGCAGCCGGTGGACCAGCTGAGCGTGCAGCGTCCGCTCCAGCTCCGTGAGGGCGGCCGACACGGCGGAGGGGGAGGCGTGCAGCTGCTCGGCGGCCCCGACGATCGTCCCCGCGTCAGCGACGGCTGCGAAGACGGCGATCTGGTTGAGCGTGAACGCTGGGGCTCCGTCGACCTTGGCCATCCGGCCACGCTATCGCCCGGCCCGGCCCGCCGCGCGGCCACCGGCGGAGCCTCAGTACAGGCGGGCGATGCGCTCGCGGGACTCGTGCAGCAGCGGTAGCAGGCGCTCGACGTCGAGGTCGTCGGGGTGGCCGAGCGTGATGAGTCCGATGGAGCTCTCGACATCGGTGTCGGAGGCGGCACCGGTCGCCACGGCGAGGCCTGCGGTGCCCGGCTGGATCTCGCCGCGGGAGAGCCCGAAGCCCCGCTCGCGGGCGGTGCGCACCGCCTCGATGTCATCGGGGGCCTCGGGGCGCAGGGCGAGGATGGCCAGCCCGTCGGCACCGTGCTCGAGGGGGTGCCGCGTGCCGACCTGGTAGCTGACACCGATGGGACCGCGGGTGGAGGGCTCGGCGACTGCGATGGCCACGGACTCCTCGCGGTCGGCGATGGCCACGAAGGCCGTGTGCCCGGTGCGGTCGGCGAGGTCCTGGACGACCGGTTGTGCGGCAGAACGATATTGGCTCATGAAGCGGCCGGCGACGACCAGCGCGCCGCTGCCGAGACGGTAGCGGCCGTCTTCGCCCTTCGTGACGAGGTGGCGCTGCTCCAGGGTCGCGAGGATGCGGTAGGCGCCGGCCCGGTGAACGCCCAGCTCGTCGGCGAGTGCCGCGGGCGAGATGCCGCCCGTGCGACGGGAGACGATGTCCATCGCCTCGAGGCCGCGGTCGAGCGTCTGCAGGGTGCTCATGATGTCGGGAGTCTACGCAGGCAGCAGGGCGGCGACCTCGGCGGCGGCCGGGCCGATGAGGTGCCCCAGACGCGTGGTGCGCGTGCCGTCGAGCTCGTCCTGGTGCCCTCCTCCGACGAGGATCGTCAGGGTGTCGTCGACGTCGTGCAGCGCCTCGACGACCTCTCGGGCGGGCCGGGCGTCGCGTCGTCGCGGCACCCCGAGCACCGCGCAGCTCGCGCCGTGGGTCTCGAGCGCGTCACGCCAGGCAGGCGCGGGCAGGTCAGGCCCGAGGTAGACCACGTCCACCCCGTGTCGGCGCAGGACGACGGCGAAGGCGAAGATGCCCAGCTCGTGGTGCACCCCGGCGGGCAGTCCGACGAGGACCCGCGGACCGCCGGGACGGCCCGGGGCGGCGTCGAAGGCAGCAGAGAGCCGGCGCAGTACCGCGTGCGCGACGAGGTGCTCGCCGGCGATCGAGACGCGCCCGTCCTCCCAGGCCTGCCCGACCTCCTCGAGCGTCGGCATGAGCCAGTCGTCGACGACCGACTCGAAGGGGGTGCGGGCGAGCTGCTCGTCCAGGACCCGGGAGACCTCGGCCGGGTCCATCGCGGCGGCGGCCGCGACGAGCTCGGCGGTGGCGGTCGGGCCATCCGTCGCCGGCGAAGGGGGGAGTGTCGCGCTGTCGGGACCGAGGAGGCGATGCACCTCTGCCGCAGCGGTGCTCGCGCTCCAGCCGTCGGCGATGAGCGTCGCCATCCGGGTAACCCGGGCGACGGCCTCGTCGTCGTAGAGGCGGTAGCCGGCGTCGGTGCGCCGCGGCTCGACGAGGTCGTAGCGGCGCTCCCAGGCGCGCAGCGTGGCGGCGGGGACGCCGGTCAGCTCGGCGGCGCGTTTGATCGTGTACATCAGGGGCGGTCCTCGATCTCCTCTACACGTGCGGCAGCTCGCGGGCGAGAGCCGCCTCCGCCTCGTCCCCCAGCCGGGTCAGCTGGCCGCGGAGGAAGGGGGTGGCCAGCTTGGCGAGTCCCTTGAAGGTGAAGTCCGCCTCGTAGACGAGCACGGTACCGGTGCCCCGCTCGTCGCGGCTGATCGACATGGTGTCCCGGGCGATGACGCTCTTGTTCTCACCTCGCATGACGACGAGGCGGTCCGGCTGCAGGTCGATCGTCTCGTAGACGAGCTCGGTCTGCCGACCGCGGAAGACCGAGCGGTTGCGGTAGCGGCTGCCGATCCCGCCATCGCCCTCCACGAGGGTCGTCTCCAGGGTCCCCGGGTCCCACTGCGTGCTCGTCGTGAAGTCGGCGAGATAGGCGTAGACCGCCGACGGTGGGGTATCAGCGACGTTGATGGTGCGGGTGATCTTCATGGCTGCACATCCTTGAACAAACATTTGACAGCGCGGTCAAGGTGACTCTAGCGTCTTGGACAAAGGTTGAACAATCCTTTGGCGCGGTCGGCTCCGAACCCATCGTGCCCCCCTTCCTCTCCCAGCAGGAGCATCCGTCGTGACCGAGCACCACCCCGACCGCCCGAGCGTCGCCGTCATCGGCGCGGGCGTCTCCGGTTTGACTGCGGCGTATGTCCTGTCGCAGACCCACGACGTCACCCTCTTCGAGGCCGACGACCGGCTCGGCGGGCACGCCCACACCCACACCGTCCCCACGAGCGGCGGCGGTGAGGTGCGCGTCGACAGCGGCTTCATCGTCCACAACGAGCGCACCTACCCCCACCTGCTGCGCCTCTTCCGCGAGCTCGACGTGCCCACCCGCCCGACCGAGATGAGCATGTCGATCACCTGCGACGGGTGCGGTCTCTCGTGGGCGGGCGGCGCCGGGCTCGGCGCGGTCCTCGCTCAGCCGCGGCGGCTCGCCGACCCGCGCTTCCTGCGGATGCTGCTGGAGATCCCGCGCTTCCACAAGGCCGCCCGGGCGGTCCTGGCCGACACCGGCGGCAGCGGCTCGGGCGACGACCCGACCTGGGGCGAGTTCCTGCAGCGCGGCAGCTTCTCGGAGCACTTCATCGCCCACTTCGCGCTCCCGCTCGTCTCGTGCGTGTGGTCCTCCGGCGACGAGGACTCCCTCGACTACCCGGCCCGGCACCTCTTCGCCTTCCTCGAGCACCACGGCATGCTCAGCATCAGCGGGTCCCCGACCTGGCGCACCGTCGTCGGCGGGTCCCGGACCTATGTCGACGCCCTCGCGTCCCGGCTGCGTGACGTGCGCACCAGCGCGGCCGTCACGTCCGTGACCCGGCGCCCCGACGGGGTCGACGTGCGCACCGCCGCCGGGGTCACCCCCTTCGACAAGGTCGTCATCGCCACCCACGCCGACCAGGCGCTGGCGCTGCTCGCCGACGCGACCCCGCAGGAGAAGGAGGACCTCGGCGCAATCCGTTACTCCCGCAACGCGACCGTCCTCCACCGCGACACCACCCACCTGCCGAGCGCGACGCGGGCCAAGGCCTCGTGGAACTACCGCAGCGAGAGCTGCGGCGGGGCCAGCCGGGCGCGGGTCAGCTACTGGATGAACCGGCTGCAGGGCTTCGACGAGGACGGCGACCAGCTGCTCGTCACGCTCAACTCCCCGACCCCCTTCGACGAGGCGGACGTGGTCGCGCGGATGGACTACGCGCACCCGGTCTTCACCCGGGAGGCCGTCGCAGCGGCCGCCCGGCTGCGCACCGCCGGCGGCGACCGGCTGGCCTTCGCCGGCGCGCACCTCGGCTGGGGGTTCCACGAGGACGGGTGCCGCTCGGGCGTCGAGGCGGCGCAGCGACTCGGGGCGACGTGGTGACCACCGCGCCCACGCTCACCGAGCTGCCGACCCTGCCGAGCCTCGTCGTCGGCACCGTCAGCCACACCCGCCGCACGCCGGTCGAGCACGCCTTCGCCAACCGCCAGTACCAGTGGCTCGTCGACGTCGACGACCTGCCACGCCACCGGTGGCCGCTGCGCGCGCTCACCCGGATCGAAGCGCGTGACCACCTCGACGGGGGCGAGCAGGGTGGCGGCATCCGCGGTGACCTGACGCGATTCCTCGCCCACCGGGACATCACGCTCGCTGCCGACGACCGGGTCGTCATGCTCGCCAACGCGCGGGTCCTGGGCCACGTCTTCGACCCGCTGACCGTCTACTGGTGCCTCGCGCCGGACGGGCGCCTGCGGGCCTGCGTCTTCGAGGTGCACAACACCTACGGCGAGCGGCACGCGTACCTGCTCGAGGTCGACGAGAGCGGGCGGGCACGCACCGACAAGGCCTTCTACGTCTCGCCCTTCAACGACACCAGCGGCGAGTACGCGGTGAGCCTGCGCCTGGAGCGTGACCGCGTCGTCGTGACCGTCGGCCTGGATCGCGACGGCGAGCGGATCCTCACCGCGACGACGAGCGGTGTCCCACGCGCAGCGACCGACGCCACCGTCGTGCGCACCGCCGCCCGCCACCTGCTCATGACCTGGCGCGTCAGCGCCCTGATCCGCGTCCACGGCATCTGGCTGTGGACGCGCCGACTCCCCATCCAGCCTCGTACCCCGCACTCGCAGGAGGACCTCCGATGACCGCTTCTGTCCCCACCCTCGACCAACCGATCTGCCTGCGCCGACCCGCCCTTCGCCCGTGGTGCCTGCGGGCCCGTCTGGCCCGACCGATCCTCGCCGCGGTGCTCGACCGGGCGCCGGTGCGGGTGACGATGCCCGACGGGACCACCCTGGGTGGCGGTCGGGAGGCCGACGCCCCGACCTTGCAGATCGTGCACCCGACGGCACTCTTCGAGCGGATGGCGCACCACCCCAAGATCGGCATGGGGGAGGGCTACATGGCCGGGGACTGGGAGGCGGCTCCCGGGACCGACCTGGCGGACGCGCTGCTGCCCTTCGCCCAGCGGATCACCACCCTCGTCCCCTCGGGACTCGCGCGCATGAAGCGCGTTGTCGACCGGCGCATCCCGAGCGGCACGCGCAACACGCTGCTCGGCTCGCGCAAGAACATCGAGGCGCACTACGACCTGAGCAATGACCTCTTCACCGCCTTCCTCGACGAGACCCTCAGCTACAGCTCCGCGCTCTTCGACCGCTCTCGTCCGCTGGCGGAGCAGACCCTCGTCGAGGCCCAGCACGCCAAGATCGATGCGGTCCTCGACGCCGCCGATGTCACGGCCGGCAGCCGGGTGCTGGAGATCGGCACCGGGTGGGGCTCGCTGGCCATCGCCGCCGCCCGCCGCGGCGCCACCGTCACCTCGATCACCCTCTCGCACGAGCAGGCCGCCCTGGCCCGTGAGCGCATCGCCGCGGCCGACGTCGACGAGCCGGGTCTCGCGGCTCGGGTCGAGGTGCGGCTGCAGGACTACCGCGAGGTGAGCGGGCAGTTCGACGCCATCGTCAGTGTCGAGATGATCGAGGCCGTCGGCGAGGAGTACTGGCCGACCTACTTCCGCGCGATCGACGACCTGCTCGCGCCCGGGGGCATCGCCGCGATCCAGTCGATCCTCATGTCGCACGATCGCTACCTGGCGACGCGCCGCTCCTACGGGTGGATCCAGAAGCACATCTTCCCCGGCGGGCTGATCCCCTCCAGCGAGGCGATCGAGGAGACCACCACCGAGCACACCTCGCTGCGGGTGACCGCGACGCACCGCTTCGGCCGCGACTACGCCGAGACCCTGCGCCGCTGGCGCCGCACCTTCATCCAGGAGTGGCCCACGATCGCTGCGAGCGGGTTCGACGAGACCTTCCGCCGCAAGTGGGAGTTCTACCTCGCGTACTGCGAGGCCGGCTTCGCCGCCGACTACATCGACGTGGCGCAGATCCGTCTCGAGCGGGTGGAGGCAGCATGAGCAGCCTTGTCGGACAACGTATCTGGCTGGTCGGCGCCTCCAGCGGCATCGGTGCGGCACTGGCCGAGGAGCTGCAGCGCCGTGGCGCGATCGTGGCGATCAGCGCCCGCCGGGCGGAGCGGCTCGACGAGGTCTCGGGCGGACGCATGGTCACGGTCCCGCTCGACGTCACCGACCGGAGCGCGTGCTGGGCCGCTGCCGAGCGGGTGCGCACGGCGATCGGGGGTATCGACATGGTGATCTGGTGCGCCGGGTACTGGCACACCTACACCGCCACCGACTGGCAGGCCGACGAGTTCGTGACGCATGTCGAGGTCAACCTCCTGGGGCTCAACAACGTCATCGCCGCGACCCTGCCGCAGATGGTCTCGCACCGCAGCGGGCACCTCGTCGGGATCGCCTCGGTCGCCGGCTACCGCGGCCTGTCCGGGGGAGAGGCCTATGCCGCGACCAAGGCGGCGCAGATCAACCTGCTGGAGTCGATGCGCGCATCCTTGTCGACCAAGGACGTGCAGGTCACGACGGTCTGCCCGGGCTTCGTGCGCACCGACATGACCGAGACCAACTCCTTCCCCATGCCCTTCATCATCGAGCCGGAGGAAGCGGCCACCGAGATCGCCGACGGGCTCGAGGGTGGCAAGGTCGAGATCGTCTTCCCCCGCCGGATGGCCGTGACGATGAAGGTCGCCCGTGTGCTGCCGGTGCGGCTGTGGGCGGCGATCACCGCCCGCGTGGCACGCTCGTCCTCGTGACCGCCCTCATGTGGTTCCGCCGGGACCTGCGACTGTCGGACCACCCGGCGCTCCTGGCCGCAGCCGACGAAGGGGAGGTCCTCCCCTTCGTCGTCGTGGAGCCACGGCTGCTCACCGACCGTCGCCCGCCGGCCGTCCGGATGCTGCGCTCGATCGTGGCCCTGCACGAGGCGACCGGCGGAGCGCTGGTCGTCCGCTGCGGCGACCCGGTGGACCTCGTGCCGCAGGCGGCCGCGGCAGTCGGCGCCGAGCGGGTGCACGTCACGCGGGACACGACGCCCGCGGGACGGGAGCGGGACGAGGACGTCGCCGGGCGGCTGCGGGAGCAGGGCGCGGAGCTCGTCACGACCGGCAGCCCCTACGCGGTCGGTCCCGGGCTGGTCCTCACGGGTGAGGGCACGCCGTACAAGGTCTTCACCCCCTTCGCCCGGGCCTGGCGCGACCACGGCTGGCCGGCGCCCGCCGACCGGGTCGGCGACGACGTGTGGCTGACGGACGGTGCCGACCTGCTCGCCGAGGTCGGCGAGGACGCCCTCGAGCGCGTGCTCGCCGCCGCGGACGAGGACGCCGTCGACGGGCCCGCGGGGGAGGAGGCGGCGCTGGAGCGGTGGCGCAGCTTCGTCCAGGACGACCTCGACGGCTACGACGCCGACCGCGACCGACCCGACCTCGACGTCACGAGCCGGATGTCGATCCACCTCACCCACGGCGAGATCCACCCCCGGACGATGCTCGCGGACATTGCGGCCCACCCGCAGGCGGACGGCGATGCCGCCCACCGCTACGTCACCGAGCTCGCGTGGCGCGAGTTCTACGCCGACGTGCTGTGGCACCGCCCCGACTCGGCGTGGGCCGACCTGCGGGAGGCCCTCGCTGCGCTGCCCTACGACGAGGGCCCGGAGACCGACCGGCTCGTGGAGGCGTGGCGGCAGGGGCGCACCGGCTACCCCTTCGTCGACGCGGGGATGCGCCAGCTGCTCGCCGAGGGGTTCATGCACAACCGGGTGCGGATGGTCGTCGCGAGCTTCCTCACCAAGGACCTGCACGTGTGGTGGCCGGTCGGGGCGCGGCACTTCCTCGACCACCTGCTCGACGGCGACCTGGCCTCCAACAGCCACGGCTGGCAGTGGGTGGCGGGCACCGGGACCGACGCGTCACCGTACTTCCGGGTCTTCAACCCGATCACCCAGGGGGAGCGCTTCGACCCCGACGGCGCCTACGTGCGTCGCTGGGTGCCCGAGCTCGCCCACCTGCCGGGCAAGGCCGCCCACACACCGTGGACCCACCCCGACGGCGCCGCCCACGGCTACCCCGAGCGCGTCCTCGACCACGCCGAGGAGCGCCGCGAGGCGCTGGACCGGTACGAGATGGCGCGGGCGCAGACGTGATCCACCCGGTCAGGGAGCTGCGCTCCTTCGTCGCCGCCGCGCTCGTGGCGCCGGTCCCGAGGGACCACCACGAGCCGGACGCACTGGTGCGCCGCCGCCGGGTGGTCACGGTCGCGACGCTCGTCGTCGGGACCCTGGTCCTCGCGGTGACCCTGCGCATCCCACCGGGGGACGACAGCTTCTACCTCGGCGGGCTCGCGCTGGCCCTGGTGTGGATCGTCGGCGGCCTGGCCGCCGGTCGCCTCCACGTCGGCTGGGCGCACACCCGCGAGTCCGGCTATGCCCGACCGGTCGTGCAGCCGATCGCGCTGGCGCTGCTCGCCGTCGCGATCTTCCTCGCCGGCGCCCTCGTCATGGGCCGGGTGCCGTGGCTGGCGAGCCTCGTCGACGAGGTGCTCGACCACGCGCGCTACGGGTCCCTGCCGATCGTCTGGGCGATCACCGTCGTCACCGGCATCGGCGAGGAGCTCTTCTTCCGCGGGGCGCTCTTCGCCTCCGTCGGTCGGCGGCGACCCATCGCGATCACCACGCTCGTGTACGTGCTCGTCACCGCCGCGACCGGCAACCTCCTGCTGACCTTCGCCGCGCTCCTGCTCGGGGTGCTCGTGGGGGCGCAGCGCCGGGTCACCGGCGGCGTCCTCGCACCGATCATCACGCACGTCATCTGGTCCAGCTCGATGCTCTTCCTCCTGCCACCCGTCCTCGACCTCCTGAGGTGACCGACATGTCCACGTCCACAGCCACTCCCTTCGCCTCCGGCACGGTGCTCGTCACCGGGGCCACCGGCTACATCGGTGGCCTGCTCGTGCCCCGCCTCCTGGATGAGGGGTGGACGGTGCGCGTGCTCACCCGCTCCGCCGACAAGCTCGGTGCGCACGACTGGGGCGATCGGGTCGAGGTCGTCGAGGGCGACGCGACGTCCGGCGACGACCTGCGGCGAGCCCTGTCGGGCACCGACGTCGCCTACTACCTCGTGCACTCGATGGACGGCGGCGGCGACCTCGCGCGGCGAGACCGTGAGCTGGCCGAGGGCTTCGCCACGGCAGCGACCGACGCCGGGGTCAGCCGCATCGTGTACCTCGGTGGGTTGCACCCCGAGGGCGCCGACCTGTCGGTGCACCTCGCCTCGCGCGTGGAGGTCGGGCAGGTGCTGCTCGACGCGCCCGTGCCGGCCGCGGTGCTGCAGGCCGCCGTCGTCCTGGGTGACGGGTCGGTCTCCTTCGACATGCTGCGCTACCTCACCGAGCGGCTGCCGGCGATGGTCGCCCCGCAGTGGCTGCGCAACCGGATCCAGCCGATTGCCGTCGACGACGCGCTCCACTACCTCGTGGGTGCGGCGCGGCTGCCCGAGGACGTCAACCGCACCTTCGACATCGGCGGACCCGAGGTCCTGACCTACGAGCAGATGATCCAGCGCTTCGCCGCGGTCAACGGGCTGCGGCGACGGCTCATCGTCGGGGTTCCCGTGCTCACGCCGTGGCTGGCCAGCCACTGGGTCGGGCTGATCACCCCCGTCGAGGCCGACGTCGCCAAGCCGCTCGTCGGCAGCTTGGTCCACGAGGTCGTGCGACGGGAGCAGGACCTCGACGACCACGTCGGGCTGCCGGAGGGCGGGCTCGTCGGGTTTGACGACGCGGTGCGCCGGGCGATGCGTACCGCGCAGCCCGACCACGTGCTCCGCGACGTCCTGACGGTCACCGCGGCGACGGTGGGCGCCGCGGCGCTGGGCGCGGCGGCCACCCAGCCCGACAGCCGGTGGTACCGGTCGCTCGACCTGCCGTCGTGGCAGCCGCCTCCGCTCGCCTTCCCCCTGGTGTGGACACCGCTGTACGCCGACATCGTCGCCACCTCGGTCGCCACCCTCGCCCGGCTCGAAGGGGAGGGGAGACCCGACGAGGCAGCGGCCTACCGACGGGCACTGTGGGGCAACCTCGTGCTCAACACGGCGTGGAGCGTGCTCTTCTGGCGGGTGCGTCGGCCAGCCGTCGCGGCGGTCGAGGCCGGGGTGCTCGCCGCCAGCTCGACCGACCTGGCACGGCGCGCTGCGGCCGCCGGTGGGCGGGGCGGTTGGGCGCTGGTGCCCTACGCGGCGTGGACCGGCTTCGCCGCCGTGCTCTCGACGGCGATCGCGCGCCGCAACCGGTAGGCCCGAGGGTCAGGGTCTCGTCAGGGGACACCAAAGCGTGGGTCAGCTTCAGCTTCGGCCGATCGCTCGTCCGTCGGTCGCGAAGGGGGCACCGCTCGCCTCACTACCGGGCGGTCACCCTTGGGGTGCACGGGGGCTCGGCGGCAGCCTGCGCGGACCACCGACAAAGGAGTCGCCACATGCACACCACACCCGACGAGACCCCCCGCACCCTCCCTCGCCGCACCTTCCTCGGAGGCGTCGGCGTGGCCGTCCTGGGGGCCGCCACCGCCGGAGGGGCGAGCGCCTACGCCCGCACGACCTCCCCTTCGTCCGGTCTGACGGGAGCCGCGATCCCGGCCGCTGACCTGGATCCGCTCGACCTGCTCAAGCGGATGCTGTCCTTCGACACGCAGAACTTCGGCAAGGGCGCCGACACCCGGCCCCACGCAGAGATGCTCAAGGCGGTCTGGGAGCGGGCCGGCGTGCCCGTCGAGATCATCGAGACCCCGCAGCCCGACAACGTGCACCTCATCGCCCGGATCCCGGGGACCGGCTCGGCGGAGTCACTGCTCATCCTGGGGCACTCCGACGTCGTGCCGGTCGAGGAGGACAACTGGGACGTCGACCCCTTCGCCGGGGAGGTCGTCGACGGTGAGGTCTACGGCCGTGGCGCCCTGGACATGAAGGGCGCCAACTCCGCGATGATCAGCGCGCTCCTGCGACACCTCGACGAGGGCGCGACCTTCGACCGCGACATCATCGTCCTCACCGACTGCGACGAGGAGGCCGGCGACTACGGCTCGGGCTGGCTGGCGAAGAACCACTGGGACAAGATCGACGCCGGTGCGGTCCTCACCGAGGGCGGCTGGTTCCTCGCCCAGAGCGACCAGACCACCCCGATGCTCATCACCGCGACCCGCCAGGACAACGTCTACTTCAACCTCGACCTCGTCGCGAAGGGGACGGCGACCCACTCGTCGAAGCCGATGCCCGACGACTCGGCGGTCGTCAAGGTCTCGCGGGCGATCGCCGAGCTCGGCGACTGGGAGGCTCCGGTGCACCTGACCGAGGTCACCCGCGAGTACTTCGAGGCGCTGGCCGACGCGACGAGCGACCACGGACTGGCCAAGGCGATCCGGCTGATGCTGGGGGCGAAGAGCCAGCCGTCCCGTGAGCGGGCGGCCGCCCTCGTGGTGCAGCGCTCCGACTACCCCCACCTGCACCGGGCGCTGCTGCGCACGACGCACGCCTTCGTCATCCAGGAGGCGGGCTACAAGGAGAATGTCATCCCGTCCGAGGCGACGACCCGGGTCAACTGCCGCGGCATCCCCGGCGGGGAGAAGCCCCGGGAGTTCGTCGCCGCCGTGCGCGAGCTGCTCAAGGACCGGGACGTCGAGGTCAAGGTCATCGGCGCTGCGGGGGAGAGCGAGGAGCAGGCGCTCGCGCGCCTCGACGAGACGTGGGCGACCGCGCCCGCGGACCTCGACACCGACCTGTGGCGGGCCCTGTCGGACGCGTCGGAGGCGACCTACGAGGACACCCCCTTCGCCCCGGCGCTCTTCGAGGCGGGCACGAGCCTGGGGCCGTGGCGTGAGAAGGGGGTACCCGGCTACGGCGTGTACCCCTATGTCCTGAGCAACGAGCAGCTCATCGGGATGCACGGCAACAACGAGCGCATCTTCGTCGAGGCGCTCGCCCAGGGCAGCGACTACATGTACGAGGTCTTCGCGGCCTTCCGCACCAAGGGCTGACACCACCTGCGCCGGGGTCGGCGGCTGGCGACCCCGGCGATAGTCTGGACCCGTCGAGGAGGCCGGACATGCTGGGACGAGCGCTGCGGCGATCACGGGTGGAACTGCCGTGACGCCAGGCCACGACGACCCCGCCCTCGAGCGCGCGCTGCACGCGGAGTGGCCCTTCCGCGGACGCGCGGACGAGCTCGACGTGATCACCCGGACGCTCGGGGACGGCACGTCGCGGCCGGCCGGAGCGGTCGTGGTCGCTCCCGCAGGAGTCGGCAAGACCCGACTGGTCCGGGAGGTCGGCCGGTGGGCCAGCGAGCAGGGGATGACCACGCTGTCCATCATCGCCACCGAGGCGGGGGCACTGACCCCCTACGGGGCGGTCCTGCACCTGCTGCCCGAGGGGACCCACGACCCGATGGACCGGGCAGCGTGGCACGCGGCCTTCGCCTCGGCGATGCGCTCCGAGCGGGGCACCGTGCTCCTCGTCGACGACGCCCAGCACCTCGACCACGGCAGCGCCGCGCTGCTGCTCCAGCTGTGCCTCGACGGGGTCATCGTCCCGGTCGTCTCGGTCCGTCGGGGGGAGCGGGTGCCGGACCCGATCACCTCCCTGTGGAAGGACGGCCTGACGCTGCGGGTCGACCTGCAGCCCTTCTCGCACAAGGAGATGGGCGAGGTGATCGGTCACGCGCTCGGCGGGCTGGTCAGTGCCCGCACCCTGACGCGGCTGGCGACGGTCAGCGGAGGCAACATCCTCTACGCGCGGGAGCTGGTCACCGCCGCCGTCGAGCACGGGTCGCTCGTGCAGCGCGACGACGTGTGGGTCTGGGACACCGAGGTGGTGCTCGCCCCTCGCCTCGTCGACGCCGTCTGGGCCCGGCTGGCGCTGCTCGACCCCGAGCAGAGACGGGCCCTGGCCCTCGTGGCCCTCGGTGAGCCGCTGCCGCTGGAGGTCGCAGAGCGCGTCGCCCCGACCGAGGTGCTCGCCTCGCTCGAGGAGGCCGACCTCGTCCACGTCGACGGGCAGATCGGGCGCGGTGTGCTGCGCCTGGCCCATCCGCTCTACGGCGAGGTCGTCCTCGACCGGGTCGGGCGGGTCTCCCGGCGCCGGCTCGTCGGCGACCTGGCCGACGCCTATGCGGCCGCGGACCCGCAGCTGGCCCGGGCCGAGGCCGTGCGGATCGCCCGGTGGCGCCTCGAGGCAGGTCAGCCGGTCTCGCAGGACGCGCTGCTCGAGGCGGCTGCGCGGGCCAACCACGCCTTTGCCCATGATCTCGCCGAGCGGCTGGCGCGCTCGGCGCTGGCCGCGGGCGCCGACCACCACACGCCCGTCCGTGCCCGCCTGGTCATCGAGCTCGCGCGCGCCCTCGTCGGCAGCAGCCAGATCGACGAGGCGGACCAGCTGCTCGCCCGCCTCGAGCCCGCGGTGCTCGCCGACGGTGACCAGGACTCGGTCGACGACTACGTCGACGTCCGCTACTGGGTGACGGGTCTGGCGCTCGGGCGCGCTGACGAGGTGCTCGCTGTGCTGGACCGGGTCGCGGGTCGGGTGGGGGCCGACGGTGCCCCGGCCGGGGCCGACGGTGTCCAGACCGGGGCGGGGAGCCGCGCCGCGGACCGGGTCGCGGCCTACCGCGCGGCCCTCGCCATCGGCCGCGGGCGGGCACGGGAGGCGCTGGACATCGCCGAGCCGCTCCTCGACCGCTCGGACCTGCCCGTGCCGCAGCAGGTGCTGCTCCTGGAGACCACTGGTGAGGCCCTCGCGGTGCTGGGCCTGCACCGGCGCGCCGCGATCGTGTGGGAGCGCATGCGCCGGTTCCCCGTCGGAGCGACCGGTCGGGCCGCGAGCCTGGCCGCCGAGGCGGACCTGCAGGCGCTCTTCTCCGCGATGCTCGACGGTCGCGTCGCCGACGTCCTCCCGGGCCTGGAGGCCATCCACCATCAGGCGGCCGACAGCCCCGACGCGATCAACCGGGGGCTGACCGGCCTGGGTCTCGGGCGGTGCCTGATCCTCGCCGGCCGACCCGAGCAGGCCCGCGCCGTGCTGCTCGACGCAGTCGCCGACTTCGGCGAGGTCGACCTGGCCGACTCGCTCACCTGGGCACAGGTGCTCCTGAGCCAGACCGCCTCGCTCAGCGGCCGGCCCGACAAGGCACGCCAGTGGCTCGACCGGGCCCAGGCGTCGCGCCAGGGCGCGGGGGTCACCCGGCTGACCGTCGACATCGTCTGCGCGCAGGCCTGGCTCACCGCGGCCGACAGGGGCGCCTCCGCCGCCGTGGCCGTGGCCCTGGAGGGCGCCGGTCGGCACCCCGAGCTGGAGCTCGACCGCGCCTGGCTGCTGCACCTGGCCTGTCGCCTGGGGGACCGGAGCAAGGACGTGACCACCTCCCTTCGCCAGATCGCCGCCGGGGCCGAGTGCGAGTACCCGACCCTGCTCGCCGACCACGCCGAGGCCCTGCGCGGCAACGACGGGCCGGCGCTCGAGGACGTCGCCGAGCGCTTCGCGGAGCGCGGGCTGGTCCCGCTGGCGATCGAGGCGGCGCGCGCCTCGGCGCAGGCCCACCGTGACGCGGGCTCGGCCGAGGGCGCCCGCCGGCTGTCGGCCCGCACGGACGGCCTGGCGCTACGGGTCGACGCGGCGCTGCGGCCAGCGGTGATGGTCGACGACCACGGCGTCCGGCTCAGCCGGCGGGAGGAGGAGGTGGCGACCCTGGCCGCGGCCGGCCTGAGCAATGCCGCCATCGCCGACCGGCTGGTGCTGTCCGTACGCACCGTCGAGTCGCACCTCTACCAGGCCTTCGCCAAGCTGGGCATCACCTCCAGGAGCGACCTCGCGCGGTACCTGCCGCGGTCGACGCCCGGACACTCCCGCTCGCGAGCCCAGTAGCCCGCCACTGAGGGACGGCGGTCGCTCGGTACCTACCGTGGGGTCATGAGAGGCGACGAGTGGGACCGGCGGGTCGACGAGATGTCGCCCGCCAACGGGGTCGCGCTGCGTCTGGAGCGCGCCGGCTACGACGATCTCGTGATCGCGGCGGCCCTCGGGGTGCCGCTCGAGTCGGTCCCTGCGCTGCTGGAGGTGGCGCGGGCCAAGCTCGCCTGGGAGGCCGCGACCCCGCCGACCGAGGCCGCGACCCCGCCGACCGAGGCCGCTGTCCCGCCTGCCACCCAGTAGGCCGCGTGCGTAGACCAGTAGCCGACCACTGGGGTGGGACCGGCGCGCAGCGCCTAGCGTCAGCCTCGGTCGCCACACCACACTCCGGGGGGAGAGGGACCGGGGCCTCGTCGAGTCGACGAGGCCCCGTCGCTTGCCCATTGTGGGCACCACGGTGGGACCGGGGTACTGGGCGTCCCGCGCGGGTTGAGACGATCGACCCATGACGCTCCACGAGTCCCTCGACCTCACCCACGGCCCGACCTGGGCCAACCGTCTCGCCCTGGCACCGCTCACCAACACGCAGAGCCACGCTGACGGGACCCTCTCCGACGACGAGTACGACTGGCTCGTCGCCCGGGCCGAGGGCGGCTTCGGTCTGACGATGACCTGCGCGACCTACGTGGCCCGCGAGGGGCAGGCCTGGGCGGGCCAGCTCGGCATCAGCGACGACCGGCACCTGCCGGGGCTGACCCGGCTGGCCGACGGCATCCGCGCCGCCGGCAGCGTCTCGTCGGTGCAGCTGCACCACGCTGGTCGGCGCTCCGACCCGAGCGTGACGGGCGTGCCCAATGTCGCTCCCTTCGACGACCCGGACAACGACGCCCGTGCCCTCACCACGGCCGAGGTGCAGCAGGTCGTGGAGGACTTCGTCCTCGGGGCGCAGCGCGCCGAGCGGGCCGGCTTCGACGGCGTCGAGATCCACGGCGCGCACGGCTACCTGCTCTGCCAGTTCCTCGACGGCCGGCACAACCACCGCACCGACGGCTACGGAGGCTCGCTCGAGGACCGGGCCCGGATCACCTTCGAGGTGCTGCGCGGCATCCGCGAGAGCACCGGCGCCGACTTCCAGGTCGGCATCCGCCTGACGCCGCAGGGCAACGGCATCGTCCTCGACGAGGGCGTCACCGTCGCGGGGTGGGTCCTCGAGTCCGGGCTCGCCGACTACGTCGACATGTCGCTCTGGGACGCCTTCATGACCGTCGACGAGGAGGGCGACCTGCTCATCGACGCCTTCACCTCGCTGCCGCGCGGCCTGACGCGGCTCGGCGTCGCGGGCAAGATCCGCTCGGCGCAGCAGGCGCGGTGGTGCCTGTCGAAGGGAGCGGACTTCGTCGACCTCGGACGCGCGGCGATCGTGCACCACGACTTCCCCCGGCAGGCCGAGAGCGACCATGCCTTCGCGATGGCGCCGCTGCCGGTGAGCCGCGAGCACCTGCACGCCGAGCGGGTCAGCGAGACCTTCGTGGAGTACCTCGACGCCGGGTGGCCGGACTTCGTCGGCGCGTCGGCCGGGGCCTGACTGGTAGGCGGGAGCGGTGAGGCTCGCGGGCTCCTGCCTGTCGTGACGATCCGGTCAGTGCGGTCGCTGCTTGACCCGGGTGTCGGTCATGAAGGTCTCCTCGACCCAGGCCATGACAAAGGGGAGCGAGGCGACCGAGACCATCCCGGCCACCGTGAGGATGGCACCAGTGAGGTTCATGTCTCCACGGTGGCACCGAGCTCGCGGCCGTGCTGCCTGAACCGCGACCGTTCGCAGGTTGTCATCGGATGGTGACCTCTGAGGTGTCGATCCGACGACGCGGGGCTGCAGCGCTTGCGTCGGTCCTGCGGATCGGGTGTGCTTGAGACAGGTCGTGGCAGGGGGTCACGGCACAAGGGGGTAGGCATGCGACGCAGCATCATCTCGTGGATGGCCGTCCCGGTCCTGGCTGTCGGCGTGTCCGCCTGCAGTGCGGACGGGGCAGAGGACGCGAGCGTGACGGTGACGACGACCCAGTCGTCGCAGACCACGTCGAGCAGCGAGGTCACGGTGACCACGTCACCGTCCTCCACGTCGTCGTCCACGACCACCACGTCGTCCTCGACCCGGCCGACCACGTCCACCCGCACAGCGGCATCGAGCACCACGAGCGCGCCGAGCAGCACGCCGAGCGGCACCGGTTCCTCCACCGCGGGGAGCGGTGGCCCCGCGACGGCGCCGACGACGATCGCGAAGTTGTGGATCGACGACACCTGGAGCGTCGAGCAGGTCGCCGAGGACGTGTGCGCGCCGGGCGGGCTCACGACGACGGCCTACTCCTACCAGGTCGAGCTCTTCACCTGCGGGCCCACCGCCGCGGGCATCAAGGCGTGCACCTTCGCTGACGGCGGCGTGACGACGTGCATCACGGACCCGCTGGGGCACAAGGCGGTCCGCTTCACCTCACCGACCGTGGACAACTGGGACGGGGAGATGTACCCGCGCGACGCCGGCCCGATCCCGATGTACGTCGACCTCAAGGACGGCACCCGCTGCTCAGTCGTCTCGCACGACCACGATCAGCACTGGGGTGGGAAGTTCAGCTGGTACAGCTGCTCAGACGGCTCCGAGTTGCTGACCGACCAGTCGATCGCGGGCACCTTCGCCAACCGCACCCAGGCGTGGACCGTGCAGCGCTCCGTCAACAAGGGCGCGCCCACCACGACCTGGGTCAAGACGGCGGTGTTTGCCGGGACGAGGTGACCCGCCTGGCTCAGTGCCCGACGCCGAACCGCTGTCGCGGGTGCTTGCGCTGCTCGATCTCGTCGACGTAGGCCTTGGCGAAGTCGGTGCCGGAGATCTCCGAGTTGCCGTCCTCCTTGACGATCAGCTCGTCGTCGCTGACGCGGTAGGCGCCGGTGGTCTCGCCCGGTGCCCACGCGCCGAAGAGTGCGGCGGGGGAGACGTAGAACCAGTCGAGGTCCTGCGTGCCGGAGCGCAAGGCGTCCAGCACCTTGGCGTGGGAGAGGGCCTCGGGCTTCCACTCGTCGTTGAACTCGGGGGTGTCGACGAGGCGGGGACCCCCCTTCGCCACGTCGAGCGTGCCGGCGCCACCGACGAAGGACAGGCGAGCGCCGTGCTCGATCGCGGCCGAGGTGAGCCGGGCGACGTGGTCGACGAGCGGCGAGCCGCCGACGTCCGCGCCGTGGGTGGCGACGACGAGGTCGTCGGCCTCCGTCGCGGCCTGCGCGAGCACGGCGTCGTCGGTGAGCGAGCCGGTGCGGTACTCGACGCCCTCGGCGGTCTCGGTGGGAGCGGTGCGGCTGTAGGAGATGACCTGGTGGCCGCGGGTGACCGCCTCGCGCGCGATGTTGCCGCCGGCGTAGCCGGTTCCGCCGAAGATGACGATGGTGCTCATGTGGGTTCCTTTGTGTGGGGTGGGGGATCAGGCAGGAAGGGGGGCGACGGGACCGTCGCTGTTGCGGCGCCACCCGAGGGCGGGGGCGACGTGCTGGGCGAAGCTGTCGAGGATGTGCAGGTTGTAGTCGACGCCGAGCTGGCTGGGGATGGTGAGCATGACCGTGTCGGCGGCCGCGATGGCCGGGTCGGCCAGCAGCTGCTCGACGAGCACGTCGGGCTCGGCGGCGTAGGTCTTGCCGAAGGTCGAGCGGAGGCCGTCGATGACGCCGACCTGGTCGCTGCTGCCCTGGCCCTGCAGCCCGAAGAAGTGGCGGTCGAGGTCGCTGACGATCGGGAAGATGCTGCGGGAGACCGACACCCGTGGCGCCCAGTCGTGCCCGGCCTCGCGCCAGGTCGCCCGGTAGCGCTCGATCTGCTCGGCTTGCAGCTCGCCGAAGGAGGCCCCGGTGGCCTCGGTGAGCAGGGTCGAGCTCATCAGGTTGACCCCCTGCCGGGCGGTCCACTCCGCGGTCTCGCGGGAGCCGGCGCCCCACCAGATGCGGCGGTCGAGACCGGGGGAGTGCGGCTCCAGGCGCAGCCGCCCGGCCGGTCCGCTCGTGGGGTCGGCGTCGACGACCTGCTCCCCGCGGATCGCGGACATGAAGGAGTCGAAGTGCTCGTAGGCGAGGTCGACGCCACGGGGGTCGCTGGACCCGGTGTGACCGAAGGCCTCCCACCCACGCTTCGCCGGCTCCGGTGACCCGCGGCTGACCCCGAGGGCGACGCGGCCGTCGGAGATCAGGTCGAGTGCGGCGGCCTCCTCGGCGAGCTGCAGGGGCGTCTCGTAGCGCATGTCGATGACGCCGGTGCCGACCTCGATGTGCCGGGTCCGGGCGGCGATGGCCGCGAGCACCGGCATCGGTGCGGCGCCCTGCCGCGCGAAGTGGTGGACGCGGAAGTAGGCGCCGTTGACCCCGATCTGGTCCGCGCCGACACCGATCTCGACGGCGTCGTGCAGCGCCTGGCGGGCGTCGGGGTCACCCGGACCGCTGCCGTGGCCGTAGTGCCCGAAGCTCAAGAATCCGAAAGCCTGCATGGTGCGTCCAACAGGTTGTCGCGGCAATCAATTCCCGTGGTGCCGGACGAGGGGGGCCTCAGGAGCAGCCGTCGCACTGCCCCGATGACGGCAGCGCGATGAAGCAGGTCGGGCACAGGACCGGCTCCGGCGGAGGAGTCGCCCGGCTGCGGATGCGCTCGCGGCGCTGGGCCAGTTGCGGGGACAGGGCAGGGGTGCCGCCGCCGGCCGGCAGGTCGGCGGCCTCGAAGTGCCGGTGGCAGGCCAGTCGCTCGGCGGCGGCGTGGTCGTCGAGGTCCGCGGGCTCCTCCCCGCCGCTGGTGCGGACGGCTGCCGCGTAGCCGGCGCCGACGCTCCCGGAGCTGTTGACGACGAGGGAGCTCAGGTTGGGCTCCTCCTGGTCGTGGCAGTCGATGGCGATCCGCTCGAGGACCTTGCCGATCCAGTGCTGCAGTCCCTGCTTGGTGCGGATGCCGGTCTGTCGCTGGATCTCGGCCGACAGCTCGCTGTAGGTGATGACCGCCTGGTACCGGCGGGCGATGTCGAGCAGCACGGGGCGCGCGGCGGCGCTCCACGCCTCGCGGGCCGCGTCGGAGCCCATGTCCGAGACGTCGCGCCAGGCGCCGGTGGCGGGGACGACCTCGGGTGAGGAGGCAGCGGGCTCGGTGACGTCGAAGCCCAGGTCCCGCAGCACCTTGGCCGCCCCGAACCTGCCGCCGCTGAACTCGCTGCTGGTGGCGAGGGTCCCGCTCGCGTACCGGTGGGCCACCCCGAGCACGGCCTTGGAGTCGTAGGCCTTGCCGTCGAGCAGCAGCTCGTACCCGCGGCTGCGGCCGAAGCCGTGCCCGCTCAGGAACTCGTCCTGACCGAGACGGTCGTACTCGGAGACCGCCTCCTGGACGTCCTGGGGGGTGACCTGCGCGAAGTTGACCATGTGGCGACCATAAGCCCGTTGGCCAGCCCCGGACGACCACCCCGACCCAGACCCCTGCCGAAGGGGGCCGCAGGCACCGCGGTCACCTTGACTCCCCGGCGGGCCGGGTGTCATCTGGAGAGGACAGGAGAAGGGAGAGTCCGATGCAGGACTTCGAGATCACCCCGCAGGGCGATGGGGAGTACGTGGTGCGGGTGGCCACCGACGAGGGCACCACGACGATGCGGCTCTCGCTCGTCGAGGCCGAGTCGAGCAGCGACGGCAGGCTCGGTGACGACGAGGCCACCGCCCGGGCGACGATCACCTACCTCCTGGAGCACCAGGGAGCCGAGGACCTGCCGCAGCTCGTCGACATCGAGGAGGTCGTCGCCGCCTATCCCGCTGCGGTCGAGCGCATCTTGTCCCTGAGCGCCTGACGGAACGACGACGACGACCGTGAAGCTTGCGTGGTTGGATGTGGCGATCGACGCGGCGACAGCTGCGCCCGGCGGATGAAGGCGTGGTTCACATGTCGGATGGCACCAACCAGTCGGCCGTCACCCGGATCGCGCGGCGACGCGCACGGCCCGGGCACGCGGCGCAGTACGAGGAGCTGGTCCGGGAGATGTTCGGCCTGATGCGAGCGCATCACGGATTCCTCGGGGCCGAGCTGATCCCGCCCGAGGCCGAGGGCGGTCAGCACCAGGTCGTGGTCAACTTCGCCTCGCAGGACGACCTCGCGCGGTGGGACGGGTCGGCGCAGCGCCGGGAGATCTTCGCCCGGATGCGTCCGCACGCCGAGGGCGAGCCGGAGCACCGGCGGCTGAGCGCGATCGACGAGTGGTTCCTCGGTCCGGACGTGCCGCGCGGCGTCGTGGTCCCGCGGTGGAAGACGGCGGTCGTCACGTGGATGGGCATCTGGCCCCTCGCCTCGCTCGTGCTGTGGCTCGTCGCGCCGGTGTGGAAGGACCTGGGTCTGCCCTTCCTGCTGTCGACGGCGATCAATGTCGTCCTCATCGTCGCCGGGATGGTCTTCCTCGTCTCACCCGTGCTGACCAAGGCCATGCGCTGGTTCCTCGTGCCGAGGGGGCGGTGAGCATGCCGGCCATAGGTTCCTCCGTGGTTCCCGCCCGGGTGCTGCCCGCTGGGCTGAGCGCCTTCCCCCTGACCCCGCTCGTGGACGACGTCGTGGACGAGCGGGCCTTCGCCGGGCTCGTCGAGCGCCTCGCCGGGGCAGGGGTGGACTCGATCACCGCACTCGGCTCGACCGGCTCCTACGCCTACCTCACCGCGGGGGAGCGGGCCCGGGTCGCCCGGCTCGCCGTCGAGCACGCCGGGTCCACTCCCGTCATCGTCGGGGTCGGGGCGCTGCGCACCTCGCACGTGCTCGAGCACGTCGCCGGTGCCGAGGAGGCGGGGGCGAAGGGAGTGCTGCTCGCCCCGATGACCTACCAGCCGCTCACCGACGACGACGTCCACGCGCTCTTCCGCACCGTCACCGAGAGCACCGACCTGCCGGTCGTCGTCTACGACAACCCGGGGACGACGCACTTCCGCTTCTCCACCGAGCTCTACGGCCGCATCGCCGAGCTGCCCGGCATCGCGTCGATCAAGATCCCGGGGGTGCCCGCCGACCCGGCGGCGGCCCGTGAGCACGTCGCGGCGATCCGGGCCGTGGTCCCCGAGCACGTGACCATCGGGGTCTCGGGCGACGGTATGGCCGCGGCCGGCCTCGCCGCGGGCTGCGAGGCCTGGTACTCCGTCATCGGCGGCACCCTCCCGCAGCCGGCTCTCGAGATCACCCGTGCCGTGGGCGAAGGGAGGATCGCCGACGCCCTCGCAGCGTCGGACCGGTTGACGCCGTTGTGGGATCTCTTCGCCGAGTACGGAGGGAGCCTGCGCGTCGTCGCGGCCATCGCCGAGCACCTCGGCCTGGTGGCGCCGCACTGCCTGCCGCTGCCGATCCAGGGGCTTGCCGACGACCAACGCGCGCGGGTCGTCGAGGTGGTGGCTCGGCTCGGTCTGGTGGGCTGAGCGTTCGACCGTCAACTCAGCCCCGGGATGACGACCTCGACCAGATAGGAGCGGAGGGCGGGGACGTCCCGGGTCAGCGTGGTCCACACCCGTCTGGGGTCAAGGTCGTCGTACTGGTGAGCTGCGAAGTTGCGCATCGCCACCATCTTGCGCCAGGGCTGATCCGGGAACCGGAGCAGCACGTCAGCCGGGATGCGATTGATCCCTTCGCCGATGCGGATGAGGCCCATCTCCACGGCCCACTGGGTGCGCTGGTCGGCGGCGAAGATGTCGAAGTCCGAACCGACCATGTCCGCCAGGGCGTCGCAGACGGAGACGACCCCTCTGGCAGCGTCCACTGCCTTCGTGTCCGGTCCTTTCACAGCGGTATCGCCTCGTGGAGGATCCGGTCGCGCACGTCGCCGCGCAGTGAGTCCGACCCGACCACGTCGACCTCGACCTCGAGGAGATCGCGCAGCGCGAGCCGCAGACCGACCTCGTCGAGGAGCGAGGCCTCGTCGGTGAAGTCGACGAGGAGATCCACGTCGGATCCGACGCCGGCATCTCCGCGTGCGATCGACCCGAAGAGGCGCGGGTGCATGGCGTGGTGCTCGGTGACGGCGGCGACTATGGCGTCCCGGTGAGTATCGAGACGGACTGCGAGAGGCACGTCAAGAGCGGTCGCGATGCGCTCGAGCACTTCCGCGGTAGGCCTGCGGCGCCCATTTTCGTAGGCGGAGATGTTGGGCTGTGGCACTCGGGCCGCGCGCGCGAGCGCGGCTTGGCTCATGCCAGCCGCTTGCCGACGTGCTCGGATGTCCATGGACTTAGCGTAGCCCGCCAATATCGACATCGATATACATCGCCGGCCGTGCATGAGCGTTGTGGCAAAGCAGGTGGCTCTTGCGGTCAGCAGGCGATCGGCTTCCACCAGTAGACGCCGTTGATCTTGCCGCCGGGGTAGCCCTGGCGGCAGCCGGTGTAGCCAGGCGTCAGGGCGTCGGTGGTCCATCCAGGGCCGGGTGACACGACGGCCGGAGGTGCCGGCGGGGCAGGCGGAGCGGGCGGGGCCGGCTTGGGGACGGGCTTGGGTTGAGGCGCCGGCTCGGGTGCGGGTGCAGGTGCCGGGGCAGGCGCGGGCGCCGGAGTGGTCGGCGGCGCGGACGTCGGTGCCGGTGCGGTGGACGGAGCGCTCGAGGGCTGCTGCTGCGTGCACTGGCCCCAGACCCCGAGGTCGGACGAGCGAGCCTGTCGCTCGGCCGCGCGGTAGGCAGCCTGGCGCTGGTACGGCGCGGCGTAGGTGTACTCCCGCGCATGACCCTTCTGCAGCATGATCTTGCCGAAGTCACCCTTGTCCGGGATCTCGACGTACGCCAGCAGTCGGTCGTACCGGTCACGGCGGGCCTGGGTGGGGTCGAAGACGAGAGCGACCCGCTTGCCGCTCAGCATCGCGCGTGCCGCCTCGGAGGCCGCGGGGCCTCCGCACTCCACGGGCTTGTCGGGGTGGACGCTCTCGGGTGCGTCGATGCCGATGATCCGGACCGCCTCGCCGCCGTTGAGGTCGACGCGGACGGTGTCCCCGTCGACGACCCGCGTGACGCGGTAGAGGCGACGGGTCGACGCCTGCCCCGATCCTGCGGCAGCGGCCTTTGTCGCTGAACTCTTCGACGAGCTCTTCGACGCGGAGGGGGACTGCTTCGACGTGCTGTCAGCGGTGGGTGTCGCGGTCTCGGCGGCGGCGAGGTCGGACCCGGCCTCGGCCGCGTCGCTGGCGGACGCGGAAGGATCCGAGTCCCCGCCTGACGCGTCCCCGGGGGTGCACCCCGTCAGCACGAGAGCAAGGATGCCGGCGGCCATCACCGTGGCGCGTGGCCCCCTTCGCCCCTGCATCGACCCCGCACGTGTTGACCTGATCATGACTTCCCCTCGCTTGCTGTCCTGGTGAGCCAGAGACTAGGCCGAAGGGAGGGAGCGCCGACTCATCCGATCGGATGGTGTCGGCGCTCCCTTCGGACGAGGCGGTGACCGGACGCGCCCCGCTACTCGACGCAGCTGTAGCTGTCCGACCGGGTCGGGTCGCTGCCGGTGAGCTGGGGGTGGGTCGGGTAGGCGCACACCGGCTTGCTGACCAGAGCGGCGAAGGGAGCCGCCGGGTCGTTGGCGGTCGAGGTAACCGAGGCCGTCATGGGAAGTTGTTGTGGAGGCTGTGGATCAGTCGAGTCGAGTCTGGCGCGGTGCCCGAGCCTTGCGACGCAGAGCGGGCGCGGGGTCCGGCGTCTCCAGGGACTCGACGAGGGCATCGAAGAGGGCCAGGTCCATCAGCGTTACGTCGCCGCGAGCTACCTGCTCGTCGGTCTCGGACGAGACGCGGGTCTCCCATCGGCGGGGCTTGGTGGCCATCTCATCAGCGTACGGCGCATGTAGGTGTGATCGGTGTGTGCCGACCCTGTTCGAGCTCAGCCGAGAGCCGGGATCACGACGTCGACGAGATAGGAGCGAAGGGAGGGGACGTCTCGGGTGAGTGTGGTCCAGACACGGTTTGCTCGTGCACACGACCGAGAACGGGGAAGGGGATCCGGCTGATGCCCTCACCGACTGGCTCAGCCGCTGAGGGCGAACGCCGCCAGGGAGGGATGGAAGGGGATTCACGGCAGGTTGGCGTAGGAGCAGCAGTGCGCGATGTGCGCGACGTGGACGCTGCCGGTCGGTCCGTAGCGGTGCTTGACGACGTGGATGATCGCCTGTGGTGGGTCGGCCTGCTCGAGCATCAGCACCGCGTCGACGAGGTCGACGACGGCGTCGTAATCGCGCAGTTCGGTCAGTTGGGGCGGGCCCCCCTCGCCAGTGGTCGGTTGCAGAGCTCCGGTGACAAGCACGAGCGCGAGATGGTGCTCGCGCGCCCACGCGGCCATGGACGCGACGTCCTCGCGGGCGGATGCACCGATGGTCGCGATGCTGTCGACAATGACGACCCTGACATCGTCCTCGTGCATCACGGCGACGACGGAGTCGACGAGGGTGCCTGCCGGGGGCTTGGCGGCCCTGACGGACAGATGCTTCGAGGTGATGCGCTCCTCCCACTCGCGCAGGCGCTGGGCCTCGCTGTCGTCGAAGTCACCTCTACGCAGCCGCTGTAGCGGGATGTGGGTCTCTGCCGAGATCAGCCGCATGACGACCTCCGACTCGGGGGCGCCGGGCGCGATGACCACCGTCGGTAGTTGGTGGTGGAGGGCCGCCGAGCGTGCGACGCCAAGGGCGAAGGTGGACGCGCCATCCCCGCTGCGGGCAGCGACCACGGTGGTCTGCCCGGTGCGCAGACCCCCGGCGAGTAGCGAGTCGAGGTCATGCAGGCTGGTGGGGATGACCATGTTCCGATCGACCGGCGCGTTGGTCTTGCCGAGCAGGCGTGAGACGACGCGGCCTATGGCTTCAACTCCGAGCTCCATGGCGTCACGATATGAAAGCCCACCGACAAGGTTCGCCCGGTCAGGCCAAGGGGCTCTTTCCCCTGCTGGTCCAGGCGAGGATGTCGAGGAGCCGCAGGTCCGTCAGTTGGGTGGAACCTTGAACGGCGTTCCTCAGGGTGATGATCTCGTCCTGCTGTCTCGTCAGGTCGCTCTTCATGGCCCGCGTGATGAGCACCATGTACTGGTCTGCCGCGTCGATTTCGGACAGTGGAATTGATTGATTCCTATGCTGCCGTGACCGACTGGGTGTAACTGTAGTGCACGTCATTCGGGCACCGGTAATCCAGCGATGAATGCCGCCTGCGGGCGTTGTAGAAGCCCTCGATGTAGGAGATGACATCCCGTCGCGCCTGCTTCTTGGTGGCGTAGACGGTCCGGTAGACACGTTCGTTCTTCAACGCCGCGAAGAACGATTCTGCCATTGCGTTATCCCAACAAATACCGGTTCTACCCATCGACGAGCGCATGCCCAAAGACGTCACGAGCTTGCGGTAATCGGCCGAGGTGTAGACGCTGCCGCGGTCGGAATGAAAGATCGCCTTGGGCTCGATGAATGTCGTTGCAGCCGCATTCTTCAACGCGTCTTCGACGAGCTCGGTGCGCATGTGGTCAGCGATCGACCAGCCCACCACTTTCTTGGAGTAGCAGTCGATGACCGTCGCCAGGTAGACAAAGCCGGCCCACGTGTGGATGTAGGTGATGTCACCGACGAACTTCATCCCGGGACGCTCGGCGGTGAAGTCTCGCTCGAGCAGGTCAGGCATGCTCGCCGCGGCGTGGGCGTCGGCTTCGGTGGTGACCCGGAACGGACGGGGCTGGCAGGCGACCAGGCCTTCGTCGCGCATGATCTGACGCACCAGCTCAGGCGAGCACTCGGTGTGCTCGTCAGCCAGGTCGGCATGGATGCGGCGGTACCCGTAGGTCCCATCCGATGCGGCGAAGAAGTGCTGCACGCGGGCGGTCAGCGCCGCGCGACGGGACGCGGTGGCCGAGGTCGGACGGCTCAACCAGTGGTAGAAGCCTGATGTCGAGACCGCCAGCCACGCGCACATCTTGTAGACGGGGTTGTTCTGGTCGGGGTCATTCTTGCAGGAGTCGATGTACTCGTACTTGCTCACTATCGCTGCTCCCTCGCGAAGTAAGCCGTTGCTTTTTTCAGGAATGCAGTCTCCGCCTTGAGCTCGGAGTTCTCGCGTTCCAGCTCTTTGAGGCGTGCTCGTTCGGAAACTGTCAACTCAGTCTCTGCATCACCGTGCGCGTCCCGATACTTGTTCAGCCAGTTCCGCAGCGTCTCGGGACCGACGCCATAGGAGGTCGCTACCTCCTTGATCGACTTGGAAGTCGCGATGACTTCTTGGCACAACTCGTCCTTGAATTCTTGGCTAAACCGTCTGCGTGAAGCAGTCATGTCCACGATCTCACTTTCCGGTAGAACCCTCATCTTAAGAGGGCCCACTGTCCGACATCACCGAAGCAGTCCATACTCAGCCCACGGGCGAGTCTTGTCAGTAGGAACACCATCGCTTCCGAGGTAGCAGCGCCGGACCCACTTGTCATGGAGCGGGAGTGACTTCGGGTGCTTGCGGTGGAGGATCTTGGACAGGACCGTGCCACTTTGCCCTCGTGCGCCGTGCTTGCTCCGGTCGTCATCGAGTACTTGGTACAACGAGTGGACCTTGGCGGTCAAAATTTCATCGTCGAGAGTGACCAGCGGCGCATCAATATAGGTGCTGAGCACCCCCTGCAATGAGTTCCTCATGGCCTGAAATCGGAGAAGGCACTTACCGACGGAGGGGCGTTGAGCAGGATGGGAGCGAGCAAATCACCATCGTTGAGCTCACTATTACCGCTCCCGGTGTCGAGCGTGTCGTATCCCGGGTAGGCGTATGGCTTCTTGCTCGCCAACTTCTCAGGGGCGGTGTAATCGTGAATCCATTGCTTCGCAACCTCGGTGGAAATGGTGATCTGGCCCACTGCGATGGCTTCCATGGCGTCACGCTAGCGGTTTCGGACTTGAATCAGTTCCCCGAGACGAACTCGATACCGGCCCGCTCGTATTTCTCGTGGCCCCACAGGCCGGACTTCTCCGCCGACATCAGACGGTAGTTCTCGGCGGCGGTCACGCACACAACTTCACGAAGCCTGTCCAGTTCGACGATCCACTGCTCTGGGCTCACGAACTGTTGCAAGGTCTCGGTGTTGATCTCGTGGCAGTGGTCCGCATGCAGGGCGTCAGGAGACCCGTTCTTGGGCGGGCTCTCACCTCGCGACGCATAGTCGTCGATGACTTGTTGGGCGGCCTTGGATCGTCGTTCGATGCGGAGCTTGCTGTTGGTGTTCCTGCGGCGCAACTCGTGGCGCAGCACTCGCAGGGCATCGGCGGCTGCGACGTCTCCGTCGCGGACGCCCTTCGCCAAGTGCGAGGCCAGAGCCGCAGCGCGACGATCACGGTCGGAAACGTCGGGAGTGTTCGACATGAATCCTCTTCTAAGTTGCGCTAGGACCTGTCTGGGGTGGCCGAGCGTTCATGACTCTGGCCCGGGACGGCCAGTTATGCCGACTCGCCTTCTTCGTCGGGTTCGTCAAACCACGACAGCGGTGGTTTGCCGAAGGCCTTGTTTGCTGCGGAGATTACGCCTTGAGACGTGGCTCCATTAGCGGCTGCACCGATGGCTGCGCCGATCCCAAAGGGTGCAACACGGCCGAGCACGATGATGCCCTGTCGTCTGCCATAGAGGGTGACAAAGTTTCGGCCGAGGACTTTGTTGATCTGCTGTAGTTGGCCGCGTGGGACCTGCTTGACGAGGTACTTGCCCCAGTGCTTTCCAGTTCTCTCTGCGACTCGGGGCAATCCGCGGGTCGCGGCGTCCCCGAGCATCACTGCCATCACGAGCGTCCGGCGTCGTTCGACGTCGGCGATGGGGAGTCCCTGCACGTGAGCTCGCGCAAGAACGTAGAGGGCGCTGGCCTGCATGAAGCTGATCGCTTCCAGGCCGGAGATACCGAGGGCAGCAGCGGTGCCGACTCCCGGAGCGGCAGCGGCCGCACCCACACCTGCGCCAGCAGAGACCGTGGCAGCTCGAAACTCTCCATTGAGCCTTTTCACGACGTGCGCGGGCGTTGCGTCGGGGCGGTTCTTGCGAATGCGCTCGATGTGTCGATCGACCAAGGGCGCGCTTGCTTCGAGTGCGCGGTCCAGCATTTTCAGGGGCACCGCGGGTTCAACGGCTGCATCGCTTTCGGCCATGTCTGGAGAATAGGACAGCGATGTGACATCGAGTCCGATTCTCGCGTCATGACTCACCGCTGCCCTCATGAACGGGGCAGACTGCCGCTCGTGGACACCTACAAGCGCACTCCTCTTGAGCTGCTCACCCTGCCGCAGCACTTCGTGATCCCGCTCTTCCAGCGGTCCTACGTCTGGAAGCAAGACGAGCAGTGGGAGCCCCTGTGGAAGGACATCCAGCGCGTCACTGAGCTGCGGATCGCCCAGCCACACCTCGCGCCTCAACACTTCCTCGGTGCAGTGGTTATGCAGGGCCAGCCTCCGCGAGGCAACCGCGTGACAACGTGGACCGTGGTGGACGGACAGCAGCGCCTGACCACGCTGCAGCTGCTCATGGATGCTACGCACTCGCTGATGGCCCAGGCGGGACTCACGCGGCTGGCCAACCAGCTCCAGTCGCTGACGCACAACTCGGCCGACTTCATGCCCGAGGGCTCGAGCCTGCTCAAGCTTCGTCACCTCAACGACGACTGCCCGGCCTTCGACGAAGTGATGACCGCTGAGGCACCCATTGACCACCCCTCGCTCGACCACGCAGAGAGCCGGGTCGCTCAAGCCCACCACTACTTCATCTCGGTGGTCGAGCAGTGGCTCGGCGATGTCGGCACCGAAGACTTCGAGCAGCGGGCCGAGGCCCTTACCCAGGTCCTCATGGATGGCCTGACCTTGGTGACGATCGAGCTGCTCGCGTCAGAGGACTCGCAGGAGATCTTCGAGACGCTCAACGCGCGCGGGACTCCGTTGACGGCCGCCGACCTGGTCCGCAACTTTGTCTTCCAGCGGGTCGAGGCCGAAGGGGGCGACGCCCAGCGGGTCTACAAGGAGGACTGGCCCTTCGAGAAGAAATTCTGGACCAAGGAGGTCAGCGTCGGGCGTTACCTCGTCAGTCGTAGCTCCCTCTTCCTCAACCAGTGGCTCACGGCGCAGGCCGGTGAGGAGATCAGTCCGCAGTCGACGTTCACGAGGTTCAAGTCCTTCGTGGAGCAGTCCTCGGATCAAAATATGGCCGATCTGTTGCCCCTCCTCAAGCAGCAGGCCGACCAATACCAGGCATGGACGGAGGCGGCGGCCAGGCCGAGCGGCTCCCTGAGCGTTGTTGAGTTGTCGATGTATCGCATGCAGGCTGGCGGCATCGAGCTGCTCAAACCGTTGTTGATCTGGTTGCACGCACCCGCGCGCAAGGTGCCTCAGGACGTCATCGACCAGGTGGTCTCGGCTGCGGAGAGCTGGATCGTGCGGCGCCAGTTCCTCCGTATGACGAGCTCCGATCTGGGCCGCATCATCGCGGACATCATCCAGGCCAACGACAGCGCGCCGTCCAATGAGTTGGCGACGCGGGTGATCTCGCACCTCGCCCGCCTCAACGTGTCGAGTACGTACTGGCCCGGAGACGATGAGATCCGACAGGCGCTGTCGACAGAGCCGGCCTACCGGCGTTTCCCGCGAGCACGCCTGCGCACCTTCCTCGAGGCCGTCGAGAACGAATACCGCGCCGAGACCGGGCAGCCGCAGGTCGAGCGAATCGCCTATCCGATCGAGCACGTTCTGCCCCAGAAGTGGCAGGACTCGTGGCCCGTTGGCAGCCCCGAGCAGGAGATGGAACGTCAGGAGCGTGTGCATCGTCTCGGCAACCTGACGCTGCTCACCACGGCATTGAACTCGAAGGTCTCCAATGGCCCATGGGGGAGTAAGCGGACGGCGCTGCTGAAGCACAACACGATGAAGATCACCGCCCGCCTCGTCGATCGTGCCGAGCACTCCGACTGGGACGAGTCGAGCATCGACGCGCGGACGGGTGAGCTGATCGACGTCCTGCTGAGGGTGTGGTCGGTACCCGATGGCCACGTCGGCAAGGTGGTGGATCCGCAAGTGAAGGCGGGCGACTGGGTCCAGCTCAAGCACCTGGTCGAAGGGGGCTTGCTCCACGTCGGCGATACGCTCACCGCGACTCATCGAGACTTCGTCGGCCGGGAAGCCACGTTGGGCGAGGACCGGCGGATCCACCTTGACGGCAAAACCTTCGACAGCCCCTCCGGGGCCGCCAAGCACCTGCGCGGACGAACAACGAACGGTTGGTACTTCTGGTCCATCGCTGACGGCCGCCGCCTACGGGACGTTCGTCAGGAGTTCTTGGGCGGCACGAAGCGCGGAGACAGCGATTCCAAGGCTGCGCTGTACCGCGGGTTCTGGGAGCTGGCCCTGGAGCGGATGCGCTCAGAGCATCCGACCTGGACCCGTGGCACCACGTCGAGCGGCGCGTGGATCGACACGTCGCTGGGTATCCCCGGTGTGGTCGTCTCCACGTGTTGGTACCGAGCGGGCCTAGCGGTCCAGCTGTATTTCAACTCTCCGGAGGCGTCCGAGAACACCGAGCGTTACGAGGCGTTGCTCGCCCGAAGAGAGACCGTCGAGACTGAATTGGACTCAGTGCCAGCGTGGGATCCGATGGACGGGCACAAGGCAGCGAGGGTCGTGTTGACATCGGACTTCGCTTCCGTCGATGACCGAAGCCGATGGGAGGAGGCGGTGGACTGGCTTGTCGCCGCGCAAGCCCAGCTTCGACAGGCATACGCGACGACGGTGGGCTCGGAGTAGGCACTGCGTGCTCGGGCGCTCGATTGGTGCAACGCGTCACGGGCTGGGTGGGCCTTTCGGTGCGGCCGGCCGACCCCCGGAAGCAGTGGACCTCATGACCTCGCGAGCCCGCATGACTGAGAGCTCTTGCTCGTATCGGTAGACCGACTGGCTGGAGAGCTATGCCTCGTCCTTGGGCCGCTCCCGCTGTTGAAGATCGCAGCGATGGCGTTGCGAGCGTCTCGGCATCTCGCTCGATGTCGGCTCGGACTGCCTCGCCCTTCTTGAGCCGGTTGGGATCGCTCTTGGACTTCGCGATCCAGTACTCGATGGCCAGACGGATCTCCTTCGTTGTGCAGCTGAGCGCGCAGATCGTCGCTGATCCTGACGGCCAGAGTCCTGAGGTGCTGGCCGCCGGTGGTGCCCGTGGCTGAGGGTGGCCAGTCATGGCCTACCTCCTCGGTGTGGTGCAGCCGGCCACCGGAATGGTGATCTGTGAGCCGCATGCCATCGACAAGGAGTGAATCCAACTGGGGAGTGAGGCATCAAGCTGTTGATTTCGCCCATCGTTGATGACGGTTGATGAGGAGACTCAACAGCAATCCTGATTTGAGGGGAACGAGCGAATTGAAAGGGCGCATGTAACCGAGGTGAGGTCAATCGATTTAGGATCGTGTGAAATTGACACGCGCACGCGTCGACCGCTGCGACCCATTGGTCGCCTGGCCACTGGACACAGGCGAGGGGCTGGGGCCAGTCCCACTGCCTGTCGGTGTCGACTGACAGGATGAGCCCAGCGCGTCCCGGTGGTTGCGTCGGAGTCAATCGACTGCCTGGTCGCGGACTTGATTTATCGTACACATGTTCGAGACTCTGTTAGAATGAGGGGCAGAATGACCTACAGCCACCACCGACCGATGCAGCGCGACGTTCTCACCGGAGGCTTGGCCTGATGGCGGACCGAGCCCAGGAGGCTCAGCGCGCTGAGCTTCACAAGACGATTTGGCGGATCGCCAATGATCTGCGGGGCAGCGTCGATGGTTGGGACTTCAAGTCTTACGTGCTCGGGATGCTGTTCTACCGCTTCATCTCCGAGAACCTAACTGTGTACCTCAACGGTCTCGAGCGAGCTGCGGGCGACGCTGACTTTGACTACGCCAGGCTGTCCGACTCCGACGCTGAGTTCGGCCGCAAGGACACCGTGGCGGAGAAGGGCTTCTTCATCCTGCCGTCCGAGTTGTTCGAGAACGTGCGCAACCGCGCTGCCAACGACCCCAACCTCAACGAGACTCTTGAGGGCATCTTCAAGGACATCGAGGGGTCGGCCGTTGGCTCCGACAGCGAGGACGACCTGAAGGGCCTCTTCGATGACCTCGATGTGAACAGTTCGAAGCTCGGCAACACCGTGGCCAAGCGCAACGTGAAGCTGGTCAAGCTGCTGGAAGCCATCGGCGACTTGCCGCTGGGCAATTTCGGGGATAGCTCGATCGACCTGTTCGGCGATGCCTACGAGTACCTCATGCAGATGTACGCGTCCCAGGCTGGCAAGTCTGGCGGCGAGTACTACACGCCGCAGGAAGTCTCCGAGCTGCTCGCCCGGATCACCTTGGTGGGCAAGACGCAGGTCAACAAGGTCTATGACCCGGCTGCCGGATCTGGGTCCCTGCTGTTGAAGTTCGCGAAGGTGCTCGGCAAGGAGAACGTCCGTCAGGGCTTCTTCGGTCAGGAGATCAACCTGACCACGTACAACCTCGCGCGGATCAACATGTTCCTGCACGACATCAACTACGAAAAGTTTGACCTCGCCCACGGGGACACGCTCACTGACCCGGCGCACTGGGACGACGAGCCGTTTGAAGCGATCGTCTCCAACCCCCCGTACTCGATCAAGTGGGACGGTGACGCCAACCCGCTACTGATCAACGACCCACGCTTCGCTCCGGCTGGAGTGCTGGCACCGAAGTCGAAGGCCGACCTGGCGTTCACGATGCACATGCTCCACTGGCTCGCGGTCGATGGCACCGCAGCGATCGTCGAGTTCCCTGGGGTGCTGTATCGCGGGGGAGCAGAGCAGAAGATCCGCAAGTACCTGATCGATAACAATTACGTCGACGCCGTCATCCAGCTCCCTCCGGATCTGTTTTTCGGTACCACCATTGGCACCTGCATAATTGTCTTGAAGAAATCCAAGAGTGATAACTCGGTGCTGTTCATCGACGCCTCGGCAAGGTTTAAGCGCGCCGGTAACAAGAATAAGATGCTGCCCGAACATCAAGACGCGATCCTCGACGCGTTCACCCTGCGCGAAGATACGGATCACGTCACCAGACTGGTACCGGCCGAGGATATCGCCAACAACGATTACAACATCGCCGTCTCGTCCTACGTCGAGCTTGAAGACACCCGTGAAGTTGTCGACATCACTGAACTCAACGCGGAGATCGCGAGAATCGTCGCGCAACAATCGGAGCTGCGGACGTCCATTGACTCAATTGTCGCCGATCTGGAGGCTTCGAAGTGAGCAAGTTGGAGGCGTTGCTCGCCAAACCGTCCCCAGGTCGAGTTCCGTTCAGAACCCTTGGCGAAGTTGGCGAGTTCATCCGGGGTAATGGTCTTCAGAAGAAGGACCTCGTAGGTGAGGGTGTCCCGGCTGTCCACTACGGTCAGATCCACACCCACTATGGTGTTTGGGCGACGGAGACGAAATCATTCACGTCTGAGAGCGTCGCAGCCAAGTTGAGATATGCAAAGCCCGGCGATCTTCTCATTGCTACGACGAGCGAAGATGACGAGGCAGTCGCTAAGGCGACCGCGTGGGTGGGTGAGTCGAGCGTCGTGCTGAGCGGTGATGCCTACATATATCGTCACACTTTCGAACCAAAGTATGTTGCGTACTTCTTCCAAAGCGAGCAGTTCCAAAGTCAGAAGCGTCGCTACGTGTCGGGAACCAAGGTTCGGCGCGTATCAGGTGCAAACCTTGCGAAGATCCAAATCCCCGTCCCGCCTCTCGAAGTGCAGCGAGAAATCGTGAGAGTTTTGGATCGGTTCACCCAGCTGGAGGCGGAGCTGGAGGCGGAGCTGGAGGCTCGTCGACGCCAGTACGAGCACTATCGGACCAAGATCCTCTCGGATGCGGCCAGTGGTGCCGCGCAGGTAACACTTGCTGACCTTGGTCGAATCGTGACCGGTAGGACTCCCAAGTCGTCTGACTCCTCTGCCTGGGGTACCGAGTTGGACTTCGTAACGCCTTCAGACATCAAGAATGGTATGAAGCACGTCTCTGGTACGGCGCGCCAGCTGTCGGCGGCGGGCTTCGCCGCAATGGCGAAGGCGCGCGTCCCAGCGGGTTCCTTGCTGGTGACTTGTATTGGCGCCGACATGGGAAAGACGGTGATCAATGCGAACGACTGCATCACGAACCAGCAGATCAACGCCATCATTCCCACCATCGACTTCCATGTCGGCTACATGTTCCATGTCCTGACGGAGATGCGTCAGGCGCTCAGGACGCAGGGGGAGCAAGGCGGCGGGACGATGCCGCTAATCAACAAGACGTCCTTTTCTAGGATCGAGGTGCCCCTTCCGAGTCTCGACCTTCAGCAAGAGGCTGCCGGGGTGCTCGACAACTTCGACATGCTGGTCAACGATCTCAGTGTCGGACTCCCGGCCGAACTGTCCGCTCGCCGTAGGCAGTACGAGCATTACCGTGACCGTCTCCTGACGTTCGAGGAGGCTAAATAGACAATGGAGCATCACGAGACAATCGACAGCCTGTGTGATTACCTGTCGACGGGCGCATCCGGTTCTCTTAGCACTCTAATCTATGCGCCAAACACGATTGGTAAGACGCGGTTGGCTCAACAGATGAAAGACCGTGATCCCGACGGGGTGGTCCTCTACAACTCGTATGTCGAGGATGTTTTCAGCTGGGACAACGAGCGAGTAGTGCTCAAGATGAATCTCGAAGCAGAACTACTGAAGACTATCGAGACCCAGGGTCTCGATGGGGCGATAATCCACAACTTCAAAGGTTTCACCGATGGCAAGATCGAGCCTCTGATCGACTTCGCTCGCGGCGAAGTTGTCTTTGGTGTTTATGCCGGGGATGACAGCACGACCGACGGCATCAAAATATCGCGGGCAGAGGAAAGCATATTTGTATGGTGTGTTTACTACTCCGTGCTGAGCGAGGCGATAGAAACCCTTGCTGATAACGAAGATCTGCGCTCAACGACGGATTACGATGGGCTAACACTCGCCGTGATTGATGATCCAGTGTCGTCCATGGATGACGTGCGTATCGTTTCTGTTGCGCTCGCCTTGGCTGGTCTTATCAAGCGTGCCGCAGATCTAGACCTGAGATTCCTGGTCACGACCCATCACGCACTCTTCTTCAACGTTCTGTTCAATTCCCTCCGTCGGAAAAATGACCACGCGTATGTTCTTGCGCGAGAACCAGTCGCCGGATGGACACTCCGTAAACAGTCGAAGGACACGCCTTTCAGTTATCACCTTGGGGTCATTAACGATATCCAGCAGGCGATTTTGGAGAACTCGGTTCAACGGGGGCACTTCAATCAGTTCCGAGCTCTTCTTGAGAAGACGGCCAACTTTCTCGGGCATACGGGAGGTTGGGGTGATCTGCTAACCGGTCCTGACGCGGCTCTGTTGACGAAGGTTCTCAACCTCTACAGCCATGATCGGTTCGCGGATCTGGATTCTTCCGAGGTGGCAGTGGAATACAAGGATGCTTTGAGGGGTGAGTTTCAGGAGTTCCTGAAGACGTTCAGATGGGCGGTCACGGCATGAGCGACGGCCCTCCAAGCAAGTACGATCCGATCGCCGTCTCGGCCGACAGCACCGTTGTAGCTGAGCACACGCCCGATCCGAATCAGTCGGCCTCGTACCAGTCGGAGGCCGACCTCGAGCGCGAGATGATTCGCCTCCTGGAGTCGCAGGCGTACGAGTACCTCCCGATCACCTCCGAAGGTCAGATCGCTGCCAACCTGCGCACCCAGTTGGAGGCGCTCAACGACATCACGTTCAGTGACGCCGAATGGAAGCAATTCTTCAATGAGAAAATCGCCGGCAAGAGCGACGGCATCGTCGAGAAGACCGTTCGCATCCAGGAAGACCACATCCAGTTGTTGACCCGCGACGACGGGTCGACCAAAAACGTCCGGCTGCTCGACAAGGTCAACATCCACAACAACCGGCTCCAGGTCATCAACCAATACGAGGTCGGTCAGGGCGAGGGTGGCGCGAACTACGCCAACCGCTACGACGTCACCGTGCTGGTCAACGGCCTCCCGATGGTGCACATCGAGCTCAAGCGTCGAGGTGTCGACCTGCGCGAGGCGTTCAACCAGATCAGCCGGTACCAGCGAGACAGCTTCTGGGCCGGCTCGGGCCTCTTCGAATACGTCCAGCTCTTCGTCATCAGCAACGGCACGCTAACCAAGTACTACTCCAACAGCACGCGGAGCGCCGTCGTCAAGGAGAGCAGCGTACGAGGAAGCAAGCGAGGCCGCCAGACCTCGAACAGCTTCGAGTTCACCTCGTGGTGGGCGGACGCGCAGAACAAGCCAATCACCGACCTGACAGCGTTCGTCAAGACCTTCTTCGCCAAGCACTCGTTCCTCAATGTCCTGACCAAGTACTGCGTGCTGACGGCTGACCGGCTACTGCTGGTGATGCGGCCGTACCAGATCGTCGCGACTGAGCGGATCCTGCAGAAGATCGACATCGCCACCAACTACAAGACCCTCGGCTCGGTGGAGGCTGGCGGCCACGTCTGGCACACCACGGGCTCGGGTAAGACACTGACCTCGTTCAAGACGGCCCAGCTGGCGTCGAAGTTGGCGTCGGTCGACAAGGTGCTCTTCGTGGTCGACCGCAAGGATCTGGACTACCAGACCATGCGCGAGTACGACCGCTTCGAGAAGGGGGCAGCCAACTCCAACGCCTCAACTTCGGTGCTCAAGCGCCAGCTCGAAGACCCGAATGCGCGGATCATCATCACCACGATCCAGAAACTCTCGACCTTCACCAAGGCCAACAAGGGCCACGAGGTCTTCTCCGGCCACGCCGTGATCATCTTCGACGAGTGCCACCGCTCGCAGTTCGGGGATATGCACACCGACATCACCCGGGCGTTCAAGCGCTACAACCTGTTCGGGTTCACCGGGACCCCGATCTTCTCGGCCAACGCCAGCAGCGGCGGCAACCCGAAGCTCAAGACCACTGAGCAAGCCTTCGGGGACAAGCTGCACACCTACACGATCGTCGACGCCATCACCGACAAGAACGTCCTACCGTTCCGGATCGACTACATCAACACCGTCAAGGTTGGCGCCCCGGACGACAAGCAGGTCTCGGCCATCGATTCCGAGAAGGCACTGCTTGACCAGCGGCGACTCGCAGAGATCGTCAAGTACATCCTGGAGCACTTCGACCAGAAGACCCGCCGATCATCGAGCTACTCCCACGCCGTGGTCACCAACGTCGGCGATGTCGTCAAGAGCCGACGCAAGGCCGAAGAGCTGAGAGAGCGGCGACGCGTACGCGGCTTCAACGCACTGTTCGCCACTGCCTCCATCGACGCCGCCCAGCGCTACTACCTGGAGTTCAAGAAGCAACAGACCGGACTACCTTCTGACCGCCGCCTCAAGATCGGCATCATCTTCTCCTACGGTGCCAACGAAGCCTCCGACGACGGCATCCTCGACGACGAAGCCTTCGACACCGAGGGCCTCGGAGGCGATGCTCGCTCGTTCCTCGAAGAGGCGATCAAGGACTACAACGGGTACTTCGGCACCAGCTACGACACCAGTGCCGACAAGTTCCAGAACTACTACAAGGACTTGTCCCAGCGGATGAAGAACCGCGAGATCGACATGGTGATCGTAGTCAACATGTTCCTGACCGGCTTCGACGCCACAACCATGAACACCCTGTTCGTGGACAAGAACCTTCGCGCCCACGGCCTGATCCAGGCCTACTCGCGTACGAACCGCATCCTGAACTCGGTCAAGACCTACGGCAACATCGTCTCCTTCCGTGACCTGGAGGAGGAGACCAACGACGCAATGGCGCTGTTCGGCAACAAGGACGCCAAGGGCGTTGTCATCCTCAAGCCATACGGTGACTACTACGCCGAGTACTCGGATCGTGCGAACGAGTTGCTCGTCAAGTTCCCGCTCGGCGAGCCGATCGTGGGGGAGGCCGCGCAGAAGGAGTTCATCGCTCTGTTCGGCGCGATCCTGCGATTACAGAACATCCTCGTCTCCTTCGACGAGTTCGCAGGCAACGAGATCCTCACCGAACGACAGAGTCAAGACTACCGGTCGGTCTACCTCAACCTCTTCGCCGAGTTCCGCAAGGACGACGCCGCCGAGAAGGAGTCGATCAACGATGACGTCGTCTTCGAGATCGAGCTGATCAAGCAGGTCGAGATCAACGTCGACTACATCCTGATGCTGGTCGAGAAGTGGCGAAAAGCCTGGGGCGACGGTTCGGACAAGGAGGTGGACGCTGTCCAAGAGATCCAACGGGCTGTCGACTCGAGCCCGTCACTGCGGAGCAAGAAGGACCTCATCATGGACTTCGTCGATCGGGTCACCTTGAACGGAGAAATCGACGACGAGTGGAGTGCCTACGTCGACGCCCAGCGGGAGGCTGAGCTTGAGGCGATCATCACCGACCAGAAACTCAAGCCCGAGCAGACCCGAGCCTTCATCGACGAGGCCTTCCGCGACGGCCAGCTGCGTACGGGCGGTACTGCGATCACCAAGATTCTGCCGCCGACATCACGGTTCTCAGCTGAAGGCGGGCATGGCGACAAGAAGCAGACGGTGGTTGAGGCGTTGACCACGTTTTTCGAGCGATTCTTCGGGCTGAGCGCCGGGAGCAAGTAATGACGCTGAACGACGACCTGGCGGCTTGGATCTCCGGTCGACCAGACTGGCAGAAGGACGCTGCCGCGAAATTCTGTCGGGGCGAATTGATGTCACCCGAGGAAATCTCGGCCATCGCGGACAAGCTGATTTCAGGTAGTTACCCGGCCACGGTCGACGTTGCTGCCGCCGACATCCCCGGCTCCACCGCGACAGGCGATCCCGTTCGGCTTTTCCAGGTATCCGAAGTCGCAGGCGTTAACGCGCTTCTCTCCGGCCAAACCCTCGGTTTCGACGGCGAAGGTCTCACGATCATCTTCGGCAACAACGCGAGCGGGAAGTCCGGGTACGCCCGGCTCATTCGCGAGGCCGTTACTGCTCGCGTCAAGTCAGACCGGCTTCTTGGAAACGTCTTCGCTGACGGCGACACGCCACAAGCAGCCAAGCTGGACTACGTGGTCGGAGCCACTGAGGTCACCTGGCGCCTCGGAGAGTATCAATGTCATGACTTGTCGCGGATCAGGTTCTACGACGAAGACTGTGGGGATGCCTACGTAACGACGGCGTCAGAGGTCAACTACCGACCCTCGGCGTTGACTATTCTCGACGAACTTTCTGATGCCTGCGAGGCGGTCTCTGCCGAGCTCACCCGCCGAATTGGGTCGAATCAGGCAGCGCGTCCACAACTGCCAGTCCTTCATCAGGGCACTGCCGCCGAGGTGTTTCTATCCGGCCTCTCGGTGACAACGACGCAGGCATCGATCGACGCAGCAACCGCGCTGACCAACGACCACGACGCGAAGTTGGCCGCTGAGCTTGCCGAGAAGAACCGACTCGAAGGCAGCGACCCGAACAGGGAGAAGGCGCGACTCTCTTCGCTCGCCCGCGACTGGAAAGTTGTCCAGCAGCATGCTTACGTGCTTGTCGCCGCACTTGGTGCTGAACCTCTCCAGAAGCTCAAGGAGCAGCGCCAGAAGGCTGCCGAACTGCGAGAGGCCGCCCGGATTGCATCGGCGACAACCTTCGATGCCGAACCGCTGACCAGCGTCGGATCTGAGACTTGGCGCGCGCTCTGGGAGGCCGCCTGCGAATACTCCGTAACCGAGGCGTTTCACGACCACAACTACCCGTACGTCGGCACCTCGGCCGTTTGCGTCCTCTGTCAGCAGCCGCTGGACGATAACGCAGTCGATCGCCTGACTAGGTTCCTGAGCTTCGTCACCGACACGACTTCGCGCGACGCAGATACAGCGGCTTCGCTCCTCGCGGGGAACCGAGACGAGCTCGCCAAGCTGCAGACTCTGCCGATTGCAGTCTCGGCCGCCGCCACCCGCCTGCAAGAGGGCGACGAGCAGGTGCACGCGACTGTCGAATGGCTGAACGCGGCCTCCCAGGCGGCCGCAGATGCCGTCGCTTGGCTCGACGGAGACAACGAGCAGGCGCCGGACATTGTCAAGGACGAAGCCAGCGAACCGGCTGCGAACCGAGTTCAAGCGCTGACAGATCAGGCCGCGACTATCGACGCGTCGACGTTTGCCGGAAAACTCGCTGGCGTCAGCAAGTTGGTTCTGGAACTCCAGGACGCAAAGGCGTTGTCCGAAGCTCGGTCAGCGATCGAAACGGAAGTCGCGCGTCTCGCACAACGCAGGCAGATCGAGGAAGTTCGACGGCTCACCGCCACCAACGCCGTAACGACAAAGAGAGGTGAGCTTACCGAGATGTACGTGACGCAGGAAGTGCGTGACCGTTTCACTCGCGAGACCGAGCGGCTTCAGCTGCGCGGTGTCACGCTCAACAGGACGGGTCGCGGGCGCGATTCGGCACTCGAGCACCAGCCTTCACTGCTAGGTACCCGTCGAGATGCAGACATCGACGAAGTATTGAGCGAGGGCGAGCAAACGGCCCTCGGCCTTGCGGGATTCCTGACTGAAGTTGAACTGGACGAATCGCTTTCAGGCGTGGTCTTCGACGACCCGGTGTCGTCCCTTGACGCCACACGCCGGTCGCATGTCGCGCAGCGGCTGGTCGAGCTGGCAGAGCAACGGCAAGTTGTCGTCTTCACGCACGAGATCACCTTCGTGCACGCCCTCAACAAGGAAGCGAAAAGGAAGTCGATCGGGGTGGCCACTAGGTCAATCCAGCGCATGGGAGGAACTCAGCCGGGCCTAGTGGCTGACGAACTTCCTTGGCAGGTGAAGGACATCCCGCAGCGGATCGCGGGGCTCGAACAGGACTTGGCCCGTATCAACAAGGAGCGCGCCGAACTCACCGATGACCAGTACGCCGAGCGGATTGGCGGCGTTGCCGGACGGCTCTCAGAGACCCTCGAGCGAGCCGTCAATCTTCATATCGTGAACGAGTTGGTCGATCGAGGCACCAACCAAGTGGCCCCGACGATGCTCAAGATCTTGCCGAAGTTTTCGCAGGCAGACCACGACGAGTACCAAGCGGCCTACGCCAAGACCTCAAGCTGGGCTGCTCGCCATGACAATGCCCCGGAGGAGAATTACGTTCCGCCGACAGTCGATGAGGTCCAGGCCGAAGTGACGTGGCTACGTGGATGGCACGATCGCATCAAGCGATATCGGAACTGAGCGAGGTAAGGCATGAACGACGGGTTGCGAACGACGCTGGGTGCGATCGGTGCGGGCTGCCTGGTCGCGGCCGTCGTCGGCGGCGACGTCAAGGTCGCCGGATCTGAACTTCCAGTCATCAACGATCTTTGGATCCGGCTGCTCCTCGCAGGGCTCGGCCTCGTGCTCCTCTGGATGGCTATGAGCCGCTCGAGGCGCCCGAGGATGAGGACGTGGTTGTTGACTGCTCCGACCACCACGATTGCGGCGCCGGGGCAGAAGGCGAAGTCGTTCGGCGGTGGAATCACCGAGATCGAGGCCGCGTCCTACCGGAAGAGCGATGACGGGAGGACCTACCTCTTCTTCGATCGCGATGGTGCGCCAACCAGGCAGATCCCTGCTCATTCGGTGCGCGAGGTGCAGCGAAAACATGGGTAATTTTGGTTCAATCAAAGTGTGTACAATGCACGTATTGGCATCGCGCGGGTCCCGTGCGTGCCATCGAGCAGGGGCGCGTCGTTTGTACCGAGGGTACGGAGCAGGTCGCCCCCGACGCGCTCGTCGCGCACTGCGCCGCCTCCGGGCTGCGGTACCCGCCGCTGGTCCCGATCTGGCAGTCGGAAGTCAGCACCCTGCAACCGATCCGGACCGGCTTCCCGTGCTTCGGCGCGGCGCTGGCGGGATATGCCGAGGCGACGATCTCCAGCGATGCGGAGAAGAACCGGCTGTGCCCCCCTTCGCCCTAATCCGACACCCCGACCGGCTGGCTCGCGATGCAGGTGATCGGCGCTCGCGCTGGCGCTGCCTTCGCCAGAGACCCTGACCTCAAGGCGTGGGCCGACACGGTGCCGCTCAACCCAGCCCGCACACCGCCGGAGCTGGCCCAGTCCGCGGCCATGCAGCAGGTGCTGGGCAGGCTACGGACGAGTGCCGGGCCGGCGCTGACCCGCATGGCACAGCTCGCCGGCATCTCCTGACCTGCGTGTCGTGCACCTAACGGAGCAGAGGATCGTTGTCGGTGCTCCCACCTAGCCTTGCTCAAGGGTCGAGAGAGGGGAGCTGGGCATGTTCGACGAGCAGGTCGAGGCGGCGTGGAGGGACTTCCACGAGCGTCTGGTCGCGGTCATCGAGGAGTGGGAAGGTGACAACATCTTCCGCATCTCGCTCGACGGGACGAGCGAGGACGTCGAGGGGGACACACCCTTCGTCGAGCTGAACTTCGTGCGCCCTCAGGTGCTCGTCGAGGTCGCGAGCAACATGACCCTCGCGCGCGAGTGGCGGATGAACCGCACGCAGCAGGCGGCCATCCGGCGATGGGGGATGGTGTGCCCCACGCGGCAGGAGCCGACCTACGGGAAGTACTACGACGAGTGCCGTCCCGATGAGCCGGCGACGGTGGTCATCGGGGTGCTGCGCGACGTCTTCGGCATCGTCCACCCGGCACTGCTGACGAGCCTGTCCGATGAGTTCACGCCGCCGTCCGTCGAGCCTTGGCAGGCCAGCCCCGTCCACGCCGACGGAGCCCGACCCACCAGCAGGGCGGAAGTCAACGAGCTCGTCCGTATCGCCCTGCGTCCCATGCTTGCGGAGATCGACCGGACCGAGGATGGAGACGTCTACGTCGAGTACCTCGACACCTTCGTGTGGGTCCGGTCATCCTGCAGCGTGCCGCGCATCCGCATCTGCTGTGCCCTCGATCATCACGCCGCAGACCGCGACGACGCGACACGGATGGCCGATCGACTCAACGGCTCCGTCCACGGTGTGAAGTTCACCGTCCTCACGACGAGAGCCTCCTGGCGATGATCGACATGCTGGCCACACCCTTCGTGCCTGAGCATCTGCGCGAGCACGTCCACCTGCTCTTCCAACTCATCGCCGACTGGGACGACGAGATCCTCCCCGAAGCGCGCGACCGACAGGAGACCCCATCAGGTCACCCATCGACGACCAGTCGTCACGAGTCCCCGCGAACAAAAATGTCTAGCCGGGATAGACATTGACTGTCTAGAGGGGGTAACGCATTATGGTGAGACCGATGAGGGATCGCCGAGTGGTGAAGGCGCTCAAGGCCAATGGATGTACTTCCACGAAGGGTGGAATGCCTGCCGAAGGGGTGGCTGCAGTGAAGTACACCGTGACAGCGAAGCGTTGGCGCAAGGGCTGGGAGCTCCACATCGACGGGGTCGGCGTCACCCAGGTGCGCGTGTTGGGCGATGCCGCGCAGCAGGCCGCTGACTACATCGAGACGCTCAAAGACACCGTCGTGGCACCCGAGGACATCGAGATCACGCCTCAGCTCGAGGATGCGGAACTGCTCGAAGACGCTGCGGCCGCTCGCGCGGAAGTGCGCGCTGCTGAGGCCGCCCAGCGCGAGGCCGCTCGGCATCAGCGGGAAGTCGCTCGCCGACTCCGCGACGTGGAGCGTCTCTCGGTGAGCGACACGGCAACCGTCATGAAGGTGACCCGAGGGCGTGTCTCGCAGCTGACGAAGATCTGACGACTCTGCGGCGCCCTTTCGCCTCCGACCAGCCGGGGGCGTGTGCCATGTTGGTCGCATGACCGTCCTGCCGATGTTTCCGCTCGGGTCAGCCCTGCTCCCCGGTAGTCCACTGCCGCTGCAGATCTTCGAACCGCGCTATCTGGCGATGTTGCGCGACATCGCCAGCGGTGACGGACGCTTTGGTGTGGTGCTCATCGAGCGGGGCGTCGAGGTCGGTGGGGGAGACCAACGGTTCGCGATCGGCACCGTGGCCGGGGTCGAGCAGGTCAGCCCGACGGCGGACGGCCGCGTCCGTCTGCTGGCACGCGGCCAGGAGCGCTTCGAGGTCGTGCGGTGGCTGGCCGACGACCCCTACCCGCGTGCCGAGGTCGAGCTCCTGCCCGTTCTGGAGTGGAGCGACGAGCGCACCCCGGACCTGGCGGGCACCGAGCACACGGTCCGGCGAGCCCTGACAGTGATGAGCGAGTACCGCACCCACCTATGGCCGGCGGACGTCGAGCTGTCCGACGACCCCGTCACCAGGAGCTGGCAGCTGGCCGGGATCGCCCCACTGGGCGAACTCGACCAGCTGGCCCTCCTGCGGTCTGCCTCCGTCAGTGAGTTGCTGGAGAGCACCGCGCGGCTGACCACCGAGGCACTGGACCTGCTGCCGATGCAGTTCCCCGACGACCCGGCCTGACCTGAGCGCAGACGACAACCCGCGTCGGGCATCGGGGACACAGTCCGGCGCTTACCTGCCGGCGGCCGCGGTGATGGCAGCGGCCTTGCGAGCAGCGCCGTTCACGACGAAAAGGGCATTGGAGCCATCCTTGAAGGAGACCACGAGGCGCCGTCGCAGACCGCCGCCGAAGAATTGGCTCAGGTCGATCCCCGTGACAACCGCGCGGTCGATGCTCCCCAGCGGTGCCGCCCACGGCTGGCCGGCGAGAGCAGCATCGATCGAGTTCGGCTCGAAGAGCAGCCGGTGGCTGGTGAGGAAGAGGCGCCCACCGACCGCACGTTGGGCGTGCTGGGTGTGGTTGGCAAACCAGGTGTCCTGGACCACCTCGCCGGGCAGGAGTAGGTGCTTCGGAGATTTCATCGCACGAGACCCTACGCGTCGGTGAAGAGCGGTCGCGACACCGTCCCGGAGCCCAGGAGGTCACCCATCGTCATGGCTGTGCTCTGCGAGGCCGCCTCGTCGAAGAGCACGGGGTCGAGCAGGTGACCGGCCGCGAGCCGGCCACCGGCGAACTCGAGCAGCACGTGGTCCGGCAGCGCGTAGTACGGGGCGAAGATCGGGTCGCAGGCCTGCAGCTCGCCCGCGTCGATGTTGAGGATCGCGCGCTCCTCGCCGGTCTGCGCGACCGGCGAGGTGATGAACCAGCCCGAGCGGACCGTGCCGTCCGCGAGCCGCTCCTCACCGTCCGCCGACGGGATGCGCTCCATCAGGCAGAGGACGGGCGTCCCCATCACGAGTGCCTCCATCGCCGCCCGCTGGATCGCGATGGTCGCGCCGGCGCGCGTGCGCTGCGGCTCCAGCTCGGCCTGACGGACCATTGTGGTCTGCGCCGCGTGGGTCCACAGGGCGGCGGTCAGGTCATCGGTCGTCGCATTGCGATAGCTCTCCGGGGAGGAGAAGTCGGGCGTCGTGATCAGGAGGGTCCCCCCTTCGCCCAGCTCGAGCGTGAAGGTCGCGTACGAGGAGGGGATCTGCGCGCCGGCCCGCAGCGGACCCGCTGCGCCCGCGGCGAAGGCAGCGACGATCCCTCCGGCGAGCGGTGCGATCGCGGGATCGATCCTGGCCTGCAGCGTCACCCCGTCCACCGTCTCCGTGACCCGGCGAGCACCGTGCCACACTCGCGACATGACGACGCGCGAAGACCTCGACGACCTCATGACAGCGGTCCGCCAGGGCCGCCTCCGGGTCGGTCCCCGCACACGTGCGATCGCGCTGATCCTGCACGGCGGGCGCTCGGTGACCCCACAGCCGCGCCGCCACCGCGATGTCTCCTACCTGCGGATGCTCCCCTTCGCCCCCGCCGTGGCGCGGGTCTCCCGAGGGAGCATCGCGCCCGTCCTCGTGCACAACCGGCACGGGGGCTGGATCGCCTCGTCGGGCACCGGTCTGGTGCAGACCCGTGAGATCGTGCGACGTCTGGCGGCCGAGCACGACCTGCCCGTCGTGCTGCTCGGTCACTCCAGCGGCGGCTGGGCGGCGCTGCGCGGCGGGGGTCAGGACGAGGTCATCGGCAGCGTCGCTCTCGCCCCGTGGGTGGGGGAGCACGACCCGGTGGATCACTTGCGCGACAAGGTCGTCCGCGTCATCCACGGCGTGGACGACACCGTGTGCAGCCCGACGCGCTCACGTGACCTCGTCGACCGGCTGCGCGCCGTCGGAGGCGACGCCACCCACCAGGAGGTGAGCGGTGGCCACGCCCTGCTCGACCACCCGGGTCGCTGGCACCGGCTCGCGGCCAGCGCGGCGGTCGAGGTGCTGGAGCGGGGCACGAGCCGCTAGCTCGCGGGTCGGCGCTGCGCGCTCCTCGCGACGCCCACGGACCGGGCGAGCGCGGTCACCGCGGCCAGCGCAGCGAGCACGAGCAGCGGGGTCGACGAGCCGATGCTGTCCACGTAGGTGTTGAGCACGAAGCCCAGCGCGAAGCCCGAGTACGACACGACGTAGAAGAGGCCGGTCACCAGTCCGCGCGCGTGCCGCGGCGCGAGCCGCTCGACGTCCTGCAGACCCTGGCCGAGGCACAGCCCGTAGGCGGAGCCGAGGACGAGCGCGCACAGGACGAAGGTCGCCAACCCCATCTGCGCACCGGCCACGGCCGCGATGGCGAACCCGGCAGTCGCGAGCCCCGCACCGATGACGCCGAGGGGGCGCCAGCCGACCACGGTGCGCGTCGAGATCTGGGCGACCATCCCGGTGCCCAGCGACAGGGCGCAGGCCACCGCGATGAGCATCGGCCCGCTGAACCGGTCCCCGATGCGCTCGGTAAGCACGATGACCGCGACGACGACGCACGAGAAGACCCACAACCCCATGGGCAGGGCCGCAGCGAGGGCCGGGCCGATGCGCCGCTCGTCGACGAAGGGAGCGGGCCGTGCGTTGTCGTCCCGGCGGGCCGCCGTGCCGGTGCTCTCGGCGGTGGCGTGCGGCCGCATGATGAGCAGCGCTGCCACGCCGGTGAGCACAACCGGCACCGCGTAGGCCAGCACGATGCCCGGTCGACCCGGTGCGGACACCGCCAGGAGGGCGGAGGCCACGGGGCCGATCGCGAAGCCGCTGGTGAGGACGACGCCGGCGCGGGCGGCTCCCTTCGCCGCGTCCTGGTCGGCTGCCCACGCGGTCCCGGCGCTCGCCACCATGCCCACGCCCAGACCGACGACGAGCCGGCCGAGCACCACCCCGGTGAGCGTCGGCCAGAGGAGCATCACGAGGTTGCCGGTGGCCGCGAGGACGAGCCCGGTGAGGACGACCGGTCTCCGGCCCCGGCGGTCGGAGATGCCGCCGCCGAGCATCAGGCTGGGCAGCAGGCCGAGCGCGTAGAGGCCGAAGGCCGCGTCCAGGCCCGGCTTGGAGATGTGCGAGACGTCCGCGAGGGCGGGCAGGAGCGCGGCGAAATGGTTCGTCGCCCACCCCGCCGACAGCAGGGCGAACAGCGTGATCCAGGCCGTCCGGCGGTGCGCGGACGGCGACTCGACGGGTCGCGTCACGAGTAGCGCCACACCCCGTCGACCTCGCTCTGCCGCACCCGCTGCTGCGCGGCGAGCACCTGCAGGTGCGCGAGCGTCTCGGTGGTGGCGAGCATCTGGTTGAAGGGGTCGAGCTCGTCCAGGTGCCGCTCGTGACGGGTCCAGCGCAGCGCGCGGGCCGCGTCGAACCCGGTGGACGCGCCCGCTCGCACCACCGCCTCGGTCTGCGCCAACCGACGCTCGTGGTGGGCGAGCAGCTCCTCGACCCGCCGGTGCAAGCTACCGCCGGCCGCTCCGTGGGCCGGCAGCAGCACGCGGTCGCGCTCGGTCAGCATCGCGGCCAGCGAGTCGAGGTAGTCCGCGAGCGGGGTCGGCTCCGGCTTGGCCTGGAAGCCGATCGACGGCGTGATGTGCGGCAGGACATGGTCGCCGGCGAAGACGAGGTCGGCGTCGTCGTCGAAGAAGACGACGTGCCCGCTCGTGTGCCCCGGCGTCGCCTTGACCCGCAGCGAGCGGTGCCCCGCCGTCACCGACTCGTCGTCGACGAGCCAGCGGTCGGGGTCGGCCCACAGCGACCGGTCCTGCTCCTCGTGGGGGAGCCGGGACAGGTCCTCGATCACCGAGGTGGCGCCCGCGGCGACCAGCAGGGTGTGGGACCCCTCCAGCCCGTGGGTGCTGCGGATCGCCTCCAGCTGCGGGGCCTCCCCTTCGCCCAGTCCGACGATCAGACCGGCGCGCTGCCGCAGACCCATCGCCATCGTGAAGTGGTCACGGTGGTGGTGCGTGACGAGGCACTGCTCGAAGTCCTGCGTCACCAGCCCGAGCTCGCCCAGCGCGTCGTCGAGCGCCCGCTGCGCAACCTCGATCTCCCAGCCGCCGTCGATGAGGGTGTGCCGCTCCTCGCCGAGGACGGCGTAGACGTTGACCGCCTTGAGCCCGTCCATCGGCAGGGGAAGGGGGATGCGGTGCACCCCGGGAGCGACCTCTTCGGGTCCCGGGGCGGTCCAGTCGGCAGTGGCGCTCGCTGTCATGTGCCTGAGTCAAGCACTGACGAAGGGAGTGGAGGTCACCCCACGCCGACCTGAGCCCGGATTCACCTATGGTGGGCACATGATCAATGTCATCGCCACCATCAGCGTCAAGCCCGAGTGCACCGACGACTTCGAGGCGGCCGTCGCGACAGCTCGCGCAGCCTTCCTCGCCGACGAAGGGTGCCTGCGCTACGACCTGCAGCGGGTCGCCAAGAGCGAGGGCGACTACGTCTTCATCGAGGCCTACGACTCCAAGGACGCGCTGCGCCGGCACGGCTCGATGGACGTGTTCGCAGCCATGGGGGAGGCGACCAAGACCTTCGTGACGGGCCCGCCCCAGGTCACCGTGATGTCGCCTGTCGGAGACCAGGTGGACCTGGCCGGCTGAGCGCGGCTGGGCTCAGCCCCGGCTCAGCTCAGTCCGTGCCGCGCAGCGTCGCGTCGATCGCCCCGATGAGCGAGACCGGCGCCTCGAACATCGCGTAGTGCCCGGCGTTGGGGACGACCGTCAGCTCGCACCCGGCGAGCTGCTCCATCCACGTGGCGCGCATTGTCGCCTCGCCCAGCGCCGGGTCGTGTTCGCCGACGATCGCGTGGATCGGCACATGCACCCCCGGCAGGTCGGCGACGAAGTCCGCGCCCGTCCACGCCACCAGGTAGCCGGCCACGGCCTCTGGTCGCGAGTGCTCGCCGGAGTAGGCGACCATCGCATCGAGCCAGCCGGCTGGCTGTCGGTTGCCCGTGGTGAAGTCGATGATCGCGCGGCGGTTGCCGTGGTCCTGTGCCGCGCCGTCGAAGAGCGCCTGGGAGTCCGGGTCGAGGGGGACGCCAGAGGCCGGGACCGGGCTGATCCCGACGACGGCGGTGATCCGCTCCGGGTCGTCGCTGAAGGTGCGCAGCACCATCGCCCCACCCATCGAGTGACCGAGCAGGGCGAACTCCTTCCAACCCAGCTCGTCGGCCAGGGCGAAGACATCGGTCGCGACCTCGTCGAGCGTGTAGTCGCCCTCGACGTCGATCCGGCGCCCGTACCCGCGCAGGTCGAAGAAGGCGACGGTGTACGCCTCGGTGTCGATGAGCTCGGGGAGCAGGCCCCAGCCGTCCTCCCCGCCGAACCAGCCGTGCACGGTGATCACCTTGGTCGGGCCCGAGCCCACCAGCGTGTGGTCGATCGTCATTGATCTCATCCCTCCACCTGTCGTGCAGCGGGCGAGGTGCACTGCTGCATCCTTGCGCGCCGAGTCTAGGGGGGACGCGTCGCGCCGGACAGGGGCCGCTCGGCGTCAGCTGCCGTGCTGGAGGAAGCGCGGGATGCCGCCGTACTGCTCCCACACGTGGGCGGGCACGGAGCGCAGGGGTTCGACCATCGTCTCGACCTCTTCGATGGCCTTGTCCTCGCCGCCGTAGAAGCTGAAGGGGACCACCCGGGTGACCCAGCCGGGCTGGAAGACCCATGCGTGATCGTCCTCGTCGATGACGGCGCGGACCTGCGGGGTGAGGATCGCGCGGCCGAAGTCGGCGTCGCCGAGCGTCTGCCAGCGGCGGTCGAAGCGCTCGTCGCCGGTGTCGAAGTCGCTCGCACCCGCATGCTGCTGGTCGCTCCTCAGCTGGGTGCCGCGGATCACCGACAGGTGGGGATAGGTGACGTCCGTGCGCAGCGCGACGATGTTGTAGCGGTCGAAGGCATCGGCTCCGTCGTCTCCCGGGCTGCGGTGCTCGCGCTGGCTCCAGCGAAGCGTCATCAGCTGCGCGCCGCGGTGCTCACCGAGGACGATGTCCGTGGCCTTGCCGGCCTCGATGGCGTCCAGGAAGGGCCAGCCGTCCCAGCCCGCCGTGACCTCGGTGCCATCGGGTAGTCGCTGCCACCCCTGCTCCTCGATCGTGGCGGAGCCGGCCCGGTAGCGCCGGACGGACGACCAGATGATCGCGATGGCCCCAATGACCAGGAGGAGGCAGACGGCCCCGAAGACCGCGAGGATGACCCGTTCGCTCATCTGGCGAGGGTAGGTCAGCACAGGACGACGGCCACGACCAGAGCGCGAAGGGGGTGGGGCGAGGCCAGGGGTTGTCAGTGTCCGTACCTATCGTCGAAGCAGTCGTCCCGCTCAAGGAGGTCACGGTGAGGATCCGACCGATGGAGCCAGGAGCGGGTGCGTTGGCCGCCGATCAAGAAGGCGAAGATTGATGGACCGTCGAGAAGAAGGCATGCATCCGGTCGACATCGTGTCCTTCGCGTCTGCCATCGACCGATCCGCGTTCTCTTGCGGTAAGCCAGAGCTGGATGACTGGCTGAAGCACCATGCTGGCCAGCAGGAGAGGTCGGGGAACACGCGGACCTTCCTGGCCATCGATCACGTCCAAGACGGTGTCGCGGGCTATTACGCAACCACCACCTACCGGCTCGAGCTCGGGGACGCAGCAAGGCTGCACGGATCGCAGAAGCGGCGCTACCCGATCTCTGCGGTCCTCTTGGCGAGGCTGGCGGTGGACGAGAAGTGCGCTCGTCGTGGCATCGGCCGCCAACTCCTGCTCCACGCGCTGATGGGGTTCGCTCAAGCGAGTCAACACCTCGGGTTCGAGATGGTTGTCGTCCACGCCTTCGACGTCGACGCGGTCACCTTCTACACCACACACGGCTTCACTCCCTTCGCGGACAACCCCATGCATCTGTACCTGACGACGAAGCAGCTACGCGCGACCATCAACGTGGATATGCCTTGATATGTGCGTACGTCGTGCGTACGCTAGGTGATCTCAAGGAGGCATCATGACGACCAAGACCGGGCGCATCAACGTGCGCTGCAGCGAGGATTCACTCGTACTTCTGCGGGAGGCTGCAGAGCTTCAGGGCCAAGATCTCACCTCCTTCATCATGGGGGCGTCCTTGGAGCGTGCGCGTGCCGTCCTGGCCGAGGAACGTGTGCTGCGGCTCTCGCCAGCAGAGCTGGTGCAGGTCGAAGAGGCGCTGGATGCCGAGGCCGCGGTCAATCCGCAGCTCGCCGCGCTCGTGCATGCTGTCAACGGCGCAAAGCGCGCGACGAGGTAGGTATTGGAGGTGGCGTGGTCATGGATATGAACATCAACAACGAGCGTGTTCCCGCCATGGCACATGAGGCTTCTCGCAGGACCGGGTCGGAGACCAGGTTGCTCAGGGCTCACGAGATCATCGATCAGATGCGTGCCACCATGACCGACGCTGACCGGGCGGCGATGCGTACCGACCTGGCGGAGATGTACGACGAGTACGGCCTGCCAGCATGATCCGTCGGGTGAGTCACGACCGGAGGGTCGTGACTCACCCAAGTGCACAGCCCCGTGGGAGGACCTGCCGCGTCAGCTCGTCCGCAGGAAGTGCAGCACCTGGTCGGTGAACTCCTGGGCGTGCTCGGTCTGCAGCCAGTGGCCGCAGCCGTTGATGAGGTAGAGGCGCGAGTTGGGCACGAGCGAGGTCAGGCGCAGCGAGTGCTCGAAGTGCACGACGCGGTCGTCGCGCCCGTGGAAGAGCAAGGTCGGCACGGCGATCTCGCGCAGGCGGGCGTGGTCGAGCTCGACGACGGGCTTCTTGCCAGTGCCGTCGATGAAGTTCTGCGCGTGCTCGGGGTGGGCGAGCACGGTGTCGGCGCGGCCCTGGATGAGCTCGTCGGTCGCGTTGGCCGAGTCGAAGGTCATGACCTGCACGAGCTCCTTCATCGTCTCGAAGGAGGGCTGGCGGTAGCCCTTCTGCAGGACCTTCAGCCCCTCGGTCAGGCCGGCGGGGCCCATGAGGGTCGGGCCACCCGACGACGAGCCCATCGTGATCAGGCGATGCACCCGCTCGGGGTGCTCGTAGCCGAAGCGCAGCGTCGTGCCGCCGCCCATCGAGTTGCCGATGATGGTGGCCTTGTCGATCTCGAGGGCGTCCATCAGGTCGAGCAGGGCGGTCGAGTGGTCGCGCTCCTGCCAGGTGACGGGGTCGGACTCGCCCCACCCGGGCATGTCGACGGCGATCACGCGGTAGTGCTCGGCGAGGGCGGGGATGTTCTGGGAGAAGTTGCTCCAGCCGGTCGCGCCCGGGCCCGAGCCGTGCAGCAGGATGATCGTCTCGTCGTGACCGACGCCGGCCTCGTTGACGTGGATCGCCCAACGACGGGTCACGACCATGCGGCTCGTGGACTCGTAGGTCAGCTCGGTGCTGTCAGTGGTCGTGGTGCTCATGCGTGCGTCTCCTTGGTGCGTGCGGTCATGACACCGAAGCCGGCGATGAACTCGCGGATCGGTCGGTAGTACTCGTGCTCGACGGCGTAGTCGCCGACGGCGGCCATCGCCGAGAAGGCGGTGACCCAGCTGCGGACCTCGTGCGAGGAGTTGCCCGCGGTGGCAGCCATCTCCTCGGTGACGTAGTCGTCGAAGGCGGCGGTCCTCCCTTCGCGGCAGACGCTCATGAACTGCGCGTCCCACTCCGGGTTGAGGTCCTGGATGGTGGCGGTGCCGGCGGCGAAGTCGCGGGCGGTGTCGACGACGCGCTGCTCGCGGGCGGCGCGCGCCTGCGGCGTCGGGTTGCGCCCGTCGAGCAGGCCGGCGCGCACCTCGGGCGTCGCGGTGGCCCACTGTGGCACGGGCGGGTCATGGCTGAGCCCGCCGGAGGCGATGACGAGGATGCGCTCGGGGCGCCCCGCGGCCCAGCGGCCGATCGACTCGCCGAGCGCGCGGATCCGACGCATCGGGACGAAGGGAGCGGCCACACCGTTGACGAAGAGCGGGATCGTGGGCACCGTGTCGAGACCGCCGAAGATCACCTCGAGCGGCTGCACCGCCCCGTGGTCGACGCCCATCGCGCGGGAGATCGTCAGGTCGATGTCCTCGCCCTGCACGTGGCGCGCGAGGTCCTCGGCGATGCCAGCGGGCACGTCGAGCGCGCCGGTCGCGGTGCCGTAGTCACCCAGGCCGTAGGCGCCCAGCCCGAGGCAGAAGGGCGGCATCGTGTCGTAGAAGAAGCCGTTGTAGTGGTCCGGCCCGATGGTGATGACCAGCTCGGGATCGACCTCGCGCACGAAGGCGCGGACCGCCTCGAAGGCGCCGTCGACCTCGGCCCGCACCTGCGGGTCCACCTCCACCCGGTGCAGCAGCGGGGTGTGCGACATGGCGACGAGCGAGAGGCTCATGCCGACACCCCCTCGAACGCTGGCTGAGGTGCGAGGCCGTCCGCGGCTGAGCCTCGAAGCCCGACCTCGGTCGCGCCCATCGCCACCCGCAGCGCAGCGAGCGCCTTGCCGGACTCCTGCGCCAGGCAGGCCGCGCCGACGAAGCGGTCGGGCCGCAGGAAGACGACACCCATGGCGTGCTTGTCGAACCAACCCTTGATCGACCCGTCGACGTCGCCGACGACAAGCGTCCCGGACCCGGCGTACTCGGCCTGCGCCCACGGACGCTGCGACTCGGACATGAAGGAGACGAAGCGAGCACCCATGTGCTGCAGCTGCGCTCGCTCGTCCTCGGTGAAGAGTCGCGCCGGGTCGTTGCCCCAGGCCGCGACGGTCCACCACTCGCCGGTGACGTCGTCGAGGCGCGCCCCGGTGACGTCGACGGTGTTGACCCGCGGCTGGGGGAACTGGACGCCGACGGGCGTCTTCTTGTCCACGGCGTTCTTGATGGTCATGAAGGAGGAGGTGCGCGTGCGCGGCTGCTCACCGGGCGTCAGCGAGTCCGGGGCGACGACCACTCCCTTCGCGTAGAAGGGCATCGGCTTGAAGCGCATGTCGGTGAAGTAGCTCTTGACCCGCGGGCTGAGGTTGAGCGCTCGGGAGGCGAGGTCGCGCGCACCGCAGACCACGCGGTTGGTCGGCTTGATGACATTGCCGAGGGTCATCGACAGGTCGATCATCGCCTTGGCGTGCTCGTGCCGCTCGGCCTCGAAGCTGTCGAGGATCGAGTCGTCGGCCTGGCCGGCGAGGACGCTGGCGAGCTTCCACGACAGGTTGGTGGCGTCGCGCATGCCGGAGTTCCACCCCTGGCCCATCCAGACGGGCATGAGGTGCGCGGCGTCGCCGGCGATGAGCACGCGGCCCTGGCGGAAGCTGCTCGCGATCCGCCCGTGGTGGGTGAAGACGCGACAGCGGATGACGTCGAGCGTCGACGAGTCGGGCACGTGCTCCTTGAGCAGGGCCGCGACGAAGGTGGGGTCCTCCACCTGCTCGCTCGGCTCGTCGTCGAAGAGCATGAACTCCCAGCGGCGGATGCCGTGCGGCAGGCCGATGGACACGTAGGGACGGGCGGGGTCGGCGCCGAGGTAGACATTGGGCAGACCCAGCGGGTCGTTGTTGACGTCGATGACGACCCAGCGCGTGGAGGGGGAGTGCCCGACGAAGTCGACGCCCATCCGCTTGCGCGTGGGGGAGGACCCCCCTTCGCACCCGACGACGTACTGCGCGGTGATGGTCTCCTCGCGCGTGCTCCCGTCGGCGCCGGTGACGGTCGCGGTGACGGCGACGTGGTCGCCCAGGTCGTCGGCGGCGGTGACCGTGTGGCCGAAGCGCACGTCGATGTCGTCGAAGCGGTGCAGGCCCTCGTAGAGCTGGCGGTCGACGAGCGGCTGGATGAAGCCGAACTTGCGCGGCCAGCCGAGCGGTTCGCCGGTGGGCGCGTTGGTCATCATCGTCTCGCCCTTGCCGTTGACCAGGCGCATGACGTGGTGGGGGATGGTGAAGGGGGTGACCTCCTCGACCAGGTCCATCGTCTGGATCGAGCGCATCGACTCGTCGTCGAGACCGACCCCTCGCGGGTAGTCGATGAGGTCGCTGCGGGACTCGAGCACGATCGCGCTCCGCCCGTAACGGCCCAGCAGGTTGGCCAGGGCCAGGCCGGTCGGGCCGGCTCCGACGATCACAACTTCGGTCTGCATGTCACCACTCCTTCGGGGTTCTGTGCGCTCACCGTCGCAGCGCCCCGCCGCCGGGCCCATCGCCCGTGCCGCGCAGTGGCACGCCCTTCGAGACGCTTGCTAAGCAAGCTCCTCAGGGAGCGGGGCCCTGAGGAGGCCGCCCGCGGCCGTGGCCCGCCGGTCCCTGAGGAGGCCGCCCGCGGCCGTCTCGAAGGGACCCTCAGTCGCGCATCGCCGCACTCGCGCGGGCACACACGTCGAGCAGCAGCTGCTCGTACCCGGCCCTCGCGACGGTGGTGGGGCCGGTGAGGGCGAGCGAGGCGACCGGCCGGCCGGCGGCGTCCATGACGACCCCGGCGACGCTGCTCACCCCTTCGACGTACTCGTTGTCGTCCACGCCGATCCGGGTCCGCGCGACCTTGGCCAGCTCCACCCGCAGAGCCTCGCCGTCGGTGATGGTCCGGTCGGTGAAGGCCACGAGCTCGGAGGCACAGACCCGATCGGCGCTCTCCCGGTCGAAGGCCATCAGCACCTTGCCCAGCGAGGTCGCGTGCGCGGGCGCGCGACCGCCGATGCGTGAGGGGGAGTGCGCCCGGTGCACGCCGTGCAGCTTGTTGAGGAAGAGCAGCTCCCCGTCGCGCAGCACCCCGAGCTGGGAGGTCTCGCGCGTCTGCTCGTAGAGGACGGAGAGGAAGGGGGTCAGTCGCGTCTGCACCTTGGCGACGAGCGGGTCGTCGGGCAGGGCCAGGTGGGTGCCGAAGAGCGGGCCGGTCCGGTAGTGCTCGCCGCGCCGCTCGACGGCGCCGCTGTTCTCGAGGGTGTGCAGCAGGCGGAAGACCGTGGACTTGGGGATGTCCGTGCGCCGAGCCAGCTCGCTGACGCCGAGACCGTCACCGCCGAACTGGTCGACCATCGCGAGCAGCTGGACCGCGCGCTCCACCGAGCTGACCTGGCTTGGGCATGGGACTCCCTTCGAGACGGTTGCTGCGCAACCTCCTCAGGGAGCGTACGTGCCACCACGTGGCACGGGGGCGTGCGACGTGGCGCCGCGACCCCGCCAATGAACCCAGTACCCCTGACCTGGAGGCCCCATGATCAACGACGATCTGACACCCGCTGCGACCCCCGCGGCCATCGTGACGACGACCCGGGCGGAGCGTCGGCGTGCGCAGTCCTCGAGCTTCATCGGCTCGGCCGTCGAGTACTACGACTTCCTGCTGTACGCGGCGGCCGCCGGCCTGGTCTTCCCCGACCTCTTCTTCTCCGGGGTGGACCACAGCACCGGCGTGCTGCTCAGCTACCTCACCCTCTTCACCGGGTACGTCTCCCGGCCCATCGGTGGGCTGCTCTTCGGGCACTTCGGCGACAAGATCGGCCGCAAGAAGATGCTGGTCATCACGCTGCTCGTCATGGGCATCGTGTCCATGGTCATCGGCCTGATGCCGACCGCCGCCTCGATCGGCCTGGCCGCTCCGATCCTGCTCGCCGTGCTGCGCCTCGTGCAGGGCCTGGCCGTCGGTGGCGAGTGGGCCGGCGCGATGCTCATGTCCGGCGAGCACTCCTCGTCCGGGACCAAGGGCTTCGGTGCCTCGCTCGCGATGGCCGGTGCCCCCTTCGGCGCGGTCATGGCCACGCTCGTCCTCGCGGTGACCTCCGGCCTGGCCGGTCCGGCCTTCGTCGAGTGGGCCTGGCGCATCCCCTTCCTGCTGTCGGCCGTCGTCGTCGCCGTGGGTCTGTACATGCGCACCCGCGTCTCGGAGAGCCCCGAGTTCGAGGCCGCCCGCAAGCGCGGCGAGGTCCACACCGGCCTGCCGGTCGCCGTCCTCTTCACCCAGTACCGCTCGACGATCGTGCTCGGCAGCCTCGCGGTCATGGCGCCGCTCTTCATCCAGGGCCTGCTCGCGGTCTTCATGGTCCCGTACGTCGTGGACTCCGGCGCCGTCTCGCGTGAGACAGCGCTGTACATGCTGACGCTGAGCAACTTCGTGCACATCTTCACCATCCCGGCCTTCGCCGCGCTGAGCGACCGCGAAGGGCGCAAGCAGGTGATGGTCGGCGGCGCCGTCTTCTCCGCGATCGCGGTGTGGCCGATGTTCATGCTCTTCGACAGCGGCAACGCCACGCTCATCACGATCGCCTTCCTCGTCGGCAACCCGCTCATCCAGGCGTCGATGTACGGCCCGGTCGGTGCCTACCTGTCCGAGCTCTTCGAGCCGACGGCGCGCTACTCCGGCGTCTCGCTGACCTACCAGCTCGGCTCGCTGCTCGGCGCCGGCCTGGCTCCGCTCGTCGCGCAGAGGCTCGTCAGCGACTCCGCCGGCACGAGCCACCTCGCGTGGTACATCGGCGCGGCCTATGTCATCAGCGCGGTCGCGGTCGTCCTGTCCCGCTCGGCGGCTCGACGCACTGCGCGAAGGGTGGAGGTCGCCGAGAGCGTGCCCGCCACCTGACCTGTGTCGCGCCTCCGGCCGTGACTCGTGAGGTGAACCTGATTCACCTCACGAGTCACGGCCGGAGCCGTGCCGGCACCTCCGCGCCCCGCCGGCGCTGCGCTCGTCACGCCAGTGTCATGACGAGCGCGAGCGAGGTCCCGCCGGCCACGAGCGTCGAGACGGTCGCCAGGGTGAGCGCCTGGACGGGCAGCGGCCACAGGTCACGGGCGCGGATGCCCATCCCCAGCCCGTACATCCCGGCCGCCAGGAGCAGCGTGGTCGCGAGGTTGGTCCCCTCGAGCACGGGGGCCGGCAGCAGGCCGGTGGAGCGCACCGCGACCGCGGCGGCGAAGGCGACGATGAACCACGGGACGAGGGGCGCGGTCGTCCCCTTCGCGCCCTTGGCCAGGAGCGCGGAGATCGGGGCGAGCAGCGCCACCCTGCCGAGCTTGACGGTCATCGCGAGGGCCACGGCCGGTGCGCCGATCAGTGAGCCCGCGGCGGCCACCTGGGCGACCTCGTGGATGCTCGCGCCCGCCCAGATCGCGGCCTGGTGATCGGTCAGGCCGATGACCCCGGCCAGCCACGGGACGAGGACGATCATCGCGGAGCCGAAGATCGTCACCATGGCGACGGCGAGCGCGACGAACTTCTCCTTCGCCCGCACCGAGTCCTGGACACCGGCGATGGCGGCCGCTCCGCAGATCGAGAAGCCGGCCGACAGCAGCACGACGAAGCCCTCGTCCAGGCCCAGCCGGCGGCCGACGGCGAGGGTCGTGCGGAAGGTCACCGCCACCGTCGTCACGATGACCACCAGCCCGACCGGGCCGATCCCGACGATGTCGCCGAAGGGCAGCTGCAGCCCGAGGGCAGCGACGCCGAGCCGCAGGAGCAGCCGGGTCGCCGGGCCGTGGTCGACCACGGCCCGCACGCCCATCAGCGGTGAGTTGGCCACGACCGCTCCGACGACCAGCGCCAGGAGGAGCGGGCTGAGCAGCGGCACGACGGGGGCGAGCGCCATCGCCACACCGGCGGCGGCCAGCGGGGGGACGAAGGGAGTGACGCGCGCGACCACGCCAGCGCGCGGTGGCGCGGTGGCGGCGGTGGACTGCGCGGGAAGCGTGGGGGTGTTCACGTGGTCCACCGTGCCGGGGTTCGGGTCGTTGCGGTAGACCCCGATCCAGCGACACGTCATAGTCTGTCGCTATGGCTGATGCTCCCGACCTCGACATCGAGACGCTGCGACTCGTCGTGGCCGTGGACGACACCGGGAGCCTGAGCGCGGCCGCTCGTGAGCGTGGGCTGAGCCAGCCGTCGGCGAGCGCGCGGGTGCGGGCCTTCGAGGCACGGTGGCAGCTGACGCTGCTCGAGCGGACCCCACGCGGCTCGACCATCACCACCGACGGTCGCGCCGTGATCGCCTGGGCGCGGCAGGTGCTGCGCGAGGCCGACACGATGCGCGCGGGGCTGGCGTCCCTCACCGGCAGCCGTCGCGGCGAGGTGCGGATCGCAGCCAGCCTGACGATCGCCGAGCACATCCTGCCGCGGTGGCTCGGCGCACTGCGCGACCAGATGGAGGTCCACCCTCAGCTGCACGTCGTCAACAGCGACCGGGTCGCCGACATGGTCCGCTCGCAGCTCGCGGACATCGGGTTCATCGAGACCGCCGCGCGGGCGCCGGGGCTGGACCACCGGGTCGTCGGCACCGACCGGCTCGTCGTCGTGGTCCACCCCGACCACGAGTGGGCCCGGCGGCGGACCCCCCTTCGTCCTGAGGTGCTGGCGCGGGCGGAGTGGGTGCTGCGCGAGGAGGGGAGCGGCACCCGCAGCACCTTCGAGCGGGCACTCGGTGAGGTGCCGACGATCGCCCTGCAGGCCGGCTCGACAGCGGCGCTCATGGGAGCGGTGCGCGCGGCACTCGGCCCGGCCGTCGTCTCGGAGCGGGCCGTCGCAACCGAGGTGGAGGCCGGGCACCTGGTCATCGCCCCGACGACCCTCGACCTCGACCGGCCGCTGACAGCGGTGTGGCGCAAGGGTGCCCGGATGAGCGCCGCGACCTCGGCCCTGCTCGCCGTCGCCGCTGGCGGCTGACCCTCGCTGCCGGCCGACCCTCCCGGGTGGAGGTATACCCGCGGACGATTCACCCGCGAGTCGGCATCCATCCGACGAAGGGGGGTTCCTGGGTGGACGTGGGCTCGCCGATGATTCGTCGGCGGGTTTACCTCCACCCGGCTGCCGGAGAAGGGGGTGCCTCCCTTCGCGGATGCGCGCTAGGCTGCACCTAATCAACAAGTTGACCAATGAAGTCGGTGACCATGTCCATGCCCTACCCGCACCTGCTAGAGCCGATCACGGTCGGCACCACCACCCTGCGCAACCGCGTCATCATGGGGTCGATGCACGTCGGCCTCGAGGAGGCGCCGGACGGCTTCGCCCGGATGGCCGCCTTCTACGCCGAGCGGGCCGCCGGGGGAGCCGGCCTCATCGTCACCGGCGGGATCGCGCCCAACCTCGAGGCCCGCCCGGCCGAGGGCGGCGCCACGATGACGACCCAGGCCGACGTCGACAACCACCGGGTCGTCACCACGGCCGTGCACGAGGCAGGCGGCCTGATCGCCATGCAGATCCTGCACTTCGGTCGATATGCGACCCACCCGGACCTCGTCGCGCCGTCGCCCGTCCAGGCCCCGATCAACCCCTTCGTGCCCCGCGAGCTCACCGACGCCGAGGTCGAGCAGACCGTCGAGGACTACGTCCGCTGCGCGCTCCTGGCCCAGCAGGCCGGGTACGACGGCGTCGAGATCATGGGCTCCGAGGGCTACCTCATCAACGAGTTCATCGTCACCCGCACCAACCAGCGCACCGACCGCTGGGGCGGCTCCTACGAGGGCCGGATCCGCTTCCCCCTCGAGATCGTGCGCCGGGTCCGCGAGGCGGTCGGCGACGACTTCGTCCTCGTCTACCGGCTGTCGATGCTCGACCTCGTCCCCGAGGGCTCGACGCTCGAGGAGGTCGTCCAGCTCGCCAAGGCCGTCGAGGCCGCAGGCGCCGACATCATCAACACCGGCATCGGCTGGCACGAGGCGCGCGTCCCCACGATCGCCACGCAGGTGCCGCGCGCCGCATGGGCGGGAGTGACCAAGCGGGTGATGGGCGAGGTCTCGATCCCGCTCGTCGCGACCAACCGGATCAACACCCCCGAGGTCGGTGAGCAGCTCCTCGCCGACGGCTACGCCGACATGATCTCGATGGCCCGGCCCTTCCTCGCCGACCCGCAGCTCGTGGCCAAGGCGGCGAAGGGGGAGCCGGAGACGATCAATACCTGCATCGGGTGCAACCAGGCCTGCCTCGACCACACCTTCAGCGGCAGGATCACCTCCTGCCTGGTCAACCCCCGCGCCTGCCACGAGACCGAGCTGGTCATCGGCCCGACCCGGCTGGCCAAGCGTCTCGCGGTCGTCGGCGCCGGCCCCGCGGGCCTGGCCTTCGCGACGACGGCCGCCGAGCGCGGCCACCACGTGACCCTCTTCGACGGAGCCGACGACATCGGCGGCCAGCTCGACGTGGCCCGTCGGGTGCCGGGCAAGGAGGAGTTCGACGAGACGCTGCGCTACTTCCGCCACAAGCTCGCCGACACCGGCGTCGACGTCAAGCTCGGTGCCCGCGTCGAGGCGGACGACCTCACCGGCTATGACGAGGTCGCCATCGCCACCGGCGTCACCCCGCGCGTCCCCGACCTGCCGGGCACCGACCACCCCACCGTCGTCACCTACCTCGACGTGCTGCGTGGGGGAGTCGAGGTGGGCCGGCGCGTGGCGATCCTCGGCGCCGGCGGCATCGGCTTCGACGTCGCGGCCTTCATCACCGACCCGGGTGACGAGGCGAGCCTGGACATCGCGGCCTTCCAGCGGACCTGGGGCATCGATGGTGACCACACGACACGAGGTGGGCTGGTGCCCCCTTCGCACCGGTCGGCGCCGCGCGAGGTGACCCTGCTGCAGCGCAAGACGACCAAGGTCGGCAAGGGCCTGGGCAAGACCACCGGCTGGATCCACCGCGGCGAGCTCGCGGCCCGCGGCGTGACGATGGTGCCCGGCGTGACCTACGAGCGGATCGATGACGACGGCCTGCACGTCACCATCGACGGGCAGCAGCAGGTCCTCGCCGTCGACACGATCGTGCTGTGCACCGGCCAGGAGCCCAGCCGCGGCCTGCACGACGAGCTCCGCGCGAAGGGAGCGACCGTCCACCTGATCGGTGGGGCCGACGTCGCCGCCGAGCTCGACGCCAAGCGGGCCATCGACCAGGGCACCCGGATCGCGGCGCAGGTCTGATGGCGCTGCGCTACGTGGCCATCGGGGACAGCCTCTCCGAGGGCGTTGGCGACGACCCGTGGCCCGACGGCACTCCCCGTGGGTGGGCGGACCGGCTCGCCGAGCTACTCGCCGCCCACCACGGCGAGGTCGACTACGCCAACCTCGCCGTGCGTGGCATGCGGTCCCGGCAGGTCCTCGACACCCAGGTCGAGGCGGCCCTGGCCCTGGAGCCGGACGTGCTGACCTTCACCGCGGGGATGAACGACCTGCTGCGGCCACGGTTGGACGTCGCGGTCCTGCGCGAGACCCTCGTGCAGGTCGTGGCGCCCTTCACCGCGAAGGGGGTCCGGGTCACCGTCGTGCCGATCCCGGACATCCGTGCGGTCAGTCCCGCCGGGCGGCTGATCGCCCGGCGACGGTTGGGGCTCAACGGCATCTACCAGCACCTGGCCGACGAGCACGGCATGCTGCCACCGGCGCCCACCACAGGGACGATCTTCGAGGACGCGCGCGCGTGGGCCGACGACCGGCTGCACCTGTCACCGCTCGGCCACGAGCGGCTCGCGCTGGGCAGCGCCGCGGCGCTGGGTGTGCCCGTGGCGCAGGGGTGGGATGCCGTGCCCACCGGAGCGGCGCCCCGGCGCAGCGTGCGCACCGAGGTCGAGTGGACCCGCCGGCACGTCGGTCCGTGGCTCGGGCGGCGCCTGACGGGCCGGTCCTCCGGTGACGGGCGCGTGGCCAAGCGGCCGACGCTCAGCCCCTTCGAGACGGTCGCTGAGCGACCTCCTCAGGGAGCGGGGTAGTCCGCCGCTGCCTGCTGGATCTGGGGGAAGCGCTCGGCCATCCGGGCCGCCAGCGCCTGGCTCGCCCTGAGCGGTCGGGTCATCACCATGAAGTCGACGATCTTGCCGTCCTCGTCGAGGGTCAGCAGGTCGACCCCGGTGAGCTCGAGGCCGTCGACCGTCGCCTCGAAGACGTAGGCCTCCTCCCGTCCGTCCTGCAGCTGGCGCACGTAGCGGAAGTCCTCGAAGACCTCGGTCACCGCGCGCAGAATCGCGTTGGTGATCGGCTTGCCCGGGTAGGGCGTGTAGGCGACGGGGCTGTGGAAGACGACGTCGTCGGCGAGCATCGCCTCGACAGCGTCCATGTCATGGCGTTCGATGGCTTCACGGAACATCCGCCCAACCTACTCAACAATGTGACTAGGTGCTAGAGGTAACATCGCGGCATGGCACTCCAGGACGCGATCCTCACCGCTCTCGCCCATGACGAGTCGTCGGGCTACGACCTGGCCAAGGCCTTCGACGTCTCGGTGGCCAACTACTGGACTGCCAGCCCCCAGCAGCTCTACCGCGAGCTGGACAAGCTCGAGGAGGCGGGGCTGGTCACGGCGCGCACGGTGGCCCAGTCCAAGCGCCCGGACAAGCGGGTCTTCCGTCTCACCGCGGCCGGGCGCAAGGCGCTGCGGGCGCACACGCTGCGCTCGCCCAAGCCGCTCGCGGTGCGCGACGAGCTGCTCGTCCAGGTGGCGGCGCTCGAGTCCGGGGACCCCGAGGCGATCCGCGAGCACGTCGTCGAGCGCCTCGAGGCCTTCGAGGCCAAGCTCGCCGTCTACCGGCTCGTGCAGGAGCGCGCCCTCGCCGGGCGTCCCGAGGACGAGTACCTCGTGTCGGAGCCACGCGTCGGGCAGTACCTCACGCTGCTGCGGGGGATCGCCTTCGAGGAGGAAAACATCCGATGGGCCCAGCGGGTCCTCGCGGTGCTCGATGCCCGGGCGGCCGCCGCGGGGTGACCCACGCGGGACGAGGTGACCCACGCGGGACGGCGGGGGACGAGACGACGAAGGGGGACCCTCCCGTGATCGGAAGTGTCCCCCTTCGGCCGTGGCCAAGTGCTCTGCGGGTCAGCCCTGCGTCTGCTCCCGCAGCGCGCGGGCAGCGCGCTCTGCGACCTGGTCGATGTCCCCGGCGGACTGGGCCACCTGACGGGAGCCGCGACGGGGACCGGAGCCACCGGACTGCAGCTGCGGCAGCAGCTGAGCCATGAGCAGCGTCGACAGAGCGGAGCTGTCGCTCGCGCCGGCATCGGTGTGCACGATGACCGGTCGCGGGGCGTCCTCGGCGAGGGTCGCGCCCACGTCGAGACGACGACGGGCGAGCTCGTAGCCGAGCACCGCACGGTTGTCGCGGTAGGCCGTGGCCAGCTGCTCCTGGGCCTTGGCCTCACCCTGGGCCGCGACCAGGTTGGTGCGGGCCCGGGTCTCGATCTCGTAGCGGATCTTCTGCGCCTCGGTCTCGCGCTCCTCGAGCATCTGCGCGACATCCTTGCGGGCCTTGTTGAGCGAGGCCTGGACCTCGACGACCTTGGCGTCACGCACCTTCTTGGACCGCTCGATCTCGAGCAGGAGGGTGTCGATGCGGCGCTTGCGCGTCAGCTCCCACTCCTTCTCGTAGGCCACGAGCTCCTTGGCGACCCGCTCGCGCGTGGCCAGGTGCTCGCGGTACTGGTCGGGCAGCTGCACGTCGGGGATGTTGCAGCCCATGATCTGCACGCCGTAGCGGGTCAGCTGACGGTTGAGGACGTCCTGCATGTCCTTGACGTCGCTGCCGCGCAGGTCGTAGGCCTGCTCGGTGCGCACCTGGCGACTGCGCTGACGGATCGCGTCCTGCACCGAGTTGGACAGCACGAGGTCGAAGTTGCCCGCGCCGATCGTCTGGACGAAGCGGATCGCGTCGATGATGCGGAACCGCAGGAAGAACTCGATCGACTTCAGCGGCACGTTCTCGTGCGTCGGCGAGCTGAGCACCGGTGCGGTGTAAGGGATCTCGGTCGTCACGTCGACGACGTAGGCGACGCGCGCCCAGGGGTGCCACAGGTAGTGGCGACCGGGCGAGAGACCGGGACCGGAGATGGCGCCGAACTTCGTCAGCACACCGACCGTGCCCTCCTCGATCTCGACGATCGAGGAGCGCCACCACCACAGGGCCGACAGCAGGAAGGAGATGATCGCGACGAAGATCGCCAGACCACCCATCGCCCCGTGGTCGGTCGCCGCGAGGAAGACCCCGCTGAAGAGGGCCCACAGGCCGAACCAGATGAGCGAGGCCCACTTCAGGCCGCGCTTGTCCTTGGGGATGACCACCGGGACGAGCGAGCCGGAGTCGCCGCCGCGCAGGTAGCGCGCGACATCGCTCCACCCGGAGACGACCTCCTTGATCGAGCTCATGCCCTGGCCGCGCACCGCGCGGACCGCCTGCTCCATCATCTGATCACTCATTGCGCTCACCCTCGCTCGGGTCGGTCTGGCTCATCGGCTCGGTCATCGGCGGCGGTGGTGGCAGGTCGACCGGAGGTGCTGGCGGCTCCGGTGCTGCTGGGACCTCCGGTGCCTCGGGTGCCTCGGGTGCCTCAGGTGACATTGCCGGCGGCGGCGGGGTGCTCGTGCCGCGGACCTCGCCGAGGGCCTCGGCGACGCTCTCGTCGGTCACGGACTGACGGATCTCGTCGAGGCGCTGCTCGCCCTCGAGGTCCGTCTCCGGCTCGGTGACCGGCAGGATCTCGACATCCGTCTCCTCGGGTGCCTGCAGCAGGTCGACGATGTCGGCCTCGCGGGCCGAGATGCGCTCGGCGATGTCGCCCTGACGCGAGCGGATCGCCTCCATGTCCTCTGCCGTGAAGAGCTTGGCGTCCTGGCCGCCGACGAGCTGGCGGGCGATCTGCAGGTAGTCCACGCCCTCGGACTCCTCGCCGATCCGCACGATCTGCGGGAGGGAGCCGGACACGCCCTGCATCTTGTCCAGCATGTCCTGCTGGTAGCGGTAGTCGAGGATCTCGGGAGCCAGGGCCGCGCTCAGCGCGCGGATGTCCAGGGCCTGGGCCTCGAGGAGGGCCGCGTTGGCGTTGGCGTCCGACTCGGACTCGACGAAGCGCTGACGGGCCACGGCCTCGGCGCGGTTGGTCTCCCGCTCCAGCGCGGTGTCCATCTGCGCCTGGTAGCGCGCGATGTCGGCCTGGATGCCGGAGAGGTTCTCGTTGAGCGAGGCGAGGTCCTTGTTGAGGTCACCCTCGTTCTGCTCCTTCTTCAGCCCCAGCTCGTAGTCGTAGGTATAGGCCTCCTTGGCCACCCGGATCATCTCGGGTGCCGCGAGGTCCATCCGGTACTCCTGCGCCGACGGCTCGGCGTGCGTGATGTTGGCCGTCGTGAGCTCGACCGCGGGCGCGAACTGCGCGTTGAGCTGGTCGAGCAGCCGGGCGGTGCTCTCACCGACGAGGTCGTAGATGCCGGAGGCCTCCTGCTCGTAGATGAGCGAGCGGGTGGTCTCGGAGATCGCGTTGTTGAGCTTGTCCTGGAAGCCCTGCACGGCGCCGAGCACGAAGACGAACTCGCGGGCGCTGACGATGCGGAACTGCAGGAAGAGGTCGACCGACGCCTGGACGCCAGACTTGGTCGGTGCCGAGCGGATCGGTGCGTTGAAGGGGTACTCGCGCGTGGTGTTGACGATGTAGGAGACCCGCTTCCACGGGTTCCACAGGGTGACGCGACCGGGGCCGACCTCGGCCTCGACCTTGCCGAATCGGCTGATCAGCGCGGTGCAGCCCTCGGGCACCATGACCATGCCTTGGCGCCACCACATGAAGGCGGCGACGGCGAGGACGAGGATCCAGTAGTGCGGGCCGAAGACGGCCAGGCTGGTGCCGAAGGGGAGGAGGAAGAGCGACCCGACGAAGCCGATGATGACCAGGAGGATGACCGGCAGCATCGCCTTGAGTCGGCGCCCCTTGGGCATGATCATCGGGGTGATCACGTGGACCGGGCCGTTTTGCCCCATCTCGTAGCGGCTGCGGCTGAGCGCCTCGGCCGCGTCGTCGAGGGAGACGTGCTCGGTGTTGATCCGGGTGCCGGCGGTCCCCCCTTCGCCCCGGGCGGCGGGGAAGTCCCGCGCGTTGAGGTCGAAGCCGGCGCCCTGCGCCTGCCCCATCACCTGGTCGACTGCCTGACCCATGCCGGCCGCTCCCGCGACCTGCCGGGCAGCATTCATGAACTGCTGTGCCCCTGTACTCAAGACCGAATCCCCTTCGTGGTGCTGACGTGGCCCGATCTTCCCATGTCAGCACCCGCGGGCGAAGGGGGAGGACTCCCCAGTTGTCACGCTGGCTGAGGAGGTCGCTCAGCTCCGCGACCACGCTGGCTGAGGAGGTCGCTCAGCGACCGTCCCCCGCTGGCTGAGGAGGTCGCTCAGCGACCGTCCCCCGCTGGCTGAGGAGGTCGCTCAGCGACCGTCTCGAAGCCTCCGACGCACGAGTGCCAGCGGCAGTGTCAGCATCGCGAAGACCGCCGTCACGGCCAGCGCCTTGGGGAAGCCGTGACCGGCGGCGATCGCGCCCACCACGACGGACCCGAGACCGGACCCGAGGTCGAAGCCGACATTCCAGATCGAGCTGGCCAGCCCGATGTGCCGACGCGACACGGAGGCGAAGGAGATGACGAGCGTGAGGTTTTGCAGGCCTCCGTAGGCGCTGCCGAGCAGGACGGCGCCGAGCAGCAGCACGGCGACGGACTGCTCGTGCACGGCCCAGGCCATCCCGCCGACGCCGAGCACGGTCAGCACGACGAAGGGAGCGAGGAAGCGCTCTGCTCCGTGCCGGTCCGCGACGCCGCCGATCCACCAGCGGAAGAGGGCTGCCATCAGCTCCATGAGGGCCAGAGCGGGGATGACGATCGCCGGGTTGCGGACCATCTGCGGTCCGAAGGTGAGCACGGCTCCGCCGGCGATGGTCACGCCGATGAGCAGGATCATCGGGCGCAGCAGGGTGAGGGCGGCGCGCGGGGTGCTGGCGCCGTGGCTGGTCTCCGTGCTCGGGTCGTGCGCGGGGAAGGCGTCGATGACCCTCCCGAGTGCCAGCGCCGCTGGCACGCCGAGAAGGGGGAGTGCGCCGACGACGAAGACGACGCTGAAGTTGACCGTCTCGGCGACCCAGGAGCCGAGGGGGAGCAGCACGACCTGGGGGCCGGCGATCGCCAGCCCGTACGCCCCGACTGCCTTGCCGCGCGTCCTGGGGTCGGACAGCTCCGCGACCGCTGCGCTGCCGGTGACGGTGAGGATGCCGAAGCCGACTCCTCGGACCGCGGACAGCGCGAGGACAGTGACGAGCGAGTCGCTCGCGATGAAGCCGAGCGACGGGGCCCCGAGGAGGAGCAGGCCCACGGCGAGGGTGGGCCCCCAGCCGAAGCGGCGGAGCATGGCCGGGACGGTGAACTGGGTGAGGACCGTGACGATCAGCAGCACGCCGTTGACGAGGCCGGCGCCACCTTCGTCCGCTCCGCCGTGAACCGCCCACAGGGGAGCGACGGGCATGAGGACCGCGAAGCCGCTGAACCCCAGGAAGGTCGCCCACAAGAGCGCAGGCATGCCTCGCGCCGTCCACACACTGCTCACTGGGTGAAGTCTCCCATGTCATGCCGGGCGGCCTCACCCCATGACGAAGAGCGGGGCTCCCGTGGTCGGGAGCCCCGCCCTTCGCCACGGTCCCTGAGGGGTCGTCCCGCGGCCCTCTCGAAGGGACCCCTCGTCAGCGGTCGACGATGGGCAGGACGAGCCGGCTGGGTGATCGGGGCCGTGCAGGACCCTGTTCGTCGCGACCACTGCGTCGTCGATGGATCCGCGAGCGATGAATCCTCCGGTGTTGGTGTTGCGGTCATACCGAGGGAAGTTGCTGCTGGAGACGCCGAGTCGGGGTGTCCTGCGCTCCAAGGCCTGACGGCCGCCCGATGCTCAATGGCTGGCGATCATGCTCCCTGTCTCGAGGAAACGCTGGTGCCAGCTGAGCGCCTCGCCGAGCAGGTGCGGCGTGTGCACGGCGTCGGGTCGTGCGGCCTGTGCCCGCTCGAAGTAGTCCCGTAGCGCCGGTCGGAAGGCAGGATCGGCGCAGTTGTCGATGATCCGCAGCGCGCGGGCACGCGGCGACAGGCCGCGCAGGTCGGCCAGCCCGTGCTCGCTGACGATGATCTGCACGTCGTGCTCGGTGTGGTCGATGTGGCTGGCCATCGGGACGATGGCCGAGACCTTGCCCCCCTTCGCTGTGGAGGGGGTGAGGAAGAAGTTGAGGAAGGCATTGCGGGTGAAGTCACCGCTCCCGCCGATGCCGTTCATGATCGCGCTGCCGGCGATGTGGGTGGAGTTGACGTTGCCGTAGATGTCGGCCTCGATCATGCCGTTCATCGCGATGACGCCGAGTCGCCGCACGAGCTCGGGGTGGTTGGAGATCTCCTCGCTGCGCAGCAGGATCCGGCCCTTGTAGCTGCTGATGTTGTCGATGAAGTGCTCGACGCCGACGTCGGAGAGCCCGAAGGAGGTCGCGGACGCGGCGCGGATCGTGCCGCTGTCGAGCAGGTCGAGCAGCCCGTCCTGGATCACCTCGGTGAAGGCGACGAGGTCGGTGAACTCGCTGTCGTCCAGGCCGGCGAGGACGGCATTGGCGACATTGCCGACGCCTGACTGGAGCGGCAGGAGCGAAGGGGGGATCCGCCCGGCCTCGACCTCGGCACGCAGGAAGTCCACGACGTGGTCGGCGATGGCTCTGGAGGTGTCGTCCGGAGGGCTGAAGGGGGAGTTGCGGTCGGGCCGGTTGGTCTCGACGACGGCGACGACCTTGGCGGGGTCGACCCGCAGGTAGGGGTCGCCGATGCGCTGCATCGGGTCGGTCAGCTGGATCGGCCGCCGGTCGGGCGGGAGCGCAGCGCCGTAGTAGAGGTCGTGGAAGCCTTCGAGCTCTCGAGGCTGCCAGTGGTTGACCTCGAGGATCACACGGTCTGCCTGCTCGAGCCAGGTCTTGTTGTTGCCCACGGAGCTGCTCGGGACGAGCAGGCCGCCCGGCAGGACGGCGGTGACCTCGACGACGGCGACGTCGAGATTGCCGTAGAAGCCGAACCACATGTGTTGCGCGGAGTGACTCAGGTGGGCGTCGACGTAGTCGACCTCGCCGGTGTTGATGAGACGACGCATCGTCGGGTCGGAGTTGTACGGCAGTCGGCTGGACACGCCGTGGGCCCGCGCGAGCACACCATCCGCGTCGGGTGCCGTCGATGCGCCGGTCCACAGACCGACGCGGAAGTCCTCGCCTCGCGCGTGGGCCGCGACCATCAGGTCGTGCAGGGCCGTGGGGATGGCCTTGGGGTAGCCAGCACCGGTGAAGCCACTCATCCCGACGTTGTCCCCGGGGCGGATGTGTGCGACCGCGCTCTCGGCGGTTGTGACACGTGTACTCAGGGTCGGGCAGGTGATGCGGCTCATCCGACCACCCTTGCAGGCAACCGCGTGCGGCTCACGATCCCTTGGGCCAGTTGTCGGCAACCGGCACGCCACCCTCGACGACCGGTTCGTCGGCCGGCGCCTTGTCGCTCCACGAGTCCTGCGGTCGGTAACCGAGGTCGAGCATGGTGTTGGTCATCGCCCAGCGACGGTTGGGGTTGTCGGAGATCGCGTAGTAGATGCCGAAGTCGACCTCTGCCTCGATCGCGCACCGCACGATCTGGGCGAGGTCGGGCTCGCTGAGCCACATGGCGTGCAGGACGTCGACGGGGGTGGAGCCGGGATCCTGGGTCACCCAGCCGATCCGCAGCGCGATGAAGGACAGGTCGTACTCGTCGTAGTAGTAGCGACCGATGGTCTCGCCGAAGATCTTGGACACCCCGTAGAGGGAGTCGGCTCGTGGCAGCGTGCTGGGGTAGACGGGCCAGTCCTCGAGCCGGTCGTACATGCCCATCGCGTGGTTGGAGGAGGCGTAGACGACCCGCCGAACGCCGGCGTCACGTGCGGCCTCGAGGACATTGCGGGTACCGACGATGTTCGCATTGAGCACGGCATCCCAGGATGCCTCGGGCGACGCGGCCCCGGCGAGGTGGACCACCGTGTCGATGCCGTCCATGACCCCGCGGACGGCGTCGTAGTCGGTGAGGTCGGCCCCGAGGATCACCGGGTCCGCGTCGGGCTGGGGCTTCAGGTCGTGGCCCGTGATGTCGTACTCGTCCTTGAGGCATCGGGTGAGGATCGTCCCCACCCCGCCTGCCGCGCCGGTGATCAGGATGCGTCGATTGCTCATGTCCCCACTCTGCACCGCGAGGCTGGGGATTGTCAGGTGCGGCGGGGCGGGCGACCCAGCTGCCGACCTCGAGCAGGCGCTCCCGTTCTGCTCCTCCTGGTGGGTCATGACCCATCAGGAGGAGCAGAACGGGAGGCGCGTGAGCGACCCCCCTGTGGGTCCCGAATCGCCCGCGGGCGCGGGAGACGACGCCGACCAGGTGCACGATCGCCTCTGCAGGGTCGGTCCAGGCAGACCGGTGCCGGATCAGGGCCATACTCACGTCATGAGCAGAAGCGAAGGCCGTCCCACCCTCGTCCGGGCCACCGATGCGGCAGCCGGGCTCAAGTCCGGCACGTGGGAGAGCGTCCATGCCCTGGCCGTCCTGGCGATGGTCAGCCGCGATTCCTCGGTACTGGAGCGGGCCCACACCACTGCCGCGGGCCTCAAGCCCGGCACGTGGGAGAGCGTCGTGGCGCTCGCCCGTCTGGCAGAGGCCGAGCAGGACCTCGGCTCCATCGCCTGATCACACCGGGCCGGGCTGGTGCGGTACCCGCCGACGACGAAGGGCGGAACCCCCGTGATCGGGAGTTCCGCCCTTCGTGTCGGCCTCGAGTCGGTCGCTGCGCGACCTCCTCGGCCAGCGTCGACTCAGATGTCGAAATACATCTCGAACTCGTGCGGGTGCGGGCGCACCTGCAGGGGGAGCACCTCGTTCTCGTACTTCCAGGTGATCCAGGTGTCGATCAGGTCCTGGGTGAAGACGTCGCCCTCGAGCAGGAACTCGTGGTCGGCCTCGAGGGCCTTGAGGACCTCGGGCAGCGAGGTCGGGACCTGCTCGATGGCGTCGTGCTCCTCCGGGGGGAGCTCGTAGAGGTCCTTGTCGACCGGCTCCGGGGGCTCGATGCGGTTCTTGATGCCGTCGAGACCAGCCATCAGCTGCGCAGCGAAGCACAGGTACGGGTTGCTCGACGGGTCCGGGATGCGGAACTCGACGCGCTTGGCCTTGGGGGAGTTGCCCGCGATCGGGATGCGGATGCAGGCGGAGCGGTTGCGCGCGGAGTACACGAGGTTGATCGGGGCCTCGTAGCCCGGGACCAGCCGGTGGTAGCTGTTGGCCGTCGGGTTGGTGAAGGCGAGCAGCGCCGGAGCGTGCTTGAGCAGGCCACCGATGTACCAGCGGGCGATGTCGGACAGGCCGCCGTAACCCTGCTCGTCGTAGAAGAGGGGCTCGCCGTCCTTCCACAGGCTCTGGTGGGTGTGCATGCCGGAGCCGTTGTCACCGAAGACGGGCTTGGGCATGAAGGTCGCGGTGCGACCGGCGGCCCAGGCGGCGCTCTTGACGACGTACTTGAACTTCATCAGGTCGTCGCCCGAGGCGAGCAGCGTGTTGAAGCGGTAGTTGATCTCCTGCTGACCGGCGGAGCCGACCTCGTGGTGGCTGCGCTCGACGTTGAGACCGACCTCCTTCATCTTCAGGCAGATCTGGTCACGCAGGTCGGTGAAGTGGTCGACCGGCGGCACGGGGAAGTAGCCGCCCTTCATGACCGTCTTGTAGCCCTGGTTGCCGCCCTCCTCCTTGCGACCTGTGTTCCACGAGGCCTCGACCGAGTCGATGAAGTAGTACGAGCCCTGCGGCTGGCTGTCGAAGCGGATGTCGTCGAAGATGTGGAACTCGGCCTCGGCGCCGAAGTACGCGGTGTCGGCGATGCCGGTCGACTTCAGGTAGGCCTCGGCCTTGGCCGCGACATTGCGCGGGTCACGGCTGTACTGCTCACCCGTGAAGGGGTCGACGATCGAGAAGTTGACGATGAGGGTCTTCTCGACGCGGAAGGGGTCGATGTACGCGGAGTCGATGTCCGGCACGAGCTTCATGTCGGACTCGTGGATGGCCTGGAAGCCGCGGATCGAGGACCCGTCGAACATCTGGCCCTCGGTGAAGAAGTCCTCGTCGATCGACTCGGCGGGCACGTTGAAGTGCTGCATGACGCCGGGCAGGTCGCAAAAGCGAATGTCGACGAACTTGACGTCTTCGGCCTTGATGTACTCAAGAACCTCGTCAGGGGAGCTGAACAAACCATCCTCCTGGGGTGGGGCGGCGGGCCACTGTGACCTCCCGCTTCAACTGTTGGTGGTGACGCTAGACAGGGACGGTTTCTTGACCATGACTCGCATGTTTCACCCGTGTTACATGGGACCGGGGCCCATTTGCTTCACGGCGATCCTACTCAGCGGGGGGCCCGGGCGGTGGGAAGGTCCGTGACGTGGCGACGTAGGCTTCCGCGCGTGAGCAGCGCAGCCGGTCGACCCGTCCCCACCCCGCACGAAGGGGGGACCCGCGCTCCCTTCGGCCGTCGCGTCATCGCCCTCGTCATCGACTGGGCCGCATGCCTGCTCATCGTCCAAGGGCTCATCGGTTCGGTCGTGGAGCTCAGCCCGTCGGCCTTCTCCTTCGCCCCGCTCGGGCTGCTCTTCCTGCTCAACGTCGTCGGGGTGACCCTCGGGGGCGCCACCTTCGGCCACCGACTCATGGGTCTTCAGGTCGTGCCGTTGCACGGGGAGTGGGTCACCCCCCTTCGCGCTGCTGCCCGCGCCGCTCTGCTGTGCCTCTTCATCCCCGCACTGGTCGTCCTGGGTGACGACGGCCGCGGCCTGCACGACCGCGCGGCCGGCACCCGCATCACGCGACGCTGACTCAGCCGCGGAAGAAGCGCTCCGCCACCCGCGTCAGATCGTAGAGGTCGCTCGTCCCGGCCAGCTCGCGAGCCGAGTGCATCGACAGGATCGGGATGCCCACGTCGACGGTGCGGATGCCCAGACGGGTCGCGGTGATCGGCCCGATCGTCGAGCCGCACGGCACCGTGTTGTTGGACACGAACTCCTGACTCGTCACGCCCGCGGCCTCGCACCAGCCGTGCCACGCAGCGGCCCCGACCCCGTCGGTCGAGTAGCGCTGGTTGGCGTTGATCTTCAGGATCGGGCCGGACCCGAGCACCGGGCGCACCTGCGGGTCGTGCTTGCCGGGGTAGTTGGGGTGCACGGAGTGGCCGACATCGCTCGAGACGCACCACGAGGACGCCAGCGCGCGCATCCGCTCGCCCCGGTCGGCGCCCAGCGCCAGCCCGATGCGCTCGAGCACGTCCTCGAGGAAGGGACCGGCCGCGCCGGAGCGCGTCGCCGACCCGATCTCCTCGTGGTCGAAGACGGCGAGCACCGGGATGTGGTCGGAGTCGAGGTCACTGCCGAGCGCAGACATGGCGACGGTGCCGGCGTGGACGGAGGCGAGGTCGTCCAGACGGCCCGCGGCGAAGAAGGCGTCCTCGCGACCGAAGACAGCGCCCCGCGCGGAGTCGGCGGTGACGAGGTCGTAGCCGCGGATGCGGGCGGCGTCCACACCCGCGGAGCCGGCGAGCTCACCCAGGAGGTCGGCCGACTCGGGGGCGCCGAGGCCCCACACGGGCTGGGTGTGCGCCTGCTTGTCGAGGGCGAAGCGCTCGTTGGCCTCGCGGTCGAGGTGGATCGCCAGCTGCGGCAGTCGAAGCAGTGGGCCGGAGTCGGCGAGCACCTCGGTGCCGTCGTCGAGGACCAACCGGCCGGCCAGCCGCAGCTCGCGGTCGAGCCAGGAGTTCAGCAGCGGGCCGCCGTAGACCTCGACGCCCGCCTGCAGCCAGCCCAGGCGCCCGGTCGTCGGCTGCGGCTTGAGCTTGAAGCCGGGGGAGTCGGTGTGGGCGCCGAAGACCCGCACGGGCGTCGTCGTCGTCGCCGCGCTCGGGACGACCCACGCGATGAGGGCGCCGTCGCGCACGACCAGGTAGCGGCCCGGCTCGTGCGGCCAGGCCTGCGTCTCGTCGAGGGCGACGAAGCCGGCGTCCTGCAGGCGGCGAGCCACCTCGGTCGCAGCGTGGTAGCTCGAGGGAGAGGCGTCGACGAAGGCGGCGAGGTCCTCGGCGTGGGCGATCGGTGCAGCAGGCAGGGCGGCTCTCCTCGACGAGATGTGGCAGGTGGAGCGGGTGCGCTCAGCGGCCCCGCTGCGCGGCGCGGCTGGAGCGGGCGCGATTGGGGTCGACCCCGGCGGGGACGCCCTGGCGCAGACCGGGCAGGGACTTCAGCCGCTTGTTGACGACCGACATCTCCTCCTTGGTCAGCTCCGGCTTGAGCTTGGTCAGCGTCATCCGGATCTTGCGCGGAGCCAGCTCGCCGTCGCCGTTGCCGACGAGGTAGGTGTGCACCGGTACGCCGGGGGCGACCCGGTTGACCTTCTTGGTCTCCTTGGCGAAGAGCTTGTCGACGCGGTGCTTGGGGCCCTCGCCGAGCAGGACGATGCCGGGGCGGCCGAGGGCGCGGAAGACGACGGCCGCGGTGTTGATCTCGCTCGGCTTGGTCGCGTCGGCGGCGATCGGCTCCTGGTCGTAGAACCAACCGCGGCGCAGGGCCGACAGACCACCGATGGAGGCGCCACGCTGGCCCTCCATCTGCTTGAAGGCAGCCGCCTCACCACGACGCGAGAGCACGATCATCGCGGCGAGCGCGGCGAAGGGGATCGAGACGAGCAGCGAGGCGATGACGTGCCCGAAGATCAGCCCGATCACCGTGCCGACGAGCAGCACGACCACGAAGGCGAGCAACATCCACAGGGTCACCTGCGGGTCGATCGCCTTGATCGTCTTGTAGACGCTCGCGATCCGCTTGAAGGGGTTCTCGCGCTTGGGCTTGACGGGCTTGTCGCTCTTGCTGGCCATGAGGGGTGAGTCTAGTTCCTTCTGCGGTGGGGGAGCGTCAGCCGTCGGTGCCGGTGGCCGGCTGGTCGAGCAGTGCCTGCGCGTGGGCCTTGGCGACCAGGGAGGAGGCCTCCTGGCGGGCGGGCTCGTCGATGGCCGCCTCGAGGTGGGAGAGGTGCTCGGGGATCGGGCGACCCCACTTGCGCATCGCGGTCGCGTAGAGGCGACCGGCGCGGTAGCTCGAGCGCACGAGCGGGCCGGACATGACGCCCTTGAAGCCGATGTCCTCGGCGAGGTCGCTCCAGTGGACGAACTCCTCGGGCTTGACCCACCGGTCGATCGGGTGGTGCAGCTTGGAGGGGCGCAGGTACTGGGTGATCGTGAGGATGTCGCAGCCGGCCTCGTGGAGGTCGCGGATGGCCTCCTCGATCTCGTGGTCCTCCTCGCCCATCCCGAGGATGAGGTTGGACTTGGTGACCAGCTCGGCCTCGCGGGCCATGGACAGGACCTTCAGCGACTTCTCGTAGGTGAAGGCGGGACGGATCTTGCGGAAGATCCGCGGGACCGTCTCGAGGTTGTGGGCGAAGACCTCGGGCCGGGCGTCGAAGACCTGACCGACGAGCTCGGGCTTGGCGCCGAAGTCGGGCGGGAGGATCTCGACGCCGGTGTTGGGGTTCAGCGCGTGGATCTGACGGATCGTCTCGGCGTAGAGGCCGGCGGCGCCGTCGGGCTGGTCGTCGCGGGCGACCCCGGTGACGGTGGAGTAGCGCAAGCACATCTCCTGGACCGACTCGGCCACGCGGCGCGGCTCGTCGAGGTCGAGGAAGGTCGGGCGGCCGGTGGCGATGTCGCAGAAGTCGCAGCGACGGGTGCACACGTCACCACCGATGAGGAAGGTCGCCTCGCGGTCCTCCCAGCACTCGAAGATGTTGGGGCAACCGGCCTCCTGGCACACCGTGTGCAGGCCGGCGCCACTGACGCGGCCGCGCATCTGGTTGTACTCGGGGCCCATCTTGGCCGTGGTCCGGATCCACTCCGGCTTGCGCTCGATCGGGGTCTCGGCATTGCGTGCCTCGACACGCAACATGCGACGTCCTTCAGGTGCGACGGTCACGCAACTCTCCTGGCAACTCTCGGTGATCCGGTGGTGTCCGGAATCACTCAAGCGTACGCCGCTCCCCGCGGGGGACGAAGGGGGGCGACGGGCACCCCCTTCGTCACTACAGTCGAGGGACGGACCACCGGGTCCGAATCGGGTCACAGGAGGTCGGGATGTCGCAATCACCAGTCCACGAGCTGAGCCGGGACGAGTGCTGGGAGCTCTTGCGCAGCAACGAGTTCGGCCGCCTCGCCTTCCATCTCATGGGGGAGGTGCACATCGTGCCGATCAACTACGCGAGCGACCACGAGGTCCTGCTGTTTCGCACCTCGCAGGGCAACAAACTGCTGGGGGTCGTCATGCAGTCGGACGTGGCCTTCGAGATCGACGGGTACGTCGAGGACGAGGCGTGGTCGGTGATCGTGCGTGGGGACGCGCGGGTGCTGGAGAAGAGGGACGACCGCGAGCGCGCCGAAAATTCTCGACTGCGCTCCTGGATCCCGACCGACAAGGAGGTCTTCGTCGAGATCGTCCCGGAGGAGATCACCGGTCGGCGCTTCGACCTGGACAAGCCGTGGGAGCACGCCATCCCGGTGCGCTGACCCGCTGGTCAGGCAGTCGCCGCGGCGCCCTTGGTGAGCGGCAGGTCCTCCGTCATGACCTCGAGCAGGTGCGCCTTGGCCGAAGGGAGGATGTCGGCCACGGTGAGGTCGCGCCCGGTCTCGAGGGCCAGGGTCGACACGTCCGCGTCGGGGATGCCGCACGGGACGATCGTCTGCGTCCACGACAGGTCGCAGTTCACGTTGAGGCTGAAGCCGTGCATCGCCACGTCCCGGGAGACGCGGATGCCGATCTGCCCGAGCTTGCGGTCACGCTGCCCGTCGGTGCCGGGCACCCAGATGCCGGATCGGCCGGGGACCCGGGTCGCGGTGACGCCCACGTCGGCGGCGACGCGGATCATCATCTCCTCGAGGCGGCGCACGTGCGCGATGACGTCGCGCCGACCCGGCAGGTGGGCGATCGGGTAGCCGACGAGCTGGCCCGGGCCGTGCCAGGTGATCTTGCCGCCGCGGTCGACGTCGATGACCGGCGTGCCGTCGAAGGGCCGCTCGTGCGGCTCGGTGCGCTTGCCCGCGGTGTAGACCGCGGTGTGCTCCAGCAGGAGCGTGGTGTCCTCGAGCTCGCCCGCGACGACGGCGGCGTGCACCTGCTTCTGGTGCTCCCAGGCGGTCAGGTAGTCGACGGTGTCGGGGGCGAAGCCGAGCTCCTCAAAACGCATGTCGGCAGCCTACGCCGGGCCCCCCTTCGCCCGGGTGGAGGTATACGCGCGGACGAAAGGTCGGCGAGTTCACCTCCACCCAGCAACCCCCCTTCCTCAGTGGACGTCAACGCGCGGATGATTCTCCCGCGCGTATACCTCCACTGACGAAGGGGGGACGAAGGGTGAGCGGGCGTCTCAGCGGGGGAGCCGGCGGGTGTCGAGGGGGGTCTCGACGACCTGGCCGTCAGCCCCCTTCGTCACGATGTAGGCGCTCTTGCCGTCGACCTCGGTGACGGCTTCGACGAGCTCGGTGCCCCGGTAGACCAGGCCGACTCCGTCGTCGGTGCAGTGCGTCTCGCCGAGCGTGCCGTCCGCGACCATGCGGTGCACGGTCGGTCGGCGACGGGCCTCGCTGTCGTAGTGCACGCCGTTGTCGAAGGGGAGCAGCGCGAGGCCGTTGTCCACGGCCTGAAGCTCCGGGCCGAAGGAGTCGGTCGTCCCGCCGCGGTACCAGCAGATCGATCCGGCGCTCACGCCGGCGAGGACGACGCCGGCCTCCCACACCCTGCGGAAGATGGCGTCGAGACCGTGCACCCGCCACACCGCCAGCAGGTTGGCGACGGACCCGCCGTTGACCCAGACGACGTCCTGGGCGAGGAGGTGCGCCTCGAGGTCCTCGACGCTGGGCATCGGGAAGAGGTTGAGGTGGGTGATCTCGTACCCCGCGACCGCGCCGGCCTCGGAGAAGGCGGCGTTGAAGGGCCGCGGGTCGCCCATGGCCGTGCCGAGCTGGCAGATCGTGGGCCGGCTGGACGTGCCCGACAGGTCGACGGCGTGGTGGACGAGCCCGGCGAAGGCGAGGTCCCCCCGCTCGGGCCGGACGTAACCACCCGAGGTGGCGAGGATCGTGGGCTGGTCAGCGGTCATGTGCGCAGGTTAACCACCAACGGACGAAGGGGGCGCTGTGGAAAACTCGACGGCCCTCGCCCGCAGATCCGCCATCGTGGGTCCATGGACGAGATCCCTCCGTCAGTCCCCGGCTACCGGTTGACACGGCTGCTCGGCGCCGGCTCGACGGCGACCGTGTGGCGGGCCCGGAGTGACCTGGACGACGAGCTGGTGGCGGTCAAGCTCGTCGCCGCCCGCGCCGACGACGAAGCGGTCCGGGAGTACGCGATGCTCCAGGCCACGGCCGACGAGCACGTCGTGACCCTGCACGAGACGATCGAGGTCGACACCGACGACGGACCGGCCCTGGCCCTGGTGCTCGAGTACCTCGCAGGTGGGAGCCTCGAGCGCGTCGTCGCGGAGCGGGGGCACCTCACACCGGGGGAGACCGCCACGGTGATCGCCCCCGTCGCGCAGGCGGTGACGGCGCTGCACGACCTCGGGATCGTCCACGGTGACCTCAGCCCGGGCAATGTGCTGCTCGACTCGACCGGACGCCCGGTGCTCGCCGACCTCGGGTACTCGCGCCTGACCGGTGAGGCGCCCGGGGACGTCTACGGGACCGAGGGGCACGTGGCGCCCGAGGTGCTCGAGGGCAGCGACCCGTCGCGGGAGAGCGACGTGCACGCTCTCGGCGCGCTCGCGTGGTTGTGCCTGGTGGGGGCGGCTCCCGGGCACATCGCCGAGCGCCCCGATCTGCGCGACCTCGTGCCCGACGAGCCGGCGCTGACCGAGGTCGTGGAGGCCTGCCTGTCACCCGACCCGGACGAGCGGCCGGAGGCGGACGAGGTGGCGCGGCGGGTCTTCGACGCCGTGACCGCCCAGCCCCTGCGTATGACCGCGCCCGGTGATGTGGGGAGCAGCCTGACCCGCCGGATCCGTGAGGCCGCGAGCGAGGACGGCATCCGCGTGCCCGAGTGGCAGGAGGAGCTGGCTCGCACCCTGCCCGACGAGGTCGCGGGCCGGTGGTGGCGCCGGCGTGCGGGTCGGGTGCCGGTGGAGCGCCAGCCGATGACGAAGGGGGGTCGTCACGCAGCCCCGCGACGCGGCCGTGACGAGCCGATCGACCTGACCCGCGACGTCGACCCGGACCTGGGCGAGGAGAGCGTGCCGCGGGCGATCGCCCGCTCGGCGCTGGCGCCTGCTGCGAGTGGCCGTCGCGTCGGGGTACTTGTCACCGTCGCGCTCGCGATGCTCCTCGCGGTCCTCGTGCCGTGGCAGCAGCTGGCGAGCGCAGGTGGTGCAGACGAGGGCGAGGCCGCACCGGTCAGCACTGCGCGGGAGCTGTCCGAGCCGGCGGCGACGGGGCAGTCTGCGTCGTCGGCGGGAGACGTGCTGCACGAGCGGTCCGCGCCACGGCGCTCGCCGAGGCGGCTGGCACAGGAGCTGACCTCCCTTCGCCAGCAGGTGGTGGTCGACCTGGACCGTGACGCGCTCGCTCGTCTGGACCTGCCCGGATCGTCGGCGGCGACACGTGACCGGGAACTGGTCGACGGGTTGCGGGGGAGCGGTGAGCGTTTCGCAGGGTTCACGATGACCGTGCGGTCGGCTCGGCTCGAGCGCACCCACGGGTCGACCGCGGTGCTGCGGACAGTGGTCGACGAGAGCGCCTACGACGTCGTCGCCGCGGACGGTGGGCGCCGTGCCCGGCCCGCCCGACGGGGTCAGCAGGTCGATCTCGTCCTGACGTGGAACGACGGCGCGTGGCGGGTCCGTGACGTCACCGCCCCCACCCCCTGATCGAACCGCATCTCCTTAAGGTCGTGCGCACCTGGGGCCGCATCTCCTTAAGGTCGTGCGCACCTGGGGTCGCATCTCCTTAAGGTCGTGCGCACCTGGGGCCGCATCTCCTTAAGGTCGTGCGCACCTGGGGCCGCATCTCCTTAAGGTCGTGCGAGGAGGTGGGCGAGCGCGTCGTCGAGACGGGGGTGGGCATGCTCGAAGCCCTCGTCGAGCAACCGCTGGGGGAGCACCCGGGCCGAGGCGAGCGCCTCATCGGCGAACTCCCCGAGCACCAGACGCATCGCCGCTCGCGGAGCGGGGAGGACCGCGGGGCGGTGCAGCGCACGGCCCAGGCCGCGGGCGAGGTCGCACTGGCGCACCGGCTGGGGCGCGGTGAGGTTGACCGGCCCGGTGATCGAGGCGTCCTCGACGAGCCGGGTGTAGGCGGCGATGGTGTCGGCGAGCGTGATCCACGGCATCCACTGCCGCCCGCTCCCCAGTGGTCCGCCGAGGCCGAGTCGGCCCAGCCGAAGCATCGGGGTGAGGGCGCCGCCCTTCGTCGACAGCACGATCCCGGTGCGGGCATGGGCGACGGGGACACCGGCGTCCTTGGCCGGGGTGGTCGCCGCCTCCCAGTCGCGTACGACATTGGCCAGGAAGGTGACGGCCTCAGCGGAGGCCTCGGTGAGCACCTCGTCGCCGCGGTCGCCGTAGATCCCGATCGCGGACGCGCTGACCAGTCGCGTGGGCCCCGCCCCGTCGGCGATCGCGCGGGCGACGAGGTCGGTGCCGTCGACGCGCGAGGAGTGGATGAGCGCCTTGTACTCGGGTGTCCAGCGCTGGTCACCGACCCCGGCGCCGGCCAGGTGCACCACCGTGTCGACGTCCGCGAGAACCTCTGGGCGCAGGCTGCCGCCGCTCGGGTCCCACTGCCGCTCGTGCTCCGCGCTGGGCTCACGGCGCACGAGGTGGACGACGTCGTGGCCGCCCTCGCGCAGGGACGACGACAGCGCGCCGCCGATCAGTCCGGAGGCTCCGGTGATGGCGACGCGCTGTCGGTGTGCGGTCATGTCAGGCCTCGAAGCGGCCTTCCTCGAGGCGAGCCTTGATGGTCCCGAGGAACCGGGCCGCATCGGCGCCGTCGACGACACGGTGGTCGTACGACAGGGCCAGGTACATCATCGACCGGATCGCCAGGGTCTCCCCACCGTCGTCGGTCGTGATGACCACGGGGCGGCGCACGATGGCACCCGTCCCGAGCATCGCGACCTGCGGCTGGTTGAGGATCGGGGTGTCGAAGAGCGCACCCCGGCTGCCGGTGTTGGTGATGGTGAAGGTCCCACCGGACAGGTCGTCCGGAGTGATCTTGTTGTTGCGGGTGCGGTCGGCGACGTCCGCGATGGCGCGGGCGAGGCCGGCGACGTTGAGGTCACCGGCGTTCTTGACCACCGGGGTGAAGAGGCCCTTCTCCGTGTCCACGGCGATGGAGAGGTTTTCCTGACCGTGGTAGACGATCTCCTCACCCTCGACGCTGGCGTTGACGCCCGGGTGCTCCTTGAGCGCCTCGGCCGTGGCCAGGGCGATGAAGGGGAGGAAGGACAGCTTGGTCCCCTCGCGGCTGACGAACTCGGCCTTGGCAGCGTCGCGCACGCGCGCCACCTTGGTCATGTCGACCTCGACGACCGTGGTCAGCTGGGCGCTGACCTGCAGCGACTCGACCATGCGCTGGGCGATGACCTTGCGCAGGCGAGACATCTTCTCGCGGGTGCCACGCTTGGACTTCGGGACATTGGACTCGAAGCCTGCGGGGACGGCCGACGGAGCAGCAGCGGCAGCCGGGGCAGCGGCGGGAGCGGCCGCCGGGGCGGACTCCTGCGGCTGGTTCTTCGCCTTGGCCGCCTCGAGCACGTCCTGCTTGCGGATGCGGCCACCGATGCCGGTGCCCGTGATCTGCGAGAGGTCGATGTCGTTGTCCGAGGCGAGCTTGCGCACGAGCGGCGTCACGTAGGCAGCAGCGTCGCCACCGGAAGCGGCGGGAGCCTCAGCCTTCGGGGCTTCGGCCTTGGGCGCCTCGGCCTTCGGCTCCTGCTTGGGAGCCTCCTGCTTGGGGGCTTCCTGCTTGGGCGCCTCGGCCCTGGGTGCCTCGTCTGCAGGCTCCTCCTGAGCGGCCTCGGGCTCCTGAGCAGCAGCCTCCTGGGCGTCATTGCCTGCGGTCTTGGGGTCCGACTCGTCGGCCTGCGGGACGGGGGACTCCTCGGCGTCCTCGGTGGAGGACTCACCGCCACCCGAGCCACCGATGATGGCCAGGTCGGCGCCGACCTCGACGGTCTCGTCCTCCTGGACGAGGATCTTGGTCAGCGTGCCCGCGACGGGGGAGGGGATCTCGGTGTCGACCTTGTCGGTGGACACCTCGAGGAGGGGCTCGTCGACCTCGACGGTGTCGCCCTCGGCCTTGAGCCAGCGGGAGACGGTGCCCTCGGTGACGGACTCGCCCAGAGCCGGCATGGCGACCTTGGTGCCGTCGCCGCCGCCGGAAGCCGGCTTCGCCTCGGCAGCGGGTGCCTCCTCGGCCTTGGGCTCCTCCTTGGGAGCCTCCTCGGCGGGAGCCTCCTCAGCGGGCGCCTCCTCCTCAGCCGGAGCAGCCTCCTCAGCAGGAGCAGCCTGCTCGTCGTCACCGGAGTCGGAGGACGCCGGGGCGTCTCCGTCACCGATCACGGCGAGGTCGGCTCCGACCTCGACGGTCTCGTCCTCCTCGACGAGGATCTCCTGGATCGTGCCCGCGACTGGCGAAGGGATCTCGGTGTCGACCTTGTCGGTCGAGACCTCGAGCAGCGGCTCGTCGACCTCAACCGTGTCGCCAACATTCTTCAGCCATCGCGTCACGGTGCCCTCGGTCACCGACTCGCCCAGGGCCGGCATTGTCACCCGCTCAGACATGCGCCTCTGCTCCTTCTATCAAGATGGTTTACGTCACAGACTCTCACGAGTCGGTGTGGTCATGTCCACGGGGCCCACGTCCGCTTCGGACTCGGATCGGCATCTGCCGCGACCCCGTGGTGTGGTCGTCACGCGTGGGCGTGCAGCGGCCGTCCGGCAGCAAGCATGGCCGCCTCGCCGAAGGCCTCGCCCTGGCTCGGGTGCGCGTGCACCAGAGGCGCGATGTCCTCGGGATGCGCCTCCCAGCCGACGGCCAGCTGGGCCTCGCTGATCAGCTCGCTGACACCGAGCCCGACCATGTGCACGCCGAGGACGGGGCCGTCCTTCTCCCGGATGAGGGTGACGGATCCCGTGGTGCCCCGGATGATGCTGCGGCCGTTGCCGCCCAAGGGATAGACGACGGTCTCGACGTCCTTGCCGGCTCCCTTCGCCGCCTCGCTCGTCAGTCCGACAGAGGCGATCTCGGGGTCGCAGTAGGTCACCTTGGGGATGATCACGTCGTCGATCGGCGTCGGGTCGAGACCGGCGATGTCCTCGGCGACGAAGATGCCGTGGGCGAAGCCGCGGTGGGCCAGCTGCAGCCCGGGCACGAGGTCGCCGACGGCGCGCACGCCCTCGACGTTGGTGCGCAGGCGGTCGTCGGTCGGGACGAAGCCACGATCGACGGTGACACCCGCGTCCTCGAGACCGAGCCCCTCGCTGCGGGGGCCACGACCTACGGCGACGAGCACGAGGTCGACCTCGAGGGGGTCGCCGCTCTCGAGGTGGACGACGGCACGCTGGTCGTCGGCCTCGACGGATGCGACGCGGGTGGAGGTGAGCGCGGTGATCTTGCGCTTCTTGAACTCACGGGTGAGGTGCTTGGAGATCGACGGCTCCTCGGCCGCGACGATCCGGTCGAGCGCCTCGACGATCGTCACCTCGGCGCCGAAGCTGCGCAGCATCGAGGCGAACTCCACGCCGATGACGCCACCACCCAGCACGGCGACGCGCTGCGGGATCTGGGCGAGGTCCATCGCCTGGTCGCTCGTCATGACCCGCGGTCCGAGCTCGACGCCCGGGATGGTCTTGGCGTACGAACCGGTCGCCAGGACAACGGTCTTCGCGCTCAGGCGAGTGGTCCCCCCTTCGCCGTCGACCTCGACGGTGCTCGCGTCCACGAGTCGGCCACGGCCGGTGACGACCTCGATACCGGCCTGCCCGATGAGCCCGGTGAGCCCCTTGTAGAGCTGCGAGATCACCTTGTCCTTGCGCGCGTGGAGCGCGACGGTGTCGATCCCCTCGAAGGTCGTGAGGATCCCGTGGGAGGCCCCCGCCCTGGCTCCGTCGGCCAGCTCGGCCGCGTGCAGCAGCGCCTTGGTCGGGATGCACCCACGGTGCAGGCAGGTCCCCCCGATCTTGTCCTCCTCGACGAGCGCGACCGTGAGGCCCAGCTGCGAGGCGCGCAGGGCGCAGGCGTACCCGCCGCTGCCGGCTCCCAGGATGACGAGGTCGAAGGGGGACGAGGTCGAGTTCGCGGGGTCGGCCACGAGATGCTCCTTTGCGCAGTGATGTGTCCGGGGTCACGGACCGGCCCCAGCGTAGGGCCTGCGGAGGCAGGGGTCACGACGAGCCCTGGTCCCGCCGGAGGGGGCAACGCGCGAGACCCCCGGGCACCGGAGTGCGCGGGGGTCTCGTGCTCTTGCCGAAGACGGATCAGGCCAGCGACGCGATGTGCTCCAGCATGGTGCCGACGGCGACACCGGTGCCGCCCTTGGGCACGTGACCCCAGGCGCCGCCCTCGTTGAAGGAGGGGCCGGCGATGTCCAGGTGCGCCCACGGGATGGGCTCGCCCTTGGCGTCCTTGGCGAACTCCTGCAGGAAGAGCCCAGCGGTCAGCGCGCCGCCCCAGCGGTCGCCCTTGTGCGCGAGGTCCGCGACGAAGGAGTCGAGACCGGACCGCAGGTCGACGGGCAGCGGCAGGGGCCAGCTGGGCTCGTCGGCACGGTCGGACGCCTCGGTGATCGCGGTGCGCAGCTCGTCGTCGTTGCCCATGACGCCGAAGATCTTCGGGCCGAGCGCGACGACGCAGGCGCCGGTCAGGGTGGCGACGTCGAGGATCTGGTCGGGGCCGGACTCTGCGGCCAGCGCCATGCCGTCGGCGAGGACCATGCGACCCTCGGCGTCGGTGTCGATGATCTCGACGGTCGTCCCGTTGCGCATGGTGACGACGTCACCGGGGCGCTGGGCGTTGTCACCGGGCATGTTCTCCGCGAGGCAGAGGTAGCCGGTGACCGCGACGGGCAGACCGAGCTCGGCGGCGGCGACGACCGTCGCGGCGACCGCGGCGGCGCCCGCCATGTCGGACTTCATCGTCAGCATGCCCGCGGACGGCTTGATGCACACGCCACCGGAGTCGAAGGTGATGCCCTTGCCGACGAGCGCGATGTGCGGGGCCTTCTTGCTGCGCGGCGCGTAGGAGAGGGTGACGATGCGCGGCGGCCGGCTGCTGCCCTGGCCGACGCCGACGATGCCGCCGAAGCCACCCTCGAGCAGCGCCTTGTCGTCGAGGACCTTGACCGTCAGCTTGCCGGCGGACGCCTTGGCCACCTGCTGCACCTGCTCGGCGAAGGACTGCGGGAAGAGCAGGTTGGGCGCGGTGTTGACCAGGTCGCGGGCCCACGCGACATTGCGCGCGACGGTCTCGGCGGTGGCGAGCACGTCCTTGGGGGAGTCCTTGCCCTCGAGCGAGGAGAAGACCGTGATCTCGCGGTCCTCGACCGTGTCCCGCGCCGACTTGTGCGCGCTGAAGGTGTAGTCACCCGACGCAGCGCCCTCGGCGATCGCGGCGAGCTCGGTGGCGTCAGCGTGCGGCAGGGCGATCGCGACCGAGCCCTTGCCCGCGGCGCGGACTGCGGCACCGGCGGCCCGACGCAGGGCGTCGGTCCCCCCTTCGCCCGTGGTGCCCAGCCCGACGAGCACGACCTTGTCCGCCTTCAGACCCGGCACTGCGGGAAGGGTGGTGGTCGCGCCGACCTTGGCGCTCACGTCCAGGACGGGCAGGGCCTGGTCGAGGTGCTTGGCGGTGGGCTTGGGCAGCTCTTCGCCCGCGGTGACGGTGACCGGGTCGGAGCCGGAGACCCCGATGACGAGGGTGCGGCCGGACCATGCGGCGAGGGAGCGGGAACCGAGGATCAACGAGGGCACGTGCGTGGCGCCTTTCGATCGGGAGATGGTGGGTGTACCTCCGGCAGGCTATCCCGGATGGCGAGACGGTAGCGTCTGTCGCATGACCGACAGTGACGACCTGCGCACCTCTCCGATCCATGACCGCCATGTCGCGCTCAACGCCAAGATGGCCGACTTCGGTGGCTGGGAGATGCCCATCGAGTACCCCGGCGGCGGCGTCGTCGCCGAGCACACCGCCGTGCGTGAGCGAGTGGGCCTCTTCGACGTGAGCCACCTGGGCAAGGCGCGTGTCGCCGGCCCCGGCGCCGTCGACCTGGTCAACTCCACGCTGACCAACGACCTCGGTCGCATCGGCACCGGCAAGGCGCAGTACACGTTGTGCTGCAACGAGTCCGGTGGCGTGGTCGATGACCTCATCGCCTACCTGCGCAGCGATGAGGACGTCTTCCTCATCCCCAACGCCGCCAACACCGCGACGGTCGTCACGATGCTGCAGGAGGCCGCCCCCGAGGGCGTCGAGGTGACCGACCTGCACGAGGACTACGTCGTGCTCGCCGTCCAGGGCCCCAAGAGCGACGAGGTCCTGACCGCGCTCGGCCTGCCGGTCGACCACGACTACATGTCCTTCGACGAGGCGCAGTGGCAGGGCCACGACCTCACCGTCTGCCGCACCGGCTACACGGGGGAGCGCGGCTACGAGCTCGTCGCCCCGGCCGCGGCCGGACTGGAGCTGTGGGACGCGATCGTCGAGGCGATGGCCCCCTTCGACGGGCTGCCCTGCGGTCTCGGTGCCCGCGACACCCTGCGCACCGAGATGGGCTACCCGCTGCACGGCAACGACCTCTCGCCGGAGATCACGCCCGTCATGGCGCGCTCCGCCTGGGCGGTCGGCTGGGACAAGGAGACCTTCTGGGGCAAGGACGCGCTCGTCGCCCAGCGCGTCGCCAAGTCCTCGCGCCTGCTGCGCGGCCTGCTCGTCACCGGCCGCGGCATCCCGCGCAGCCACTGCGCGGTGCTCGTCGACGGGGCCGAGGTCGGCGAGGTCACCTCCGGTACCTTCAGCCCGACCCTCAAGCAGGGCATCGCGCTGGCGCTGCTCGACCGGTCCGTCGCCGAGGGCGACGAGGTCGTCATCGACGTGCGTGGTCGTGAGGTCGCCGCCACGGTGACCAAGCCCCCCTTCGTCCAGGTGCAGGTGCGTCAGGCATGAACGAGAGCTACCGCTGGCGTCTCGAGGACTCCTCGGGCGCACCCCTGCCGAGCGGGCACTCGGTGCCCTTCCCGACCCAGGCCGAGGCCGAGGCGTGGTTCGCCGAGTCGTGGGAGGACCTCGCCGGCGCGGGCGTCGCCCAGGTGAGCCTGCTGCGTGAGTCCGAGGTCGTCTACGGTCCGATGTCGTTGTCGGCCGGCTGAGCAGGACCCGTACGAAGGGGGCGCCCCCACCGATCGGTGGAGGCGCCCCCTTCGTGCGTTGCGGGTGGTCAGTCGGGGCTGTCGCCGCGCCCCACCATCGGCTTGGGCATGCGGCTGCGGCGGATCTGGAAGGCGCGCATCACGAGGTACATCGCCAGGCCGCGGGTCTCGGTGTCGGCGCCGAATCGGTCGAGGATCTTGGCCTTGGTGCGGCGCCACAGCAGGTAGGCGTCGAGGATCGCGATGATGATGAGGATGTAGACGCCGAGGAAGACATAGGTCGCCCAGGCGCCGGCGAAGAGGCTCAGCACGAGCACGGCGAGCATGAGCGGCAGCAGCCACTCGCCGAGGTTGAAGCGCGCGTCGACCGTGTCGCGGATGTAGCGGCGGACCGGGCCCTTGTCGCGGGCGGGCAGGTGCTTCTCGTCACCGGTCACCATCGCCTCGCGCATCTTCTGCGCATTCTCGCGGCGGGCGGCGCGGTCGGCGGCCTTCGCCGACTTGCGGTCGGCCTGCACAAGAGGGCGCTTGCGGGCGGCCTCCTGCTCGCGCCGCTTGGGCGTGGGCCGGTTCTTGGCGCCATCACGTGCAGGGCGCTCCGACACGGCGGAGCCCTGGGCGGTGGCTTGGTCATCCTTCTTGCGTCCGAACACGAGGTGCACTCTAGGCGTAGCGCCGGAGGTGCTGGCCGCCGGTCGGTCGCGATAGCGTCGGGCCCGTGACCGACACCACTCTCACCGCAGACCAGATCGAGACCCTGCGCGCCCGCGTGCGCGAGCTGATGCCGCAGGTGCGCACCGACCTCGAGGACCTCACCCGGATCCCGAGCGTCAGCCTCGACTCCTTCGACCAGGCCCACGTCCAGGCCTCCGCCGAGCGCACGGCTGAGTTGTTGCGCGCGGAGGGCCTTGACGTCGAGATCGTGGAGGAACGGGGGCGACCCGCCGTCATCGGTCACATCGACGGACCCGAGGGGGCGCCGACCGTCCTGCTCTACGCGCACCACGACGTGCAGCCTCCCGGCAACCTCGAGGACTGGGACACCGACCCCTTCGAGCCGACCGAGGTCGACGGTCGTCTCTACGGTCGCGGCGCGGCTGACGACAAGGCGGGGGTCATGGCGCACGTCGCCGCCCTGCGCGCACACTCCGGCAACCTGCCGGTCGGCGTGACGATCTTCGTCGAGGGCGAGGAGGAGATCGCCAGCGAGTCGCTGCCGCGCTTGCTGGAGCGCCACGGTGACCGCCTGACGTCCGACGCGATCGTCCTCGCGGACTCGCTCAACTGGGCCATCGGCACCCCCGCACTCACGACGACGCTGCGAGGCTCGATCCGCGCCGTCGTCACCGTGCGCACCCTCGATCACGGGGTGCACTCCGGCATGTTCGGCGGCGCCTGCCCCGACGCGATCACGACCATGTGCCGCCTGCTGGCCACGCTCCACGATGACCAGGGCGATGTCGCGATCGAGGGACTGCTGCACGCCGACGCCCCCGAGATCGACTACGACGAGGCGCGGCTGCGCGAGGAGTCCGGCCTCCTCGAGGGCACCGAGCTCATCGGTACCGGCTCGATCCCGTCGCGGCTGTGGACCAAGCCGGCAGCGATCGTCATCGGCATCGACGCCCCGAGCGTCGACGAGGCCGGCAATGTCCTCAACGCATCGGCGAGCGCCAAGATCAACCTGCGGCTGAACCCGACGCAGGACCCCCAGGAGGCGTGGGAGGCGCTGCAGAAGCACCTGCAGGAGTACGCCCCGTGGGGCGCCAGCGTAGAGGTCGAGCTCGACGAGCAGGGCTGGGGCTTCGCTGCCGACGCGCAGGGGCCGGTCTACGACCAGGCCCGCGCCGCCTTCGCCGACGCGTGGGGCAATGACCCGGTCGACGTCGGGATCGGTGGGTCGATTCCCTTCGTCCAGGCCTTCGCCGAGAAGTTCCCCGACGCAGCCATCCTCGTCACCGGCGTCGAGGACCCCGACACCCGCGCGCACGGCGCCAACGAGTCGCTGCACCTGGGCGAGTTCGAGAAGGTCTGCATCGCCGAGGCGCTGCTCCTCGCCCGACTCGGCGCGATGCCTCGGGGCTGAGCGATGCCGCAGAGCGCAGAGGAGATCCACGCGCTGGCTCAGGCCCGGACGGATCCGCCCGACCTGCGTTTTGTCGAGTGGCCGGCCTTCCCCTGGGTGGCCGATGGCGGACGGATCGTGGCCAAGGAGCTCGACCCGCCCAGCGACGTCGACCGCGTCCGTGATGGCGAAGGGGGCGTGGGCTGCTGGCGGTGCGAGCACCCCGACGAGGGGGTGGTCTGGCGCAACGAGCGCTGGGTCCTCTCGACGAACCGCGAGGGCCGCGGTGGACTCCTGACGCTGTGGCTGCAGACGCGTGAGCACATGGACTTCGGTGACATGGGCGAGGGGCTGGCCGCGGAGTTCGGCCGGCTGACCCTGCGTCTGCACAACGCGATGTTGGCCCTGCCCAACGCCGGGCGGGTGCACCTGGGCAAGTGGGGCGACGGCAGCGCCCACCTGCACGTCCTGGCGATGGTGCGACCCGCGCGCCTGCCGCAGGTCATCGGGTCCTTCGCCGTCGAGTGGGACGACCTCCTGCCGCCCGTGCCCGAGGAGGTCTGGCAGCGAGAGGTCGACGCGGTCGCCGCCACGATGGCCGCGCACGACGGGACCTGAGCCCGGCTCGGTCCAGTCGATGAGTCAGTCGGCGACGGGCAGGCGCACGACGACGCCGCCCACCTTGCGTCCGGTGTCGACGTAGGCGTGGGCGGCGCGGATGTCGGCAAGGTCGTACGTGCGGTCGACCACGGGTCGGTAGGCGCCGCGCGCCATGAGGTCGACGAGGTGCGTCGCGAGGTCGGCGTCGCCCCGGGGGAGTGGGAAGAGCGCGTGACGGCGACGCAGGGCGCGGGCGAGGGGCCCGACCAGCGACAGGGCGATGTTCTGGCCGCCCCGCCCGAGGTCCGAGGAGACGTAGGCACCGCCGGGGCGCAGCAGCCGACGTGCCGTGGCGAAGGGGAGGTGCCCCGTCGCATCGACGACGACGTCGAACCCGTCACCGGCGCGGTCCAGCCGGTCGCCGTTGCCGAGATCGACCACGGTCGTCGCGCCCAGCTCGGTCAGCAGGGACCCACGCCCCGGCGGGAGGCGGTCGCACACCGCGGTGACCGCGACGCCCTCGGCGTGCAGCAGCTGCACGAGGGTGCTCCCGATGGCCCCGGTGGCGCCGTGCACGAGTGCCCGGTCGCCGCGGCCCACGCCCGTGACCCGCAGGCACGCGTGGGCGTAGTGCCCGGCCTCCATCGCCGGAGCCGCGTCCTCGAAGGAGACACCGTCCGGGATGTGCGCGACGAGCCCGTCGACGGGCACCGTCACGAGCTCGGCATGGGCACCGGGTCGGCCGTCGACGAAGCCGACCACCCGGTCCCCTGCGGCGTACCCGTCGACGCCCCGGCCCAGCCCGACGACGACGCCGGCGAGCTCGGAGCCGAGGACGCGTTGTCGCGGGCGCGGCCACCCGTGCACGACGCGGTTGATCCAGGGAGACCCGGAGCGAGCGGCCGTGTCGGAGCGGTTGACCGTCGTGGCCCGGACCCGCACGAGCAGCTCGCCCGGGCCCGGCGTCGGGTCGGGCAGGTCGACGAGCTGGATGACGTCCGGGTCCCCGTAACGGTCCCTCGTGGCTGCGCGCATGCCGCCATCCTTCCCGGGGGAGGTCGGGCCCACCATGGGGTCAACCCCACGTCCCACCCCTTCGGGCCGGGGTCGGTTGTCGAAGGGGTGGATTAAAGTTCAAGGTTCAACTAAAGTGGCGGGCATGACACAGGGCAGCTACGTCGAGAAGGAATTCACCCGCGACACGACCTACATCGAGGACCGGATCACCTCGGACGGGTCGAGCGAGTGGCTGGTCGAGCCGGGGCGATATCGCCTCGTCGTCTCCCGCGCCTGCCCCTGGGCCAACCGCACGATCATCGTGCGCCGCCTGCTCGGCCTCGAGGACGTCATCTCGATGGGCGTCACCGGACCGACGCACGACGCGGACTCGTGGACCTTCGACCTCGACGAGGGGCACCTGGACCCGGTGCTGCAGATCCCGCGCATCAAGGACGCCTACCTCGCGCGTTTCCCCGACTACCCCAAGGGCATCACCGTCCCCGCGATGGTCGACATCCCCAGCGGCCAGGTCGTGACCAACAACTTCCCGCAGATCACGCAGGACTTCTCCACGCAGTGGCGCGAGTTCCACCGCGATGGCGCCCCCGACCTGTGGCCCGAGGAGCTCCTCGAGGAGATGGAGGTCGTCAACAAACGGATCTACACCGAGATCAACAACGGCGTCTACCGCTGCGGCTTCTCCGGCGACCAGGCAGCCTACGAGGCCGCCTACGACCGGCTGTGGACCGCGATGGACTGGCTCGAGGAGCGCCTCGCCACCCGCCGCTACCTGATGGGCGACCACATCACCGAGGCCGACGTCCGGCTCTTCACGACCCTGGCCCGCTTCGACCCCGTCTACCACGGGCACTTCAAGGCCAACCGGTCCAAGCTCTCCGAGATGCCGGTGCTGTGGGCCTACGCCCGGGACCTCTTCACCACGCCGGGCTTCGGTGACACGACGGACTTCGTGCACATCAAGAGCCACTACTACGAGGTGCACACGGACATCAACCCGACCGGCATCGTCCCCGTCGGACCGGACTACTCCAACTGGCTGGAGCCGCACGGCCGCGAGGCCCTCGGCGGATCTCCCTTCGGCAACGGCACCGCACCCGGCGCGCCGAGCGAGGCCGAGCGGGTCCCGGTGGCGCACAACCCGTTGCTCGACGAGACCGGGATGGTCCGCTCCGCCTGAGGCCAGCCTCGTCGCCGGGGCACGTCGTCGGGCTCGGGTGAGCAGTCATTCCACCGGCCTCGGGGCGAGTCAGTCCGCTGGCCTCGGGAGGGCGAGTCATTCCGCCGGAGTTGGGTGGGTGTTCACCGGCGCGGGCCGGGATCGACACCGGCCCGCGGCACCGTGGCGATCACCCGACCCAGGAGATCGCCACCATGACCCGTCATGTCCATCACCGTCCACTCGCCACTGCCGCCGTCGCTGCCGTCGCGCTGATCATGCCCGTCGGTGCGGCCAGCGCCGCACCCGTCGAGCTGGGCACGCCCCTGCCTGCGGCCCATGCCCACAACGACTACGAGCACGACCGGCCGCTGCTCGACGCGCTGGAGCAGGGCTTCACGTCGGTCGAGGCAGATGTGTGGCTCGTCGACGGCGAGCTGCGCGTCGCCCATGACGAGTGGGAGGTCGCCGACGCGCCCACCCTCGAGGAGGCCTATCTCGACCCGCTCTCCGAGATCGCCACCCGCGGGGGGCAGCAGATATATCCCGGGTACACCGGTGACTTCCAGCTGCTCATCGACATCAAGAGCGACGGGCCGACCACGTGGCAGGCCATCGAGGACGAGCTCGAGGAGCACGAGCAGGTCTTCACGCGCGTCCACAAGGGCAAGGTCAAGGACCGCGCGGTCGAGGCGGTCATCAGCGGCAACCGGCCTCGCGCGCAGATGGAGGCGGCGACGACCCGCTACTCCTTCTACGACGGACGCTCGAGCGACCTCGGCTCCGGGACCGACGCTGACCTGATGCCCCTCGTCAGCGAGAACTGGACGAAGCTCTTCACCTGGCAGGGCGTCGGCGAGATGCCCGCGGCGGAGCGGCAGAAGCTGCACTCCTACGTCGAGCAGGCCCACGCGGACGGGTACCGAGTGAGGTTCTGGGCGACCAACGACGTCGCCGGTCCCGCGCGCGAGAACCTCTGGCGCGAGCTGCGCGACGCCGGCGTCGACCACATCAACACCGACGACCTCGCCGGGCTCCAGGAGTTCCTCACCGAGGAGTGAGGGCGGCGCCCGACCCTCCAGCACGACCCTCCCGCGCGACCCTCCCGCCACCGGGTGGAGGTCAACACGCTGACGAATCGTCGGCGGGTTGGCTTCCACCCGGCGGGGTCGGCCCGGCAGGCTGGCGTCATGGACGACGCACGGCTCATCGCCCGGACGGCTGCCAACCGACGACTCTTCGCCGACGTCCTCGACGACCTCGGTGAGGCCCACGCCCACGACGCCACCCTGTGCTCGGACTGGGACGTGCGCACCCTCGCCGGTCACCAGCTGCAGCCGGTCCACGTACCGTCGTGGCGCTTCCTGCTCACGGCCGCCCGGCAACGATCGATGGCTCGCGCGTGCGACGTGCATGCGGTCCGGCTGGGAGACCGGCCGCTCGCCGAGATCGCAGCCGAGCTGCGGCACCGCGCGACGGACGGGTCGAAGCCCTGGTTCATCGGCCGCGCCGGGCCCTTCACCGACTCGTGCATCCACCTGCGTGACCTCGCCGAACCGCAGGGCCTCGACGTTACGGTCCCGCTCGAGGACTGGCGCGCGGCCCTGGACATCATCGTCTCGCCGCGTGGCCGGGAGTCCTTCCTCCCGGCGAAGGGCCTGCTCGACGGCTTGCGCTGGGAGGCCACGGACGTGGCGTGGGCCCATGGCGAAGGGAGCCCCGTCACCGGCAGCGCCGAGGCCCTCGCCATGGTGATGTCGGGCCGCTCCGTCCACCTCGACCGCGTCAGCGGGGAGGGTGTCGCGGCACTTCGTGCCCGGCTGACCTGAGCCACCACCCGGCCGGGTGGAGGTATGCGCGCGGACGAATCGTCGGCGGGTCGGCATCCACCCGCGGCCCGCCTGCGGTCAGGGTCACCCGGCGAGGCGCAGGCTGGACAGACGGGTGTGGGCGGCCACGACCTGGCCCATGAACTGTTCCTCGGCGATGCGCAGCCCGAGCGCGTCGATGCGCAGGACGGTGTCGCCGTGGAGGGCCACGGAGTTCTGCCGGAGGTTGTCGTCCGTGACGGCGAGACCCCACCGGTGGCCGGCGCCGTCGATCTCGACGACGAGCCCGCAGTCCCACCTCACGTCGAGGTACACGCGTCCGCGCGGGCCGTTGCGCACGACCTGACGGGCTGGCTCCGGGAGTCGGTAGCGACGGCACAGCCCGGCGAAGTCCAGCTCGCCCAACGCCTGGACGCCGAGGGCGACGTCGCAGGCCACACCAGCGATCAGTGCTCGACGGGTCCGGCCCCGCACGAGGCGGGTGGCCTCGAGGACCTGCGCGCCGGAGCACAGCCCCTGCTGCACCGGCATGATGAGGACGAGCGCCGCTTGTCGGTCGGAGACGGCCCAGTGGGCCGCACGCACGGCAGCCGGTGCAGGTCTGACGACCGGGAGCTCGCCGGGAGCCAGGAGTGATGACGGGCGAGAGCGCACCTTGTGCACGACGACGCCGTCGACCGGGGTGATGCTGGCGGTGTGGAGGACGGAGACGTGCACCACGTCGTCGCTCCACCGCTCGAGACCGGCATGCTGCAGGGCAGTGGGGCCATCCACTGCCGCGATGCCCGAGCCGACCTCCCACACCGCACGCCATCGCCGGGCCAGATCGCCCAGGTCACCGGTGTGCGTCGCGATGGTCCACCGACCGTGCGCGACCCACCTGCGCTGACGCAGCTGGAGGCGCACCTCGTCACGGTCGATGCCGAGCGCGCGCAGGCGTGCGCGGCTGATGACGCCACCGTACGGTGCGGCGGCCGTCGTTGCTGTGTCGTGGATCCCGAGGATGCGCGCGTCCATGACCCCATCCCAAGGGGGTGGCGCACCGGCAGCGAAGTGCACCTGCCGCCTGTGGATGCATCGGCCGCACGTGTGGGGGGTGGGGATGAACTCTCCAGGGCGACCGGGGGAGGAGCCGCGGGGATCCCCCCTTCGCCCCGGGGTGGATGTCGACTCGCCGACGATTCGCCCGCGTGTTTACCTCCACCCGGGAGTCGGTCGCTGGGGGTGGATGCCGACTCGCCGACGAATCGCCCGCGCGTTTACCTCCACCCGGGTCTGGGGGGCTGGGGATCCCCCCTTCGCCCCGGGGTGGATGTCGACTCGCCGACGAATCGCCCGCGTGTTTACCTCCACCCGGGAGTCGGTCGCTGGGGGTGGATGCCGGCTCGCGGATCTTTCATCCGCGTGTTTACCTCCACTCGGGTCTCGGGCGACCCACCCGGGAGCCGGTCGCCGGGGGTGGATGTCGACTCGCGGGTCATTCCTCCGCGGGTTTACCTCCACCCGGGAGTCGGCCGCCGGGAGTGGATGCCGACTCGCGGATCATTCATCCGCGTGTTTACCTCCACTCGGGCCTCAGGCGACCCACCCAGGCCTCAGGCGACCCAGCCCTGGCCTCCTCAGGCGACCGAGCGAGTCAGCCTCAGTCCTTCGACGTCTCACCCGGCAGCGCGAGCATCTGGTCGAGCGCGACCTTGGCCCAGTGCGCGACCTCGGGGTCGACGACGATCGGGTTGACCACGCGGCCCTCGACGAGCGACTCGAGCGCCCAGACGAGGTGGGGCAGGTCGATGCGGTTCATCGTCGAGCAGTAGCAGACATTCTTCTCCAGGAAGCTGATCTCCTGCTCGGGGAACATCTGCCCGAGGCGCTGCACGAGGTTGAGCTCGGTGCCGACGACCCACTTCGTGCCGGGGGGAGCGGCGGCGACGGTCTTGATGATCTTCTCGGTCGAGCCGACCTCGTCGGCGATCGAGACGACCTCGTTGCGGCACTCCGGGTGCACGATGACGCGCACGCCCGGGATCTCGCGTCGCGCCGTCTCCACTGCGTCGACCGAGAAGCGGCCGTGCACCGAGCAGTGCCCGCGCCACAGGATCATCCGGGCATCACGGATCTGCTGAGGCGTGAGCCCGCCCATCGGCTGGTGCGGGTCCCAGACCACGCAGTCGTCGAGGTCGCGGCCGAGGTCGCGCGCCCAGGTGTTGCGGCCGAGGTGCTGGTCGGGGAGGAAGAGGACCTTGCCCTCGGACTCGACCCCGCCCTTCTCGTCGAAGGCCCAGGTCAGCGCCGTCCTGGCATTGGACGAGGTGCAGATCGTCCCGCCGTGGCGACCGGTGAAGGCCTTGATCGCGGCCGAGGAGTTCATGTAGGTGACGGGCACCGTCACGTCGGCGACGCCTGCCTCGACGAGGTCGTCCCAGCAGTCCTCGACCTGGTGCAGCGCGGCCATGTCGGCCATCGAGCAGCCGGCCGCGAGATCGGGCAGGACGACGGTCTGCTCGTCGTTGGTCAGGATGTCGGCCGACTCGGCCATGAAGTGCACGCCGCAGAAGACGATCCAGGGCGCGTCCGGACGGGCCGCGGCCTCCTTGGCCAGCTTGAAGGAGTCACCGGTGACGTCGGCGAACTCGATGACCTCGTTGCGCTGGTAGTGGTGCCCCAGGACGAAGACCTTGTCCCCGAGGGCTTCCTTGGCGGCGCGCGCCCGCGCGACGAGACCGGGGTCGGACGGTGCCGGCAGGTCGCCGGGACACTCCACCCCGCGTTCGGAGTGGGGGTCGTTGCCCTGTCCGAGGACGAGCAGGGAGAGGGGCTTCGGCGAGGACTGCGTCGTGGCGCTCACGGAAGGCATGTTCCCACAGACCCCCGGAGAGTCTCGGTAGAGTCCACGGGTGCACGTGATCATTGCCCCGGACTGCTTCACCGGCACCCTCACCGCGACGCAGGCCGCTGAGGCGATCGCCGAAGGGTGGCGCCGCAAGGCCCCGGACGACCTGCTGAGCGTCGTCCCGCTCTCCGACGGCGGGCCCGGCTTCCTCGACGTCCTCACCACGAGCGTGCCCGGCGACTCCTCGGTCGTCACCGTCGCCGGCCCGCGTGGCGCGGCCGTCCCGGCGGCCCTGCACATCACTGCTGACGAAGGGGGCCGACGCACCGCCTGGGTGGAGTCGGCCCAGGCCATCGGCCTGCACCTGCTCGAGGTCCCCGAGCGCGACCCCGGCCTGACGAGCACGTGGGGCCTGGGCGAGCTGCTCGAAGCCGCCCTCGCCCTCGACGTCGACCGCATCGTCGTGGGACTCGGCGGGTCCTCCACCAACGACGCGGGCGCGGGGATGCTCGCCGCCCTCGGTGCCGGCCCGCGTGACGTGCTGGCCGGCGGGGGCGCGGGCCTGATCGCCACCCGTGAGGGTGACCTGGCGGGCCTGGCCGCCGCGCGCGAGCGCTTCGCCGGGGTCGAGCTGGTGGCCGCCACCGATGTCGCGTCCCCGTTGCTCGGTCTGCAGGGCGCCAGCGCCATCTTCTCCGAGCAGAAGGGGGCGACCCCCGAGCAGTCGCAGGTCCTCGAGGGGGCGCTCGGGCACTTCGCCGACCAGGTGCGACGGGTCCTGCCGCCCGGGACGGACCTGCTGAGCGGTCGCGAGCGCCGTCTCGACAAGGAGCCGGGCGCCGGCGCCGCCGGCGGGGTCGGCTTCGGCCTGATGCTCCTGGGGGCCCGTCGGGCGAGCGGCGTCGAGATCGTCCTCGAGGCCGTGGGCATGTCGCGTCTCGTCGCCGCCGCGGACCTGGTCATCACGGGCGAGGGCTCGTTGGACTGGCAGAGCCTGCAGGGCAAGGTCGTCGCGGGAGTCGCCGAGCTCGCGGCAGCCCATGCGACCCCGGCGGTCGCGCTGGCCGGTCAGGTCCTCATCGGTCGCCGCGAGTCCATGGCGCTCGGGCTGAGCGGGGCCTATGCGGTGGCTGACCGCGAGGAGGACGTCGAGGCCGCGATGGCCGACCCCGTGGGGACCCTGCGGGCCCGCGCCGAGAGGGTGGCCGTGACGTGGTCACCCCGTCGCTGAGGCTGGCCTGCCTGCCGTATGGTGGATGGACGGGAACAACCCGCGCACCGCGCATGTTGACCCCGTCGTGGCGGGCTCCGTCACGGACTACAACCCCGAGTCGTGAGGACATCGCATGAGCGTCCAGGACACCCAGGCCACCACCACCGACGGCGCTGCAGAGACGGCCACCGAGACCCACGGCATCGTCCTCACCGACGTCGCCGCGGGCAAGGTCAAGTCGCTGCTCGAGCAGGAGGGTCGCGATGACCTGCGCCTGCGCATCGGCGTCCAGCCGGGCGGTTGCTCCGGCCTGATCTACCAGCTGTACTTCGACGAGCGCTCGCTCGACGGTGACCTCGTGCGCGAGTTCAACGGTGTCGAGGTCGTCGTCGACCGCATGAGCGCCCCGTACCTCAGCGAGGCCACGATCGACTTCGCCGACACCATCGAGAAGCAGGGCTTCACCATCGACAACCCCAACGCGGGCAGCTCCTGCGCCTGCGGCGACAGCTTCAGCTGATCGGTCGCACCAGCAAGGCCCCATCCACCCGTGCGGTGGATGGGGCCTTCGTGCGTCGACGGGCGGGCCACCGGCCCGTCGCGGGTGAGCGGCCGGCGCCACGTCGTATGTAGGGTGACCCGGTGCCCATCGCCATCGCCGGATCCATCGCCACCGACCACCTGATGACCTTCTCGGGTCGCTTCGCCGACTCGCTCGTCGTCGATCAGCTCGACAAGATCTCCGTGAGCTTCCTGGCCCACAAGCTCGAGATCCGCCGGGGAGGGGTCGCCGCCAACATCTGCTTCGGCATGGCCAACCTCGGCCAGCGCCCGGTCCTCGTCGGCTCGGTCGGTGAGGACTTCGCCGACTACCGCAGCTGGCTCGAGCGCCACGGCGTCGACTGCGAGTCGGTGCGGGTCTCCGAGACGCAGCACACCGCCCGGTTCGTCTGCACCACCGATGACGACATGGCCCAGATCGCGACTTTCTACGCCGGCGCGATGACCGAGGCCCGCGAGATCGAGCTGGCCCCCATCGCCGCCCGCGTCGGTGGCCTCGACCTCGTGCTCGTCGGCCCCGACGACCCGGAGGCCATGCGCCGCCACACCCGCGAGTGCCGCACCCGGGGCATCCCCTTCGTCGCCGACCCCAGCCAGCAGCTGGCCTTCGGCGACGGCGAGCTGATCCGTGACCTCGTCGACGGCGCCGAGTACCTGATCACCAACGAGTACGAGTCGCACCTGACCGAGCAGAAGACCGGCTGGAGCCAGGACGAGATCAACTCACGGGTGACCCATCGCGTCACCACCCTGGGCAAGGACGGCGTGCGGATCACCGGCAAGGGCCTCGACGAGCCGGTCGTCGTCGGCGTCGCGCGCGAGGTCACCAAGGCCGACCCCACGGGCGTCGGAGACGCCTTCCGCGCCGGGTTCCTCACCGGGGTCACCGAGGGGCTCCCGCTGCGCGAGTCGGCCGAGCTCGGCTCGATGCTCGCGACCTATGTCATCGAGACGGTCGGCACCCAGGAGTACGAGCTGGGCACCGCCCGCTTCTTCGAGCGCCTCGCCGAGGCCTACGGCCAGGAGAGCGCCGACCTGATCGCCGGGCACGTCACCTGCCCGCGACCCTGAGCCAACCCCACGGCTGACGTGAGCCACCCTCCCTTCCCGCCGGTCGAGCCCCCGGGCGCCTCGCCGCTCTGGGCCGGCTACCTGCGGGCCGGTCTCGAGTCGGCCGAGGGCGCACCCCGTGAGGTCGGCGAGGTCGTCGGGGTCGGTGGCCGGCTCGACCCTTCCTCGGTCCTCACCGCCTACCGCCTCGGCGTCTTCCCCATGGGACTGGGCGAAGGGGGGTCCCCACCGATGGGGTGGTGGAGCCCGACCTGGCGTGGGGTGCTGCGGCCGGGCCACGTGCACGTCAGCCGGTCGCTGCGGCGCTCGCTGCCCCGGTTCACCGTGACCGTCGACCAGGACTTCGCGGCGGTCGTCGCCGCGTGCGCCGACCCGCGCCGCGAGGGCTACTGGATCACCGACGACGTCGCCGACGCCTACGGCCAGCTGCACGACCTGGGCTGGGCGCACAGCATCGAGGTGCGCGACGACGCGGGCACGCTCGTCGGGGGCCTCTACGGTCTCGCCGTGGGCGGCCTCTTCGCCGGCGAGTCGATGTTCCACCACGCCACCGACGCCTCCAAGGCGGCGCTGGTCGCCCTCGACCGGCTCGTCGGCGCCGACGGTGACCCGCGCAGGATCATCGACGTCCAGTGGCGCACCCCGCACCTGGAGACGCTCGGCATCGAGGAGATCCACCGGCGGGAGTACCTCGCGCGGCTGGCCGGGGCGCTCCAGGCCCCCGAGCTGGACCTCGGGACCGGGCTCAGGGACCTGCGAGCAGCCGGGCTCGGCACTCCCTGACCACCTCGTCGAGCTGCCCGCACAGGCGCTCGACGGCGTCGGCGCGGTCGGGCGCGACCGCCCGCAGGGGGAGGGTGACGCGCACATTGCCCTGCGTCAGGGCGCCCATCGCAGCCAGCACGTGGCTCGGCTCGAGGGTGTCGGCCGTGCAGGCCGACCCGGAGGCCACCGCCAGGCCCCGGCGCGCCAGCTCGTCGACGATCGTCTCGCCGTCGACGTAGAGCACCGAGAAGGTGCACACGTGCGGCAGCCGGTCCTGCGGGTCGCCGACGACGTCGACCTCGTCGATCGCGACGGCTGCCGCCCGGATGCGGTCGACGAGCGCCCGGGCGTCGCTCCCTTCGTCCTGCTGCTGCGCGGCGGTCTGCTGCCACGCCTCCGCCGCGGCGAGGGCGGTCGGCACGTCGACGGGGTCGAGGGCGTAGCCGCCCTCGTGCGGGCTCGGCGGGTGGTGCGGCGAGACCCGGGTGCCGGTGCGCACGACGAGCACCCCGAGCCGGGGGCCACCCCACGAGGTCGCGTCACCGACCAGCACGTCGAAGTCCGTCGGGACGGCGTCGCGGCCCAGCCCGGCGCGGGCATCGACGAGCAACGGGACCCCGTGCTCGCGCGTCGCCGCTCGCGCCGCCGCCAGGGGCTGCCGGGTCCCGACCTCCTGGTTGGCCGACTGCAGCGCAGCGAAGGGTGTCTGCGCTCCGATCGCGTCCCGCCACGCTGCGAGGTCGACGGCGCCCGTGGGGGAGACCGCCACCAGCGAAGGGGGGACCTCCCCGGCCCGCAACCACCGCAGGAGCGCGGAGTGCTCGACGGCCGACGCCACGACCGGACCCGGCCGGCGACGCCGCCCTCGGGAGAGCAGCGCCATCGCGGATCGTGCCGCCTGGTCCCCGCTGGCGTGGAAGGTGACCTCGTCCGGTCGCACGCCCAGCCCCTGCGCCAGGAACTCGCGAGCCCGGTCGAGCAGCGCCCGGCTGCGACGCCCTGCGGCGTGCCGTGCCGAGGGGTCCGCCCACGCGGTCTCGTGGGCGCCGACGAGGGTGTCGAGGGCCTGGGGGAGCACCGGCCCGGGTGAGGCGTCGAGGAGGCCGGAGGAGCCACCCCCACCCGGCTGCGCAGAGGGTGGGGCCGGGCTGGCTTCGGAAGACGAATCGCACTGTCGCGGCACGACTCGAGGCTAACGCCACCCTTCGTCGGAAGTCCGCTCGTCCTGCGGTAACGTGACCCACGTCTTCTGAAAACTTCGGACCAGTAGTAGGTGCCCCTTGACTGTGTCTTCGAGCCCATCCTCCCGGCGTACGCGTCGTCGAGCTGGTGCCATCGGACTGTCCATCGCCGTCGTGGCTCTCTCGGCCTGCAGCGCGGTCGGTGTCAACACCGACCCCAAGAACGGGTACCTCCCCGAGGGGGTCACGGAAGAGTCCCAGATCGTCGAGAACCTCTGGATCTGGGCCTGGGTCGCGGCACTCGCCGTCGGCGTCCTCGTCTGGGGCCTGATCCTGTGGTGCATGGCCGCCTACCGTCGCCGCAAGGACGACGACGGCTCGCTGCCGGTCCAGCTGCAGTACAACGTCCCGCTGGAGATCCTCTACACCGTGGTCCCCATGCTGATGGTGGGTGCGCTCTTCTACTACACCCAGGACGCCACGACCAAGCTGCAGGACGTCTCCCAGGAGCCGGACCAGACGATCAACATCGTCGGCAAGCAGTGGAGCTGGGACTTCAACTACGTCGACGAGGGCGTCTACGAGGCCGGCCAGATGGCCGACCTCGACGGCAAGGAGGGCGCCGAGAAGGACCTCCCGACGCTCTACCTGCCGAAGGGGGAGCGCGTCGAGTTCGTCCTCACCTCCCGTGACGTCATCCACTCCTTCTGGGTTCCGGCCTTCCTCGAGAAGATGGACGTCAACCCGGGCATCGTCAACCGCTTCCAGGTGACGCCCAACCAGACCGGAACCTTCCAGGGCAAGTGCGCCGAGCTGTGCGGCGCCTACCACTCGCAGATGCTCTTCAACGTCAAGGTCGTCGAGCCGGCTGAGTTCGACAAGCACATGGCCGACCTGAAGGCCAAGGGCCAGACCGGCCTGCTCGACAACGGGCTCAACCGCGAGAAGATCAACCCGCGCGACCAGGATCTCCTGGGCGAGGACGACTCCGCGCGCACCTCCGAGGAGAACTGATGTCGACCGCATCCGGCGCACTCGCCAGGAACACGAACGAGGCCGACGTCTCGGAACGCACGATCGCGAGGCGTGAGAAGGCAGGCTCGCAGTTCTTCCGCTACATCACGACGACCGACCACAAGGTCATCGGCAACCTCTACATGGTCACCAGCTTCGTGTGGTTCCTCCTCGGAGGACTCATGGCCCTGGTCATCCGGCTCGAGCTGTGGGCCCCGGGCCTGCAGGTGGTGGACAACCCCGAGCAGTTCAACGAGATGTTCACGATGCACGGCACGATCATGCTGCTGCTCTTCGCGACGCCGGCCTTCGCGGCCTTCGCCAACGCGTTCATGCCGCTGCAGATCGGTGCCCCGGACGTCGCCTTCCCGCGGCTGAACATGTTCGCCTACTGGCTCTACCTCTTCGGCGGCATCATCGCTGCCGGTGGTCTGCTCACCCCCGGTGGCGCGGCCTCCTTCGGCTGGACCGCCTACACGCCGCTGTCCGACCCGACCTACAGCCCCGGGATCGGTGGTGACTTGTGGGTCTGGGGCCTGGCGCTCAGCGGGTTCGGCACGATCCTCGGTGCCGTCAACTTCATCACCACGATCATCTGCATGCGCGCGCCCGGCATGACGATGTTCCGGATGCCCATCTTCACCTGGGGCATCCTGATCACGTCGGTCCTGGTCCTCATGGCCTTCCCGATCCTGGCCGCCGCGCTCATCGGCCTCGGCGTCGACCGTCGCTTCGGTGGGCAGATCTTCGCTGCGGAGAGCGGTGGAGCACTGCTCTGGCAGCACCTCTTCTGGTTCTTCGGGCACCCAGAGGTCTACATCCTCGCCCTGCCGTTCTTCGGAGTGATCTCCGAGATCCTCCCGGTCTTCTCCCGCAAGCCGATCTTCGGCTACAAGACGCTGGTCTTCGCGACCATCGCCATCGCGGCGCTGTCCGTCTCCGTGTGGGCGCACCACATGTACGGCACGGGTCAGGTCTTCCTGCCCTTCTTCGCGATCATGACGATGGCGATCTCGGTACCGACGGGGGTGAAGTTCTTCAACTGGATCGGCACGATGTGGGGCGGCAAGCTCGTCTTCGCCACCCCGCTGATCTGGGCGATCGGCTTCCTCGTGACCTTCCTCTTCGGTGGTCTGACCGGTGTCATCATGGCCAGCCCCGCGCTGGACTTCCACATCACCGACACCTACTTCATCGTCGCGCACTTCCACTACGTGCTCTTCGGCACGATCGTCTTCTCCTTCTTCGGCGGGCTGTACTTCTGGTGGCCCAAGCTCACCGGCAAGATGCTCGACGAGGGCCTGGGCAAGCTGCACTTCTGGCTGCTGTTCATCGGCTTCCACATGACCTTCCTCATCCAGCACTGGCTGGGCGTCGAGGGCATGCCGCGCCGCTACGCGGACTACATGCCGGAGGACGGCTTCCAGCTCGCCAACCAGATCTCCACGGTCGGCTCGCTCATCCTGGCGGTCAGCTTCCTGCCCTTCTTCTACAACGTGTGGAAGACGGCCGTGAGCGCACCCAAGGTCGAGGTCGACGACCCGTGGGGCTATGGAGGCAGCCTGGAGTGGGCGACCTCCTGCCCGCCGCCACGGCACAACTTCACGTCGATCCCGCCGATCCGCTCCGAGCGTCCGGTCTTCGACATGAACCACCCCGAGTACGCACCGGCCGCGATCCGTTCCCGCTTCGTGCAGGAGCCGGTCGCCGTCACGGCCACGACCGATGGTGAGGGCACCCGATGAAGACCGAGATCAAGTTCTTCGGCATCATCGGCGTCTTCTTCGCCTGCGTCGCCCTGCTCTACGGCTTCTGGACCGGCTGGGTCGAGCCCGTCGGCTGGGTCGCGCTCTCGCTCTGCGCGGGTCTGGGCTTCATGATCGCCTTCTTCCTGTGGAACGTCGGCCGCAAGCTGCCGCTGCGCCCGGACGATGACGAGGACGGCGAGATCGACCAGATCGCCGGCGCCTACGGTGCCTTCTCGCCCTTCTCGTGGTGGCCGCTGTGGCTCGCCCTGTCGGGCGCGCTGATCTTCCTCGGTGTCGCCGCGGGCATGTGGATCTCGGCCTTCGGCCTGATCCTGGGAGTCTGGGCCCTCTGCGGGTGGGTCTTCGAGTACTACTCGGGGGAGCACGCCCACTGATCGGGCGCGTACACTCCTTCTGGAGGGGCCACGGACCACGGTCCGGGCCCCTCCAGTGCGTCCACGGCGGTGACTCTGCCGGGAGCCTCGTCTCGATCTTCTTGGGGGATGTCCCGTGATTGCCGCCCTGCGCAGAGTGCGTTTCCTCGCACTGGCCGTTGTCCTCGCCTTCGTCGTGGCCGCGTGCGGCAGCGGCGACCCCGGGTCCACGACCAGCTCGTCCGCCCAGGTCTCGGCCACCGATCCCCCCACGACGTCGGACCAGCCCGCGGCTGAGATCAAGGTCAGCCCGGCCGCGGACACCACCGACGTGATGCCGGACGCCGTCGTCAACGTGCAGGTCATGCGCGGCGACCTGAGCAAGGTCTCGGTGACCTCGGCGGCAGGCGACGAGCTCGCCGGTGCGGTCTCCGGCCAGGCGTGGTCCTCGACCGCCAGGATGAAGCCGGACACGAGCTACACCGTGGCCGTCACCGCAGCGGGCCCTCAGGGTGGTGTGAGCACGCAGACGTCGACCTTCAGCACGCACAAGCCGGCGATCACTGCGACCTACGGCATCGTCTACAACCAGCAGACCGTGGGTGTGGCCATGCCGGCCAGCATCCAGTTCGACTCCGTCGTGACGGATGCGGCCTACCGCAAGAAGATCGAGCAGGCCGTCTCGGTCACGACCAGCCCCAAGGTCGAGGGCTCGTGGTGCTGGCTCGACAACCGACAGCTGATGTGGCGCCCCAAGGAGTTCTGGTCGCCCGGGACGACGGTGACGATCAAGGCACCGCTGACCGGCTTCCAGACCGGTGAGGACAAGTGGGTGGCCGAGGACCTCTCCGGCTCCATGACCATCGGCCGCCAGCAGCTCAGCCGTGTCGACATCGACAAGCATCAGATGACCGTCACGCGGGACGGTGCCACGGTCAAGACCTTCCCGGTGAGCAGCGGCAAGCCCGGCGAGGAGACCGAGACCCGCTCGGGGATGAAGGTCGTCATCGGCAAGCAGCGAGACATGATCATGGACTCCGCGACCGTCGGCATCGACAAGGGCGAGCCGGGGTACTACAAGGTCGACACCAACTTCAACGTCCGCGTGACCTGGACCGGCGAGTTCGTCCACTCCGCACCGTGGTCGGTCGGCGCGCAGGGCAGCACCAATGTCTCGCACGGCTGCGTCAACATGGCACCGTCCGCGGCGGAGTGGTTCTTCGACAACTCCATCCCGGGTGACCCGGTCGACTTCGAGGGCTCTTCGCGTGAGTTCAAGCCGAGCGAGGGCATCGGCGTGTGGCAGTACGGCTACGCGCAGTGGCAGCAGCAGAGCGCTCTGGTCTGACGCTCGCTGCCGACCGCGCGGCTGAGACGGCGCTGCGACGACGATTCGTGGCCAGGGCCAGGCCCCGGTCGGGTCAACCCCAGCCGAGCTCGTGGAGACGCTCCTCGTCGATCCCGACGTGGTGACCGGCCTCGTGCACGATCGTGATCGCGATCTCCTCCCGCAGCTCCTCGAGGTCCTGGCACATCCTGCTCAGGGGCCCTCTGAAGAGCACGATGCGGTCAGGGAGCGCGCCCGGCCACATGCCGTCGCGCTCGGTCAGTGGGATCCCGAGGTAGATCCCGAGCAGCTCGCTGTTGTCCTCGGGGGACAGGTGCGGGTCGGCGTGCTCGTGGCCGGGCTCGTCCTCGACGAAGAAGGCGACGTTGTCGAGCATCGCGAGCAGCTCCTGGGGGACCTGGTCCAGGGCGTCGCTCACCACCAGCTCGAAGTCCTCCCGGCTGATCTCGACCACGTCAGGTCACCTCCGGGACGAGTGGTTGGACGGGGACCGTGCGCGGGGGTCGCGCGGACCGGCGGTACAGGTGGAACAAGGCGATGCCGAGGGCCAGCAGCCCGAGGCTCGTCGCGGCCAGCCCGGCCAGTGAGGTCGCGGCGATGGGCACGACGACGGCCGTGAGGGTCGCATTGAGCAGCAGCATGACGAAGGTCGACACCGAGGCAGCCGTGCCCCGCGCGTGCGGGACGGCATCGAGCAGGGCGAGCTGGTAGACGGGAAGGGAGATCCCCGTCCCGAAGGCGATGGCGGTGGGACCCACGACGGCCCAGGGCAGCTCCGCTGTGGCCGGCAGGAGGGCCAGCCCCAGCCCCACGATGGCCCCGGTGAGGGCGACGGCCTGACCGCTGACGATCAGACGGTCCCCGGAGACCCTCCCGGCGAGGCGGCTGTTGGTGAAGGAGCCCAGGATCATCCCGCTGACCATGGGGACGAAGAAGACCCAGAAGTCCTGGGCCCCCTTGCCCAGCAGGGAGACGACGAAGATCGGCGCGGCGCCGATGTACAGGAACTGCCCCGCGAAGGAGAAGGCGGACGCGGCCGAGAGCACCTGGAAGCGTCGCATCCGCGCCACCGCCATGACTCCGCCGAGGATGGAGCGGACGTCCACGGGAGTGCGTCGCTCCGGGGGGTGGCTCTCCGGGAGCAGGACGAGCACCGCGATGGCGATGAAGGCGCCGAAGCCGCAGAGGAACCAGAAGACCAGGGGCCAGGGGCCCGACAGGAGCAGCCACCCTCCGATGATCGGCGCGAGTGCGGGGGAGATGCCGAAGATCATCGCGATGGTCGCCATGAGGCGCTGGGCGCGGGCTCCCTCGAAGAGGTCGCGCACGACCGTGCGCGAGACGATCGTCCCCGCGCCGGCCGACATGCCCTGCAGCACTCGGAAGGCGAGGAGCACCGGCAGCGAAGGAGAGAGCGCGCACCCGATCGACGCCAGGGCGTAGACGGCGGCGCCAGTGACCATGACCGGCTTGCGTCCGACGGCGTCGCTGAGGGGCCCGTGGAAGAGGCTCATCACCGCGAAGGCGCCGAGGTAGGCACTGACCACCAGCTGCATCGATGCCTCGGATGCAGCGAAGTCCTCGCCCATCTCCTGGAAGGCCGGGAAGGCAGCGTCGATCGAGAAGGGGCCGAACATGCCGAGCAGCGCGAGCAGGACCGTGGTGAGGGCCAAGGGCGCGGTGACAGGGGTGGCCCGTGGGGGGCGGCGGGTGATCATCGTCGGGGACATCCTCGCACCGGGTGGCACCTCCCTTCGCCTCGGTCCACGACAAGGAAACACGCGTGACGACGACGGGCCCCGGAGGATGTCCTCCGGGGCCCGTCGTCGTGCTGTCTGACCCAGGTCAGTGGGTGGAGACCTTGTCCGCGGACTCGATGGCCTCGTGACCGTGCTCGTGGTGCGCCGCCTCGAGCTCGGCCGGAGTGACCGGCTCGACCGCACCGTCGAAGTAGAAGGAGTGCAGCTTCGCCCGCAGCTTGTTCTTGCGAGCGCCCTTCTTGTTGTCGACGCCGTTGGCGTCCACGGTCGAGGTGAGCTCCAGCGGGGGAGTGTCCTCGTGCTGGACCAAGGTCCACCGGGTGCGCTCGTCGATGGGCTCGTGGACCTCGTGGAAGTCGCCGGCCGCGCCGCGCTCGAGGCGCCCGGTCTCGCGACCGTGGAGCACGAGGTCGCGGTCGTGACGCTGCAGGCTCAGGCAGATCCGCTTGGTCGCCCAGAAGGCGATCACCGGTCCGGCGAAGGTCAGCACCCGCAGCATCCAGGTGATGTCGTTGATCGACATCCCGAACTTGATCGCGATGATGTCGTTGCTCGCGGCGAACATCAGCACGCCGTAGAGCGTCAGGGCAGCCATGCCCAGGGCCGTGCGCGTCGGGGCATTGCGCGGGCGATCGAGCAGGTGGTGCTCGCGCTTGTCACCGGTGACCCAGGCCTCGATGAAGGGATAGGCGATCATCCCGCCGTAGAACGCCGGGATTACCAGGAGGGCGCCGATGATGACCGGGAACGCCCAGGTGAAGCCGAAGGTCTCGAACTCCAGGAAGCCGGGGAGCAGACGCAGCGCGCCGTCCGGGAAGCCCATGTACCAGTCGGGCTGTGCGCCCGCCGTGGTCGCGTTGGGCTCGTAGGGACCGTGCAGCCACACCGCGTTGATCTGCACCAGCGCGGCGATGAGGGCGATGCCACCGAAGACGATGAAGAAGAAGCCACCGGCTTTGGCTGCGTAGACGGGCATCACGGCGAAGCCGACGACGTTGTCGTTGGTCTTGCCCGGGCCGGGGTACTGGGTGTGCTTCTGCAGCGCGACCAGCACGATGTGCACCGTGAAGAGCGCGATGAGCAGGGCGGGCAGCAGCAGGATGTGCACCGAGTACAGGCGCGGGATGATGTCGTCGCCGGGGAAGGTGCCACCGAAGAGGCCATAGCTGAGGTAGCTGCCGATGACCGGAGCCGCGACCATGAAGCCCTGCGCGGCGCGCAGACCCGTACCGGACAGCAGGTCGTCCGGGAGGGAGTAGCCGGCGAAGCCCTCGACGAGCGCCAGGAGCGACAGGACGCAGCCGATGACCCAGTTGAGCTCACGCGGCTTGCGGAAGGCGCCGGTGAAGAACACACGGAGCATGTGCACCGACAGGGCGACGATGAAGAGCAGCGCCGACCAGTGGTGGATCTGCCGGATGAGCAGGCCACCCTTGACGTCGAAGGAGATGTCGAGCGTCGACGCGTAGGCCCGGGACATCTGCACACCCTGCAGGGGTGCGTAGCTGCCCTCGTAGGTGGTGTGGGCCATCGACGGGTCGAACCAGAAGGTCAGGAAGACCCCGGTGAGCATGCACACGATCATCGAGTACATCGCGATCTCACCGAGCATGAAGGACCAGTGGTCGGGGAAGACCTTCTTCATGAGGTATCCGACGCCCTTGGCGGCGCCGGTCCGGTCGTCGATCCAGCCGGCGACGCCGCCGACCTTCTTCAGGCCGGGGGAGACGGGGGCCGCGGCCGGTGCGTCGTCTGCACGCAGGGCGTCAGCTGGACGGGTGTTGGCGGTCACGATCAACCACGCTCCCAGAAGCTCGGGCCGACAGGTTCCTGGAAGGGCTGCTCGGCGATGAGGTAACCCTCGCTGTCGACGGCGATCTTCAGCTGCGGCAGGGGGTGCCCGGCAGGACCGAAGACGACCTCGCAGTCGTTGGTCACGTCGAAGGTGGACTGGTGACAGGGGCAGAGCAGGTGGTGCGTGGTCTGCTCGTAGAGGCCGACGGGGCAGCCGACGTGGGTGCACACCTTGGAGTAGGCGACGATGCCCTGGTAGCCCCACTCGCGAGCCTTGCGGCCCTTGTCGGTCTCCTGGAAGTCCGTCGGGTCCAGACGCATGAGCAGGACGGAGGCCTTGCTCATCTCGTTGAGCAGGTCGTCGCTCAGCTCGAGGAGGCCCTCGGGCTGGATGTGGTAGACGGAGCCGATGGTGACATCGCTGGGCTTGATCGGCGTGTCCTCGGGGTCACGGTGCAGGCGCAGCTTCTTGGGGTGGTACTTGCCGTCCTTGCCCTTCTCGCCGTTCCAGAAGGTCACGGAGAGGTCGTTGCGCGGCAGGGGACCGAGCGAGCCACCGAGCTGGATGAGCAGCGGCAGCGCGAAGAGACCCATCGCGGCCCCGAAGGTCGCCTTGAGCAAGGGGCGTCGCGTCAGCTGCGAGCTCTCGCCGCCGTCGAGCATGGTGTCGACGAAGCCCTGACGGTCCGCGTCGCTCGAGCGCAGCGGGTGACGCATCTCGACGATCTCGGTGTCGGGCATGAGCGTCTTGGCCCAGTGCACGGCACCCAGGCCGATGCCCAGCAGGCTGAAGGCCAGACCCAGCCCGAGGAGCAGGTTGGACAGGCTCATCTCGTTGGTGAAGGGCACCCAGACCTGGGTCTGCACGTCGACCATGAAGTAGGCAACGAGGAAGAGGACGGTGCCGAGGATCGACAGGAGGAAGAGGATCGCCACCTGACGCTCGGCGCGCTTGGCCGCCTTCTCGTCGAGGTCGGCGTTGCGCAGCACGTGGGGGGGCAGCCCGGGGTTGGCGAACCGCTCCGGGATACCGCCGGAGCCCTGCACGTGGCCCTGGTCGAGGCGTACCGGCTCGGAGCCCGTGGGCTCCTGCGGCTGTGCCCCCGTCGGGGTGTGCTCACTCATCTGTCGTCGGTCCTGTCTGTGTGGCGATGGTCAGTGTGGATCAGGCGGACTTCTGGCCGAGCCAGACGGCGATGCCCACGAGGAGGCCCAGGCCGATCGTCCAGATGAAGAGTCCCTCGGGCACCGGGCCGAGGCTGCCGAGCGGGTTGCCGCCGGGGTTGCCGGCCTCGGCCTGGGCGTCGAGATAGGCGATCACGTCGCGCTTGCCCTCGGGGGAGATGTTGGCGTCGTTGAAGACCGGCATGCTCTGCGGGCCCGTCTCCATTGCCTCGTAGATGTACTTGCCCGTCACGCCCTGGACGGACGGGGCGTCCTTGCCACGAGTCAGGGCGCCACCGGCACCGGCGCTGTTGTGGCACATGGCGCAGTTGACGCGGAAGATCTGGCCACCCTTGCCCGGGTCGCCCTTGGATGCGTCGGTGTACTCGGAGTCGGGCACGGCGGGACCGGGGCCGAGCGAGGCGACGTAGGCGGCGATGTCGGAGATCTCGTCCTGCGAGAACTTGACCTGGCCGCCGGCCTTGGCCTGCACGCCGGGCTCGGTCATCGGCATCCTGCCGGTGCCCATCTGGAAGTCGACGGATGCGGCACCCACACCGGCCAGACTGGGCCCGGTCTTGTCGATGCCCAGGCCGTTGGCGCCGTGGCAGGTCGCGCAGTTGGCAATGAAGAGCTTCTTGCCGTTGGCCGCGCTGTTGGCAGCGGTCACCGACGCCTCGGCCTGCTTGGGCGCCATCGCGGCATAGGCAGTGCCGGTCACGAAGAGGCCGAGCATGAGCAGCAGCGCAATCGCCGCAGGGTGACGGCGAGAGAGGGTGGGCATAGCGAGTCCTGTCCTCTTGGGGCGGGGGGAGCGGGGCGAGGGGCGACGCATCAGGATCATCCCAGGAGGTAGATCGCCGCGAAGAGCGCGATCCACACGACGTCGACGAAGTGCCAGTAGTACGAGGTGACGACGGCACCGGTCTGCTGGGCGTGGCTGTAGTCACGGGTGGTGTAGGTACGGCCGATGATCAGCAGGAAGGCGATCAGCCCGCCCGTGACGTGGATGCCGTGCAGTCCCGTGGTCAGGTAGAAGATCGAGGACCAGGAGTCCGTCGAGATCGTCACGCCCTCGCTGACGAGCGTGGCGTACTCGAGGACCTGACCCGAGACGAAGATCGCGCCGAAGATGTAGGTGAGGACGTACCACTCACGCATGCCCCAGCCGGCGACGTTGAGCAGGGAGCCCGTACGCGACTTCTGCCCGTGCTCGGCCTTGAGGACGCCCAGCTGGCACCACACCGACGAGACCACGAGGATCAGGGTGTTGGCGGCCGCGAAGGGCACGTTGAGCATCTCGATGTTGTGCTCCCACAGGTCGGGTCGCATCGACCGGACCGTGAAGAAGATCGCGAAGAGCCCGGCGAAGAACATCAGCTCGCTGGACAGCCAGACGATGGTGCCGACAGACACCATGTTGGGTCGGCTGACCGGACCCATGGAGGGGTCTACGACAGAGTGCCCGGACACGTTTGAAGGCAGGGAGGTTGCAGTGGCCACGGGCCCATTATGTCCATAAGGCGACGCGGTTGTGCGCCACCCCCCTCCGCGAGTCTCGTGAGCCCCCTCACCGCTACGATCTTGGCCATGACCGGTACCCCCCAGCAGACTCCCTCCGCCCCTGCGTCCAACGCGCTCGTCGGGGCCGGGGCACGCGACGTCGTGTCGGTGCAGATCCTCCTGCACAGCGACAACATCACCACGCGGGACGTCGTGCGTGCGGCCATCGGCCGTCGCCCTGCCAAGGACGTCGAGATCGCGGGGTGGCGTGAGTGTGCGACGGCCGACGCGGTCATCGAGGCGGTCGAGGCCGGCGGGATCGACCTCCTGGTGCTCGACGGTGAGGCTGCCAAGCTCGGCGGCATGGGGCTGTGCCGTCAGCTGAAGTCCGAGATCCACGAGTGCCCGCCGGTGCTCGTCCTCACCGGTCGCCCGCAGGACGGCTGGCTGGCGACCTGGTCGATGGCCGACGCCGCGGTCCCGCACCCCCTCGACCCGATCGCCCTCGCTGACGCGGTGGCCGACCTCGCCCGAGGCGTGTCCCACCGATGACCGCGACGGGCACGCACACCTGGCCCGCCGTCCTCACCACGCTCCTCGCCGGCCGCGACCTCTCGTCGGACGAGACGTCGTGGGCCATGCGCGAGATGATGTCCGGCGACGCCGCTCCTGCGCAGATCGCCGGGTTCCTCGTGGCCCTGCGGGCGAAGGGGGAGACCGTCACCGAGCTGAGGGCCCTGGCCGACGTCATGCTCGAGCACGCGCTCCCGATCGAGGTGGCCGGGCCGACCCTGGACATCGTCGGCACCGGCGGCGACATGGCCGGCACGGTCAACATCTCGACGATGGCCTCGATCTGCATCGCTGCGACCGGCGTCAGGGTCGTCAAGCACGGCAACCGCGCCTCGTCGTCGAAGTCCGGCTCCGCTGACGTCCTCGAGGCGCTCGGGGTCGACCTCTCCCTTCCTCCCGAGGCGGTCACGAGCGTCGCCGAGCTCGCGGGCATCACCTTCTGCTTCGCCCAGACCTTCCACCCCTCCTTCCGCCACACGGCGGCGCCCCGGCGCGACCTCGGGGTCGGGACGGCGCTCAACGTCCTGGGACCGATGACCAACCCGAGCCGCCCGACCTACTCGGTCGTGGGGGTCGCCGACGAGCGCGTGGCGCCCCTCATGGCCGGGGTCTTCGCCGACCGGCGGACGGATGCCCTGGTCTTCCGCGGGGACGACGGCCTCGACGAGCTGACGGTCGCGGACTCCTCGCACGTGTGGTGGGTTGCCGGTGGCCGGGTCAGCGAGCTCGACCTGTCGCCGGAGGAGGTGGGTCTGCAGCGCAGCCCGCTGGACTCCCTTCGCGGTGGGGACGCAGCGGTCAACGCCGAGGTCGCCCGGCGGCTGTTCGCCGGTGACACCGGTCCCGTGCGGGACGCCGTGGTGCTCAACGCGGGTGCGGCGGTCGCCCTGGCGCAGTCCGGTGCGCGGCTGCCCGCCGACCCTGTCGCGGCGATCCGCGCCGGGATGGACACGGTCGAGGCGGTCTTGGACTCGGGCCAGGCCGCCCAGCAGCTCGAGCGCTGGGTGCACGCCACCCGGGACGCCACCCCTGCCTGAGGGGCACACGCAGCAAGAGCGCATCTCCCCAAGGTCGCGCGCAGGGGAGAGCGCATTTCCTTAAGGTCGTGCGCACGGGAGAGCGCATTTCCTTAAGGTCGTGCGCAGGGGAGAGCGCATCTCCTTAAGGTCGTGCGCAGGGAGAGCGCATCTCCTTAAGGTCGTGCGCAGGGGAGAGCGCATCTCCTTAAGGTCGTGCGCAGGGGAGAGCGCATCTCCTTAAGGTCGTGCGCAGGTTGAGCGCATCTCCCTGAGGTCGTGCGCTCTACTCCAGGCCGATGCTGAAGGCCGCGTCGAGGTCGTGCTTGCTGTAGGCGCGGAAGGCGATCTGGGTCGAGGTGTCGACGATGCCGTCGACCTTGTTGAGCCGACCGGCGATGACGTCGTCGAGGTCCTCGTGCTGGTGCACGCGCACCATCGCGATCAGGTCGGCGTCCCCGGCGACGGAGTAGACCTCGCTGACGCCGTCGATGCCGGCGACGGTCTCGGCCACCTCGGGGATGCGTGCGGTCTCGGCGTGGATGAGGACGATGGCAGTGATCACGAGGCCCAGCCTAGAGCAGGCGCCAGCTCTTGGTGGGCGGCTGCTGCGCCGCCGACGGGACAGGTCCACTCGCCCTCGATGTCGACGAGCCGGGTCCCCTCGGCCTCGAGCCAGCGCAGGACGAGCTCGGTCTCCTCGGGCAGGGCGCTGGTGCCCGGTCCGGTCGGTGGAGCGACGACCTCGGCGCAGGCGCGCAGCGCGGCCACATAGGGCATCGGGTCGGCGCCGACGGGGGAGTGCGAGCTGCCGGCGAGGCGTCCGTGGCGCACGCAGACCAGGTCCCAGCCCCCTCGCGGCGTACGGCGGGCGGCGATGATCTCGCTCGCCTCGCGCACCGGAGTCGCCCGCTGGCTGCGCGACGTGGCCCGTACGAGGGAGCCGAGCCGGTCACGCAGGGCAGCTGCCTCCTCGTAGCGCTCGCCCTCGGAGAGCGCGTGCAGGCGCTCCCGCACGGCGGCCACGGCCGGACGTGAGTCGCCGACGAGGACGCGCACGGCGTCGGCCACGGTCACGGCGTAGTCCTCGACGGCCACGGCTCCCGTGCACGGAGCCGCGCAGCGGCCCATGTCGGCGAGGGCGCACGCCGAGGTCGGGCGGGTGGGGGACAGGCGGGTGAGGCACTGCCGCAGCGGGACCGCGTCGTACAACGCGGCCGCGGCGTCCTCGGCCGATCGACGGGTGCCGAAGGGGCCCGCGTAGGCCAGGTCGTCGGGGCCGAGGGAGCGGACGATCGACAGCCGGGGGAAGACCTCGTCGGTGAGCTTGAGCCACCACACCTTGTCGGGGTGGCGCGAGCGACGGTTGTAGCGCGGCTGGTGCTGGGCGATCAGCCGCAGCTCGCGCACCTGGGCCTCGAGGGTCGTCGCGCACACGATCGGTGTGATCTCGGTGGCCAGACGCACCATCTCGCCCATGCGGCGGCGTTGCTCGGAGGCCGTGAAGTAGTTGCGGGCCCGCGCGCGGATGTCGACCGAGGTGCCGACGTAGAGCGCCTCGCCGCGCTCGTCCTTGAAGACGTAGACCCCGGGCGCAGACGGCAGACCGTCGGCCAGGTGGCGCTTGCGGCGCAGCTCGTCACTGACCCGCGAGCTGTAGGAGCTCAGCTCCTCGAGCGTGTCGACGCCGACCGAGCCGAGCCGGCCGATCAGGCCGTGCAGGACGTCGACGGTCGCCCGGGCATCGTGCAGGGCCCGGTGATCGGGCGTCGTCGCCGCGCCGAAGTGGCGGGCGAGGGTCCCCAGCTTGTGGTTGGCGACCTCGTCGCGAGAGACGACCTGGCGCGCCAGCCGCACGGTGTCGAGCACGGCGGGACCGGGCCAGCGCAGGTCGTGGGCTGCGCAGGCCGCCTTGAGGAAGCCGATGTCGAAGCCTGCGTTGTGCGCGACGAGGACCGCGCCCTTGGCGAACTCGAGGAAGCTGGCCACCGCCTCGGCGGTGCGAGGCGCGTCGCGGACCATCGAGTCGGTGATGCCGGTGAGCGACTGGATGAAGGCGGGGATCGGCTCGCCCGGGTTGACGAAGGTCTGCAGCTCGCCGAGCTCGACACCCCCGCGCACCTTGACCGCGCCGATCTCGGTGATGCCGCAGTCGCGAGGGGAGCCACCCGTGGTCTCGAGGTCGACCACGACGAAGGTGACCTCGGCCAGTGGTGTGCCGAGATCACCGAGTCTGTCCTGGACGATCTCCATGTCGACGACCGTAGGCGGGGCCACCGACAACGACCGGGAGGCGCGGCGTGGCAGCCTGAGCCCATGCGATCGATGGACGACCTGGCCGACGTGCGCGACTTCTACCGTGACTTCGCCGACCGCGAGGCGAAGGGGGAGTCCCTCACCTTCGAGAGGTGGGCGGCCGGAGTGGCGCAGGACCCGGAGGTCCTGGCGCTCCTGTCCGGGTTGCCGGTGCCCAAGCGCCAGCCCAACCTTGTCTTCGCCGCCGCGCGATGGCACGGGGCGGCGACGCCCTCGGACCCCGACTACGCCGACCTGCGCACCGTCCTGCTCGAGGACTGGCCGGCCGTCCGCGAGACGATCCTCGAGCGCTCCACCCAGACCAACGAGGTCGGACGATGCGCCACGCTGCTCCCGGTGCTGGCCGGCCTCGAGGGCCCGCTCGCGCTCATCGAGGTCGGCGCCAGCGCCGGGCTGTGCCTGCACCCCGACCGCTGGTCCTACCGCTACCTCGACGAGTCGGGCGCCCAGATCTCCCGTCTCGACCCGGCGGCCGGGGCCTCCCGGGTCGTGCTCGACTGCAGCGTGCGAGGACCGGCCCCGCTGCCCACGGCGCTGCCCGAGGTCGTCCACCGCGGCGGGGTGGACCTCAACCCGCTCGACCTGTCGGTCGGTGACACCGCCGACTGGTTGCAGACGCTCGTGTGGCCCGAGCACGAGGACCGTCGGGCGCGTCTGGCGGCCGCCTGCGAGGTCGTTGCCGACGAGCCCGTGGACATCATCCGAGGGGACCTGCTCACCGGCCTCGACGAGGCCGTGGCGCGAGCCCGTGAGGCAGCGCCCGGGGCGACGGTCGTCATCTTCCACTCGGCCGTCATCGCCTACCTGGACGAAGGGGGCCGCGACCGCTGGCCCGGCATCGTCGGGGCAGTGGTGGACCGGGTCCGCGACGACGGTGGCCGGGCCCACTGGATCAGCAACGAGGGCGCCGGGGTCCTGCCGGGCGTGAGCGCGAGCGCCGGGTGCGAGCAGACCGGGTCGGACTTCTGCCTCGCCCTGGACGGTCAGGCACTGGGGTGGACCCACGGGCACGGGCGGCACCTCGGCTGTTGCTGAGCTGCGAGGCGCGAGATCCGCAGGCGTGACCACCCCGGTGCCTGCGGCCGGGTGGGCTGTCGGGGGTGGCTCCTAGCGTTGTGGGTGCCGGGACGGACCCGGCGACGACGAGGAGGTGACGGACATGGCCCGTCGACCCGGAGCACCACTGACGATCGACTGCGGCACCTGCCCGGTCCAGCACGTCGGCTGCGCCGACTGCATGGTGACCGCGCTCGGATCGCAGTCGGCCCTTCCTGACCCGGGGCTGGCGACGCAGCTGCCCCTGGACCGTCGCGAGCGCGAGGTCGTCTCGCGCCTGATCACCGCCGGTCTGGTGAGTGCCGAGACGGCGAACGAGGCCCGTGCGGTGCACGAGCCTCGTTCGGGGTACGACGAGCTGAGGAGGTTCGCGGGCTGAGCCCGCACCCGATCAGCTGCCGTAGAGGGCCTCGACCTCGTCCTCGAAGTCGCGCATGATGATGTTGCGCTTGAGCTTCAGCGAGGGGGTGAGCGTCCCGTTGTCCTCGGTGAAGTCCTCACCCAGGATCGCGAACTTGCGGATCGACTCCGCCTTCGACACGGCCTTGTTGGCGTCGTCGACAGCGCCCTGGACCTCCGCGAGGACGGCCTCGTGGGTGCGAGCCTGCTCGACGGTCAGGGAGCCGAGGCCGTTGTTGGCGGCCCAGCCCGGCAGCATCTCCTCGTCGAGCGTGACGAGCGCCGCGATGAAGGGCTTGCCGTCACCGACGACGAGGCACTGGCTGATGATCGGGTGGGCGCGCAGGCGGTCCTCGAGGACGCCCGGGGCGACGTTCTTTCCGCCCGCGGTCACGAGGATCTCCTTCTTGCGGCCGGTGATCTTCAGGTAGCCGTCCCGGTCGAGCTCACCGAGGTCGCCGGTGCGGAACCAGCCGTCCTGCAGCGCATCGAGGGTGGCCTGCTCGTTGTCGTGGTAGCCCTTGAGGATGTTGACACCCTGGATGAGGATCTCGCCGTCGTCGGCGATCCGGATGGAGACGCCGGGCAGCGGGGGACCGACGGTGCCGATCTTGACCTTCTCCGGGATGTTGACGGTCGCCGGCGCGGTGGTCTCGGTGAGGCCGTAGCCCTCGAGGATCGTGACGCCGATCCCGCGGAAGAAGTGGCCCAGGCGGGTGCCGAGCGGGGCACCGCCGGAGACGGCGTACTCGACCTTGTTGCCCATCTTGGCCCGCAGCGTGCTGTAGACGAGCTTGTCGAAGACGGCGTGCTGGACCTTGAGCTTCAGCGGGAGCTTACCGGTGTCCTGCGCCTCGGACCAGGCGATGGCGACGTCGGAGGCGCGAGCGAAGATCTTGCCCTTGCCGCCGGCGGTGGCGGTCTCGTTGGCCTTGTTGTAGATCTTCTCGAAGACCCGGGGCACCGCGAGGATGAAGGTCGGCTGGAAGGCCTGGAAGTCGTCGAGGATGTTGGCGATGTCCGCGCTGTGGCCCATCCGGCGGTTGGCCGTGATGGCCAGGACCTGGATGAAGCGGGCGAAGACGTGCGCCAGCGGCAGGAAGAGGAGGGTCGAGGCGTCGTCCTTGTTGAGCACGTCGCCGAGCTTGGCGATGGTGTTCTCCGACAGGCCGAGGAAGTTCTCGTGCGTCAGCTCGCAGCCCTTGGGGCGACCCGTGGTGCCGGAGGTGTAGATGATCGTGGCGACCGAGTCGCGGTTCTGGGCGTCGATGCGCTCCTGCAGCTGCTCGTCGGTGACGGCGGCACCGGCGGCAGTGAGCGTGTCGAGGTCACCGTTGTCGATGACGAAGACCTTCTCGAGTGTGCTGACGCTGGCGTTGGCCTCCTCGGCGACGGAGGCGTGCTTGGTGGTCTCGACGACGAGGATGCTGGTCCCGGAGTCCTTGACGATCCACTCGACCTGCTCGGCGGAGCTCGTCTCGTAGATCGGCACCGGGACACCACCGGCGGTCCACGTGGCGAAGTCGAGGACGGTCCACTCGTAGCGGGTGCGGGCCATGATCGCCAGCCGGTCGCCGACCCCCAGACCCTGGGCGATCAGTCCCTTGGCGAGGGCGCGGACGTCCTCGTCGAACTGGGCAGCGGTGATGTCACGCCAGGCGCCCTGCTCCTTCACGGTGAAGGCCACCCGCTGGGGGTCCTTGCCCGCATTACGACCCGGCAGGTCCGCCAGGGAGTCGTTGGGGTCGCCCTCGATGAGTCTGGGCATCACGCTGTCGTTCACGGGATCTCCTTCGTTCGCCGTCCGCTCAGCCTCGGCCGGAGGCTGGCTCGCGCACGAGACTACCTGTGGCCCTTGACGGCTGGCCCCGTCGAGGTCGTGACGGTGACCATAGTCTTGATCGACGTCCCCATCGCCCTCGAGAGGTTCTCGTGCTCCGTCATCGCAGGCCCGTCGTCGACATCGTCGACGAGACCTTCCTTCGCGCCGACCCGCAGACCGTGCGCGCCGAGCTCGACGCCCCCGGGCTGCTCGACCGGCTGTGGCCGGGCCTGCAGCGGGAGCTCGTGCAGGACCGAGGGGCGAAGGGGGTGCGCTGGCGGTGCTCGGGCGACGTCGAGGGCCGCCTGGAGGTCTGGTTGGAGGCGTCGGGCGGGGGGACGATCGTCCACCACTTCGTCCACGGTCACGGTCAGGGCTCGCCGTCCCGGTGGACCAGAGCCCATCGCCGCGCGTGGAAGCAGGGGCTCAACGAGATCAAGGATCGTCTCGAGGGTCGTTCGCGATAGTGTCGCCCGCATGGCCGACAGCACCCGCTCCAGCATCGTCGTCGACGCCTCGCCCGGCGAGGTCCTCGACATCATCGCCGACCTCGAGGCCTACCCGGACTGGGCCAAGGAGATCAAGAAGGTCGAGATCCTCTCCGAGGACGGTGACGGGTGGCCCGACCAAGCGGTCTTCACCCTCGACGCCGGGGCCATCAAGGACACCTACACGCTCGACTACGCGTGGGACGTCGAGGAGGACGGGGTCGGCGTCGCGTCGTGGACCCTCGTCTCCGCGACGATGCTCAAGGCGATGGACGGCTCGTACACCCTGGTGGCGAAGGGGGACGGTACCGAGGTGACCTACGAGCTCACCGTGGACGTCAAGGTCCCGATGCTCGGCATGCTCAAGCGCAAGGCCGAGAAGGTCATCGTCGACACGGCGCTTCGCGACCTCAAGAAGCACGCCGAAGCCTGAGGACCGTGCGAGCCCACCTCGTCGTCGGAGGAGGCGACCAGAGCAGCGCCGTGACCGCCGAGCTCGCGGCCGCGCTGCGGCCCCGTCACCCGATCGCGCGTCCCTCCCTCCTCGACTTCCCCGTCGACCCCGTCGTCCTCGCGATCGAGACCCACCTGGACCGGGTGCTGGCTGCCCTCGACCTGCCTGCTCCGGTGGTGGCCGACCTCATCGCCACCATCCTGCCGAGGGACCTGCCACAGCTGCTGCGCCTGGCGCGCGAGATCGACCAGGTCCACCGGTCCGGTCACGAGCTGGTCGTCGACGTCGACGTCGAGGTCGCTCGGCTGCTCGACGTCCCGCAGCGCGTCGCTCGCGCCTTCGCCGCCTTCGTCCCCGTCGTCGGCCGGTGGGAGGTCCTCGTCGCCCCGGAGGGCATCGGCGCGCTGCCCATGCCCGACCTGCCGCTCCTCGACGCCCTGCGTGAGGGGGCCGAGCTGCTCGAGGGACTCGACCGTGCCCTGGCCGACCCGATGACGACCAGCCTCCACCTGGCCGCCCCCGACGGGCCCGTCGGGGCCGCCCGACGCGCCGACGCCGAGGTGCTGCTGGCCCTCATGGGCCGCACGCTCACCGCGGTCCACCCCCTGGGCGGCGCCGGCGTCGAGTACCTGCCGACGCCCGCACCCGACGCCGGCCCCCGGGTCGAGCGTGAGGAGGGTCGCTGGCTCCTGCGGATCGATGTCCCCGGCGTGCGCGCCCCGGATCTGGAGCTCGTCCGCCACGAGGACGAGCTCGTCCTCGGCTGCGCCGGCCGCACGCGGCGGGTGCTGCTCCCTTCGGCCCTGCGACGCTGCGAGATCGAGCGTGCCGGGGTCGCCGACGGGGTGCTGACCCTGACGATGACGCCCGACCCGGCGGTGTGGCCCCGTGGCTGACCACAGCGAGCCGCCCGGGGGCCCCGAGGAGATCGTCGTCCAGCTGCTGCGGGTGCTCTCCGAGGTCGACCTCGAGTCACTCGGCGACGACCTGCGCGGCCTGGACACGGCCACGACCCAGCGGGCCATGACCGGTGCCAGCCTCCTCGCCGAGGCGCTGACCCGCGCCACCCTGGGGTCGCAGGGCGTGGCCGGCGCCCTCGGGAGCGAGTTCGGCGGACCGCCCAGCCACGTGCCGCTCCGCGAGCGCGGGCAGCGGATCACGATCCACGACGACGAGGTCGCGTCGGCGACCACCGACGCGAGCGAGGCCTGATGGACGAGTACGACGACACCCCCACTGCCATCGGCATCGACATCGGCGGGACCAAGATCGCCGGCGCCCTCGTCGACGGGGCCGGGCGGATCACCCACCGTGAGCAGGTGGCGACCCCGGCGGACGACACCACGGCCATCATCGAGGCCACGGCCACCCTCGTCACCACCCTGACGGAGGCGGCCGAGGGGCCGGTCGAGGGGATCGGCATCGCCTGTGCGGCCTTCGTCGACGCCCGCGCGGGCCATGTCTGGTTCGCACCCAACCTGCCGTGGCGCGACCTCGACCTCGCTGCCGAGGTCGCCTCCCGCGTGGACCGCGAGGTCGTCGTCGAGAACGACGCCAATGCGGCCGCCTGGGGTGAGTACCGGTTCGGCGCCGGCAGCGACTGCGACGACATGCTCCTGGTGACGGTCGGGACCGGCGTCGGCGGCGGCTGCATCAACGACGACCGCCTCGTGCGGGGGGCCTTCGGCATCGGTGGCGAGGTCGGGCACATCGTCCTCGACCCGAGCGGCCCCCGGTGCGGGTGCGGCAACGCCGGCTGCCTCGAGGTCTTCGCCTCCGGGACGGCGCTCGTGCGCAACGCCCGCGAGCTCGTCACCTCGCCCTCGCCCCTCGGTGAGGCCCTGCGCGCACGCTGCGGCGGGGACCCTGACGCCCTGACCGGTCACGACATCACCGAGCTCGCCCGCGAGGGTGACGGCGCCAGCATCGAGCTGCTCGACGAGCTGGGTACCCGTCTCGGACAAGGGATCGCGTCCATCTGCGCCGTGCTCGACCCGGGCCGCATCGCCATCGGCGGCGGGGTCGCCGACGCCGGCGACCTGCTCATCGGTCCGACCCGGACCGCCTTCGCCAAGCACCTCATCGGCCGGGGCCACCGCCCTTCGCCCGAGATCGTCCCCGCCACCCTCGGCAACGACGCAGGCATCGTCGGTGCCGCCACGATCGCCCGGGAGGGCCGCGCATGAGCACGAGCATCGGTATCGACATCGGCGGGACCAAGGTCTCCGGCGGCGTCCTCGACGAGGACGGCCGCATCCTCGTGCGCACGCGCCGCGACACCCCGGACCGGTCCAACGCCCCCCGGGTCGTCGAGGACACCATCGTCGAGGTCATCGAGGAGCTGCTCGTCCAGGCCGACGTCGAGGGCGTCGAGCGTCCGGCGACGGTGGGTGTCGGCGCGGCCGGCTTCGTCGCGGCGGACCGCTCGACCGTCGTCTTCGCCCCGCACCTCTCGTGGCGCAACGAGCCGCTGCGCGAGGCGCTCGGCAAGCGCCTCGACCTGCCGATCTCCATCGACAACGACGCCAATGCGGCACTGTGGGCCGAGCACCGCTTCGGTGCGGCACGCGGCGCCAGCCATGCCGTGATGATCACGCTCGGGACGGGTATCGGGGGAGCGATCCTCGTCGGCGGCCACCTGGTGCGCGGTCGCTACGGCATCGCCGGCGAGTTCGGCCACATGCAGGTCGTGCCCGGCGGCCAGCGCTGCGAGTGCGGCAACCGCGGCTGCTGGGAGCAGTACTCCTCGGGCAATGCCCTCGTGCGCGAGGCCCGCGGCCTGGCCATGGCCAACTCGCCGATGGCGACCGACCTGCTCGCCCACGTCGGTGGCGACCCGGCCTCGCTCACCGGCCCGATGATCACCGAGGCCGCGCGCCACGGTGACGCCACCGCCACCGAGCTGCTCGCCGAGATCGGTCACTGGCTCGGGGTGGGCATCGCCAACCTCGCGGCCGCCATCGACCCCGAGGTCTTCGTCATCGGCGGTGGCGTGAGCGCGGCCGGGGACCTGCTCCTCGGACCGGCCCGCGACACCTTCGCCCGACAGCTGCCCGGTCGTGGCTACCGGCCGGCCGCCACGATCGTCGCGGCGCGCTTCGGCCCGGACGCGGGGCTCATCGGAGCGGCCGCGCTGGGGGCCGAGGAGCAGATGTGACCCTGCGCGTCGCCTCGTACAACCTGCGCGCGCTCCAGGACGACGTCGCGGCGCTGGCGCGGACGGTCCGCGTCATCGACCCCGACGTGCTGTGCCTGCAGGAGGTGCCGTGGATCGGGCCGACCAACCACCGCATCGCCGACTTCGCCCAGCGGTGCGGCCTGGTGTGGTCCGGCCGCAGCCAGCGCGCCGGCCAGACGAGCGTCCTGACCAACCAGCGCACCAATGTCCTGTCGGTGACCCACCACCGGCTGCCCACCCGGTCCTGGCGCGACCGGCGAGGCTTCGCGGTCACCCGGGTCGCTCCCTTCGGCCGTACGTCCGTCTCGATCGCGAGCGTGCACCTGAGTCTCGACGCCGACGAGCGGCTCGCCCACGCCCGGCAGATCATGGAGCGGCTCGCGGCCGTCCCGGGGCCGGCGCTGCTCGCCGGTGACCTCAACGAGCAGTCCGACGGCGCTGCCTGGCAGCTCTTCGGCTCGTCGATGCGGCCGATCAGCCCACTGGTCCCGACCTACCCGTCCGCGTCGCCCGACCGGGTGCTCGACGTCGTCTTCGCCACGCCGGACGTGACGGTGCTGCCGCACCGGGAGGTGCCGTGGGTGTGGGAGGACCTCAAGGCCGCCACCGACCACCGGCCGGTGTGGGTCGACATCGAGACCTCCCCCCTGCCCGACCCGTCGGTGCCGCGCTCCGGGGAGTGAGCGACGGACTCAGACGCGCGCGCCGTTGGTGGGGTCGTCGTCGCGGTCCTGCGGCTGGCGGATGACCAGGCAGACGAAGCCGCCGATGATCGACGCGACGACGAGGAAGGTCACCCAGCTGCCGACATAGGGGCGGGCGATGGCCAGCCAGAGCAGGCCGAGGATCCCCAGACCCAGGCCCAGGAGCGCACCCCAGAAGAGCCGGTCCGTCGAGGGCGGCAGGGGAGCAGGCGGAGGCGGCTGGAAGCCCTCGTCGTCATCGGCCGAGCCGGGGTCGTCGTCGGAGCCCATCAGGGCATCGGCGACCGAGTTGGTCGGGTCCACCCGCCACGGGACGTCGTTGCGCTGCCGGTCGACCGGCCGAGGGGGAGGGAAGGCGCCGTGCACCCCTGCGGTGGTCTGACGAGGTCGACGCGGTGGGGTGTCGAGGGGGGCGGGCAGCCGGTCGTGGTCGGGCAGGTCCTCGTCGGGCGTCGGCTCGTCCCAGTGCGCGACCATGGCCTCGAAGGCCGCGTCGACGTCGCGGTCGTCGGGGTGCTGCCGCTCGGTCATCTGCTCATCCATCCATCCGAGGCCGTCATCGCCTGGTGGACATCCTCGCACGTACCGTGGGCGTCGGCCTTACCGTAGAGTTCGCTGCGATCTGGAGGTGAGGCAAAGGTGCTGTACTGGTTTCTCAAGATGGTCCTCGTCGGGCCACTGCTCAAGGTGCTCTTCCGACCCAAGGTCGAGGGTGTCGAGCACATTCCTGCGGAGGGTGGGGCGATCCTCGCCAGCAACCACCTGTCCTTCTCGGACTCGATCTTCCTGCCGCTGGTGATGGAGCGTCGACTCACCTTCCTGGCCAAGTCCGACTACTTCACCGGGACGGGCGTCAAGGGATGGCTCACGGCCACCTTCTTCCGCGGGGTCGGCCAGCTGCCGATCGACCGCAGCGGCGGCAAGGCGAGCGAGGCGGCCCTGAAGACCGGGCTCAGCGTGCTCGACCGAGGTGAGCTGCTCGGCCTCTACCCCGAGGGCACCCGCTCGCCCGACTCGCGCCTCTACCGGGGTCGCACCGGGGTCGCCCGGATGGCCCTGACCGCGGGCGTCCCGGTCATCCCGGTCGCCATGATCGACACCGACAAGGCACAGCCGACCGGGCAGCTGATCCCCAACATCCGTCGCATCGGCGTCAAGATCGGCAAGCCACTGGACTTCTCCCGGTACGAGGGCATGGAGGGCGATCGCTTCGTCCTGCGCTCGATCACCGACGAGATCATGTACGAGCTGATGCAGCTGTCCGACCAGGAGTACGTCGACATGTACGCCACGTCGATGAAGGAAAAGCTGCTCACCAAGGCCAAGCGTCGGGCTCGCGAGCTGCAGGAGGCCGCGCGTCCGGGCCGGGCGGTCCCCGAGCTCGAGGACATCATCGAGCAGGGTGACAAGCCCCAGGGCAGCCCGTGGTCCGAGGACAAGGACGGGCTCTAGTCGCATGGAGGTCGACCCGGGGGAGAGCTCGCTGCGTCGGCACTACAACCCCTCGCCGCTCATCGACAGTGCCGGCGGCCGTGGGTTGGCCCTCTACCGCTTCCTCTCCCTCGGCTACGCCGCGATCCTCGTCGGCGCCCACCGTGAGCAGGTCGTGCTCTGGTGGCCGATCGTGGTCTTCGGGGTCGTCGTGCTCGCCTGGTCGATCGCCGCGCCCCTGCTGCCCCGCCCGACCAAGACGGCCGTCGCCGTCGAGCTGGTCATCGCCTGCAGCGGCATCCTCCTCACCAGCGTCGTCTACTCGGACGCCGCGGTCAGCGACGGCATCTCGACCCTGCCCGGTGTCTGGTCCGCCGCACCCGTCATGGCGGCCGCGCTGCTCTGCGAGATCCCCGGTGGGGTCGTCGCGGCCACCGTCGTCGCGGCGGCCAACCTGGTCCAGGCCGAGGAGGCCAGCCAGCTGACCTGGCACAACATCTTCCTGCTCTTCCTCCTCGGCATCCTCGTCGGCCTCGCGGTCCAGCTGGCCCGGGAGAGCCAGAAGCGGCTCGAGCGGGCCCTCGCCGTCAGCGAGCGCCTCGCCGAGCGCGAGCGCATCGGCCGCGAGGTGCACGACGGGGTCCTCCAGGCGCTGGCGATGATCAACCGCCGCGGTCGCGAGCTCGGGGGCGAAGGGAGGGTCCTGGCCGACCTCGCTGCCGACCAGGAGCGCTCCCTGCGCACCCTCATCACGCGCTTCGAGCCGGCCGCGAGTCAACCCTCCGCCTCCGGCCGCGACGAGGTCCGCGACCTCACGGCCGGGCTGGCCTCCCTTCGCTCGTCGTCGGTCGAGGTGGTCCTGCCCGCCGGGCCGGTGCGTCTGCCCGACCATGCCGCCCGGGAGGTGGAGGCGGCCGTCGCGGCCGCCCTCGACAACGTCGCCCAGCATGCCGGGCCTGACGCCAGGGCCTGGGTGCTCCTCGACGCCGACGACCGCGGGATCGAGGTCGTCGTCCGCGACAACGGCGTCGGCATCGAGTCCGACCGCCTCGTGCGCGCGGTCGAGGAGGGCCGGCTCGGCGCCAGCAGCTCGATCCGCGGTCGGATGCTCGACCTCGGAGGCGAGGCGAGCTGGCGCTCACCGTCGGGCGGGGGCACGACGGTCACGCTCAGCCTCCCGTCGTCGGACGTGGCAGGCTCCACCCCATGAGCGAGCCCACGATGCCCCTGACGGTCCTCGTCGCCGACGACCACCCGCTGTGGCGGGACGCGCTGGTACGCGATCTCGAGGAGTCCGGATTCGACATCGTCGGCACCGCGGCGGACGGGCCGTCGACCGTGCGTCGCACCAAGGCGACCGTGCCGGACGTCCTCGTCCTCGACCTCAACCTGCCGCACATGCGCGGCGACGAGGTCTGCACCGCGATCAGCGACCTGTCGACCAAGGTGCTCATCCTCTCCGCCAGCGGCGAGGAGACCGACGTGCTCGCCGCCGTCAAGGCCGGAGCGAGCGGCTACCTCGTCAAGTCGGCCTCGCCCGCCGAGATCCGCGACGCGGTGACCGCGACCGGTGCCGGGGAGGCCGTCTTCACCCCCGGGCTGGCCGGTCTGGTGCTCGGGGAGTTCCGCGAGATGAGCACCCGGGCGCGTGCCGAGCCCGAGCCGGAGGCCCAGACGCCACAGGTGCCGGAGCTGACCGAGCGCGAGACCGAGATCCTGCGCTACGTCGCGATGGGGATGACGGCCAAGGAGATCGCGGCCGACCTGGTCATCTCGCACCGGACGGTGCAGAACCACGTGCAGAACATCCTCGGCAAGCTCCACCTGCACAACCGGGTGGAGCTGACCCGCTTCGCCATCAGCCGGGGACTCGACCAGCCGGAGTGATCTCCCTTCGTCCTGTGTAGTGATCTCCCTTCGTCCTGTGAGTGGACGGGTGCAAGGGCGGTCGGGGGCGCGGCCTATCCTTGGCGGGTGACCACCGCAGTGCCCTCCTCCATGTCCCCAGCCACGATCACCAGCGACCTGCCTGCCGCGCAGCAGCCCAACTGGCCCGACCGTGCTGTCCTCGACGACGCCGTCGCGCAGCTGGCGACCTATCCACCGCTCGTCTTCGCGGGGGAGTGCGACAACCTGCGCGACCGGATGGCCGCGGCCTCCATCGGTGAGGCCTTCGTGCTCCAGGGCGGCGACTGCGCCGAGACCTTCGTCCACGCCACCGCCGACAACATCCGCGACCGGATCAAGACCGTGCTGCAGATGGCCGCCGTGCTCACCTACGGCGCGGGCATGCCCGTGATCAAGATGGGCCGGATGGCGGGCCAGTTCGCCAAGCCCCGCAGCAAGGACACCGAGACCCGCGACGGTGTGACCCTGCCGGCCTACCGCGGCGACATGGTCAACGACTTCGCCTTCACCCCCGAGTCGCGCAACCCCGACCCGGGCCGACTGCTGCGCGGATACCACACGAGCGCCGCGACGCTGAACCTCGTGCGCGCCTTCACCCAGGGCGGCTTCGCCGACCTGCGCGGGGTGCACGACTGGAATGTCGGCTTCGTCTCCAACTCCGCCAACCGTCGCTACGAGGGCCTGGCCCACGAGATCGACAAGGCGATGCGCTTCATGGCGGCCTGCGGGGTCGACTTCGAGGCGATGCGCGCGACCGAGTTCTGGTCCGCGCACGAGGCCCTGCTCCTGGACTACGAGCGGCCGATGACGCGGGTCGACTCGCGCACCGGCGACCTCTACGACACCTCGGGCCACTTCCTGTGGATCGGTGAGCGCACCCGCCAGATCGACCACGCGCACCTCGACTTCGTCAGCCGGATCCGCAACCCCATCGGGATGAAGGTCTCGGACAAGGCCGACCCCGACGAGCTGCTGCGGATCATCGACCTGCTCGACCCGCACCGCGAGCCGGGCCGCCTGACCTTCATCACCCGCATGGGCTCGGGCAAGATCCGCGACGCGATGCCCTCCATCGTGGAGAAGGTGCGTGACTCCGGCGCCATCGTCACGTGGATCTGCGACCCGATGCACGGCAACACCTTCGAGTCCGCGTCCGGCTTCAAGACGCGTGACTTCGACGACGTCGTCGACGAGGTGCGCGGCTTCTTCGAGGTGCACCGTTCGCTCGGCACCGTCCCCGGTGGTCTGCACATCGAGCTCACCGGCAACGACGTCACGGAGTGCCTCGGTGGCGCCGAGCGGATCCTCGACGCCGACCTCAACAAGCGCTACGAGAGCGTCTGCGACCCGCGTCTGAACCACCAGCAGAGCCTCGAGCTGGCCTTCCTCACCGCGGAGATGCTCAGCCAGCGCGCGTAGATCGCCGTGGTCAGACGACGAGGATCGTGACCGTCGATCCCTTGGCGGCTGTGCCGCCGCTCGGGCGGGAGGCGCGGACCTCGTCGAGGACACCACCGAGGAAGGTCTGCACCGAGACCTTGAAGCCGGCGTCCTGCAGCTTCTTGGTCGCGGCGTCGCGGCTGAGGCCGTCGACGTCGGGGACCGCGATCATCTCCGGGCCCTTGGAGAGGGTGATCGTCACCGTCTCGCCGGGCAGGAGGGTCCCGGTGGACGGGGTCTGGCTGATGACCGATCCCTTGGGCACGGTCGTCGAGTAGGCATCCTCGGCCATGGTGACCTTGAGTCCGGCGTCCTCGATGGTGCTCGTCGCGGTGTCGGCGGTCTTGCCGGTGACGCTCGGGACGGTGATCGGCTCGGGGCCCTTGGAGATGACCAGGCTGACCGTGGCGTCGCGCTTGAGCTCGGTGCCGGTCGTGGGGGTGGTGGAGATGACCTCGCCCTTGGGGACCTCGTCGTCGTAGGCCTCGGTCGTCGTGCCGACGACCAGATGCTCGGCCTTGAGGGCGGAGGTTGCCTCCGCGGTGGTCTTGCCGTCGAGGTCGGGGACCTCGTAGCGCTCCGGGCCCTTGGAGATGATGATCGTGACCTCGCTGCCCTTGGACAGCTCGGTGCCGGTCGGTGGGTTGGAGGTGATCGCCTGCCCCTTGGGTACCTCCTCGTCGAAGGCGAGCTGCTCGGTGAGCGACAGGTCGTTCTGAGCGAGGGTGGCCTCGGCGTCCTGCTGGGACTGCCCGGCCACGTCGGGGACGAGGACCTTGCTGCCCGGGCCCTCCTGGGTCCACCACCAGCCTCCGCCGGCGGCGACGATCGCGGCGAGCAGCAGTGCCACGAGGACACCTCGGCCACGACGGCGACGGGGCGAAGGGGGAGCCGCGGCCGACGTGGCGATGGCCGTCGTCGTCCGGGGGCGAGGGTGGGCGACCGTCGCCGTCCCGGCGGAGGCGGTGTCGGCGGAGGTGGTGCGACGGTTGGCGACGGGGCGCCGGTCCAGCTGGTCGGTGCTCAGACCCGCTCGGACCCGCTGGAGCTGCGCGAGGTAGTCGCCCGCATCGCGTGGGCGCCCGTCGGGGTCCCGGTGCGTGGCCAGGGCGACGAGGTCGTCGAGCTGCGACGGGAGCCCGTCGACGATGTCTGAGGGGGCCGCCAGGGACCCGTGCACGTGCTGGAAGGCGACGTGGATCGGGGAGTCGCCCTCGACCGCACGTTGACCGGTGAGCAGCTCGAAGAGGATGAGTCCGGCGGCGTAGACGTCGCTGCGGGCATCGGCGATGCCGCGCTCGACCTGCTCGGGGGAGAGGTAGGCCACGGTGCCGAAGAGCACGCCGTCATCAGCAGTGGCGGTCTGGGAGGTGACGGCCCGGGCCAGCCCGAAGTCGGCGACCTTGATCTGGCCACGGTCGGCGATGAGGATGTTTTCGGGCTTGACGTCGCGGTGGATGTAGCCGGCCTCGTGGGCGGCGGCGAGGCCGGTGAGGACGGGCTCGAGGATGTCCAGGGCGGCGCGCGGGGTGAGGGCGCCCTCGGCGTCCATCACGGCCCGCGCGGTGCGCCCCTCGATGTACTCCATCGCGAGGAAGACCTGCCCGTCGTCCTCGCCCTGGTCGAAGACGGGCACCACATTAGGGTGGCTCAGCCGAGCGGCCGATCGTGCCTCGCGACGGAAGCGCGAGACGAAGGTCTCGTCAGCCGCGAGGTCGGGGCGCATGACCTTCAGGGCCACCTCCCGGTCCAGCCGGGTGTCGGTGGCGAGCAGGACCGTGGCCATCCCGCCGTCGGCGAGATGACGCAGCACCCTGTACCGACCGTCGACGAGGTCGCCGACGAGCGGGTGCGTGGATGCGGTGGTCACGCCCAAAGTCTAGGTTCGCCCCCTTCGTCCGTCCGTCACATCCGGCGACGGAGCGCCTTGACGTTCTGCACGTACTGCTTGGTGTCGCCGTACATGCCGTTGGACTCGACGGACGCCAGGCCCTGGTAGTAGCCCGCGATGGCCTCGGAGGTGCTGTCGGCCTGCTCGGTGAGGACCTTGAGCAGCAGGACACCGGCCGTGATGTTGTCGTCGGTGTCGAGCAGGTCGAGCTGGCGACCGGCGAGCTGGGAGGTCCACTCGCCGGTGCTCGGGATGACCTGCATGGCGCCGACGGCGTTGGCGACGGACACCTGGCGCTGGTCCCAGCCGGACTCCTGGTAGGAGATGGCCAGGGCGATCGACGGGTCGAGGCCGTGCTGGCGGGAGATGCGGGTGATCTTGGCCTTGGTCTCCGCGCGGCTCGGGACGGCCCGGCCGGCGAGCGTGCTGCGGTTGCGGTGCGCGGCATCGACGATCGCGTCCGAGTAGGTGCGCCCGGCGAAGGTGTTGTTCTTCTTCTTCGTCGCGGTCGTCTTCTTCTTGGCGTGGGTGGCGGGGGAGGTGCTCGTGGTCGAGCCGGTGACCTTCAGGGTCGTGCCGGCGTGGATGAACTCCTTGCTGGAGATCCCGTTGAGCTTGGCCAGGCGCGCGAGACTCATGTGGTGGCGGGCGGCGATGCCGGTGAGGGTCTCCCCGTCACGCACCGTGTAGCGGGATGTGGTCGCCCGGCTGCTGGAGGTGGCGCGCTTGGCGGGCTTGGCAGTGGTGCCGCTGACGCGCAGCTTCTCGCCGGGGCGGATGAACCTGTCGCTGAGGTCGTTGAGCGAGCGCAGCCGCTCGACGCTCATGCGGTGGCGGGCGGCGATGCCGGTGAGGGTGTCACCGCTGCGCACGACGTACGAGCGGGTGGAGCCGGAGCGCGCCGGCTTCGACGTGGTCTGCGAGGGGGAGGTCGACGCCGTGCGGCCGGGAACCCGCAGCTTCTGCCCCGGCTGGATGAAGGCCTGGGCCGAGAGGTGGTTGCGCGACAGCAGGGCCGCCGGGCTCACGTGGTAGCGGGCGGCGATGTCGTAGATCGTCTCGCCGGCGCGGACGGTGTGGTTGGGCGTGCCTTGGGACGCGTGGGCCGTGGTCTCGGCGGTCTGGTCGATCTCTGCGACCACGGGCATGGCCGGGGCAGTGACAAGAAGCGGAAGGACCATGTGGGGGACTCCGATGTCAGGGGCGCAGGGGAACGCCCGGGGGTGGGAGACGTGGCGCCTGTGGCGCCTGTTGCTGAAGTGACGTATGTGGTTCCTGCGTCGACGGTACCGAAGATGCTCCTGTTTCGCGCGTTGTCCGACGCGTGGCGCGACTCGGGGTGCTGCGCTGGACACGCGCTCTGACACACTGGCGGGCGTGAACAACACCCCTGATCTCGATGTCTGGCTGCCCCTCCCCGACGTGGCCGAGCGCCTCGGCGTGCGCCTGTCCGACGTGCGCCGGATGCTCGACGAGCGTCAGCTCCTCGCCTCGCGCCGCGGTGAGCGCAACACGCTCTGCGTGCCCGCGGCCTTCCTCGGCGAGGACGGCCCGCTGCCCGAGCTGGCCGGGACCTTCACGGTCCTGGGCGATGCCGCCTTCTCCGACGAGGAGATCATCGAGTGGATGTTTGCCCGCGACGAGACGTGGCCCGGAGGGTCGAGCGCGATCGAGGCCGTGCTCGCGGGATTCAAGACCGAGGTGCGCCGCCGGGCGATGGAAGAGGCATAGAGCCGGGCCCTGTTCGGCGCTCCCGTTCTGCTCCTCCTGGTGGGTCAGCGGGTGGCCCGAGTCCGGTGGGCGTGTCCGTGCTGTGTGCTCGCGGGCATGGAGCACGAGATGACCGCGGGGTGACCCACCACGAGGAGCAGGACGGGAGGGGGGCGAGGCCCGCTCGCCCCCCTTCGTCAGGTGGAGCGCCCCCTTCGTCAGGTGGAGCGCCCCTTCGTCAGGTGGAGCGCCCCCTTCGTCAGGTGGAGCGCGCGGTGGTGACGTCGACGAGGTCGGCGAGGACCGAGCGGGCGGGGTCGGCGACCCCGGTCGCCTCGGCGAGGGCGGCGCGGGCCGCCTCGGCGCCATCGGCGATGTCGCACTCGACACCGTCGAGGGCCCCGGTGTCGACGATCAGCTCGCGGAAGGCCTCGACCTCGTCGACGCCCAGGTCGGGCGCCCCGAGCCACTGGTCGATCCTGGTCGTCGTGATGTCGTCGGCGCCGGCGAGTGCCCGGGCGATGAGCACGGTGCGCTTGCCCTCACGCAGGTCGTCCCCAGCGGGCTTGCCGGTGACCTTCGGGTCCCCGAAGACACCGAGCACGTCGTCGCGCAGCTGGAAGGCCTCGCCCAGCGCCAGCCCGTAGCGGGACAGGGCCGCGAGGTCGCTCTCGGACGCGCCACCGGCGGTCGCCCCGATGAGCAGCGGGTGCTCGATCGAGTACTTGGCGCTCTTGTAGCGGATGACGTGCCGTGAGCGCTCGATCCGCTCGGCGTCGTCGAGCCGGTGCCACGGGCGCATCGAGGTGACGATGTCGAGGAACTGGCCGGCCATGAGCTGACCGCGCATCCGCTCGAAGGCCGGTCGGGCCGCGGTGAGCGCCTGCGGGGGCAGGCCCGAGTCGGCGTAGAGGTCGTCGCACCAGCCCAGGCAGAGGTTGCCGGCGAGGATCGCCCCGGCGACACCGAAGCGGTCGGGGTCGCCGTGCCAGAGCCGCTCGCCATGGGCCCGGGCGAGGGCCCGATGCATGGCCGGCTTGCCGCGGCGGGTCTCGCTGTCGTCCATGACGTCGTCGTGGATGAGCGCGGCGGCCTGGAAGAGCTCCATCGAGGCGGCGAGGGAGATCGCACCCTCGTCGTCGTCGCGCCCGGCGGCACGCCAGCCCCAGTAGGCGAACCCGGCCCGCAGTCGCTTGCCGCCCTGCAGGAGGGTGCGCACGGGGCCGGTCAGGTCGGCGACATCGGGCCCGATCTCGGCGAGCTCGACCTCCCAGCGGTCCAGCTCGGTGTCGATGCGGTCCTGGACCCGCGAGCGCAGGTCGGCCAGGTCCAGCGGGTGCGGCACGTGGGCTCCAGTGGCGAGGGTGTCGGTGGTCCGTGGTCGGATCCTTGGGTCGCGACCAGCCTACGTCGAGCGGGGTTGACTCGCTGTCGGCCCCCCGGTCTACTGTTGATCGAACAGGTGTTCGATCAAAGGAGTGGTCATGGTCAGGCTCGTCGAGGAATCCATCGAGGTGCGGGTGGGGGAGGCACGACCGGAGCAGTTCCTCTGGCGAGGGCGGCTCTACCGGGTCACCGAGGTGGTCGACCACTGGCAGGAGAGGCGCGACTGGTGGCGTGCGACAGGCGGGCAGTCGCTCTCGCAGGTCCCGCTCGCTCGGGACGTGTGGCGGGTGTCGGCGAGCCGAGGACTCAGCAGCGCGCCGGGGGTCTACGACCTGGGCGTGGACGGCGATCCGTCGAGCGCGTCCGACTGGCTGCTCCTGCGGACCCAGGACTGAGGGGGCGGTGATGGTTGCCGTTGCCGTCCTCCATCCCGATCGCCTCGACGGGGCGATGGACCTGCTCCTCAGCGCGGGGGAGAGCCTCGCCGGCGCGCACATGGCTCGCAGCGTGCCCGACCGCAGTGCCGCGACCCGGCTCGCCGTCCTGCGGGCCGCTGCCGCCGTGCTGTGCGTGCGTGGTCGTCCGACCTTCCCCGAGGCGCGACGAAGCAGCCTCGAAGGGTCCGGTCCCGTCGACGTGTGGCGACTGCTGCCCCGGGTGGCGCCCGAGCTGACCGAGTGGGCGGACTTCTTCGAGGTCGTCCTGCCCGAAGGGGGGACCCGCCCCGGTCATGGAGCGGCCGGACCGATGAGCGTGCGCGAGGTCGACGACCTGCTGCGCCAGGGGGAGGACTTCGTGCGGATCGTCGCCGGGCTCCTCGGCCTGTCGCCGGTGCCGGTACCCGGTGACCTCGTCGCGATCACCCCGGCGCACGACCCCAAGGAGGTGCGCCCGGTGGCGCACGACCTCAAGGAGATGCGCGCGGGCGGTGGTGCCGGGTGAGCTTTGCCCATCTGCACGTGGCGTCGGGGTTCTCCCTTCGCCATGGCACGACGACACCGGAGGACCTCGTGGCCCGGGCCGCGGAGCTCGGGCAGCCGGCGCTCGCGCTCACCGACCGCGACGGGCTCTACGGAGCGGTGCGCTTCGTCCGGGCAGCGACGGCGGCCGGGATCGTGCCGGTCCTCGGGGTGGACCTGGCCATCGACGGTGGGTCCCGGGCCCCCTCGCGTCGACGCACGCCGGTGCGCGGTGGCGCCGAGGTCGACCCTCGTCACCCACGGGTGACCGTCCTGGCCCGCGGCGTCGGCGCCGGGGTGCCCCACGGGGTCGGCTGGGCCCGGCTGTGCCGGCTCGTCAGCGAGGTGCACCTGACGGGGGAGCGTGGCGAGGCCGTGGCGACGGCGGCGATGGTCGCCCGGCACGCGGCCGCGCCCGACCCGGACGAACCGGGACCGCTGCTCGTCCTGCTCGGCCCGGCCTCCGACGTCGGCGTCGCGCTGCTCACCCGCCGACCCGACCTCGCCCGGCAGCGGCTGCAGGCCTGGCAGCAGGTGCTGCCCACAGGTGCGCTCGCGATCGAGGTCGTCGACCACGGCGGGCCGCCGGGCACGCCGGCCTCGACCGGTCACGCCGCACACCTGCTCGGTCTCGCCGACTCCTGCGGTGTGCCCGCGGTGCTCACCGCCGCCGTGCGCCACCTGCACCCGCAGGACGCGAGCACCGCAGACGTCCTGGACGCGACCCGACGACTCGTCGCCCTCGACACCCGTCACCTCGACCGGGTGACGACCGCCGGGCACCTCGCCGACGACGCGACGATGGCCGCGAGCGCGCACCGGGTGACGACCGCGCTCGGCGGCGGAGCCGGCGGCTGGTCCTGCGCGAGCCCGGCGCAGCGTGCGCGGGCGCTGCTCGACGAGACCGTGCGCACGGCGATGGGGTGCGCGCTGGACGACCGCAAGGACCTGGGTATCGGCCGGGTGCACCTGCCCGAGGCGCACGTGCTCGGGCTGCGGCCCGACGAGGACCCGCAGGCAGTGCTCGCGCAGCGATGCCGGGCGGCGATCGGCGCGCGCTACCCCGACGCGGCACCGTCCGTGCTGCGGCAGGTCGAGGAGCGTCTGGCCGACGAGCTCGACGTCGTCGAGGCGCTCGGGTACCCGACCTACTTCCTCACCGTGGCCGAGGTCGTCGACCTCATCACCGGCGCCGGGGTGCGCGTCGCCGCTCGTGGCTCCGGTGCCGGCAGCCTCGTCAACCACCTGCTCGGCATCAGCGCCATCGACCCGATCCGGCACGACCTGCTCATGGAGCGCTTCTGCTCGCCGCTGCGGGCCGAGCTGCCCGACATCGACATCGACGTGGAGTCGGCCCGCCGGACCGAGATGTACGAGCTGGTCCTGGAGCGCTTCGGCCGGGACCGGGTGACGTGCGTGTCGATGATGGACACCTACAAGGCGCGGCACGCGATCCGTGACGTCGGCGCGGCGCTGGGGGTCCCCCCTTCGGAGGTCGACGAGATCGCCAAGGCCTTCCCGCACATCCGCGCCAAGGACGTGCGCTCGGCGATGGCCGAGCTGCCCGAGCTGCGCACCCGCAGCCTCGACGGACCCCGGCTGGGGGTGCTCTTCGACCTCGTCGAACGGCTCGACGGACTCCCTCGGCACATCGCCCTGCACCCCTGCGGTGTCGTCCTGTCCGACGGCGGGCTGCTCGATCGCACCCCGGTCGAGTCGAGCTGGCTGGGCTTCCCGATGAGCCAGTTCGACAAGGACGACGTCGAGGCGCTCGGGCTGCTCAAGCTCGACATCCTCGGCATCCGGATGCAGTCGGCGATGGCGCACGCGGTCGGCGAGGTCGAGCGGACCGAAGGGGGGCGCATCGACCTCGACGACCGGGCCGACGTCCCGCTCGACGACCCGGCGACCTTCGCGATGATCCGTACGACCCGCACGCTCGGGTGCTTCCAGATCGAGAGCCCGGGGCAGCGTGAGCTCATCGGCAAGCTCGCCCCGACCGTCTTCGACGACCTGATCATCGACATCTCGCTCTTCCGCCCCGGTCCGGTGAAGTCCGACATGATCCGACCCTTCCTCGAGGCCCGGCACGGCTGGTCGCGGCCGCAGTTCCTCCACGACCGGCTCGTCCCGGCGCTCGCCGAGACCGAGGGGGTCGTCGTCTTCCACGAGCAGATGCTGCGGATCATCTCCGAGACGAGCGGCGCGACCCTCGCACAGGCCGACGAGGTGCGGCGCACGATGGGCAGTCCCGACGGGCAGGCGCGCATCGAGGCGTGGTGGCGGCCCGCCGCGGCAGCCCGCGGCTACCCGCAGGCCGACGTCGACCGGATCTGGTCGGTGCTGGCGGCCTTCGCCTCCTTCGGCTTCTGCAAGGCGCACGCTGCGGCCTTCGCGATGCCGACCTACCAGTCCGCGTGGCTCAAGGCCCATCACCCGGCGGCCTTCCTCGCCGGTGTGCTCACCCACGACCCGGGGATGTACCCCAAGCGGTTGCTCCTCGAGGAGGCCCGCTCGCTCGGCATCACGATCCTCGGGGTCGACGTCAATGCGAGCACGGGGGAGTACCGCGTCGAGCGGGCGCCCGTGACGGGGCACCCACCGGACGACCCGGACCTGCCCGACGGGTCCGGATGGGGGATCCGCCTCTCGCTCGCCGACGTCAAGGGCATGAGCGCCGGTGAGATCGCCCGCGTCGTCGCCGGAGCGCCCTACGACTCGCTCGCCGACTTCTGGCAGCGGGCCGCGGTGAGCCGGCCGGTCGTCGAGCGGCTGGTCCTCGTCGGGGCCTTCGACTCGGTGCACGGCACGGGGGCCGGACGGGCGGGACCGGGGCTGGGCAGCCGCGGGCGACTGACCCGTCGCGACCTGCTGCTGCACGTCGCCGAGCTCGACCGCTGGTCGCGAGCCGCGTCGGGGCGCTCCCGGGGGAGGACGCGACGGGCCGACGCGCCGGCCTGGGCCGCGGGCAAGCCGGGTGCGCAGCAGGTGCGCACGAGTGCCGTCACCCCCGTCGCCAGCCAGCTGACCCTCGACCTCGGCGACTCCCCGGAGCTCGGCGACGGCGTCGGCCTGCCCGAGATGAGCGTCCCCGACCAGGTGAGCGCCGAGCTGGAGATCCTCGGCCTGGACGCCTCACGACATGTCATGGACTTCTACGCGCCGATGCTCCAGGCGCTCGGGGTGACCCGCAGCGCCGACCTGCTCTCGGTGCGCAGCGGTGCCCGGATCCTCGCTGCCGGGGTCAAGGTCGCGACCCAGACGCCACCGATCCGCTCCGGGCGTCGGGTCGTCTTCCTCACCGTCGACGACTCGACCGGACCGGTCGACGCGACCTTCTTCGAGGACGTGCAGGGGCCCTATGCCGCGACGATCTTCCACTCCTGGCTGATGCTCGTGCGCGGCACGATCCGGCGGGCCGGGCCGCGCGGGGTCTCGGTGCTCGCCTCCGGGGCCTGGGAGCTGTCGACGCTGTGGGAGGCCTGGGAGCGCGGCGGGATCGACGCCGTGCACGCCGCGCTCGACGAGGCCGACGACCTCGCCCGGGCCCGTGATGCCGCGCACCAGCAGCCCGAGGGGCACCGGGTGCTCGTGCATGCCTCGGGCTTCCGCCAGTCGCCCTGGGCCGACACCCGCCCGGCCGGCACGGGCGTCGAGCCCCCGCGCAAGCTGTGGCACTCCTCCCCGGGCAGCTCGGGGCACTGAGGTTCGCCCCCTCCAGAGGGGGCGAACCTCCCTTCGCGTCGGTCGCCTTGTGTCTGGATCTCTTGGTCCCCGCTGGTGGGGACCAACCGTGCTCGAATGGGCGCATGGACGAGTCAGCGATCACCACGGTCATCGAGCTCGAGCGCCAGCTGCAGTCGCCAGCGGTTCGGGCTGACTCCGACGGACTGCTCGAGCTGCTCGCTCCCGACTTCATCGAGGTGGGAGCCTCGGGACGGCGGTGGGATCGTGACTCGATCCTCGAGCTGCTGGACCAGGAGTCCGACGATGACGACGCCGTCCCCATCGAGATCCACGACCTGCGAGGCCGGGTCATCGCGCCCGGAGTCATCCAAGTCTCGTGGGACTCGGACCAAGGTGGACGACGCGCTCGCCGCACGTCGCTCTGGTGTCAGCGCGGGCGCGGCTGGCAGCAGATCCACCATCAGGGGACCCTGCTTCCGTGAAGCCTCGTCGACTCGCGACTGGGTCGAGGCGCCAGGGACCGGGTAGTCGGACCCGGTACCTGACACTTCTGTGCCTGGATCTCTTGGTCCCCGCTGGTGGGGACCAGCTGTGATGTCGGCAGTTCCGGGCGCTGAGCCTTCGCCCCCTTCACAGGGGGCATACCCCTTCGCCCCCTGTGAAGGGGGCGAACACCCGGCGCGCGAAGGGGGTGTCACCTGCGCCGACTAGGGTTGGAGCCATGACTGATGAGCGAGCGTGGCGCCGTGGAAGCAGCGGTGTCGAGGGCAATGTCCGGACCGCAGCGATCTGGTCGCAGGTGCGTGCGCTCAGCGAGTCCCGCCAGAGCGAGCTCTCCCGGCCACTGCGCGTCCTCGACCTCGGGGGAGGCACCGGCGGGCTGGCCGTCGCGCTCGCCGAGCAGGGCCACACCGTCACCGTCGTCGACCCAAGCCCCGACGCGCTCGCCTCGATGAGCCGTCGGGTCGCCGAGTCCGACGCCGCCGACCGGATCAGCGCCGTCCAGGGGGACGCCGACACCCTGGCCACCATCGCAGCGCCCGGCAGCATCGACCTGCTGTGCTGCCACGGCACCCTCGAGTACGTCGAGGACCCCGAGGCCACCCTCGCTCGCATCGCGGAGGTCCTCGCGCCCGGCGGGCACCTGTCCCTCGTCACCGCTCAGCGGGTCGCCGCGGTCATCGCCCGTGCCCTCGCCGGCCGATTCGACCAGGCCCGGACGGCGCTCACCGCTCCCGACGGACGGTGGGGCGAGGAGGACCCGGTGCCGCGCCGCTTCGACCGCGCGACCCTCGCCGAGATGCTCAACCGCGCCGGCTTCACCACCCTCGAGACCAAGGGGGTGCGGATCTTCAGCGATGTCGTGCCCAGCACCTTCGTCGACACCGAGGCCGACCGTCAGGCCCTTCTCGAGCTCGAGGAGCTGGCCTCCGCCGACGCCGGCCGCATCGGGCTCTCGGCTCTGGGTGGCGCCGTCCACCTCATCGCCCGCCGCGACTGATCGACGATGAGCCGGCGCCAGTACCGGCCCCCACCGCGGGTCGGCCAAGGGCCCCCGGATGACACCGGGTGCACGATCCTGCACGTCGACATGGACGCCTTCTTCGCCTCGGCGTCCCTCATCGCCCACCCCGAGCTCGTCGGGACACCCGTCATCGTCGGCGGCGGCACCCGCGGGGTCGTCCTGTCGGCCACCTACGAGGCGCGGGCCTTCGGCGTCGCCTCGGCCATGCCGATGGGGCGCGCCCGGCGGCTGTGCCCGCAGGCGACGATCCTGGCGCCCGAGCACGAGCTCTACTCGCGCATCTCCGCCGCCGTCATGGCGACCTTCGCCGACATCACGCCCTACGTCGAGCCGCTGAGCAGCGACGAGGCCTTCCTCGACGTCGCCGGCGCGGTGCGCCTCATGGGCTCGCCCGCGACGATCGCCCAGCGGATCCGCGACACCATCGCCGACGAGCAGGGCATCACCTGCTCCGTCGGCGTCGCGAGTAGCAAGTTCGTCGCCAAGATGGCCTCCGGCCTGGCCAAGCCCGACGGGTTGCTCGTCATCCCCGCCGACGAGGTCGTCACCTTCGTCCAGCAGCTGCCCGTCGGTGCGCTGTGGGGCGTGGGGGACAAGACCGAGGAGGCCCTCGCCCGGCTGGGCCTGAAGACCGTGGCCGACATCGCCCACACACCCCGGGCCACCCTCGTGCGCGGGCTCGGTGAGGCCACCGGCAACCACCTGCACGAGCTCTCCTGGGGGCGCGACCCCCGATCCGTGGAGCCGATCCGCCGTGAGCGCAGCATCGGCAACGAGCGCACCTTCGACCACGACGTCGACGACCCCGACATCGTCCACCGCACCCTGCTGGGACTGAGCGACAAGACCGCCTCCCGGCTACGGGCCGCGGGCCTCGTCGGGCGGACCGTGAGCATCAAGGTGCGCTTCGCCGACTTCACGACGATCACCCGCTCCCGCTCCCTTCGCGATGCCACCGACGTCTCGCGGGACATCGCGGCACTGGCCCGAGAGCTCTACGACGCCCTCGGGCTGCAGCGCGCCCGCGTCCGGCTCGTCGGGGTCCGGGTCGAGCAGCTGTCCGAGGCCGCGTCGACACCCGTCCAGGTGGCCCTCGACGAGCCCGAGCACGGCTGGCGCGAGGCCGACCGGGCCATCGACAGGGCGAGCGCACGATTCGGCGCCGGCAGTGTGCGGCCGGCCAGCCTCTTCGCCGACCGTCCCAGGACGGGCCCACCTACCGCAGGCCGCGGACGCGACCTAGACTGAGAGGACCACGGCGGTGCACCCGCCGTGGGGACCCGCGGGCTCGGCCCGCACGAGATCCGGCTGGTAGGGAGGTCACCGTGGCGCTGTCAGAGCGTGAGCGGCAGATGCTCGAGGAGATGGAAGAGGCCATCCGGGCCGAGGACCCCCGTTTTGCCTCGCAGATGAACGGCTCGGACGCACGGCATCCCGACCGCCGTCGAGTGATCTTCGGGGTCATCGGAGCACTCGCCGGGCTGGGACTCGTCCTGCTGGGCATCAACACCAACCTGTGGGTCGGCGTCGCCGGCTTCGCCCTCATCGTCGCGTCCATCGCCCTGGCGATCACGCCGGGCGGTGTCACCCGGCCCCACGGTCTCGGACTCGTCGGTGACGACGGATCGATCCGTCGCCCGCACACGGCTCACAAGCGGAGCCGGGCGAAGAAGCCCGGCAAGGCACCCAAGCAGGGCACCTTCATGCAGCGCATGGAGCAGCGATGGGAAGAGCGTCGCCAGCAGGGTCAGGGCTGGTAGACCCCGGCTGGCAGATCCCGGCGGTACCCGCCGGGCAGACGGACTCAGTGCGCGAGGATGCCGACGGTCCAGGTGATCGCGATGAGCAGCGCCGCGCCGAGCTCGATGCCCATGCTGTGCAGCACCCCGCGCAGCGCTGACTTGGTCGCCTGCCAGGCCCGGTCGAGGTCGTGGAAGCGGACGTACTCTGCGGCGAAGACTCCGAGCACGAAGCCGATCGGCAGACCGACCAGGGGGATGACGAAGAAGCCGATGATGGCTCCGACGACACCCAGCGTCAGGGTCAGGCCGCCGACGCCCTCGCGCTTCATCCGCCGCCCGGGCAGGAGGAACTGCAGGGTCAGGCAGATGGCGTAGATCACCACGACGATGCCGAGGGTGATCCACGCGATCGTGCCGCCGGTCTCGGCCGCCCACAGCAGTACTGCGGCGACGCACAGCAGCAGTCCCGGCAGGACCGGGATGACGATGCCGAGCACGCCGACGACATAGATCGCGACGGCGAACCACAACACTGCGGTGGTCGGGTCGTGGGCGGCCTCGGTGGCCAGGCTCAGCACGGCCGGCGGCCGGTCAGCGCTCGTCGATCGGTGCCGAGGGGGTGGTGCTCTCGTCGAGCCGTGCCGAGTCGTCGTCGATCTCGGCGAGATCCTTCAGTGCCGGGAGGTGCTCACGCCCGTGGTGGGCGCAGAAGAGCAGCTCGCCGCCCGCGTGGAGGCGGGCACGCACGTAGGCCTTGGCTCCGCAGCGGTCGCAGCGATCGGCTGCGGTCAAGGGGCTGACCAGGGTCGCGTTCACGTGTTGCCTCATTTCCTGCGTATTTCGTGGACGTCCGGGTCAACAGTCAAACATGCGAAAGGCTTCCCGAGTAGCACCCCTGTCTCGTGGCGTGACGTAGGGCACGGCCCGACGAGGTGCGTGCGACACCACGACCGATGGCCTCCACGGCGTTGTGGGTGCTGCCGACTAGTCTCGAGAAGTCCACCCACGACCGACGACAGGACAGGCCCCCTTCGTGCCTCCGGCAGCCAGCACCGCCCAGAAGACCGCCAGCAGCAAGACCGCGCAGGACTACACCGCGCACCACCTGCAGGTGCTCGAGGGGCTCGAGGCCGTCCGCAAGCGCCCGGGCATGTACATCGGGTCCACCGACCAGCGCGGCCTCATGCACTGCATGTGGGAGATCATCGACAACGCGGTCGACGAGGCCCTCGGCGGCCACGGCGACCACATCGCCGTCGTCCTGCACGCCGACGGCTCGGTCGAGGTGCACGACAACGGCCGCGGCATCCCCGTCGACATCGAGCCGCGCACGGGGCTGACCGGCGTCGAGGTCGTCTACACCAAGCTGCACGCCGGCGGGAAGTTCGGCGGCGGCTCCTACACCGCCTCCGGTGGCCTGCACGGTGTCGGCGCCTCCGTCGTCAACGCGCTCTCCTCCCGGCTGGACGTCGAGGTCGACCGCGGCGGCAAGACCTACGCGATGAGCTTCCGCCGTGGCGAGCCCGGCACCTTCTCGGACATCGCCGGGGCGAAGGGGGAGAAGTCTCCCGACAACGACTTCAGCCCCTACAGCAAGGGCAGCGAGCTGGCGATCGTCGGCAAGACCAAGCGTGGCGTGACCGGCACCCGGGTGCGCTACTGGGCGGACCCGCAGATCTTCCTCAAGGGCGCCGAGCTCGACCGTGAGGCCCTGGCCGCCCGCGCTCGCCAGACCTCCTTCCTCGTGCCCGGCCTGACCCTCGTCGTGCGTGACGAGCGTGGCGACGAGGTCGTTGAGGAGACCTTCCACCACGACGGCGGCATCAGCGAGTTCGTCGAGTTCCTCTCGCCGGACGCGGCCGTCACCGACGTGTGGCGGCTCGAGGGCACCGGCACCTTCACCGAGACCGTGCCCGTGCTCGACGCCAAGGGCCACATGACCCCGACCGAGGTCGAGCGCGAGTGCGGCGTGGACATCGCCCTGCGGTGGGGGACCGGCTACGACGTCAAGCTGTCCTCCTTCGTCAACATCATCGCCACACCCAAGGGCGGTACCCACGTGGCCGGCTTCGAGCAGTCGCTGCTCAAGGTCTTCCGCAAGCAGCTCGAGACCAACGCCCGCAAGCTCAAGGTGGGCAACGACAAGGTGGAGAAGGACGACGTCCTCGCGGGCATGACCGCCGTCGTCACCGTCCGTCTGGCCGAGCCGCAGTTCGAGGGGCAGACCAAGGAGGTGCTCGGTACCAATGCCGTCCGCTCCATCGTGAGCAAGGTCGTCGAGACCGAGCTGACCTCGCTGCTCACCTCGACCAAGCGCGGCGACAAGCAGATGGCCGGCCAGCTGCTGGAGAAGGTCGTCGCCGAGATGAAGTCGCGCATCTCCGCGCGGCTGCACAAGGAGACCCAGCGCCGCAAGAACGCCCTGGAGACCTCGTCCCTCCCGCCCAAGCTGCGTGACTGCCGCAGCACCGACGTCGAGGCCACCGAGCTCTTCATCGTCGAGGGTGACTCCGCGATGGGGACGGCCAAGGAGGCCCGCAACAGCGAGTTCCAGGCGCTCCTGCCCATCCGCGGCAAGATCCTCAACGTGCAGAAGGCCGCTGTGGGCGACATGCTCAAGAACGCCGAGTGCGCCTCGATCATCCAGGTCATCGGCGCCGGCTCCGGTCGCAGCTTCGACGTCGACGCCGCCCGCTACGGCAAGGTCATCATCATGACCGACGCCGATGTCGACGGCGCCCACATCCGCACCCTGCTGCTCACCCTCTTCTTCCGCACCATGCGCCCGCTCGTCGAGGCCGGCAAGGTCTACGCGGCAGTCCCGCCGCTGCACCGGATCGAGGTCATCAACCCCGGGTCGAAGAAGAACGAGCTGATCTACACCTACTCCGAGGCCGAGATGCGCAAGAAGCTCGCCTCGCTCAGCTCCCGTGGCAAGAACATCAAGCAGCCGATCCAGCGCTACAAGGGTCTGGGTGAGATGGACGCCGACCAGCTGGCCGAGACGACGATGGACCCGCGCCACCGGATGCTGCGGCGCGTCACCACCGCCGACCTCGAGGCCGCAGAGGGGGTCTTCGAGCTGCTCATGGGCAAGGACGTGGACCCGCGACGCGAGTTCATCGTCTCCTCCGCGGACCAGCTCGACCGCGAACGGATCGATGCCTGAGGCCCCACTGGGGTCACGAATCAGGAAGAATTTCGGCGAGTCGCGACCGATGTGGTTGCACCAGGTCGTGACGTGAGTCACGGTGAACGGATCGGTGCGCGTCCGTGCACCCGGATTCAGGGAGGTCTCATGTCCGACGTCGCCACCTCGGGCCAAGCCGCAGGTGAGGACTCGACAGAGCTCAAGAGGGTCATGGGACCCAAGCTCCTTCTCCTCTTCATCGTCGGCGACATCCTCGGCACCGGCGTGTACGCCCTCACCGGCGATGTCGCAGCGGAAGTCGGCGGGGCCGCCTGGGCTCCCTTCATCGCCGCCTTCGTCGTGGCCACGATCACTGCCCTGTCCTATCTGGAGCTGGTCACCAAGTACCCGCAGGCCGGTGGCGCTGCCACCTTCGTGCACAAGGCCTTCGGCGTGCACTTCGTGACCTTCATCGTCGCCTTTGCCGTCATGTGCTCCGGCATCACGTCGGCCTCCACCGCCTCCAATGCCTTCGCCGGCTTCTTGCGCGACGGTCTGGGTGCGGACTGGGAGGCAGGGTCGACACCGCTGCTCCTCATCGCGTTGGGCTTCATGACCCTCGTGGCCCTGATCAACTTCCGCGGCGTCGGGGAGAGCGTCAAGGCCAATGTCTTGCTCACCTGTGTCGAGCTCTCGGGTCTGCTGCTCATCATCTTCGTCGGCATCTACGCCGTCACCCAGGGCAAGGCCGACTTCTCCCGGACCGTCGTCTTCGAGAGTGCGAGCGACAAGAGCGTCTTCATCTCCATCTCGATGGCGACCGCACTGGCCTTCTTCGCAATGGTCGGCTTCGAGGACTCGGTCAACATGGCCGAGGAGACCAAGGAGCCGTCGAAGATCTTCCCCAAGGTCATGCTCACCGGCTTGGGGATCACCGGCGTCATCTATGTCCTCGTCTCGATCACCGCGGTCGCGCTGGTGCCCGTGGATCAGCTCGTCGGCGGTGAGAAGTCGGCCCTGACCCAGGTGGTCGCCACCGGCGCTCCCGGTCTGCCTTTTGACAAGATCTTCCCCTTCATCGGGATGTTCGCCGTCGCCAACTCGGCTCTGATCAACATGCTCATGGCCTCGCGCCTCGTCTACGGGATGGCGCGCCAGGAGGTCCTGCCCCCGGGGATGGGCAAGGTGCACAAGACCCGCCAGACGCCGTGGGTCGCGATCATCTTCACGACGGTCGTTGCCTACGGCCTGATCACCTACGTGGTACTCGGAAGCGACAGCCCGGTCGTCTCCCTCCTCGGCGGCACCACGGCACTCCTCCTGCTGGCGGTCTTCACCATCGTCAACATCGCGGTCTTGGTGCTGCGTCGCGACCCGGTGGGTCGGGAGCACTTCCGTACCCCGACCGTCATGCCGATCCTCGGTGCAATCACCTGCGCCTTCCTCGTCGGCCCGTGGGCTCGCAGCGAGGAGCAGCAGGAGCAGTACGTCATCGCCGGCGGCATGCTCGTCCTCGGTGTGATCCTCTGGGCAGTCACGTGGTTCCTCAACCGCGCGCTCTACGCCAAGAAGACGTACATCCGCGACCCGGAGCACATCGACCACGAGTGACCCGGCAGGACGAAGGGGGCGGGACCGGCGATCAGCCGGCCCCGCCCCCTTCGTCGCGAAACCGCACGACCTTAAGGAAATGCGAACCTCGGGCGCACGACCTCAAGGAGATGTGTCCGTCGGGCGCACGACCTTAAGGAGATGCGCACCTCGGGCGCACGACCTTAAGGAAATGCGGAGGCGGGGAGGGTCAGAGGGAGCCGATGCCCCCGATGACGGCGCTGGCGGGGGTGCCGGAGCCGTCGCGGCGGCCGTCGGCCTCCGGGAGGGTGATCGCGACGCCGTTGGGCTGGGAGGCGCGCGCGCCGGCGCGGCCGACCCAGGCCAGGAGCAGCCCGTCCTCACCCTTGAGGAAGCGGTGCGCCCGCACGCCTGCCGTCGCGCGGCCCTTGCCCGGGTACTCGTCGAAGGGGGTGACCTTCCAGGCGCCGGTGTCCGTGCCGGGCAGCGCGTCGGAGGAGCCCGAGACGGTCACGACGATGTTGTCGGCGGCTGTGTCGACGGCACCGAAGAAGACGACCTTGGCCCCGTCGGTCAGGCGGATGCCGGCGATCCCACCGCCGGTGCGTCCCTGCAGCCGCACGTCGCCGGCGGAGAAGTGCAGCAGGCTCGCGTGGTCGGTGACGAAGACGAGCTCCTCCTCGCCGGTGGCCAGCTCGACGGCGCCGACGACGCGGTCGCCGTCCTTGAGCGAGATGGCCTCCCACGAGCTGCCCTTGGGGTAGTCGGTCGTCACGCGCTTGACGATCCCGTGGGCGGTGCCGAGGGCCAGGCCGGGGGAGTCGGTCGCGAGCCCCATCAGGGTCAGGGGGGTCTCGCCGCCCGGCAGGTCGACATAGGCCGCCAGTGGTGCGCCGCCGGAGAGGTTGGGTGCGCCGTTGGACGGCGGCAGCGTGGGCAGCTCGAGGGCGCCGACGCGCACCATGCGACCGGCGGAGGTGACGACAGCGACCTCACCGCGGGCGGTCGTGCGCACGGCGGCGACGATGGCGTCGTGCTTGGCCCGGCCCCCTTCGGTGCTCAGCGGCTCGGCGTCGCTGGTGCGGGCCAGCAGGCCGGTGCTCGACAGGAGCACCCAGCACGGGTCGTCGGCGACCTCGAGCGGCGTGCTCGAGGCGGCCGGCTGCCCTGCTGACTCGAGCAGCACGGTCCGTCGAGGATCGCCGTGCTTCTTGGCGACCTCGGCCAGCTCGCTGGAGATCAGCCGGGTGAGGACCTTTTCGTCGCCGAGGATCTCCTCGAGGGCGGCGATCTGCTCGAGCAGCTCGCTCTGCTCCTTCTCGAGCTCGATCCGGGAGAACTTGGTCAGCCGGCGCAGCTGCAGGTCGAGGATGTAGGTGGCCTGCGGCTCGGAGAGGTCGAAGACCTCGCGCAGGCGTTCGCGGGCGATGGTGGCGTCGTCACTGGTGCGGATGACCTGGATGACCTCGTCGATGTCGACGATCGCGATGAGCAGCCCCTCGACGAGGTGCAGCCGCTCGCGCCGCTTGGCCAGCCGGTACTCGCTGCGCCGCCGCACGACATCGCGCCGGAAGTCGACGTAGACGGTGAGCAGCTCCTTGAGCCCCATCGTGCGCGGCTGGCCCTCGACCAGCGCGACGTTGTTGATGGAGAACGAGTCCTCCATCGGGGTGAGCTTGTACAGCTTCTCGAGGACCGCCTCGGGGTTGAAGCCGTTCTTGATCTCGATGACCAGCTGCAGGCCCGACTGGCGGTCGGTGAGGTCCTTGACGTCGGCGATGCCCTGCAGTCGCTTGGACTGCACCGCGTCCTTGATCTTCTCGATGACCTTCTCCGGGCCCACGAGGTAGGGCAGCTCCGTGACGATGATGCCCTGACGGCGGGGAGAGACCTTGTCGATGCGGGTCGTCGCCCGGGTGCGGAAGCTGCCCCGCCCGTTGAGGTAGGCGTCGCGGATCCCCTCGAGACCGACGATCCGACCGCCACCGGGCAGGTCGGGCCCGGGGATGAACTTCATCAGGTCGTCCAGGCTGGCGTCTGGGTGGGTCAGCAGGTGCCGGGCCGCACCGACGACCTCGACGAGGTTGTGCGGTGGCATGTTGGTCGCCATGCCGACGGCGATCCCGGTCGTGCCGTTGACGAGCAGGTTGGGATAGGCCGAAGGGAGGACCTCCGGCTGGAGGAGCTGGTCGTCGTAGTTGGGCACGAAGGGGACGGTGTCCTCGTCGAGACCGGTCACCATGAGCAGCGCGGCCGGTGCCATGCGCGCCTCGGTGTAGCGGCTCGCGGCCGGCCCGTCGTCGAGCGAGCCGAAGTTGCCGTGCCCGTCGACCAACGGCAGCCGCATCGAGAAGGGCTGGGCCAGGCGCACCAGGGCGTCGTAGATCGCCGTGTCGCCGTGCGGGTGGTACTTGCCCATGACCTCACCGACGACACGGGAGGACTTGACGTGGCCGCGCTCCGGCCGCAGGCCCATCTCGCTCATCGAGTAGAGGATCCGCCGGTGGACCGGCTTGAGCCCGTCGCGGGCGTCGGGCAGGGCGCGCGCGTGGATCACCGAGTAGCTGTACTCGAGGAAGGCGTTGCGCATCTCGTCCGCGACATCGATGTCGACGATCCGCTCCGGGGCGTCGGGAGGGGGAGAGGCTGCGGTGCGGCGGGCCATGCTGGGTGTGGACTCCTCGTGGGGGCGATGCTCGAGCCCACCCATCCTCACCCCTACGCCCCGCCGACGCCGGTACCGACACACGTGGTGTCCCTCGGCGTGCAGGTGCGAGGGGGCGTGGCAGGATTGAGGACATGACGGACCTCCCACCGGGCTACCCGGTGCTGGCAGAGGCCGATGTCGTCCTGCGGGACGGCTCGGTCTGCCGACTGCGGCCGATCAAGCCCTCGGACGCCGACGGGGTCCGCAGGTTCCACGCCGGCCAGTCCGACGAGTCGATCTACCTGCGCTTCTTCGCCCCGATGCGCACGCTCAGCGACCGTGACATCAAGCGCTTCACCGAGGTCGACTACCACGACCGGATGGCCCTCGTGGCCACGATCGGCGACGACATCATCGGCATCGGCCGGTACGACCGGGTCAGCGAGCACAGCGCCGAGGTCGCCTTCAACATCTCCGACCACTACCACGGCAAGGGCATCGGGTCGGTGCTGCTCGAGCACCTCGCCGCCATCGCCAAGTCGCACGACCTCGCCGAGTTCGAGGCCGAGGTCCTGCCGCACAACCGCAAGATGCTCTCGGTCTTCTCCGATGCCGGCTACCAGGTCAGCCGTCGCATGGAGGACGGCGTCGTGACGCTGCACTTCGCGATCGAGCCCACCGCGGAGTCGCAGTCGGTGCGCTTCGCCCGGGAGCACCGGGCCGAGTCGCAGAGCGTGCGAGCGCTCCTCCACCCGAGCTCGGTCGCCGTGGTCGGCGCCAGCCGGCGTGAGCGGGCCATCGGCCACCAGGTGCTCAAGCACATCGTCGAGGGCGGCTTCACCGGCAGGGTGCATGCGGTCAACCCCGGTGCGGACGAGATCCTGGGCGTGCCCGCGGTCGCCTCGATCGGCGAGATCGACGGCAGCGTGGAGCTGGCCATCATCGCGGTGCCGGCGGACCGGGTCACCGAGGTCGTCCGCGAGTGCGCCGCTGCGGGGGTGCGGACACTGCTGATCATCTCCTCGGGGTTCGCCGAGATGGACGAGGAGGGCGCTCGGCGCCAGCAGGAGGTCCTCCGGCTGGCCCGCGACCACGGGATGCGGGTCCTCGGGCCCAACTCCTTCGGGCTGATCAACACCGACCCGGCAGTCAGCCTCAACGCGACCCTGACGGCGGGCATCCCCAAGCCGGGGTTCTTCGGGCTCTTCTCCCAGAGTGGCGCCCTGGCGATCGCCAACCTCGACTCGGCGGCCCGGCGCAACCTCGGGATCTCGGTCTTCGCCTCCGCCGGCAACCGTGTCGACGTCTCCGGCAACGACCTCATGCAGTACTGGGTCGAGGACGAGCGCACCCGTGCCGTCGGGCTCTACCTCGAGTCCATGGGCAACCCACGCAAGTTCTCCCGGGTGGCGCGCCACCTCGCCTCGACCAAGCCGGTCATCGTCGTCAAGCCGGCATCGGCGAGCTATGGAGCGCCCCCCGGGCACAAGGTGCGCAAGCCCAAGGTCAAGCCGCACGCCTTCACCGCGATGCTGGAGCAGGCCGGGGTGATTCACTGCGAGAACGTCCACCAGATGTTCGACGTCGCCCAGCTGCTCGTCCACCAACCGTTGCCCGCGGGCCGCCGGGTCGCCATCGTCGGCAACTCCAGCCAGCTCGCAGCCCTGTGCGCCGACAACGCCAACGAGCGCGGCCTCGAGGTGGTCCACGGCCCGGTGGCCGTGCGCACCGAGGCCAGCGCGATCGAGTTCCAGACCGCGGTGGACGCCGCCTTCGCCGATGACGAGGTCGACTCGGTCATCGTCTGCTTCATCCCACCCGTCGGCGCCCTCGACCAGGAGGTCGTCGAGGCCCTGCGGCACGCGGCCTCCCGCTCCGACAAGCCCTGCGTCGCCACCCTGCTCGGCATGCGGGGTGTCGACGACGCCGGCGACCCCACCTTCCTCCACGAGACGGGCGAGGTCGGCGGCGACACACCCCGGCAGGCGGTCCCGCTGTACCCCATGCCCGAGGAGGCCATCCGGGCGCTCGCGGCAGCGACGGACTACGGGCAGTGGCGGGACAAGGACAAGGGCGAGACCGTCCTGCGCGAGGGGATCGACCGGTGGGCGGTGCGGGCCCTGCTCGACCGGATCCTCGAGGAGGACCCGGAGGGACGGGCCCTCACCAGCGACGAGGCCCGCGAGCTGCTCGATGCCTACGGGATCGACGTCTGGCCACGCCACGAGGCGGCCACGGCCGACGAGGCCGTCGCGGCAGCCGACGCGGTCGGCTACCCCGTCGTCGTGAAGTCCCTCTCGCCGCTCGTGCGGGGCCAGGCGATGCTCGAGGGCATCCGGGTGGACCTGCACGACGCCCAGTCGGTGCGGGCGGCCTTCGAGGCACTCGATCGCCGGCTGGCCCCCATGGACGCCAACTACTTCGTCGTCCAGCGGATGGCCGGACCCGGTGTCTCCACGGTGCTCTCCACGATCGAGGACCCGCTCTTCGGACCCGTGGTCTCCTTCAGCATCGCGGGCGCGCCGACCAAGCTGCTCGACGACATCGCGTACCGGATCCCGCCCCTCACCGACGTCGACGTGCGTGAGCTCGTCGACGGGATCAAGCTGTCGCCGCTGCTCACGGGGCACGACGGTGCCGCACCGGTCGATCGGGCGGCGCTCGAGGACGTGCTCGGGCGGCTGTCGATCATGTCCGACGACTTCCTCGAGCTGTCCTCGGTGGAGCTCAACCCGGTGATCGCCCACACGAGCGGCGTCACGGTCCTCGGGGCCGACGTGATGATCACTCCCGCGACCCGTCGGATCGACACCGCAGCGCGGAGCCTGACCTGAGGCTGGGGCACAATGGCGGGATGCCCGCACCTGCTGATCTCACGGCGATCACCCTGCCGCCAGCCCTCACCGAAGACATCGAGAGGGCCGGCTACTACCCGGCGCTGGTCGCCGATGTCATCAAAGCCGCGGTCGGCGCCGAGGACGTGCACGGGCACCTGGTGCACCAGGAGACGACCTTCGACCAGGACACCGTGCGTCGACACATCACCGTCTTCGCCCGCACCACCACGCGCCTCGTCGTCGCCCATGCCGACGACTACCCGGACCACTTCTCGGGTGCCCAGGAGATCGCCACGGCCACGACCGAGTGCATCCCGCTGTCCAACGTGCGCGGCGTCATGCTCACCCACGTCGTCGGCGACCCCTCGACCTACGTGCCCGGGTCCCTGGGGCGCGAGCTGACCCTCACGGTCGGCTGGGGTGCGGTCAGCCGGGTCGACCTGCTGCCCGCCCAGTGCAACGATCCCGAGTGCGACGGGGGCGACCACGGCTACGAGGGCACTGTCACCAGTGACGACATCGCCCTGCGCATCAGCGCCGAGGCCGAGGGCCGCACTGCGCTGGACCGCGCCATCGAGTTCGCCCGGGACCTCTCGGCGAGCATCGGGCACTGACCTGCTGATGGCGCACCACGGCAACCAGCCCGCCACCCTGCTCCCGGCGACCCCGCGGCTCGACCGGCTGCTCCCGACGGTGGCCACCAGCCTGGGCGTCCCCGGTCTGACGCGCGGGACGGACCGCGCCCTGGGTCCGGCGCGCCGCACCGTCGTCGTCCTCGTGGACGGCCTCGGAGCCCAGCTGCTGGCGCGTCGCAGCGGGCACGCCCCCTTCCTGCGGAGCCTGCTGCAGGACCCCGAGGCCGCTGCGACGATCGACTGCGGGTTCCCCTCGACCACCGCGACCTCCATGGGCAGCTTCGGCACCGGGTCCCTCGCCGGCTCCCACGGGCTCGTCGGCTACGAGGCCTACGACCCCGGTACGGACACCGTCTTCAACGAGCTGTCCTGGGAGGACGGTCCCGCGCCGCGGCTGTGGCAGCCGGCCCCCACCGTCTTCGAGGCGGCAGGGGAGCACGGCGTGGCGGTCACCCGGATCGGTCCCGGCTTCTTCGACGGCTCCGGCCTGACCGAGGCGGCGCTGCGTGGTGGGCGGTTCATCGCCGCCAAGAGCCTGGCCGCGCGGGTCGACGCGACGGTCACCGCCGTGCGGGCACAACCACGCTCGCTGGTCTACCTCTACTGGGGGGACGTCGACAAGATCGGGCACGTCCACGGCTGCGACTCCCACGAGTGGGTGGCCGAGCTCGAGGAGGTCGACGCCCAGCTGGCCAGGCTGGCCAACCTGCTGCCGCCGGACACCTCGCTGCACATCACGGCCGACCACGGCATGGTCGACGTCTCGCTCGACGCCCGGCCGGACATCGCCGAGGACGCCGAGCTCGACGCCGGGGTCCGCCATGTCTCGGGCGAGCCTCGGTGCGTCCAGCTGCACGTGCAGCCGGGTGCGCTCGACGACGTCCTGGCGACCTGGCGAGCCCGGCTGGGGGAGGACGCCGTGGTCCTCACCCGCGAGGAGGCGGTCTCCGCCGGCTGGTTCGGTGCGGTCAGCGACACCGTGAGGCCCCGCATCGGCGACGTCATCGCCGTCATGACCGGGCCGATCGCCGTCCAGGACTCCCGCCGGCACCGACCCGAGCTGCGGGCACTCATCGGGGTGCACGGCTCGATCACCGCCGACGAGGTGGCGATCCCGTGGCTGACCCTGTCCGCGCGGGAGCAGTGACGTGGCCGAGCTGAGCTTCTTCGCCGGGACGATGGACTGCGGCAAGTCCACGCTCGCCCTGCAGATGGACCACAACCACCGGGCCCGAGGGCAGGTGGGCATCATCTTCACCCGTCTCGACCGCTCCGGTGAAGCCGTGCTCTCCTCCCGCCTCGGCCTGGAGACGCCCGCGGTCGAGGTCTCCGCGGACCTGGACCTCTGGGAGACGGTCGTCGCCCAGCTGACCGCCGGCGGTCGGGTCGACTACCTCATCTGCGACGAGGCGCAGTTCTACAGCCCCGAGCAGATCGAGCAGCTCGCGCGCATCGTCGACGAGCTGGACATCGAGGTCTTCGCCTTCGGGATCACCAGCGACTTCCGCACCGAGCTCTTCCCGGGCAGCCAGCGTCTCATCGAGCTCGCCGATCGCACCCAGGTCCTCCAGGTCTCCGCCCTGTGCTGGTGCGGTCGCCGGGCCACGCACAATGCCCGCGTGGTCGACGGGGTCATGGTCGTCGAGGGTGAGCAGGTCGTCGTCGGTGACACCGCCGACCCCACGCACGAGGCCGAGGTCGAGTACGAGGTGCTCTGCCGTCGGCACCACATGCGGCGGATGAACTCCCGGGCCGCCCAGGCAGCTGCCCTGTCGGCCGATGTCCTGCCCTTCGACCTCGACGCCTGCCCGGTGCCTCCACCGGCCTGACCGGCACGGGGGCAGCCCGGTCCCGGTCAGACGACGAAGGGAGATCAGTCCCGCGTCGTCCCGAACATCACGTCGTCCCAGCTGGGCACCTTGGCCCGGCCCTTGCGGCCAGCGCGGCCCTTGGCGCCGGCGTCCGGGTCTGCGCCCGTCTCCTCGGTCTCGGTCTCGGTCTCGGTCGCGCTGCCGGCCCGGTCGGGGACCGCCGCGTCGGCAGCGTCAGCAGCAGGCACGTCCGTCCCGGACTCGGACCCGGTCGACGGCGACCTCGCCTCGGCCTGCTGGCTGTCGGACTGCTGGCTCCCTGACTGCGGGGAGCCAGCCTGCTCGGCTGCGGCCTGATCTGCATCCTGGCCCGGGCTCGCGGGCTCGTCCTGCGTGTCGACCGGGTCGGCGTCGGGCTCGTGCTCGGCCTTCATCTCCGCGGCGGGGGCGGCCGCGGGTCCAGGCCGAGTGGTGCGCACGTCGGCGTCACCCGTCGAGGGCGCAGACGTGGAGGACGTCGTGGGAGCAGGCTCGGGAGCCGCGGCAGCGGCCTTGGGAGTTGACGCCTTGGACGGCGCGGTCTTGGCGGTCTCGCTCTTGGCGCTCTCGGAGCGTGACGTCTCGTCCGGCTGCTCGTCGCGGGGGTGCGCACCGCCGGCGGGCGGCGGGAGCTCGTCGAGGGGCAGCTCGTCCTCGGTCACCGGCGGCGTCGGGTCGGAGCCACGGCTCTTGCGACGGCCGCCGCGCCGCCGGTTCTTGGCGCCGGAGTGCTCGCGCATGGAGTTGATGAGGTCGTCGGTGTTGGCCCGCGTCGCCCGCTCGACCTTGGTCTCCTCGACCTCGACGTCGAAGACGGCCGTGGGGCGGTGCACGCTGACCGGCACCGGCCCGGCCGGGGCGTCGGCCTCGGAGAGCCACTTGGCCTCGTCGTTCTTGGCGACGACGCTCATCCCGGCCATGTCGAACCACCACGTGGCTGTCCGCTCGCGGCCACCGGCGGCGAAGATCGACGAGACGGTCCACTGGCCCTCGGGGTCGCGGTAGGCGTCCCACACGACGGAGGAGGGCTCGACGCCACGGCCGACGAGTCGGGTCGCGGCGCGTTGCGCCAGGGTCTCGGGGGAGCCGGCCTGGTTGGTGCCGCGCATGCGCACGGACTGGGCCCGGCTCGCGACGTGCTCGCGCTCGGCGATCACCGGCCCCTCGAAGCGAGCGATCTTGTCCAGGTCCCACCCGGTGCGGGCAGCGACCTCCTCGGCGCTGGCGCCGGCGCGGATCATGGCCTGCACCTCGCGCGGGCGCACGTCGTTGTCGATGGCGATCTGGAGCTGACCGAGCCGGGGCCGGTCCCGTCGGGCCGCGGCCCGCAAGGGCTCGTCGATCCGCAGGCGGTACTCCTCGCCGGCGTCGTCGGTGACAACGAGGTGCTCGCCGTCGTCGTGCACACCGATGAGTCGCAGGTCGCGCATCAACAATCCCTCTCGTCCAGCATGGCTCCCGTCAGACTCTGCCATCTGCTTGCCCCGATCCGGGGACGTACACGCCGCGGCGATATCTTGTCTTCATGTCGGATCAGGCCCCAGAGCATCCCCTTCGCCCCTACGAGGCCGTGCTGGTCCAGTCCTTCGGGGGCCCCGAGGGTCCCGACGAGGTGCTGCCCTTCCTGCGGCGGGTGACGGCCGGGCGGGGTGTCCCCGACGAGCGGCTCGCCGAGGTCGGCGCCCACTACGACCACGTCGCCGGGGTCAGCCCCCTGCCGGCCCTCAACCGCCGCCTCGTCGCCGAGCTCGTCGCGGAGCTCGCGGCCAGGGAGTGCCCCCTCCCGGTGGCGCTCGGCAACCGCAACTCCACCCCCTTCGTCCCGGAGGCGCTCGACGAGCTCACCGCCGACGGTGCCCGGAGGATCCTCGTGGTCCCGACGAGCGCGTGGCGCAGCTATTCCTCCTGCCGGCAGTACCGCGAGGGCCTGGCGGATGCCGCCGAAGGGAGGGAGGGCCTCGTGCTGGACAAGGTGCGGCCCTTCGGCGAGCACCCCGGCTTCGCGGCCACGTTGGCCCGCGACACGCTCGCGGCGGCGCGCGCGGCCGTCGCAGCGGTCGGGGCCGACCACGTCGCCCTCCTCTACGTCACCCACTCCATCCCCGACGCGATGGACGAGACCTCCGGACCGGGCGACGGTGACGGGCGCGCCTACTCGGGCGACCAAGCCGAGGTGGCCGCGGCGATCACGGCGGAGGTGGACACCGTCCTCGGGACGGACCTGCCGGCCGGGCTGTCCTTCTGCTCGCGGTCGGGCTCCCCTCGCGCCCCGTGGCTCGAGCCCGATGTCAACGACCGGCTGCGCGAGCTGGCGGCGGACGGGGTCGAGCACGTCGTCGTGGTGCCGATCGGCTTCATCTCGGACCACATGGAGGTCTACTACGACCTGGACGTCGAGGCCGCCGCGACGGCCGACGAGATCGGTCTGGCCATGACCCGGGTCCCGACCCCGGGGGCCGACCACGCCTTCGTCGCCGGTCTCGTGGACGTCATGCTCGAGCGTGCCGCCCAGGCACGCGGCGAGCAGCCGGTCCGGGCCACGTGGCGCGACCTGGACTCCCACCCGGCGGTCTGCCCGACGGGGTGCTGCCCCAACCTGCGCGAGGCCCGCCCGGCACTCTGCGGATCGGACTGACATGCACCAGCTGCCCCCCGAGACCCACACCGACATCGACGTGGACCCCGCCGAGCTGGCCCGGATCGCCCTGACCGTCGCCGTCGAGGCCGGGCGCCTCGTCGTCGACGAGCGGCCCGTCGGGCTCGGGGTCGCCGAGACCAAGAGCTCGGCGACCGACGTCGTCACCGTCATGGACCAGCGCAGCCAGGACCACCTGCTCGCGCGGCTGGGGGAGCTGCGTCCGCGGGACGGCTTCGCCGGTGAGGAGCGAGGCGCCCGCGCCAGCGACTCGGGCATCACCTGGGTCGTCGACCCGATCGACGGCACCGTCAACTACCTCTACGAGATCCCCGCCTACGCGGTCTCGGTGGCGGCGGCGGTGGGGGACCCGGGCGTCGACGGCGCGTGGCAGCCCGTGGCCGGCGCGGTCGTCAACCCGGTGACGGGGGAGCGGTACACGGCGTGGGCTGGCGGTGGTGCGTGGCGGTCGATCGGCGACGCGCAGCCGCGTCGGCTGCAGGTCCAGGAGACCTCCTTGGGTCAGGCTCTCTGCGGCACGGGCTTCGGCTACGACGCGGACCGCAGGGCGTGGCAGGCGGCCGTCCTGAGCCACGTGCTGCCGCAGGTGCGCGACATCCGACGGCTCGGCAGCGCCGCGCTGGACCTGTGCCGGGTGGCCGAGGGCAGTCTCGACGTCTACTACGAGCGGGGCCTCAACCCGTGGGACATGGCGGCCGGGTGGCTCGTCGCGACGGAGGCCGGGGCGTTGGTCTCCGACCTGCACGGACGGGCGCCCAGGGCCGAGCTCACGCTCGCCGGCGCACCGGTGCTGCACAGTCGCCTGGCGGCCGTCCTGGAGGGCGCCATCGAGCAGGTCGGGCCCGAGATCGTTCGCTGATCAGGAACGGGGTGGCGTGATCCCGTCGGATGGGGCACAATCCGGCGCGCCGGGCACAAATCCAGCACCTGCTGCGTTGACGACGGCAACAGAGCTTCACAAGCCCCTCTAGCACCCAAGGAAACAGGAGAGATGGCGACCGATTACGACGCTCCTCGCAAGACCGACGACGACTTGTCCGAGGACTCCATCGAAGAGCTCAAGTCCCGTCGCGGCGACGCGACCTCCTCCAACGTCGACGTCGATGAGACCGAGATGGCCGAAGGCTTCGAGCTGCCCGGCGCTGACCTCTCCGGTGAGGAGATGTCGGTGCGGGTCGTTCCCCGCCAGGCCGACGAGTTCACGTGCACGAGCTGCTTCCTCGTCCACCACCGCAGCCAGCTCGCCAGCGAGGGCAAGAACGGCCCGATCTGCACCGAGTGCGCTGCCTGACACGTGACTGACGGACACCGTCAGATCACGCTCCCGGTGCAGCTGCTGCACCGGGAGGCGGTCCTGCCCTCGTATGCCAAGCCCGGCGACGCGGGCGCGGACCTCACGTCCGTCGCGGAGCTGACGCTCGCGCCGGGCGAGCGTGCCCTCGTTCCCACGGGGGTGGCCCTTGCCCTGCCCCGTGGCTGGGTCGGCCTCGTCCACCCGCGCTCGGGCCTCGCGGCCCGCCACGGCATCTCGGTCGTCAACGCGCCCGGGACGATCGACTCGGGGTACCGGGGCGAGATCCTCGTCAACCTCGTCAACCTCGACCGGGCCGAGCCCTTCACGGTGCACGTCGGGGATCGGATCGCCCAGCTCGTGCTCCAGGAGGTGGGCGAAGGGGAGTTCCTCCCCGTCGATTCGCTTCCACCCAGCCAGCGGGGTGAGACTGGACATGGATCCAGCGGGGGCTTCGGCCCACAGTCGACGACAGGACGTGAATGATGTTCGGGCGCAAGAAGAAGAACGCAGCTGACCAGGCGACCGAGCCCGACACGACAGCCGACGGGGTCGACGCGGCCGACGCGGCCGCGGACCGGTCGGCAGCCGACCAGGACTCGCCGGCCCAGGGCCCCAGGGACATCGCCGACGTCACCGACACCGACTCCCTCGTCGACCTCGGATCCATCCTGCTCGCACCCGCCCAGGGCACCGAGCTGCGGCTCGAGGTGGACCAGGGCACCAACGAGGTCACCGCCGTGCAGATCGCCGACGACGACGGCGCCGTCCAGGTGCAGGCCTTCGCGGCGCCCCGGTCCTCGGGCATCTGGGACGACATCCGCGAGGAGATCGCCGTGCAGATCACCGGCAACGGCGGCACCGTCGAGGAGGCCAAGGGGCCCTTCGGCACCGAGCTGCTCACCCGCCTGGCGCAGCCGGGCCCCCAGGGTCGCACGGTCTTCGCGCCCGCCATCTTCTCCGGGGCCGAGGGGCCCCGGTGGTTCCTGCGCGCGGTCTACTCCGGTGCGGCCGCGATCGACGCGAGCGCGCGCGCACGCTTCGACGAGGTCATGCGCTCGATCGTCGTCTCGCGCGGCGAGGAGCCGCGCGCCCCGCGCGAGATGCTCCCGCTCCAGATGCCCACCGCTCCCAGCGCGCAGGACCCTGCGGACGAGGACGCCGACGGCCGGGTCGATGACCTCAAGCCCTTCGAGCGTGGACCCGAGATCACCGAGGTCCGCTGATGTCCACCCTGCTGCGTCGGCTCGTCGACCTCGCTCGCACTGACGACGATGTCGCGGCAGGGGAGCTGCGTGAGGCGGCGAGCGCCCACGGGTGCGCTCCGATCACGGACGACGTCGACCGGCAGTCCGTGACGATCGCGGGAACCCTCACGGCCGTGACCCTGCGTCCGCGGGCGACCGTCCCCGCGCTCGTGGCCGAGGTCTTCGACGGGTCCGCCACGGTGCAGCTGGTCTGGCTGGGCCGGCGCAGCATCCACGGCATCGAGCCCGGTACCTATCTCAAGGCCACCGGGCTGCTGTGCCGTCCCCATGGGGTGGCCACGATCTTCAACCCGGCCTACGAGCTCCTGCCGCACCATGGCTGAGCAGGCCCACGGCATCGCCGAGCCCATGCACCCCACGGTCGAGGCCCTCATCCGGCACCGCCTGGGTGAGGCCTTCGGCGGGCTGCGTGGCTCGCTCGAGGCCGCCATGCCGATGCTCGTCTTCGTCATCGCCTGGTCGACGACCAAGGACCGCACCATCTCGCTGGGTGCCGCCGCCGCACTGACTGTGGTCCTGGGCCTCGTCCGGCTGGTCCAGCGACAGACCCTCCAGTTCGTGCTCGGGTCGGTCATCGCGACCGGTCTGGCAGCCTTCTTCGCCCTGCGCTCGGGCGATGCCCAGGACGCCTTCCTGCCGGGGATCCTCACGTCCTGCGCCTACCTCGTGGGGTCGGTGCTGTCCGTCGCGCTGCGCTGGCCCATCGTCGGGATCATGGTCGGCTTCGCCGACCAGGCCGCCGTCGCCGCGGGTGACCCCTTCCGCTGGCGCCGCAACGCGGCCGCGGTCAAGGTGTGCAGCCGGCTGACCCTCGTGCTCGTCGCGGTCTACGCGATCCGCGTCGGCATCATGGGGCCGCTCTACCTCGCGGACAACGTCGCCGGGCTCACCATCTCCAAGGTCGTCCTCGGCTGGCCACTGTGGGCCGGGGCGGTGGCGATCATGGGCGCGATGCTCCTGAAGGGCAACACCCCGATCGACCCGGACGACGACCTCGTCCAGCCGGTCGACGTCTGGTCGCGCTGACCCCCTTCGTCCGTACCCTCCCGAGCCGGCCGTCTGACCGCTCGTCTGCATTGCCCTAGGGCAATGCGGACCCACAAAAAACCGCACGACCTTAAGGTCGTGCGGTTTTTTTGCGTGGTCCTTGTTACGACCTCAAGGTCGTGCGGGTGGCGCCTCAGGACGACGGCGTGGGGCGACGGCGGGCCTTGCCGCCGGGACGCATCATCGCCTCGAGCTCCGGCTCCGCCTCGGTGGTGGTGAGCAGGAGCAGCTCGTCCTGCGCCTCGAGGGAGTCGTCCGCGGTCGGCCCGATGGGGCGTCCGTCGCGGATGATGCCGACGAGCAGCGTGTCGACCGGGAAGGTGATGTCGCCGACCCGACGGCCGACGTTGGGGTTGTCCGCCGGCAGGGTGATCTCGGCCATCGCCGCGTTGCCCTGCTGGAAGTCGAAGATGCGCACGAGGTCACCGACGCTCACGGCCTCCTCGACGAGCGCGGTCATCAGGCGCGGGGTCGACACGGCGACGTCCACGCCCCACGACTCGTCGAACATCCACTCGTTCTTTGGGTTGTTGACCCGCGCGACGGTGCGGGGGACCCCGAACTCGGTCTTGGCCAGCAGCGACACCACGAGGTTGGCCTTGTCGTCACCGGTCGCGCAGACGACGACGTCGCAGGTCTGGATCTCGGCCTCCTGCAGCGTGGACAGCTCGCAGGCGTCGCCGGAGAGCCAGTTGGCCTCGGCGAGCTTGGCCACCCGGACCTCGTTGGCGTCCTTGTCGATGAGCAGGACCGTGTGGTCGTTCTGCAGGAGCTCCTGGGCGATGGACCGGCCCACCGAGCCGGCTCCGATGATGGCGACGCGCATGCCTCAGTCCTCCTTCGGGGGCTGGCCGTCGAGGATCCGCTCGACGTCGTGGACGTTTTCCCGGCGGATGACCAGGTGCACGAGGTCGTCCTCCTGGTAGACCATGTCCGCGCTCGGTAGCTCGCCCTCGCCCAGACGGGTGACGTAGGCGACCCGGGCCCCGGTCGCCTCCTCGATGGTGGTCAGGCGACGGCCGACCCACGCGGACGAGATCTGGATCTCGGCGACGACCAGCCGGCCCGACGCGTCGGTCATCTCGGAGGCCTGACCCTGGGGGAGCATGCGGCGCAGCACCTGGTCGGCGGTCCAGCGGACCGTGGCGACCGTGGGGATCCCCAGACGCTGGTAGACCTGCGCCCGGTCCGGGTCGTAGATCCGGGCGACGACGTGCTCGACGCCGAAGGTCTCGCGCGCCACCCGGGCGGCGAGGATGTTGGAGTTGTCGCCGCTGGAGACGGCGGCGAAGGCGTAGGCCTGGGTGATCCCGGCCTGCTCGAGGGTGTCGCGGTCGAAGCCGACCCCGGCGATGCGGCGGCCGTTGAACTCGCTGCCGAGGCGGCGGAAGGCGACCGGGTCCTGATCGACGACCGCGACGTCGTGGCCGAGGCGTTCGAGGGAGCGGGCGAGCGAGGCGCCGACGCGGCCGCAGCCCATGATGACGAAGTGCACGGGTTGACGGTACCCCTCCTCGGACGGGCCTACACTCACACGGTGTCTTCCGGACGACTGATCAAGCGCGTCCTCGTCGGGCGTGCCATGCGCAGCGATCGCCTCGGCGAGACCCTCCTTCCCAAACGCCTCGCCCTACCCGTCTTCGCCAGCGATGCCCTCAGCTCGGTCGCCTACGCGCCCGACGAGATCCTGCTGACCCTCGGGCTGGCCGGCGGTGCGCTCGCGATGACCCGCTCGTGGCCCGTCGCGCTCGCCGTCGTGGCGGTGATGGTGGTCGTCGTCGCGAGCTATCGGCAGAACGTGCACGCCTACCCCTCGGGCGGCGGCGACTACGAGATCGCCAGCACCAACCTCGGCCCCAAGGCCGGTCTGACGGTCGCGAGCGCGCTGCTCGTCGACTACGTCCTGACCGTCGCCGTGTCGATCTCCTCCGGAGTGCAGAACGCCGCGGCCGCCTTCTCGTGGCTGCGCGGCCACGAGGTGCTGGCCGCGGTGGCGCTGATCGCGGCGCTGACCGCCATGAACCTTCGTGGGGTGCGCGAGTCCGGCAAGGCCTTCGCCATCCCGACCTACCTCTTCATGTTCGCCGTCCTGGCGATGGCCCTCGTGGGCGTCGTCCGCCGCACGGCCGGGACCCTCCCTTCGGCCGAGAGCGCCAGCTTCACCCTGGCCCCCGAGCCGGGGATGGAGCAGCTGGGCACCCTGGCGATGGCCTTCCTCCTGCTGCGGGCCTTCAGCTCCGGTGCCGCAGCCCTCACCGGCGTCGAGGCGATCAGCAACGGCGTGCCGGCCTTCCGCAAGCCCAAGAGCAAGAACGCCGCGTCGACCCTGCTCCTGATGGGGACGGTCTCGGTGACGATGCTGCTGTCGATGATCGCCCTGGCGACGTGGACCGGGGTCCAGGTGGCCGACGACCCGGCCACCCAGCTGCTGCGGGACGGTGTCCCCGTCGGCGACGGCTACGAGCAGCACACGGTCATGGCCCAGGTCGCGACGGCGGTCTTCGACGGCTTCCCCGCAGGCGTCGTCATCGTCTCGATCGTCACCGGGTTGATCCTCGTGCTCGCTGCCAACACCGCCTTCAACGGGTTCCCCGTGCTCGGGTCGATCCTGGCGCGCGACGGGTTCCTGCCGCGTCAGCTGCACACCCGGGGTGACCGGCTGGCCTTCTCCAACGGCATCATCCTGCTGGCCGGCGCGGCGGGACTGCTCGTGATCATCTTCGATGCCAGCGTCACCAGACTCATCCAGCTCTACATCGTGGGGGTCTTCGTCTCCTTCACCCTCAGCCAGATCGGGATGGTGCGGCACTGGAACCGTCACCTGGCCGTCGAGAGCGACCGCTCCGAGCAACGGTCCATGAAGCGCCGGCGTGCCATCAACGCCGTGGGGGCCGCGATGTCCGGCACCGTCCTCCTCGTCGTCGTCCTCACGAAGTTCACCCACGGGGCCGGTTTCGCCATGGCCGCGATGGCCTTCCTCTTCCTGCTCATGGGGTCGATCAGCCGCCATTACCGGCACGTCAGCGAGGAGCTCTCTGTGCCGGAGGGGGACACCAAGCACCAGCTCCTCCCTTCGCGCGTGCACGCCATCGTCCTGGTGAGCAAGGTCCACCGCCCCGCGCTGCGGGCCCTGGCCTATGCCTCGGCGACCCGCCCCTCACGGCTCGAAGCCGTCACGGTCGATGTCGACCCGGAGGAGACGAGGGCGCTGCAGGACGAGTGGGACCGTCGGGGCATCCCGGTGGCGCTGAAGGCCCTCGACTCGCCCTATCGCGAGATCACCCGCCCGGTCGTCGACTACGTGAAGTCGATCCGCTCGGGCAACCCCCGCGACCTCGTCGTGGTCTACATCCCGCAGTACGTGCTCGGCCACTGGTGGGAACAGGCCCTGCACAACCAGTCGGCGCTGCGCCTGCGCAGTCGCCTGCTCTTCACCCCGGGTGTCATGGTGTCCTCGGTGCCCTGGCAGCTCGCGAGCTCGGCCGGTGCAGAAGAACGCATGGACGGCCCCGTGGCGGGCGACGTACGACGAGGTGGAGCATGAGCGAACCAGCAGCAGACGACCTGACCGTGGGCGACGAGATCGACGTCGAGGTGGGACCCGTCGCGCACGGGGGCCACTGCGTCGCCCGGCACGAGGGGCGGGTCCTCTTCGTCAGGCACACGCTGCCGGGGGAGCGGGTGCGGGTCAGGATCACCGAAGGGGGTCCCGGTGACCGCTTCCTGCGCGCGGACGCCGTCACCGTCACCGAGGCCTCGGAGCACCGGGTGGACGTGCGCTGCCCGGTCGCCGGTCCCGGTGGGTGCGGCGGCTGCGACTTCCAGCACGTGGCCACCGGTCACCAGCGTGACCTCAAGGCCGGGGTCGTCGCCGAGCAGCTGCAGCGGCTGGCCGGGCTCGAGCGCCAGGTCGTCGTCGAGCCGCTGGACGACGCCGACGGGCTGCGCTACCGCACCCGGGTGGAGTTCGCCGTCGCCGACGGGAAGGTCGGGCTGCGTCGTCACCGCAGCCACGACATCGTCCCGCTCACCGGGTGCCCCATCGCGGTGCCCGGCATCGACGAGGCGCTGACCGAGACGCTCGCCGAGACCGCGCAGGCGAAGGGAGCGCTCGCGGGCATCGCGGCCCTCGACGTCGTCGTCCCCTCGGCCGAGGAGGACACTGTCGTCGTCGAGGTCCCGGCCGACGCGCCCACCCCACCCATCACCGTCACCGAGCGCGTCGCGACGCCGGCGGGGGAGCGGGTCATGGGCGTCGACGCCCGCGGCTTCTGGCAGGTGCACCGTGATGCCCCCCGCGCCTTCGTCGAGGCGGTCCTCGTCGCTGCCGACGTGCAGGAGGGCGAGCGGGTGCTCGACCTGTACTGCGGTGTCGGCCTCTTCTCCGGCCCGCTCGCCGAGGCGGTCGGGCCGGACGGGCAGCTCGTCGCCGTGGAGTCCGACCGTCGCGCCGTCGACCACCTGCGCGACAACCTCGGGGCGACGCCGCAGGCGCTCGTCGTCCCCGGTCGCGTCGACGACCTCTTCGGCATCGCCCGCAAGGGGCCCAAGGGATCGAAGGGAGGCCGCAACGGTCGCGGTCGCAGCCGAGGTCGGACGGCACGCTCGGACCTGCTGCCGCCCAGCGCGGACGTCGTCGTCATCGACCCGCCCCGCACCGGCGCCGGCCGCGAGATCGTCACGGCGCTGACCTCCCTTCGTCCTCGTCGTCTCGTGTACGTCGCCTGCGACCCAGCGGCGCTGGCCCGGGACACTGCCTACCTGGCCGACCTCGGGTTCGAGATGACCGGCCTGCGGGCCTTCGACGCCTTCCCGATGACCCACCACGTCGAGTGCGTGGCGACCTTCGAGGCGAAGGGGGCCGCCCCCGCCCCGTGACGGCGGGGCGGTTTTGGGGAAGAGTGGTGGCGAGCGGGCCGACGGACCGGTGTCCACGGCCCTGTGATAGTTTTATCTTGACGTCAAGATAACTACGACAGAGGAGTCGACTGTGGCCAGTGCGAACACCTTCAACGCCAAGGACCAGCTCACCGTCGGTGACGAGTCCTACGAGATCTACCGCATCGACGCGGTCGAGGGCTCTGCGGACCTTCCCTACAGCCTCAAGGTCCTGCTGGAGAACCAGCTGCGGACCGAGGACGGCGAGAATGTCACCGCCGATCACATCAACGCCCTCGGGTCCTGGGACAAGGACGCCCAGCCGAGCACCGAGATCCAGTTCACGCCCGCGCGCGTGATCATGCAGGACTTCACCGGTGTGCCCTGCGTCGTCGACCTGGCCACCATGCGCGAGGCCGTCGCCGAGCTCGGTGGCGACCCCACCAAGATCAACCCGCTCGCGCCCGCCGAGCTCGTGATCGACCACTCCGTGCAGATCGACGAGTTCGGCACGGCACAGGCCTTCGCGCACAACGTCGACTTCGAGTACGAGCGCAACAACGAGCGCTACCAGTTCCTGCGCTGGGGCCAGACGGCCTTCGACGACTTCAAGGTCGTCCCCCCGGGCACCGGCATCGTCCACCAGGTCAACATCGAGCACCTGGCCCGCGTCACCATGACGCGTGACGGCGCCGCCTACCCCGACACCTGCGTCGGCACCGACTCGCACACGACGATGGAGAACGGCCTGGGCGTCCTGGGCTGGGGCGTCGGCGGCATCGAGGCCGAGGCCGCGATGCTCGGCCAGCCCGTGTCGATGCTCATCCCGCGCGTCGTCGGCTTCAAGCTCTCCGGCAACATCCCGGCCGGCGCCACCGCGACCGATGTCGTGCTGACGATCACCGAGATGCTGCGCGACCACGGTGTCGTCGGCAAGTTCGTCGAGTTCTACGGCGAGGGCGTCGCGGCCGTGCCGCTGGCCAACCGCGCCACCATCGGCAACATGAGCCCCGAGTTCGGCTCCACCGCTGCCATGTTCCCCATCGACGACGTCACCCTCGAGTACCTGCGCCTCACGGGCCGCCCCAAGCAGCAGGTCGCGCTCGTCGAGGCCTACGCCAAGGCGCAGGGCATGTGGCACGACCCCTCCGTCGAGCCGCGCTTCTCCGAGTACCTCGAGCTCGACCTGTCGACGGTCGTCCCGTCGATCGCCGGCCCGAAGCGCCCGCAGGACCGCATCGCGGTCACCGACGCCAAGCAGCAGTTCCGCGGCGACCTGAAGAACTACGTCGTCGACGGCAACGGCATCGAGAAGTCCTCGGTCGACACCGAGCTCGCCGGTACCTTCCCGGCCTCCGACGCCCCGAGCCACGACGCGCTCGAGGCGTCCGAGAGCGCTGGCAAGCCGTCGCACTCCGCCCCGCGGACCAACGGTGACCGTGCGACCAACCCGACCAAGGCGGTCATCGACGGCACCGAGGTCGAGATCGACCACGGTCACGTCGTCATCGCCTCGATCACCAGCTGCACCAACACCTCCAACCCGTCGGTGATGATGGCGGCCGCGATGCTCGCCAAGAACGCCGTCGAGCTCGGGCTGCAGGTCAAGCCGTGGGTCAAGACCTCGATGGCCCCCGGGTCCAAGGTCGTCACCTCGTACTACGAGAAGGCCGGCATGTGGCCCTACCTCGAGAAGCTGGGCTACCACCTCGTCGGCTACGGCTGCACCACCTGCATCGGCAACTCGGGCCCGATCATCGAGGAGGTCTCCGAGGCGGTCAACGCCAGTGACCTCGCGGTGACCTCGGTCCTGTCGGGCAACCGCAACTTCGAGGGGCGGATCAACCCGGACGTGAAGATGAACTACCTCGCGTCCCCGCCGCTCGTCATCGCCTACGCCCTCGCCGGCACGATGGACTTCGACTTCGAGTCCGAGCCGCTGGGCCAGGACCAGGACGGCAAGGACGTCTTCCTCAAGGACATCTGGCCCGAGCCGGCCGACGTCCAGGGCGTCATCGACCACGCGGTCAACCAGGAGATGTTCGTCGACAAGTACGCCGACGTCTTCGCCGGTGACGAGCGCTGGACCTCGCTCGAGACCCCCGAGGGCAACACCTTCGAGTGGGCGCAGGACTCGACCTACGTGCGCAAGCCCCCATACTTCGACGGCATGACGCAGGAGATCGACGAGGTCCAGGACATCTCCGGTGCGCGCGTCCTCGCGCTGCTCGGCGACTCGGTCACCACCGACCACATCAGCCCGGCCGGCGCGATCAAGGTCGACAGCCCGGCGGGTGTCTACCTCGCCGAGCACGGTGTGGAGCGCAAGGACTTCAACTCCTACGGCTCGCGCCGTGGCAACCACGAGGTCATGATCCGTGGCACCTTCGCCAACATCCGGCTGAAGAACCTGCTGCTCGACGGCGTCGAGGGTGGCTTCACCCGCGACTTCCAGAACGGTGGCGAGCAGACCACGATCTTCGAGGCCTCGGAGAAGTACATCGAGGCGGGCATCCCGCTCGTCGTCATCGCGGGCAAGGAGTACGGCTCCGGCTCCTCGCGTGACTGGGCGGCCAAGGGCACCAGCCTGCTCGGTGTCCGGGCGGTCATCGCGCAGTCCTACGAGCGCATCCACCGCTCCAACCTCATCGGCATGGGCGTCATCCCGCTCCAGTTCCCGGAGGGTGAGAGCGCGGAGACGCTCGGCCTGGACGGGACGGAGACCTTCGACTTCACCGGCATCACGGAGCTGAACAACGGCTCCACGCCGAAGACGGTCAAGGTCACGGCGAAGAAGGAGTCCGGCGAGAGCGTGGAGTTCGACGCGGTCGTGCGCATCGACACCCCCGGCGAGGCGGACTACTACCGCAACGGCGGCATCCTGCAGTACGTGCTGCGCTCGCTCGTCAGCTGACGTCCGGACCCTTCGAGACGCTTGCTGCGCAAGCTCCTCAGGGAACGGGGGAGGGGGTCGCCCGGTTGGGCGGCCCCCTTCGTCATGTCGCCGGAAGGTCGTACACTCGAACACATGTTCGATCATGCGGCGGCTCCTCCGGTGCGGACGGCGCTGCCCGGATCGCCCGGGGCGCGTACCGCGGCCGCGAGGGCGACGGGAGGGCCTCCCGGGTGGCCGGACAGGGTGCCGCCGCCCGGCGTGCGCGGCTGGCAGACGGCGGCCGTCTCGTGGCTGCTCGACCTGTGCCCGCCCGACTACCGCGGGCACGCCGTGCTGCGCCGCCACCCGGCAGCGTTGGCCTGGCTGGCCGAGCGCCATGTCACCGCACAGGTCGAGGCGATGCGGCAGGCCTACCGCACGGTGCGGGTCGACCTGTCGGAGTCACTGCCGGAGGGGACCATCGATGCGCTGCTCGTCTGCCTCGAGCACGAGGGGTTGCGGTTGCGGGCCGCCCAGCGTGCCATCGTGCTCATCCGCGAGGCGATGGACGGGAGCATCTTCGTCGAGCGGTTGTGACGGGTGGCGAGAGCAGGCAGGGTCACAGCCACTTCCCAGTGCGTGAGACGTAGACTCGTGCGGTCCCCGACCCCCGGAAGGAACGCCAGCGTGGCAGTCCTCGAGACGATCACCTCTCCCGCCGATCTCAAGCGGCTCCCTGCGGAGCAGCTCGCGACCCTGGCGCAGGAGATCCGAGCATTCCTCGTCGCCGAGGTCTCGCGCAGCGGGGGGCACCTCGGGCCCAACCTCGGGGTGGTCGAGCTGACCATCGCGATCCACCGGGTCTTCGACTCGCCGAGCGACACCGTCGTCTTCGACACCGGCCACCAGTCCTACGTGCACAAGCTGCTGACGGGCCGCCAGGACTTCAGCGGGCTGCGCACCCGCGGAGGGCTGTCCGGCTACCCGAGCCGCGCCGAGTCCCCGCACGACGTCGTGGAGAACAGCCACGCCTCGACCTCGCTGTCGTGGGCGGAGGGCATCGCCACCGGCTATCGCCTGCGCGGTGAGGAGCGCCATGCCGTCGCGGTCATCGGCGACGGCGCCCTGACCGGCGGCATGGCCTGGGAGGCGCTGAACAACATCGCCGCCGACAAGGACCTCCCGCTCGTCGTGGTGGTCAACGACAACGAGCGCTCCTACGCCCCGACGATCGGCGGGCTCGCCGACCACCTCGCGATGCTGCGCACCAACCGTCAGTACGAGCAGGTCCTCGACTGGGGCAAGGACAAGCTCCACCGCACGCCCGTCATCGGGCGCGCGGCCTACCAGGCATTCCACTCGATGAAGAAGGGCGCCAAGGACTTCTGGGCGCCGCAGGGGATGTTCGAGGACCTGGGCATCAAGTACCTCGGTCCGGTCGACGGGCACGACGAGGCGAGCGTCGAGCAGGCGCTGCGCCGCGCCCGGGCCTTCGGCGGGCCGGTCCTGGTGCACGTCATCACGCAGAAGGGGCGCGGCTACGAGCACGCCTCCAACGACGTGGCCGACCAGTTCCACGCCGTCGGCAAGATCAACCCCGAGACCGGTCTGCCCCTGGAGATCTCCGGACGCTCGTGGACCGACGAGTTCGGCGACGAGATGCTCCAGCTGGCTGCGCAACGCCCCGACATCGTCGCGATCACGGCGGCGATGATGATGCCGGTCGGCCTGCAGCCCTTCGCCGACGTCCACCCCGACCGGATCTTCGACGTCGGCATCGCCGAGCAGCACGCGACGACGATGGCTGCCGGCTTGGCCTTCGCCGGCATGCACCCGGTCGTCGCGATCTACGCGACCTTCCTCAACCGCGCCTTCGACCAGCTGCTCATGGACTGCGCCATGCACAAGGCCGGGGTCACCTTCGTCCTCGACCGCTCCGGCGTCACCGGTCCCGACGGCGCCAGCCACCACGGCATGTGGGACATGTCCCTCGTCTCCCTGGTCCCGGGCCTGCGGCTGGCCGCACCCCGTGACGGCCAGCAGATCCGCCTCGCCCTGCGTGAGGCGGTCGACGTCGAGGACGCGCCCACCGTCATCCGCTTCCCCAAGGGGAGCGTCGGTGACCCCATCGAGGCGACCGCGACCATCGACGGTCTCGACGTCCTCGCCGGCGAGCCGGACGTCGACCCCGAGGTCCTCCTCGTCGCCATCGGCTCCATGGCCGGGACCGCGACGACCGTCGCCGAGAAGCTTGCGGCAGATGGCCACTCGGCCCTGGTCGTCGACCCTCGGTGGGTGCTGCCCGTGCCGGTCGCGCTCGTCGACCTCGCCCGCCGCGCCGGTCGGGTCGCCGTGATCGAGGACAACAACGTCGCCGGCGGGGTGGGCGCAGAGGTCGCGCGCGCCCTCGACGAGGCCGGGCTGTCCGTGCCCGTGCACCGCTTCGGCCTGCCCAAGGAGTTCATCGACCACGCCTCCCGGGCCCAGGTGCTCGAGACGGTGGGCCTGACACCCGACCCGATCGTGGAGCGGTTGCGCGCCCACCTCTGAGGTGCGCTGTCCTCCCCAGGTGGCACGGGGCCGGGTCCTGTCCGGCGCTCCCGTTCTGCTCCTGCTGGTGGGTCAGCGAGTGGCCTGGGTCTGGCGGGGGTGTCAGCCTTCGTCGGCGGTGAGGCGGGTCTTGGTGCCGACGATGGTGAGGGTGTCAACGGGCTCGTCCTGGAGGTCGGCGGTGGTGGCGATGTCTTGCCACTCGCCGCCGTTGACGCGGTATTGGCCAGTCAGGCGGGCGTCGACCTTGATGTCGACATCGCCGGTCTTGGTGTACTTGTGGGTGATGTCGCCGTCCAGGTGGGTGCCGCCGGTGCTGGTGGTCCACTCGGAGTGGGTGCCGTCGCCGTAGTCGTAGCGGTAGTCCTGCGCGTCGACCCTGAAGTCGATGGTCCAGGACAGCAGGGTGACGGGCTTGCTGGTCTCTCCGGGTTGCAGGCCGGTGTCGTCGGGCCAGGTCGCGGCGTAGTAGGTGGTGAAGTTGGTCAGGGTCTTCATGCCCTTGGGTTCGACCGCGATGGTTGGTTTGCTGAAGGGGAGCTCCTTGAACGCGGTCTGAATCTGCGCGAAGGTCGGGACCGGTGGGGCTTGGACGGGGATGACCAAGGGCGGCCGTCCGGGGCCCTGGTCGATGGTCACGGAGTCGGCGACACCGCAGCTGATGCGGGAGTTCTGCCACGGGCCGTCGTTGACGGAGACGTAGGTGATGGTGGGCGGTTGGAAGTAGTTGGGGTCGCCTGACTCGGTGATGCATCCGGCGCGGGTGCCGGTGCAGTCCGTGTTGGAGTTGTCGCAGGTCTCGTACTTGACCTTGACGTCATCCTTGGGCTGGGCGCCCTTGATGTCCGTCGCGACGATGTTGGCCGACAGGGCCGTCCCCGAAGGGAGAGCTGGCGCGCCTCCTGTGTCTGCTCCCTTGGCGAGGCCGGGTGGGATGACGAGGTGTCGCTCAATGGAGGTTTGGGCAGCCGTGTCGGTGAGTTGCACTTCAGGTTCGCCTTCAGCGTTAGCTGGCTGTGGCACCAGCGCGATGACTGTCGCCAAGCAGACGAGTGCGAGGCTCCGTCTTGCCTCGATCATGTCGCGATCCAGTCCAGGATCTGCCACTTGCCACCCACCCAGACGACATGCTCGGTCAGGGTGTAACGAGTGGCTTTGATGTTCCCATTCGACTGACCCTTTGAATCGAGTCGCTTGTGCGCTGCCACCTTGACCTGCATTGACACCTTGAAACCTTCGTCCGGCCGTTTCGTGGCCTGAACGTCGGTCACGCTGTAGGGATTCTTGCTTCGGGTCCAGCCCTTCTGCGTGTCTTCGTTGATGTTTTCAACGCCATCGCGACATACCAGGCAGTCTGCGGAATCGAGCATCTCGATCGTGCTCGTGTCGCCCGTGCGAGTCGCTTCGCCGAATTGGATGAAGTAGTACTTCCCGAAGGCCGCAGCGCCTTCCTTCGTCTCCTCGCGGGCGGCCTCAGGCAGATCGCTGGGCATCTCGGGCCCATCGCTGGTAGCGCTGTTGCTGGAACTGCCCGACGAAGACCCGGAGCCGGAGGCCGTCGAGGAGGGCGACGTGGTGGAGTCACCCGGCAGGGGGGAGACGGTGGTCGAGGAGGTTGGCTCGACGGGCTCGTCCTCACCGCACGCGGCCAGGCCTGTGGTCAGGAGGGCGGCTGCGGCCAGGACTGCTGCTCCACGCGTGAACTGCACGATCTTCGCTTTCGTCGACGACGGGTGCGAGCCGTCTGGCCACCCCCGAGAACCCCGTCAACGCTAGCGAATTCCGGCGAGATCGCATCTCGACGATCCACAGGCACGGCGTGACCCACCACGAGGAGCAGGAAGGGAGGGGCTGGGACCCCCCCTTCGCCTCAGGTCAGGGGGCCTCGAGGAGGCGCCGCATGCGCAGGGCCAGCTGGATCTCCAGCGCTCGGTCGGGGTGCTGCCAGTCCTCCCCGAGGAGGGCAGCGATGCGGCCCAGCCGCTGAGAGACCGTGTTCACGTGCACGTGGAGGGAGCCGGCGGCGTGCCTCGGGCTCGAGCCCGCCGCGAAGTAGGCGACGAGCGTGCCCGCAAGGTCGCTGCCACGCTCGTCGTCGTACTCCAGGACAGGCCCGAGGACCGAGCGGACGTAGTCGTGGACATCGGGGTCGGCGCCGACGATGAGCCCGGCAAAGCCGAGCTCGGTGGTGGCGGCACCCGTCCCCGCCCGGCCGAGCGCCACGAGCGCCCGCACCGTGCGGGACCCTTCCTCGAGCGAGCCCGGCAGGTCGTCGACGTCGGCGACCGGACCACAACCGCCAACGGTGATCCGCGGACCTCGGGTCACGCGCTCGGCCAACGACCTGGCCAGCGCGTCAGGGTCCTCGCCCCGGACGATCGCCACGATTGCGTCCGCGTGCGTCCCCACGAGCGCCCCGTCGCCGAGGACGGTGCTCACGGTGAGGGCCAGGGCCCGCTGCTGGGTGGGGTCGCCACCTCGCGCGACGAGCAGGCACCACGGCCCCCGCGGCTCGACGGACGCCGAGCGCAGGTACCCCGTTCGGTCGTCGTGGCTCCCGCGCGCGGTCAGGAGATCGGCGAGGACGCGGTTGCGCTCGCTCTGCCGCGCGTCATCGGCCTGACGCTCGAAGAGCAGGACGAGCGCCGTCACCACGGCAGCCCGCTCGACGGTGCGTTGGTCGGCGTCCTCCAGGGCATCCGGCGCACCGACGACGAGGGTCCCCAGCTGCTCGTGGGCGGCGATGACACCGATGGCGTGGATGCCGTCGTCCTCGACCAGTCGACCGACGTCGTGACGTGCCCGGTCCACGACCGGATGCGCGAGGAGGGGGTCCGGGCCAGCAGCCTCGGGCGCGGCTCCCGCGACGCTGCGCCGCTCGCCGGCACCGTCGAAGAGGACGGCCCACCCGCCGAGCAGGTCGACCAGGGCCTGGGTGACGTCACTGACCCCGCCGCCCCCAAGGACGACCGACGCGAAGCGGTCATGGGCCGCGGCAGCCCGCTCCACACCGACGGCCTGCTGCCGCACGATGTCGTGGGCCTCTGACAGCGCCGCCAGCGCGCGCTCGGCGTCAGAGAGTGCCCGCGTCTGGACGATGGCGATCGCGGCGAGCGCTGCCAGGTTGCCCAGGAGCCCGATCTCGGTGTGGGAGAAGGGGCGCGGCGTGCGGTTGGCCGCGAAGAGCACCCCGACGAAGGTCGACTCCACGATCAGCGGCGTGCCGCAGATCGCGATGATGCCCTCGTCACCCACACCGTGGTCGATCGCGGACGTGTGGCTGAAGCGTTGGTCCGACGAGTAGTCCGCCGTCCAGTACGGCTTGTGGGTCGAGGCCACGAGCCCACCCAGACCGTCACCGAGCGACAGCCGCAGCGACTGGAAGTCAGCGGACACCGACCCGTCCGTCACCCGCATGAAGGTGTCGCCGGCCTCGGGGTCGTACAGGGTCAGGTAGGCCAGGTCCGTGCCGAGCAGGGTCCGGGCCCGGCGCACGATCGCCTCGAGGACGATGGACGGGCTCGACTCGGAGGCGAGCTCACGCGCGGTGTCGAGGAGCGCGGCCTGGGCCGACTCCCTTCGTCGGTGGGTCACGCGCAGCGCCCCGATCCGCAGGGCGAGGTCCTTGGCCGGCTCCGGTGCGGGAGCCTCGGCCAGCTGCGCGATCGGCACATCGGACACCAGGAGCTCGAGCAGGCGGGTGACCTGCGTCAGGGGCTCGTCGCTGGGCATGGCCTGCATCCTAGGCACCGCGCTCAGTGCGCGGTCCAGCCGCCGTCCACCGGGAGCGAGGAGCCGGTGATGCTCGTGGCCGCGGGGGAGCAGAGGAAGAGCGCCAGGCCCGCGACCTCGTCGACCTCGACCAGACGCTTCACGGCGACCGGGGCGAGCATGATCTGCTCGAGCACCTCGTCCTCGGGGATGCCGTGCGTGCGGGCCTGGTCGGCGATCTGCTTCTCCACCAGGGGGGTGCGCACATAGGCCGGGTTGAGGCAGTTGCTCGTCACTCCGTGCTCGGCTCCCTCCAGCGCCACGACCTTGCTCAGGCCCTCGAGCCCGTGCTTCGCCGAGACGTAGGCGGCCTTGAAGGCGCTGGCCCGTAGCCCGTGGACGCTGGAGACGTTGACGACCCGCCCCCAGCCCTGCGCGTACATGTGGGGCAGGTTGGCCCGGATGAGTCTGAAGGGCGACTGCAGCATCAACCTCTGGATGAGGTCGAACTTCTCGACGGGGAACTCGTGCACCGGGCTGACGTGCTGGACCCCGGCATTGTTGACGAGCACGTCCACCTCACCGGGGAGCTCGGCCAGCCCGTCGAGGTCGGCCAGGTCCGCGGGGCAGGGGGTCACCGTCAGGTCGGACAGCTCCTCGCACAGGCGGTCCAGACCGGCTGCGTCGAGGTCGACGGCGGTGACACGGGCGCCGGCGGCGGCGAAGGTCGCCACACAGGCGGCCCCGATGCCGCTCGCGGCGCCGGTCACCATCACGTGGCGGCCGGTCAGGTCCGGAGCGAGGGTGATGTGGGAGTGGCTCATGACGAGCAACGTATGAGTCGACCCTCGACCTGCGCATGGACCGGCAGCACATGATTTGCCGCAGAAGGTGTGGCGGCACACCCGCAGTTCGCGGATCGAGGGTGCCACCATCGATCACGCCACAGCGACGTCGCCTGCTCGACGTCGCGTCCTGAACTCGACTGTAGGAGACACCGATGTCCCTCGGACTCATCGGCATCATCCTGTCGCTCGGCCTGCTCATGTACCTGGCCTACCGCGGCATCAACGTGCTGATCCTCGCCCCACTGCTCGCCCTCCTGGCGACCCTCATGGCAGGCGGCCCGATGCTGGCCACCTACACCCAGGTCTTCATGCCGGCCCTGGGCAAGTACGCCATGACGTACTTCCCGCTCTTCCTCCTGGGCGCCATCTTCGGCAAGGTGATGGATGTCAGCGGCTCGGCCAAGGCGATCGCCGACTTCATCGTCGACAAGATCGGCGCGCAGCGTGCCATCCTCGCGATCGTCCTCGCCTGCGGCATCCTCACCTACGGCGGCGTCTCGCTCTTCGTCGTGGCCTTCGCCGTCTTCCCGATCGCGGCCGCCCTCTTCAAGGAGTCGGGCATCCCCAAGCGGCTCATCCCGGCGACGATCGCCCTGGGCTCCTTCACCTTCACCATGACGGCGCTGCCCGGCACGCCTGCGATCCAGAACGCGATCCCCTCGCCCTACTTCGGCACCAACGCCTTCGCCGCGCCCGGCCTGGGCCTGATCGCCGGCCTGATCATGTTCGGCGGTGGGGTCGCCTACCTCAACCGCCGCTCGAGCACGCTCGTCGCGGCCGGGGAGGTCTACGAGCCTCCGGTGATGAAGGGCGGCGGCTTCTTCGGCCGCGGCAAGAAGGACAAGGACCTGGAGGCCAAGGACCGCGAGGCCACGGACGAGGCACCGGTCGCAGCGACCATCGAGTCCTCCGCGGCCGACGAGCACATCATGGAGCGACCCACGGTCCCGTGGGCCCTGGCCTTCCTCCCGATCGTCGTCGTCATCGCGCTCAACTACGCGCTGGTCAACTGGATCTTCCCCAGCATGGACTTCGACTACCTCAAGCAGGACGCCTACGGCTCGGTCGGTATCGACGACGTCGCCGGCATCTGGGGCATCATCGTCGCGCTGGTGGCCTCGATCGCCATCGTCCTGGCGGCCAACTGGACTCGCATCGGCGACGTCAAGGGCGCCGTCAACGAGGGCACCATGGGCTCGCTCCTGCCGATCTTCAACACCGCCTCCGAGGTCGGGTACGGCGCGGTCATCGCCTCGCTGGCAGCCTTCACGACGATCAAGGACGCGGTCCTGGGCGTCTCGGGCAACCCGCTCGTCTCACTGGCCCTGTCGGTCAACGTCCTCGCGGGCATCACCGGCTCGGCGTCCGGCGGCATGAGCATCGCGCTCGAGGCGCTCGGCACCCAGTTCAAGGAGATGGCGATGTCCCAGGGCATCTCCCTCGAGCTGGTCCACCGCGTCACGGCGATCTCCTCGGGTGGCTTCGACGCCCTGCCGCACAACGGCGCCGTCATCACCCTGCTCGCCATCTGCGGCCTGAGCCACCGGCAGTCCTACAAGGACATCGCGGTCGTCGCGATCCTCGTCCCGGTCCTGTCGCTGGTCGCCATCATCGTGCTCGGATCGATCTTCGGCAGCTTCTGACCGAGCGCCCCGCGCGCGGTCTCGCCCATGACGAAGGAGGCCCCCACCGGTGATCCGGTGGGGGCCTCCCGCGGTCGTGCGTGGTGCCGGGTCAGCCGATGTCGCGGAAGGGCTGCACGCTGGCACCCAGCGCGTTGAGACGCTCGGCGAGGTCCTCGTAGCCGCGGTGGATGACGTAGACATTGCGCAGGTAGGACGTGCCCGGCGCGGCGAGCATCGCCAGCAGGACGACCACGCCGGGGCGCAGCGCCGGCGGGCAGGTGACCTCGTTGGCGCGCCACCGGTTGGGGCCCTCGACGAGGACCCGGTGCGGGTCCATGAGCGTCACCTTGCCGCCGATCTTGTTCAGCTCGGTGAGGTAGATCGCCCGGTTGTCGTAGACCCAGTCGTGGATCGTCGTGGTGCCCTCTGCACACGCGGCGATGAGCGCGAAGAAGGGCAGGTTGTCGATGTTGAGGCCCGGGAAGGGCATCGGGTGGATCTTGTCGATCGGCGCCTTGAGCGGCCCCGGGTGCGTGGTGATGTCGACGAGCCGGGTGCGGCCGTTGTCGGCGAGGTACTCCGCGGACAACGAGTACTGCATGCCCATGCCCGACAGGGTGGCGAGCTCGATCTCGAGGAACTCGATGGGCGAACGCCGGATGGTGATCTCGGACTTGGTGACCACCGCGGCGGCGATGAGGCTCATCGCCTCGATCGGGTCCTCGCTGGGGGAGTACTCGACGTCGACGTCGATGTCCTTCTTGCCCGTGATGACGAGGGTGGTCGTCCCGATGCCCTCGACGCTCACGCCGAGCTTCTCGAGGAAGAAGCACAGGTCCTGGACCATGTAGTTGGGCGAGGCGTTGCGGATGGTCGTGCGGCCCGGGTGGCGGGCAGCGGCCATCAGTGCATTCTCGGTGACGGTGTCGCCGCGCTCGGTCAGGATGATGGCCTTGTCCGAGTCGACCACGCCGCTGGCGGTGGCCGCGTAGGAGCCCTGGGTGGCCTCGACGTCGAGCCCGAAGTGGGTCAGTGAGGTCATGTGCGGCTCGACCGTCCGCGTGCCGAGGTCGCAACCGCCGGCGTACGGCAGGCTGAAGTTGTCGAACTCGTGCAGCAGCGGGCCGAGGAACATGATGACCGTGCGGGTGCGGCGGGCAGCCTCCTCGTCCATCGTGTCCAGGCTCAGCCGCGCCGGCGGCGTGATCTCCAGGTCGGAGCTGCCAGGCAGCCAGCGGGTCTGCACGCCGATGGAGTTGAGCACCTCGAGGATGCGGTTGACCTCCTCGATGCGAGCGAGGCTGCGCAGCGTCGTCGTGCCCTTGTTGAGCAGCGAGGCGCAGAGCAGGGCGACGGCGGCGTTCTTGCTCGTCTTGACGTCGATGGCGCCGGACAGCTGCCGGCCACCCTCGATCTTGAGGTGGACGGCGCCGCTGCTGGGGGTCCGGGTGAGGGCCACGAGCTCGGTGTCCAGGGCTTCGCTGATCCGGGCGAGGTTGTCGAGGGTCAGGTTCTGCCCTCCGGCCTCGATCCGGGCGACAGCGCTCTGGCTGGTCTCGAGCTTGGTGGCGAGATCGGACTGGGACAGGCCGGCGCGGTTGCGCGCTTCCTTGATCGTGGTGCCGATCCGGGCGAGATAGTCATCAGACATGTCACCCAAGGTAACCCATATATGAGATAAATGCAGATCGTCTGGGGTCCGCGTGTCGAGGGGCATGCTGCGTCCCTCAGTCGTCGGGGTGCGCCGCGAAGGCCTCGGCGATCAGCGGCGCGACGATCTCACGCTGCCACGGGCGCACCCCGAGCTGCGCCAAGGACTCGGCGAAGGCCTCGGGGGAGCGCTCGGCCGGCGGCGTCCAGATCACCCGCCGAAGGGGGTCTGGCGAGCAGACGTTCTCGATCGGGATGGTGTGCTCCTCGGCAAAGACCGCGAGGCGCTCCCGGGTGTCGGTGAGGCGCTCGGCGGCGACCGGGTCGCGGTTGGCCCAGGACCGCTGCGGGGGCGGGCCGTCGGACTTGACCGACGCAGGCGGCAGGTCGTCGTCGGGCAGGGCGCGAGCCCGCGCGACGGCCTCGAGCCAGGCGCGCTGGCTGCGCTGGATGGCGCGGTGCCCACGGGGCAGGTCGCCGGGTGCCTCCGGGTTGGCGAGGGCGATCTCGACGAGGGCGGTGTCGGGGATGACCCGCCCCGGCGAGGTGTCGCGGTCGCGGGCGATGTGGTCGCGCTCGTACCAGAGCTCACGGACCGTCGCGAGGACCCGGGGCTGGCGGATCTTGTGCAGGCCCGAGGTGCGCCGCCAGGGGTCCTCCTTGACCGCAGGACGCCAGGAGAGGAGGGCCTCGAACTCCTGCCGGGCCCACTCGCTCTTGCCCTGCTCGGCCAGGTCGATGCCCATGAGGTTGCGCACCTCGGTGAGCACCTCGACGTCGAGGGCGGCGTAGCGCAGCCACGGCTCGGGCAGCGGACGCGTTGACCAGTCGACGGCCGAGTGCTCCTTGGCCAGGCTGATGCCGAGGTAGCGCTCGATGACCGCGGCGAGTCCGACGCGGGGGAGACCGATGAGCCGGGCGGCGAGCTCGGTGTCGAAGATCTGACGGGGCCGCAGACCGACGTCAGCCAGGCAGGTCAGGTCCTGCGTCGCGGCGTGCAGGATCCACTCGCCGGTGCCGATGGCGCGGTCCAGCGGCGTCAGGTCCGGCAGGTAGACCGGGTCGATGAGCCAGGTGCCCGAGCCCTCGCGGCGGACCTGGACGAGATAGGCCGCCTGCCCGTAGCGGTAGCCGGACGCGCGCTCGGCGTCCAGTGCGACCGGGCCGTAGCCGTCCGCGATCGCGGCGGCGCAGTCGTCGAGCTCGGACTCACGGGTGATGACGGGCGGGACGCCCTCGGCCGGCTCGGTGAGGACAGGCAGAGGTGCGGGCTCGCTCCCTTCGCTCTCGTGGTCGTCGCTCACCGGCGCCGTCCCGGCAGGGCCACGACGCCCGAGGGCAGCGGCGGCAGACCGCCGACCGTGCCGAGCATGTCGACCCACGCCTCGAGGTGGTGGCCGACCGACGAGTCGGTGGGGCTCCACGAGGCGCGGATCTCCATCTCGACGTCGGGCTCGCGCGCCTCGAGGTCGGCGAAGGACTCGGAGACGACGTGGGTCACGGTGCCGGCGAGGTTGACCGGGGTGATGTCGTGGGCCTCGAGGGCATCGGTCAGCCAGGACCAGCCGACGGCACCGAGCATCGGGTCGCCAGCGACCTCCGCCTCGAGCTCTGCCCGGGAGAAGGTGACCACGCGCCACGCGCTGCCCCACGGCTCCGGCTCGTCCGGGTCGTGCAGCAGGACGAAGCGTCCGGTCGCGATGTCCTCGTCGTCGGAGGGGTCGACGATGTCGGCGGTCATCGCCACGGCGTGGGGGGCCAGGCGCGTCGGAGCAGGGACCTCGGTCAGTCGGACCTCGGGTCGCAGGCGGGCCGCGTGCAGGGCGCGCAGGGCGTGCTCGAAGTCCGTGGACTGCACGTCGGAGATCTGTCGGGTTGCCACTCCGTGAGACTAGGTCTCGGGGGGCCGCAGACGCGGGAAGGCACGCCGTGGAGGGGGCAGACACCGGGGGCGTCGTCGGGGGCCCGCATGGGAGGATGCGGGCGTGACGAACTCAGCCGATCCTTCCGACAGCCCCCTGGTCCGCGCGGCCCGCGGGGAGTCCGTCCCGCACACCCCGGTGTGGTTCATGCGCCAGGCCGGGCGCTCGCTGCCCGAGTACCGCGAGCTGCGCCGCGGGACCGACATGCTGCAGGCCTGCCGCACACCGGACCTGGTCACCGAGATCACCCTCCAGCCGGTGCGCCGCCACCGGGTCGACGCGGCGATCTTCTTCTCCGACATCGTCGTCCCGCTCGAGGCCACCGGGATCGAGATCGACATCGAGCCCGGCGTCGGTCCGGTCCTGGACGACCCCTTCGAGTCCCGCGCCGACCTCGACCGGATCCCCGAGCTGACGCCCGAGATGATCCCGGACATCACCGAGTCGGTCCGCCGCACGGTGCTGGAGCTGGGCGCGACGCCGCTCATCGGCTTCGCCGGCGCTCCCTTCACCCTGGCCTCGTACCTGATCGAGGGCGGGCCGAGCAAGAACCACGAGCTGACCAAGTCCCTCATGCACGGCGACCCGCAGCTGTGGAACGACCTGTGCGAGCGCCTCACGCAGATCTCCGCGGCCTTCCTCAAGGTCCAGGTCGCGGCCGGCGCCAGCGCCGTCCAGCTCTTCGACTCCTGGGCCGGCTTCCTCTCCCGCGCCGACTACCGCGAGTACGTCCTCCCGCACAGCCGCGCGACGCTGGCGGCGCTCGCCGACTCCGGTGTCCCACGCATCCACTTCGGCGTCGGGACCGGAGAGCTGCTCGCCGACATGGCCGGTGCCGGGACCGAGGTCATCGGTGTCGACTACCGGGTCAACCTGGCCGACGCCATCGAGCGCGTCGGCGGCACCCACCCGGTCCAGGGCAACCTCGACCCGGCGCTGCTCTTCGCCCCGTGGGAGGTCATCGAGCGCGAGGTCCGTCGCATCCTCGCGGAGGGCCGCTCGGCGCCCGGCCACATCTTCAACCTCGGTCACGGGGTCCTGCCCGACACCGACCCCGTCGTCCTCACCCGCGTCGTCGAGCTGGTCCACGAGGTCAGCGCGCGCTGACGCTCACTCGTCGGGGGCCGCGACCACCGGTGCGGGGCGCGCGGTGCGACGACGCAGCCACCACAGGACCGGGGCCAGCAGCACCGCTCCCGTGAGGGCGAAGGGGGTGATCGCCCCGAGCGCGGTCAGCCCGACAGCCAGCGCGGCGGTGAAGGCACCCCAGCCCTCGCTGAGCCCGGCGACGAACCCGGTCGCGTCCTCCTCGGTGGCATCGGCCTCGATCCCGTCGGTCGAGAGGCTGACGCTGACCGGTGCGGTGGCGGTGCGCTGCTCCAGCGACTTCTGCTGACTCGTCATCGACTCCAGGTCCGCCTCACGGGTGGACAGCTCACGCTCGAGGGTGACGATCTGGTCGAGGTCGTCGGTGGAGTCGATGAGGGTGCGCAGGCGCTCGACCGACTTGGTCTTCGTACGCACCCGGGCGGTGGTGTCCGTGTACTGCGAGGTGAGGTCCTCGGCGCTGGTCGTGCGCTTGGTGACCTCGCCGAGCTCCGCGAGGTCCGTCGTCGTCGCGTCGAGCTTGTCGACGGGGACGGTGACGGTGATCTCTGCCCAGGAGCGGCCCCCTTCGTCCGTGGCGGCGCGGGAGTCCTCGTCGGACACGTAGCCACCGGCGGTGCGGGCCGTGGAGCGCACCTTGGCCGCCGCCTGCTCGAGGTCCTTGACGGTGAGTGACAGGCTGGCCGTGCGCGCGATGCGCGCATCGATGGGGGCCTTGTAGCCACTCGAGGCGTTGCTGCCCGCCGAGCCGTCGGACGAGCCCTGGCCCCGGTCCGCGGACCCGGAGGTGGCAGCCGACTCCGGCTGCGCGTCGCTGTCTCTCGCCTGCGACTGGTGGGAGACCGCGTCGCCGCCCTCGGAGCTGCCGCCCGAGTCGCTGCCGACGGCGCACCCGGTGAGCGCCAGCCCGCCGGCCGCGACCAGCGCCGCCCATCGCCCGTGTGTCGTCCTGGTCATGTCGAACCCCCTGCTCGGTGGTCGGGTGCTCCCGGCCGTCTGATGGTGGTGTGACGGGGTGAGGTGGTGGATCGGTTCCATCGACGTGGTGGGAGAGTTGGGGCATGGGTCCGCGCGTCGTCGTCATCGGTGGGGGACTGGCGGGTCTGGCCACCGCCCACCACCTGCTGCGGGCTCGCCCCGACCTCGAGCTGACCCTCCTCGACGGCGCCGCCCGCCCGGGTGGCAAGGTCCGCCAGCAGACGGTCGGCGGCGTGCGCGTGGACGTCGGAGCCGAGTCGGTCGTCGCGAGCAGCGTCGCGGCACGAGAGCTCTTCGCCGAGCTAGGGCTGGCCGAGCAGGTCGTGCACCCCGAGCCCGTCCCGGCGTCCTTCTGGTCCCGAGGCGGGCGTCATGCCATCCCCGGCCGGACCTTCATGGGCGTGCCCGGTCCGCAGACCGACCTCACCGGTCTCCTCGACGAAGGGGAGGTCGCTCGCGCCGCGCAGCCGGCCCCCTTCGCCCTCGAGAGCGAGGACGTGACGATCGCCGACGCGGTGGGCACCGTCTACGGCAGGGCGGTCGTCGACCGAGTGGTCGAGCCCCTCCTCGGTGGGGTCTACGCCGGTCGCGTCGACCACCTGTCGTTGCGCTCGACGATGCCTGCGCTGTGGGCGGCGATGGCTGGTGGGCGGTCCATGCCCACGGCCGTCGAGTCGCTGCTCCCACCACCGCATGCGACCCCACGCCCACGGGTGATGGGGCTGGCTGGTGGCATCGGTGTCCTCGTCGAGGCCCTGCACCGCAGCGTGGTCGACGCCGGGGGACGGATCGAGACCGGCGCCCTCGTCCGGCGTCTGGAGCGCACCCCGACGGGGTGGCGGGTGGTCTCGGGCGCGACCAACGCGGAGGTCGCTCGCGAGGCCGATGTCATCGTCGTCGCGACCCCTGCGGCCGCGACCTCACGGCTCCTTGCGGACCACGCAGCGGCCGCAGCCAGCGCACTCGCAGGCATCGAGTACGCGTCGATGGCGGTCATCACCATCGCGCTGCCCACCGTCACTGCCCCGCCCCTGCCCGGCAGCGGCTTCCTCGTCCCGGCCGTCGACGGCCGCCCGATCAAGGCGAGCACCTTCTCCGCCTCCAAGTGGGCCTGGGTGCGTGAGGCCGCCGACGACGTGGTGCTGCTGCGGGCCTCCGCCGGCCGCGCCGGCGAGGTCGTCACCCTCCAGCGCGACGACACCGAGCTCATCGCAGACGCGCTCGCCGAGATCGGCCGTGCTCTCGGCGTCGACCTGCCGCGGCCCGTCGATGCCCACGTCCAGCGCTGGGGCGGCGGTCTGCCGCAGTACGACCTCGGGCACACTGGACGGGTCGCCGCGGTGCGCTCCGCGGTGGCCGGCGTCCCCGGTCTCGAGGTGACCGGTGCCGCCTACGACGGAGTGGGCATCGGCGCGGTCCTGACCGATGCCGCCGCGACTGCCACGACGATCCTCGACACGCTTCCCCCTTCGTCCACCACCCGACAGGAGCCCAGATGACCACGAGGCCCAGCCCCGCCAAGCCCACCCGCGAGCAGCTCGAGGCGATCAACAGCAGCGTGCACTACGCGATGTTCTCCGCCTTCGCGCTCGTCAACCCGATCGGCGACGACGACCGTGAGGCGATCACCGACGAGGTCGAGGCGCTCTTCGCCGAGCTCACCGAGGCCGGCGTGCGCATCCGCGGCGTCTACGACGTCGCCGGCCTGCGCGCTGACGCGGATGTCCTCATCTGGTGGCACGCGGACGAGATCGAGATGCTCCAGGACGCCTACAAGCGGCTGCTGCGCACAGAGCTCGGCGGGCACCTCGACCCGGTGTGGTCCAACGCTGCCGTGCACCGTCAGGCGGAGTTCAACCGCAGCCACGTCCCGGCCTTCCTCGCTGGTGATGAGCCGCGCGACTACGTGTGCGTCTACCCCTTCGTGCGGTCCTACGACTGGTACGTCCTGGACGAGAAGGACCGTCGCTCCATGCTCGCCGAGCACGGCGGCATGGCCCGCGACTTCCCGGACGTGCGCGCCAACACCATCCCGGCCTTCGCGCTGGGTGACTACGAGTGGATCCTCGCCTTCGAGGCCGACGAGCTGCACCGCATCGTCGACCTCATGCGTGAGCTGCGCGCCTCCAAGGCCCGGCTGCACGTGCGCGAAGAGGTCCCCTTCTTCACCGGCCCGCGGGTGAGTGTCGAGGCTCTGGTGGCTGGGCTGCGCTGAGGGCCTGACCCTCTGGCCCCAGGATTCTCGGGTCACCCGAGAATCCTCGCCTGAGCAGGAGTTTGAAACTCTTGCTCAGGCGAGGTTTCTCCTGTTGAGCGGCCTCCGTCCACATCCACCAGCGGCGAAGGGGGTCGGTCCCCACCTGCGTCGACGTCCAGTCGGCCTCTGCGCAGGCGACCGAGCATGGCGGCATGATCACCGTTGATCGCAACATCTTCACCAGCTTGCTCGCGATGCCGGACAGGATCTTCGTCCGGCAGGAGGCGCTGCGTGTGGGCGTGCGTGACGAGGCCCTGATCGCCGGCGTGCGACGCGGGAGCATCGCACGACTGTGCCGAGGCGCCTACACGGCACCGGGACCCTGGACCACGGAGCAGCATCGACGACTCCTCGCCCGAGCCGGTCTGAGGTTGTATCCGGATGCGGCGCTGATGGGTGGTACAGCCGTCGCGGCTCACGGCATCCCGTTGTTCGAGGTGCCATCGGCGCCAGCCGACCTGGCCCGTCCGATCGCGCGGGAGGCCAAGGCGAAGGGGCTGCGCTTCCGCCCCCTTCGCCACGCGATCGTCACGACCCAGTGGGGGCCCGCGACGGACCTGGCAACCTCTCTCGTCCAGCTGACGATGGACCACGGCGTGCTCCCGGGAGTGGCCTCGATCGATGCAGCACTGCACAGCCGTGCCGTGGAACGCGATGCCTTGGAGTCGGCCTTCGACCGGGTCGAAGGCTGGCCCGCCAGTCACCGTGCGCGGTGCGCCCTCGCGTGGTGCGACCCGAGGGCCGAGTCCCTCGGTGAGAGCGTCACCCGTGCGATCCTGCTCGCCGCTGGCTACCACGTGGAGTCTCAGGTGCCCATCGCGGACAGGGACGGTGTCGTTTTTGCGAGGGTGGACCTGGGCATCGAGGGCACCCATGTGCTCATCGAGTTCGACGGCAAGGTGAAGTACACCGACGGTGGCCCTGACGCGCTCTTCCGGGAGAAGAAGCGCGAGGACCGCATCCGGTCCTCCGGGTACGTCGTGATCCGGGTGACCTGGGCGGACCTCTTCCACCCGGAGCGGATCGTCGAAGCGGTTCGAGACGCCCTGGCCCAAGCTGCCTGACCGCTCGACAAGAGAAACCTCGCCTCGGCAAGAGTTTGCAACTCATGCGAAGGCGAGGTTTATCGGGTGACCCGAGAATCCTGGGGCGGGTGAGGCGGAGCTCAGCCCTCGGCGGGCCGCAGCGTCATCGAGATCGAGTTGATGCAGTAGCGCTGGTCGGTGGGGGTCTCGTAGCCCTCGCCCTCGAAGACGTGGCCCATGTGGCTCCCACAGTTGGCGCAGCGCACCTCGACGCGCGGGCGGCCCGGCAGCGAGTCGTCCTTGATGTACTCGACGCGGTCCTCGGCGAGCGGGCTGTAGAAGCTCGGCCAGCCGCAGTGGCTCTCGAACTTCGTGCCCGAGGTGAAGAGCTCGGTGCCGCAGGCGCGGCAGGCGTAGACGCCTTCGGTGGCGGTGTCGGTGTACTCACCGACGAAGGGACGCTCGGTGCCCGCAGCCCGGAGCACGGAGTACTCGTCGGGCGTGAGCTCGGCGCGCCACTCCTCGTCGCTCTTGGTGACGGCATAGTCGCGGCCGGTGGGGTCCATCATGATCTGCTCCTCGCACTTGGTCTGTCCATCATGCAACGCCGCAGCCCCCGGACTTTCATCCGGGGGCCGCGGCGGTGGTGCATCAGGCGCACCAGCGACGAAGGGGGGAGGAGCCCCCTTCGCCTCCGGTCACTTCTTGAGGTCCAGGCGGACGACCTGCGGGTCGTGGTCGCTGTCCTGGTCGGCGAAGGGGGAGTTGGTGCGGACGATGTCGTAGGAGAAGGCCGGGCGCTGGCCCTGCCCCTTGCCCTGGGCGCCGCGCCACGGACCGCCCACCGTCCCGTCGAGCGTCGCGAGAGACGGCGAGACGAAGATGTGGTCGAGGACCTGGCTGTTGCCCTCGTAGACGTAGGTCCAACGGTCCGACTGCGGCAGCGTGCGCGGCAGGTCGGTCATCGCCGTGCTGCCCGAACCCTCGACGACGTCCGCGAGGATGTCAGCCGTCTGGCTGAACTCGAAGTCGTTGACGTCGCCGGCGACGACGAACTTCGCCTCCGGGTCGGCCGCGAGCAGGTCGTCGGCGATGGAGCGCACCTCACGAGCCTGTGCGTGGCGCGCGTCCTCGCTCGAGCGGACCGGCTGCTGCCAGCGGCCGAAGAGCGGGTCGTCGCCTCCCTTGGAGCTGAAGTGCACGGCCGCGACGAAGACGCGCTCGCCGCGGTACCGGTACTCGCCGATGAGCGGCTTGCGGGAGTTGTCGAAGGCCGGTGAGGAGGGAGCGATGCGGCCGGGGGACTCGGTGAGCAGGGCACCCTTGCGGTCCGTGGTCACGCTCGTCGCCTGGTCGGCCGCGCCCGAGCTGCGCTCGGTGAAGGTGATGTCACGGTCGGTGCGGTGCAGCAGGACGTTGCGGATGTTGCCACCCGGCTGACCGCCGTCGGCCTTGTCCTGCGGGTTGACCCAGTTGGCCTCGTACGTCGGGCCGCCCTGTGCCTCGATCGCGGCGATCAGCCTGTCGGTCGTTGCCGTCGAGTCGACGGTGCCGTCGTCGGTCGGGCCACTCGCGTCCTGGACCTCCTCGACCGCGATGATGTCGGGGCTGCGCAGGTTGGTGACGATCTGGCCGGCGAGGCGGTCGAACTTGCTCTGCGGGTTGCTCGGGGCGAGGTTCTCGACGTTGAAGGCCGCGACGGACAGCTCGCGGTCGCGCTGCGGCTGGATGACCTCGCGCTCGAGGCCACCGTCCTGCACCGTGGGTACCTGCGTGGCGAGCAGCTTGAAGTTGCTGAAGGAGTAGTCGAGCGGACCGGCGACGAGGCCCGGCAGCGTGTCCTTGATGTCCGCGTCGGGCAGCGAGCCGCTGGGCAGCAGGACGTCGTCGACGAGCACCCGCATCGCGTTGGGGCGGTCGTAGCCCGAGTAGACGACTCCACCTGCGGAGGAGCGGGTGGCGTCGACGCCGCTGCCGGGCACGACCGGGATCTCATAGCCGGTCGGGCCGACGACCTGCGCGTCACGGACGCCGACCTGCATGCCCTCGAGGGACTCGTAGAAGTCGATGGCGTCGCGCTCGGGGAGGAAGGCCGCGTCGGCGTACTCGACGCTCTTGGGGTCGTCGGCGTCGATCGTCTGCTGCGGAGCGGTGCGGTCCTCACCGAGCACGACCGGCGCGGGCACCTCGGCGGTACCGGTCACCCGGACGACGGGGGAGGTGAGCTCGGTCGTCGTCAGGTTGTCCCAGCCAGCGGAGCCGCCCGGGCGGAACTCCTCGACGTACCCGTCGACGCTCACCGTGTCACCGACCGCGGCGGTCGGCGCCGTACGGGTGTAGACGTACAGCCCCTCGGACGTGGCGGCGTCGTCGTCGGCAGTGGTGCTCTGGAACCAGAACCCGTTGCGCGAGACCGCGGTCACGACACCCTCGACCTCGGCGACCTGCGTCCCGTCGAAGGGGGAGAGGTGCGCCGTTCCCTGGATCTGCGGGATCGTCCGGCTCGGCACGACCGGAGGCTCGCCGGTGCCCGGCTCGCAGACCACGGTCTCGGTGGTGGAGTTCTGCGGGGTGGGCGCACCGACGGCGAAGTCGGCTGAGTTGTTGTCGGTGTCGGTGCAGATGTCGCGGCGGGCCACCGAGGTGGTGTTGTCCGTGCCGTCCGCTGCGACGCCCTCGGCAGGCGCGGCGCCACCCCAGCCGAGCCGGTCGACGACCGCGCCGTCGGGGTTGACGACGTCGACGCGGGCACCCGACCCGGACATCGGCACCCTGCCGGTCGCGTCAGGGGTGGGCAGTGCCTCGGCAGCGTCGTTGGCGCCATCGGCCTGCTGGACGAGGTAGCGGCCGCCGGCCTTGATGCTGCCGCGGAGGGCGGTCGTCTGCGGCGTGGTGCCGGTCTTGGAGTAGTAGCGCAGGGTCCAGCCGGTGAGGTCGACCTCGGTCGTGGCGCGGTTGGCCAGCTCGACGAAGTCGCTGCGCAGGGTGGCCTTGGAGTTGCCGCCACCCCCGTAGGCCTCGGAGACGACGACGTCCGCAGAGGCGGCGGTGGCGCTCGGGGCGGCGACGGCGAGGCCGGCGAGGGTCAGCGGTGCGGCAGTGAGCGCCGCGAGGACGCGGCGACGACGAGCTGGCATGTGGTGGCTCCTGTGGGTGGCGAGGGGTGTGGCCTCCCGCACCATAGGACCGACGGAGGTGTCCCGCAGTGCGAGCAGGTGAACGCCGGGCGTCCATCTCACGGCGCCGTGGTGCCGGCCCGTCGCGAGCACGGCGCGCCGGGTGCGCCATGAGGACTCCGCGGGCTGCGAGGAGGTCACCGACGAGGGAGAATGCGTCCGTGACCGACCTGCCCCGCCGCCGCGCCCGCTCCCTGACCGGGGCCGCCGTGGTGCTCGCCCTCCTCCTCGCCATGGGTGGCTGGTGGTGGACCCAGCGCGACGACGACACCGACGCGGCCCGGGCACTGGGGGCGCAGATCGCCGCTGACCTGGCCGAGGGGACGGTGCCCGCGGGGCTGCAGGTCGCGGACCGGCCGGCCGCGCAGGAGGACCTCGACACCGTCCTGGCCGGCATGGGTCGCCTGCGACCGTCCGTGACGGTCGGTGCGGTCGAGGTCCCAGAGGGCGGCGACACGGGCACGGTGCAGCTCGACCTGGCGTGGACCGTCCACGAGGGCAAGGAGCCCTGGCGCTACTCGTCCACCGTCCCGGTCCGCAGGAGCGGTGAGTCGTGGACCGGCGACTGGGCTCCCACGGTGCTCGTCCCCGAGCTCGCCGAGGGCGAGGTCCTGCGCGCCACCCGGACCACCCCGGAGCGCGGCGAGGTGCTGGGTGACGACGGCGAGACGATCGTGACCAGGCGGCCGGTCGTGCGCGTCGGCATCGACCGTGGGCAGGTGCCCGCAGCCCAGGCGGGCAGGTCCGCCCGTCGGCTGGCCGAGGCCGTGGACGTGACGGTCGCTCCCTTCGTCACTGCGGTGGAGTCGGCGGGGGACAAGGCCTTCGTCGAGGCGATCGTCCTGCGGGCCGACGCGAAGGAGCTGGAGCAGGTACGCCGGGCCGTCCCCGGCATCGCGGGCGCCCGCCTCGTCGACGGGAGCATGGACCTGCCACCGTCCTCCGGCTTCGCCGCGGCCGTCCTGGGGCGGGTGGGCCCGGCGACGGCCGAGATCATCGCCGCCGACCCGCAGGTGCGCGAGGGTGACGTCGTCGGTCTGAGTGGCCTGCAGGCGAAGCATGACAAGCAGCTGCGGGGGATCTCCGGCTTCGTCGTCGAGGCCGTGGCCGAGGACGGCACCGCACGGGACCTGCACCGTCTCGACGCGGTCGACGGCAAACCGCTGCGCACCACCTTGAGCAGCAACCACCAGACCGCCGCCGAGGACGTCCTCGCCGACGTGCCCAAGGCCGGGGCGGTCGTCGCCATCCGCCCCTCCGACGGTCACGTGCTCGCACTCGCCAGCGCGAAGGGAGGATCCGGCCAGTCGACCGCCACGCTGGGTCAGTACGCCCCCGGGTCGACCTTCAAGCCCGTCACGGCGCTCGCCCAGCTGCGCGCGGGAGCCACGCCCCAGACCACGCTGCAGTGCCCGCCCACGATCACCGTCGACGGGCGCGAGTTCAAGAACTACGACGACTTCCCGTCCGGCCGCACCGGCGCCATGACCCTGAAGGATGCGATCGCCACCTCGTGCAACACCGCCTTCATCGGCGCCCGCGATCGGCTCCCTGCTGACGGGATCAGCTCTGCCGCAGCGGCGCTCGGCATGACCCAGACGCCCACGCTCGGCGTGCCCGCGGCGATGGGCCAGGTGCCGGCACGACCGACGGGCACCGACCTGGCAGCCACGAGCATCGGTCAGGGCAAGGTCGTCGCGACGCCCCTGTCGATGGCAACCGTCATGGCGAGCATCGTCGCGGGCGAGCGGGTCACGCCGGTCCTGCTGCCGGACGCCACCCAGGCACCGGCGAAGGGCGGCACGCCGATCACCGCCGGTGAGGCCGGCCAGCTGCGCGAGATGATGCGGGCTGTCGTCACCGACGGCTCGGCCACCTTCCTGGGCGACAACCCGGGCGGCCCCGTCATCGCCAAGACCGGCACCGCCGAGTACGGCTCCGCCACGCCCCCGCGCACGCACGCCTGGATGTTCGTCGCCCAGGACGACCTCGCCGTCGCCGTCTTCGTGGAGGACGGGTCCGGAGGTGCCAAGGTCGCCGGGCCGATCGCCGACCGGTACCTGGGGCTCGTGCGCCGCTAGGACGAAGGGGGCGCGGCTGCCCCCCTTCGTCCGGCAGAGCCCATACGCTGACGGCATGGCCAAGACCCCCGCTGCGATGGTGACCGTCGGCGAGCGGGAGGTGCGCGTCTCCAGCCCCGACCGGGTGATCTACGAGGCGACGGCACGGACCCCGGCGATCAGCAAGCTCGAGGTGTGCCAGTACGTCGCCGACGTCGGCGAGACGATGATGCGCACCATCGGTGACCGGCCGACGGCCATGGAGCGCTGGCCCGACGGCTGGCGCGAGGGGATGCGCCTGGCGGTCGGCCCGCGGGACAAGGACGCGGACGGCTTCTACCAGAAGCGGCTGCCGCGGGGAGCGCCCGACTACATCGAGACCGTCGAGATCACCTTCCCCAGCGGCCGCACCGCGCAGGAGCTGTGCCCGAGCGAGCCGGCGGCGCTCGTCTGGGCGGCGCACATGGGGACGCTGACCTTCCACCCGTGGCCGGTACGTCGCCCTGACGTCGACCACCCCGACGAGCTGCGCATCGACCTCGACCCGCAGCCCGGGACGACCTTCGCCGACGTGCAGCGGGTGGCGGACGTGGCCCGCGAGCTGCTCGAGGAGCTCGGGATGCGCGGGTTCGCCAAGACGAGCGGCAACCGGGGCATCCACATCTACGTGCGCATCGAGCCGCGCTGGTCCTTCGAGGAGCTGCGGCACGCGGCGATCGGCTTCGGCCGTGAGCTGGAGCGGCGCGACGGCGGCGTGACGACTGCCTGGTGGAAGGAGGAGCGGGGGGAGCGGATCTTCGTCGACTTCAACCAGAACAACCGCGACCGCACGATCGCCGGCGCCTGGAGCCTGCGGGCCCGCCCCGGTGCACCGGTGAGCACCCCCATGACGTGGGAGCAGATCGCGGCCGTCACCGACCCCGCGGAGTACAACCTGACGACCGTGCTCGACCACCTGGCCGAGGGCGATCCGTGGGCCGAGATCGACTCCAGCGCAGCGTCGCTCGACCCGCTCCTCGAGCTGTGGCAGACCCTGCCCGGTGGCGAGCTGAACTTCCCGCCCGACTACCCCAAGATGCCCGGTGAGCCCCCACGCGTGCAGCCGAGCAAGAAGGTGGCCGAGCACTGGGACGCGGAGGGCAACCGGGTCGAGGGCTAGTCGAGCACCGCACCCAAGTCGTACGCCGCGGCCCGGTCGATCTGGTCGAGCGTGCACGACTCGGGGTCGCGGTCGGGGCGCCACCGCAGGAACTGCACGGTGTGCCGGAAGCGCCAGCCCTCGAGCTGGTCGAAGGCCACCTCGACGACCCGCTCGGGTCGCAGCGGGACGAAGCTGACGTCCTTGGCGGACGAAAAACGTGAGCGGTCGGTCTCGGCATGCTCGACCTGGCCGTCGGCGTCACGCCGCACGAGCGGCTCGAGCTCCTCGACCAGCTCCAGCCGGCGCGCGGCGGTGAAGGCCGCGATCCCGCCGACGTTGAACAGCTGCCCCTCGTGGAAGAGCCCGAGGAGCAGCGACCCGACGCCCTGGCCGGACTTGTGCACCCGATAGCCGGTGACGACGGCCTCCGCCGTGCGCTTGTGCTTGATCTTGAGCATCGTGCGCTTGCCGGGGGAGTAGGGCGACGCGAGCGCCTTGGCGACCACCCCGTCGAGCCCGGCCCCCTCGAAGCGGGTGAACCAGTCGGTCGCCTCGTCGGCGTCCCGGGTCACCCTCGTCAGGTGCAGCGGCGCCCCCTTCGAGATCGTGGCGAAGAGCGCCTCGAGCCGCTCCCGACGTCGGGCGAAGGGGGAGCCCGTCACGTCCTCGTCGCCGACGGCCAGCAGGTCGAAGGCGATCAGCTCGGCCGGCGTTTCGACCGAGAGCTTGGTGATCCGCGACTCCGCGGGGTGGATGCGCTGCCCGAGGGCCTCCCAGTCCAGGCGCTGGGCGCCCGGCTCGCCGCTGCGCACGACGATCTCGCCGTCGACGACGGCGCTGCCGGGCAGGTGGTCGCGGATCGCCTCGACGAGCTCGGGGAAGTACCGGGTGAGCGGCTTCTTGCCGCGGCTGATCAGCTCGACGTCGTCGCCGTCCTTGCGCACGATGCAGCGGAAGCCGTCCCACTTGGGCTCGTAGGAGTAGCCGCCCTCCACGGCGTCGGCCGCGGGCACCGCCTTGACGGCCTTGGCGAGCATGGGGTCGAGCACGAGGTCAGCGGGCAGCGGTGTCACTCGTCACATTCTGCCCGTACGGCAAGAGTTTTGAGACCATGTGCAGGTGGCAAAGACGACGGGGGCCCAGAAGGCGCTGACCTACGGCTCGGTGGCCGTGGGCTCGGCGCTCGCCGGCGCGGGCTCGGTGTGGATGGGTGGGGCGACCTACTTCGCCCGCAAGGTGCTCACGCCCGACCTCGTCCGCCCCGACGACACCCAGATCCACGTCATCCACTCCGACAGCCTGACCCTCTCGGGTCCGCCCGACCTGCTGGTCCCCGGACGCTACGGTCTGTGGCTCGACGGCGGTCGGGGTCATGCCCGGATCGGCGCGATGCTCGAGGTCGACCACCGCCGCCAGACCGTGCGCCGTGAGCTGCTGGGTGTCGACAGCGGTGTCCTGCAGACCGGTTCGGCCCGGTTCAACGGCTACTACTACGGCGGCGACCCCCGGTCCGACCTGGGGCTCGAGCACGAGGACATCGCCGTACCCACCGAGCTGGGTCCGATGCCGGCCTGGGTGGTGCCGAGCGAGCACGGTGACGGCTCCCGCTGGGCGGTGCTCGTCCACGGGCGGGGCGCGCGTCGGCACGAGGCCCTGCGGGCGATCCCGGCCATGCATGCCGCTGGTCTGACCTGCCTGGTCCCGAGCTACCGCAACGACGGTGATGCGCCGGAGGGGCCCGATGGCCGCTACAACCTCGGGCTGTCCGAGTGGCGCGACATCGAGGACGCGATCAAGCTCGCGCTCGCCCGAGGCGCCCACGAGATCGTGCTCGTCGGCTGGTCGATGGGCGGCGCGATCGTCCTGCAGTTCCTCGACCGCTCCCCGCTGTCGTCCGTCGTCTCCCGCGCGGTGCTCGACGGGCCCGTCGTCGACTGGGGGGACGTCCTGCGCCACCATGCGGCGCTGCACCGGGTGCCGGCGCCGATCGGGATCCTGGCCAGCGCCCTCATGGGCCAGCACTGGGCCAAGCGCCTCGTGGGCGTCTCCGAGAGCGTCGACGTCGCCCGGACCAACTGGGTCAAGCGCGCCGACGAGCTGTCCCACAGGATGCTGCTCATCCACTCACGCGACGACGAGTTCGTGCCCGTCGGACCCAGCGAGGCGCTCGCCTCCGCCCGGCCGGACCTGATCACCTTCGAGCCGTGGTCGCTGGCCCGGCACTGCAAGGAGTGGAATGTCGACCCCCGGCGCTGGGAGTCCGTCGTGACCGAGTTCGTGCGCTAGCGGGTCACTCGCCAGAGCCCGAGCAGGGTGCCGTCCTCCTCGAGCAGGTGCCGGCAGGTGAGGTCCACGTCGACGTCCGTGCCGTCCAGGATGCGTGGATGGGTGCTTCGGGCGCCGCCGACCAGGTGGGGCGTCCACGACAGGCCCAGCTCGTCGACCAGCCCGGCGGCGACCAGCTCGGCAGCGAGGGTGGGGCCCCCTTCGCACAGCACGTGGGGGCCGAAGGCCTCTCTCGCCCGCTCGATCACGCGCGCCACGTCGACACGGTCCTCGCCGCAGATCCACACCCGGTCGCTCTCGACCGCGCCCGAGGACTCGGTGGTCGCGAGCACGACATTCGCGCCCTGCGCGGACTGCGGCAGTGTGGGCTTGCTCGAGACGACGACGAGGGGAGTCTTCGCCGGGCCGTACTCCTCCGCGCGCACGGTGCCGGCCCCCACGAGCAGGACATCGGCCGCGCGCCGCATGGCCGCGAAGCCCTGGTGGTCGGCCCCGGAGTTGATCGACCCGGACACGCCGTCAGGGCCGTTGGCCGCGCCGTCGAGCGTCGCGACGAAGTTGAGGCGCAGCAGCGGACCGGTGCTCGCGTAGAGGGCGTCGATCTCGGCGTCACCGACGGTGGCGCCGGGCTGGACGTCGAAGGGAGCGTCGTCGGCGATGAGAACCCGCATGCGTCGAAGTCTGCCCCACACCGGGTCCGGCTGACATGATGCCGGGATGGCCAAGGACAAGAAGTCAGGCAAGAAGTCGTCCTCTCCCACCCCCTTCAGCGAGGCATTGCGTGCCGACCCGGGCACGGACCTCGCCTCGATCGATCCGCGGAGCACCCCGGGCTTCGACGGTGACAAGGACGCGGGCAAGGTGGCGCTGGACGCGCTCACCGAGCCCGTCTCCGAGCTGCAGGAGCGACTCTTCGCCGAGTCCCGCGCGGGGGGTACCCGCAGCATCCTGCTCGTCGTGCAGGGCATGGACACCTCGGGCAAGGGCGGGATCATGCGCCACGCCGTCGGCGCCGTCGACCCGCAGGGCGTGCAGATCACGAGCTTCAAGGCGCCGAGCACGGAGGAGCAGAAGCACCCCTTCCTCTGGCGCATCCGCAATGCCCTGCCGACACCGGGGATGATTGGTGTCTTCGACCGCAGCCACTACGAGGACGTGCTGATCGTGCGGGTCCACGACCTGGTGCCCAAGGCCCAGTGGTCGCGCCGTTACGGGCAGATCAACACCTTCGAGCAGGGCGTCGTCGACCAGGACACGACGATCATCAAGGTGATGCTCCACATCAGCAAGGACGAGCAGAAGGCGCGCCTGGCCGAGCGCCTGGACCGTCCCGACAAGTACTGGAAGTTCAACCCCGGCGACATCGACGAGCGCGAGCGCTGGGACGACTACCAGCAGGCCTACCAGGCCATCATCGACAAGTGCTCGACCGACGCCGCGCCCTGGTACGTCGTGCCCGCCGACCGCAAGTGGTTCGCCCGCCTCGCGGTGATGAACCTGCTGCACGAGCACCTCCAGCAGCTCGACCCGCAGTGGCCCGAGGCGGACTTCGACGTCGCGGAGCAGCAGGCGCGGCTCGAGAAGAGCTGATGGGAGTGCGCATTTCCTTAAGGTCGTACGCACCCAGAGGGGTACGACCTTAAGGAAATGCGGGGTCAGGGGGCTGCGGGGTCAGGAGCTGCGGGGTCAGGGGGCTGTGGACCCGACGCTGGCGCGGTCGATGGCGGTGGCGCCGGCGAGGGTCACCAGCCCGGCGTCGAGGGTGCCGAAGCTCGCGCCGCTCGCCCCGCCCAGCCGCGACGCGACGAAGGCCTCGGCCATCTCGCCGGGGGAGTGCAGCACCATCAGGCTCGCCTGGAGGGTGAGGGCCAGCCGCTCGACGAGCCTGCGTGCACCCGTCGCCACCTCTGCGCCGTCGAGCGCCGCGAGACCCGCGCAGTCGCGCTCCAGCTCGTCGAGGGCGGCGTCGAGCACCGGCAGGTGGCCACGGGCCGTCGAGGCCTCCTTGAGCAGCGCCATGAGCGACGCGGGCTCGCGGGAGATCGCCCGGAGCACGTCGAGCGCGTTGACATTGCCCGAGCCCTCCCAGATCGAGTTGAGCGGCGCCTGGCGGTAGAGCCGGGCCAGGCCGTGCTCCTCGACGTAGCCGTTGCCGCCCAGGCACTCCATCGCCTCCGCGGCGAAGGGTGAGGTGCGCTTGCACACCCAGTACTTGCCGACCGCCACCCCCAGGCGGGTCAGCTCGGTGTCACCCTCGTCGAGGGCGTGCGCCATGCGCAGCCCGAGCAGCGTGGCCGCCTCGGATTCCAGCGCCAGGTCGGTCAGGACATTGCGCATCAGCGGCTGGTCGACGAGCGTCGCGCCGAAGGCACGGCGGTGGCTCGTGTGGTGCACCGCCCGCGTGAGCGCGGCGCGCATCGTCGCCGCGGAGCCGAGGACGCAGTCCAGCCGGGTCGCCGAGACCATCTCGATGATCGTGCGGACCCCCCTTCCCTCCTCGCCGACCAGCGCACCCCAGGTGCCGTCGAGCTCGATCTCGGAGGAGGCGTTGGAGCGGTCGCCGAGCTTGTCCTTCAGCCGCTGCAGGGCGAAGGGGTTGCGGCTCCCGTCCTCGAGGACCCGGGGGACGAGGAAGCAGCTCGGTGGCGCGTCCTCGCTCGTCTTGGCCAGGACGAGGAAGACGTCACTCATCGGGGCGGAGCAGAACCACTTGTGGCCGGTCAGCCGGTAGGTGTCACCGGTGAGCGGGCCGCCGGGGGTGCGCACCGCGAGCGTCGAGTTGGCGCGCACGTCCGAGCCGCCCTGCTTCTCGGTCATGCCCATCCCGGCGATCGCGCCCGCCTTGGTCTGCACCTCGCGCAGGCCGAAGTCGTACTCCCGGGAGGCGAGCCTGCCCTCCCACCGGGCAGCGAGCTCGGGGGAGTGGCGAAGGGCGGGGACCGCCGCGTTGGTCATGGTGATGGGACAGATGTGGCCCGGCTCGACCTGGCTCCACGTGACGAAGCCGGCGGCTCGCCGCACGTGCGCGCCACTGGACTGCGGCTGCGTCCACGGCGCCGCGGTCAGGCCAGCGCCCGCGGCGACACCCATCAGCTCGTGCCACGCCGGGTCGAACTCGACCTCGTCGACCCGGTGGCCCCACCTGTCGTGGGTGACCAGACGCGGGGTGTTGCGCTGGGCGAGGTCGGCCCACCGCTCGGCACGCTCCGAGCCGGCCAGCTCGCCGAGGGAGGTCAGCTCGGTGACGGCCTGCTCCCGGCGCTGCTCGGGGACCCAGCGGGCCACCCCTTCGCACAGGACCGGATCGCTGCCGAAGACGTCGTGACCGCCGTAGGGCGGGACCTGGTTGGTGACCTCGTGGGTGGACATGACCGCACGATACGGGCCGGGCCCGGGCGCCCGGGAGGCGGTCGTCGCGCCCGGTTTGGAATCTGTGCACGCTCTGGGCTAATCTCACCCAGCGCAGGCACGCAGTGATGTGGGCCTTCAGCGCGGATGTAGCTCAGTTGGTAGAGCGCAACCTTGCCAAGGTTGAGGTCGCCGGTTCGAACCCGGTCATCCGCTCGGACGGAACCTTCCTCTCGCAGGGGGTGCCGGGTACACCCCGGGCGATTGGCGCAGCGGTAGCGCGCTTCCCTGACACGGAAGAGGTCACTGGTTCGATCCCAGTATCGCCCACCAGCACGACCATGGCTCCGAGCTCGCGACAGCGGCCCGGGGCCTTTGTCGTACCCGGCGCCACGCCGGGCGTGCCCGGTTGGGAGAGTCGCCTGTCGATGGGTTAATGTTTCTCAGCGTGCCCCGGTTGCTCCCAGCGACGTGGGGTCACGCGGATGTAGCTCAGTTGGTAGAGCGCAACCTTGCCAAGGTTGAGGTCGCCGGTTCGAACCCGGTCATCCGCTCGCAAGGTGAGACCACCTTTGGTGGTGGAGTGGCCGAGAGGCGAGGCAACGGCCTGCAAAGCCGTCTACACGGGTTCAAATCCCGTCTCCACCTCGACCATGCAGATCGTGTGCATGACCCGGGCGATTGGCGCAGCGGTAGCGCGCTTCCCTGACACGGAAGAGGTCACTGGTTCGATCCCAGTATCGCCCACCATCTCGACGGCCCCCGGCCCGCATCAGCGGCCCGGGGGCCGTCGTCGTTGCCGGGGAGCAGCAGCCCGTGTTTGACCGTGGATGTGTCAGCGACGGCGCCCGGGGTAGGGCGGGGGGCATGCACAAGAACATCTTCGTCCTGGGTCTCACGCCCCTCCATCGCGAGGAGCTGCGGACCATCCGTCACGCAGACGACTACGAGTTCCACGACCTGCTCGACCACGAGTCGCTCGTCGAGGACACCAGGTACGACTTCGACGCCCTGCTCGAGCGGGCCCGCCGTGAGCTCGACGGCTTCGACGGCAGCATCGACGCGATCGTCAGCCAGTGGGACTTCCCCACATCCCTCCTCGGCCCGCTGCTCGCGGCCGAGCGGGGACTGCCGGCCCCCTCGCTGCGCAGCCTGCTGATGTGCGAGCACAAGTACTGGAGCCGGCTCGAGCAGCGACGCGCCGTGCCCGGCGTCGTGCCGGGCTTCGCGGCCTTCGACCCCTTCGCCGACGACGTCGCCGCCCAGATCGACTTGGACTTCCCCTACTGGGTCAAGCCGATCAAGGCGCACTCCTCCAACCTGGGCTTCCGCATCGACGGCCCGGAGGACCTCGAGGAGGCCGTGCGGCAGTTCCGCGCAGAGATCACCGATGTCGGTGACGCCTTCGACCAGGCCCTCGCGCGGGTCGACGTCCCCGACGAGGTGGCCGCCGTGGGTGGGGGGTCCACCTGCCTGGCAGAAGCCATCATCGAGGGCATCCAGTTCGCCCCGGAGGGCAGCGTGTCGGGCGGCGAGTTCTCCGTCCACGGCACGGTCGACATGCACAAGGACGAGTCCGGCCTGAGCATTGAGCGCCTGGACTACCCGGCCCGGACGGTGCCGCAGCACGTGCAGGAGCAGGCGATCGCCACGACCGAGACCCTGCTGCACCACATCGGCTTCGACGACGGGTGCTTCAACGCCGAGTACATGTGGGACGAGCAGCGCGAGGTGCTGCGCCTCATCGAGGTCAACACGCGCATCTCCCAGTCCCACAGCGTGCTCTTCGCTCTCGTCGACGGCCGCTCCAACCACCAGGTCGCCGTCGACGTCGCCCTCGGTCGCCGTCCCTCCATGCCCGAGGACCGCGGTGACCTCGACGTCGCCGCCTGGTACCGGATCACCCACGACGACGACGCCGTGGTGCGCTCGGTGCCCGACGCCGGTGACATCGAGGGGGTGGAGCAGCGGTGGCCGGGGACCCGCATCGCACTCAAGGTGGAGCCGGGGGACCGGCTCTCGCGGCTGCTCCACCAGGACTCCTACCGGTACCTCCTCGCAGACGTCTACGTCGGGGCCCCCGACGTGGACGCCCTCGCGAAGCGCATCGAGGACATCGAGCGGCGGCTGCCCTTCGACCTCGAGCCGGTCGACGACGAGAGGAGCGCATGAGCCAGATGGTGTCGAGCACGGACGAATCGGTCCACGAGGTCGAGGTGGTGGACAACGTCTTCATCCCCCTTCGTGACGGGCAGCGCGTCGCCGCCAGGGTGTGGCGCCCCGTCGGGGACGTCGGACCCCTCCCGGCGATCATGGAGTACATCCCCTACCGCAAGCGCGACCTCACCCGCGGCCGGGACGCGGTCAACCACCCGTGGATCGCCGCCCGCGGCTATGTCTGCGTCCGCGTGGACCTGCGCGGCAGCGGCGACTCCGACGGGGTCCTCGTCGACGAGTACCGCGAGCAGGAGCTGCAGGACGCGGAGGACGTCATCGCCTGGCTGGCGGAGCAGGACTGGTGCGACGGCAACGTCGGGATGATGGGCATCTCGTGGGGCGGATTCAACAGCCTGCAGGTCGCCGCGCGCCAGCCTCCCGCGCTCAAGGCGATCGTCAGCGCGTCCGCGACCGAGGACCTCTACGTCGACAACATGCACTACATGGGCGGCTGCCTGCTCGGGGACAACCTGTCCGAGGCGACGGTCATGCTCGCCTTCAACAGCCTCCCGCCCGACCCGCAGGTCGTCGGTGACAGGTGGCGCGACATGTGGGTGGAGCGGTTGCAGGGCAGCGGCCTGTGGCTCGACACCTGGTTGAGCCACCAGCGCCGCGACGACTACTGGCGCCCGGCCTCCGTGAGCGAGGACTACACCGCGATCCAGTGCCCCGTCATGGCGGTCGGGGGTTGGGCGGACGGCTACACCAACGCCATCTTCCGCCTCCTCGAGCACCTCGAGGTGCCCTGCCACGGGCTCATCGGGCCGTGGGGCCACAAGTACCCGCACCTCGGGGTCCCCGGACCGGCCATCGGCTTCCTCCAGGAGCTCGTGCGGTGGTGGGACCACTGGCTCAAGGGGCGTGACACCGGTCTGGACGATGAGCCGGTGCTGCGGGCGTGGATGCAGGACAGCGTCCCTCCGCGCGCCTGCTACGAGGAGCGGCCGGGACGGTGGGTGGGCGAGGACGCGTGGCCATCGCCCCACATCGGTGAGCGGGCCTTCCGCCTCACCCGGGCCAGCCTCGCCGAGGGGGAGCAGGGCGAAGGGAGCAGCGACCCGTTGTCGCTCCGCTCACCGCTCAGCGTCGGGATGTTCGCCGGCAAGTGGGCCTCGTACGCCGCAGTACCCGATCTGCCCTACGACCAGCGGGAGGAGGACGGCGGAGCCCTCGTGTGGGAGAGCGAACCCCTGACGGAGCCCACCGAGATCTTCGGTCTGCCCCGCCTCGACGTCGCCGTGTCGGCCGACCAGCCGGTGGCCCAGATCGCGGTGCGTCTCTCCGACGTCGGGCCGTCGGGGGAGGCGACCCGGATCACCTACGGCGTCCTGAACCTGACGCACCGCGACTCGAGCACCGAGCCCGAGCCGCTGGTGCCAGGCCAGCGGTACGACGTGCAGGTACCGCTCAACGGCGTGGCGCACTCCTTCCCCGTCGGACACCGTCTGCGGCTGTCCGTGTCGACGTCCTACTGGCCGCTCGTGTGGCCGGCGCCGAAGGCGGCCGAGCTGACGATCCACCCGGCGGACAGCGTGCTGCGGGTGCCCGTCCGTCCGCCGCGGCCGCAGGACGACGAGAGGATCGCTCCCTTCGCGGAGCCCGACATGGCCCCCGATCTCGAGACGACGACGCTCGAGCCGAGCGAGCACGACTGGCGGGTCACCCGTGACCTGGCCACCGATGTCTCCACGCTGGAGATCGTCAACGACCAGGGCGCCTTCCGCATCGAGGAGACCGGCATCGTCATCCGACGCTCGACCACGGAGTGGTACTCCTTCCGCTGGGACGACGTGACGTCCGTGCGTGGGGAGACGCGCACCGTGCGGCGGATCGAGCGGGACGACTGGCGCACCGAGGTCGTCACCAGCACGGTGCTCACCTGCACCGAGGACGACTTCATCATCCGCGCCGACCTCGACGCCTACGAGCTGGACGACGTACGAGGACACCGACGCGTGCATGCCGAGAGCTGGGACCGGACCATCCCCCGGGACCTCGTCTGACCGAAGGAGACACCATGACCTCGCTCTGGCGCGCACCGCGCGCGCCCATGACCTCGGACGACCCGGTGGAGCGGTGCGACGACGTCGTCGTCGGCGCGGGCATCACCGGCCTCGTCACGGCGCTCCTCCTCGCTCGCGCCGGCCGCGAGGTCGTGGTGCTCGAGGCGCGCGACGTCGGTGCGGTGACGACCGGGCACAGCACGGCCAAGGTCTCGCTGCTGCAGGGCACGCGGTACTCGCAGCTGCTGCGCCGGCAGTCTGAGGAGGTGGTCGCCGGGTACGTCGCGGGCAACCGCGAAGGGCGGGACTGGCTGCTGCGCTACTGCGAGGAGCACGACGTGCCCCACCAGGTGCGGCCGGCCGTGACCTACGCAGCGGATCCCGGTCGCGGCCTCGACCTGGCCCGGGCCGAGCTCGAGGCGGCGTCGCGGCTCGGGCTGCCCGTGCGCTGGACCGAGGACCTTCCCGTGCCCTTCGAGCACGTCGGTGGGGTGGTGCTCGACGACCAGGCACAGCTGGACCCGATGGACCTCCTGGACGCGCTCGTCGAGGACCTGCGCGCCCACGGGGGCCGGGTGGTGACCGGGGCCCGGGTCACCGGCATGGGCCAGTCCCTGCGACCGGTCGTGCGGCACACCCGCGGCGCGACCCGCTGCGACCAGGTCGTCCTCGCCACGGGCACACCGGTGCTCGACCGGGGCGGGTACTTCGCCAAGCTGAGCGCCTCGCGCTCCTATGCCCTCGCCTTCGACCACCCGACCCCGCCGGAGCTGATGCTGATCTCGGCCGGTGGCCCGACCCGGTCGGTGCGTGACGCGCCCGGGCCACGACTGCTCGTGGGCGGAGAGAGCCACCCCGTCGGGCGCACCCGGTCCGAGCGTGGGCACGTCGACCGGCTGAGGGAGTGGACCGCCACGCACTTCCCCGACGCCGTGGAGACGCACGCGTGGTCCGCCCAGGACTACCGCTCGCACGACGGCTTCCCCTTCGTCGGCGCCATGCCACGGGGGCTGGGGCACGTGCACGTCGCCACCGGCTTCGACAAGTGGGGCATGACCAACGGCGTCGCAGCGGCCCTCGACATCAGTGCCAGCATCCTCGGCGGACAGATGCCCTGGTCGCGACCGATCCACCGTCGCATCAGCCGTCCGCAGGCCGTGGCCGCCCTGGTGGGCATCAACGCCCGCGTCGCGATGGGCATCGTCACCGGGGCGGCTGAGGTGGTGCTGCACCCCCTTCGTCCCGGCAGCCCAGCGGAGGGTGCCGGAGAGGTCGGTCGTGCCGGGGCCGTCCCCGTGGCCCGGTCCACCGTCGACGGACGCAGCTGCGCGGTCTCCGCGCTGTGCACCCACCTGGGCGGCGTCGTGGAGTGGAACGACGCCGAGAGCACCTGGGACTGCCCCCTGCACGGATCTCGATTCACGGCCACCGGCGAGGTGCTCGAGGGCCCCGCGGCGCGTGACCTGCCGCCACGGCCCGTCAGACGGACACGCGACGTGGGCCCGTGATGTCGTCAACCACATCGCTGATGTGGAGCGTGGAGTCGATGAGGGACCCGTACGCGAGCCAGTGGTCCCGGGACAGGTCCGTTGATGACAGGTCGGACACGAGCGACTCGAGCTCCGGACGTTGGCTCGGTGCCTGCTCTCGTGGGTGGTCGAGCTGGTCGCCGAGCGCCGCGAGGGCGTGCAACCACCGCCGGCTGAACTGCTCGCTCCACCCGGTGTGCTCCCCGTCGGCCTGGTGGATCGTGCGGGCGATGGCACGAGTCTGCGCGATCCCCTCCTCGAGACGCAGGAGCAGGGCCTCGTAGTCGGAGGGGCCCAGGTCCTCAGGCATCCTGCGGGGATTGGCAAACCTGGCCTCGCGGGTGTGGCGCACGAGCTCCCAGGCCCGGCCGAGAGCGGCATCCGTCTCGCGTGACTGCTGGATCCAGCCCTGCGCGTCCACGTCCTCGCGGGCGGGCAGCTCGTCGGCCATCTTCGTGATGAGTGTGCCGAGGCGCCGGCACACCGAGTCGATCTGCCGGCGGGCGCTGAGGTCGTTCAGGGGCGCGAGGAGCAGGGCGTTGACCACCAGTCCCGCTGCCACGCCGATACCCGTCGCGGAGAGCCGGTCGACCAGCATGGGCGCCTGCTCCGCCTGCCCGGCGGTGATGACGAAGAGCGCCGTGGTCGCCACGGTGCTGCCCTCGTTGCGGATCGGCCGGAGCAGGCCGGCGAGCATGCCCACGAGCATGGCGACGCCGAGGGCGAGGGCGCTGTAACCCGCCAGCTCGACGACGAGGTAGGAGACGAGGACCCCGAGCACCGTGGCGCCCACGACCTGGGAGCCGCGGGTCAACGAGCGGTACACCGTCGCGTGGACCGTGAGCAGCGCCGTCCACGGCGCGAGGAAGGCCGACTCGAGCCCCAGCAGGTCGCCAGCGACGAGCCAGGCGAGGACGCCGGCCACGACCGCCTTGACGATCTGCATGAGCTCGCCCCGGGTCCCGTGCGAGCCCAGCGGCGGGATCACGGCGCTGGCACGCGCCCACGCCCGATCTCTCCAGTGGGGCGGACGCGACGGCCGTCCGCGGGCGGTGTCGTGCGCCGGTCCTCGCGGATCTGTCGTCACGCCGTGTCCCCTCTCGACCCCGCAGGACTCTCCTCCGGGTGAGTCCCGGATACCCGCGAGGTCGAGGCAGCATGCGCCTGGGCCGGCAGCAGCGAGTGGTTTTGCGGCGGGTCCAGGGGGTAGGACGCGAGGATGAAGGCACTCATCCTGAACTGCACGCTCAAGCCATCGCCCGAGCCGTCCAACACCAGGGCTCTGGCCGACGAGGTCATCGCGGCACTGATCGACCACGGCGTCGATGTCGATGTCCAGCGCGTCGTCGACCTGCGCATCCCCTTCGGGGTCCAGAGCGACATGGGGACGGGCGACGAGTGGCCGGCTGTCCGCGCCCAGATCGTCGCGAGCGACATCCTCGTCATCGCGACGCCCACGTGGCTGGGCCAGCCGGCGAGCGTGGCCAAGGTGGTCCTGGAGCGTCTCGACGCGATGATCAGCGAGACGGATGACGCCGGTGTCCCGCTCGCCTACAACAAGGTCGCCGGGGTCGTCGTCACGGGCAACGAGGACGGTGCCCACCACGTCATCGCCGAGATCAGTGGAGCACTGGGGGACATCGGCTTCACCATCCCGGGACAGGCCTGGACCTACTGGAACATGGGTCCGGGGCCCGGACCCACGTACACCGAGACCGACCACGGACACGACTGGTCACGCTCGACGGGTCGCACGATGGCAGCCAATCTCGTGGCCGTGGCCACCGCCCTGCAGCACCACCCGATCCCGGCGCCGCCCTCGGACGGGTGAGCGCGGGGTGGGCGCAGGGCTCGACGCAGGGCACCCGCCGGCACCCCCATCCCGCCCCGGCGCCCTCAGCTGGCGGCCAGGACGTCTCCGCCGTCGAGGACGGTCTGTGCGACCTCGTAGAGCTTGGTGTTGGTCTCGTTGGAGCGTCGGCGCAGGACCTCGAAGGCGCGGTTGAGGCTGAGGCCGTAGCGCTCCATCAGGATGCCTTGAGCGGCACCGATCACCAGTCGGTTCTGCAGGGCGCTGCGCAGCCCGGTGATCTCCCGTGCGAGGCCCAGCGACACCGATGCCAGGCGGGCGTACACCAGGGCGCGGTCGATGGCGTCCTGGTCGAAGCCGTCGACGGAGTCCGAGTACATGTTCAGGCTGGCCAGCCGGGGGGCGGAGTAGTCCAGGCGCACGCTCAGGGATGAGCGCAGACCGAGCTCGCTCGCCGAGCCGGCCCACAGCGGCCAACGCGGCTCGTTCTGCGTGTCGCGCACGAGGGCGATCTCCTGCTCGCTCAGGACGGACAGGCACGGACCTTGGTCCATCTCGAACTGCAGCTCGTCGACGCGCTTGGCCGTGGGGTCGGTGCTCGCAGCGATCTCGACGGAGGAGCCCTGGCGGAGGAAGACGCTGCACATGGTGCAGCCGGGGATGTTCTTCACCGCCTCGGTCACGACCTGCTGCAGGGTGTAGTCCTCCTCGGGCTCCTGGGAGAGGGCCTCGACGATTCGGGCCAGCTGATCGTTGTGCATGAGTCACCTATCAATGGGTCGACGCGTCGTCCTGGTCAGAGCATGGCCGATGGGAGGTCACAGGTCACGCCCGGGGTCCGTCCAGAACTCACCAAGCCATCGACCAGTAGCGCCGCCAGCTCATCTCCTGGCTCGACACCAGGTGGGTGGCGACCCTGGCCACCGGCGCAGATCGCAGCACGTCGGCGCTGATCGGGACGACGAGGTCGACTTCGTCGTCCAGCACCAGCTGGAGTGGAAGTGGCCGGTGACGAGGGACGGCGCCCTTCAGGCGTACGACCAACCACTGGGGGCTCCGCGACTCCGCGTCGGAGAGCACGTCGCTGACGCGGCCGAGGAGGACGCCCTTGCGCGTGCGCACCGCCCTGCCCAGGTACCTGCCCGCAGTGGCGAGTGGATCCGGCACAACATGACTCCCTGACCGACGATTCAATTCACACAGAGGTGGCTACCCGAGGGCAGGACATACATGCACCGTAGACGTGATCAATCGGGTGTTCCCGTTGCCTGCACCGAGAACCTGTGCTTTGCTTTGAGGACAAATTCCGGCTCGTGACCGTGGCTGGGCGTGGTTCCTTTTTTGGAAGGCCCCCCATGTCAACGATGTCGCATTCCGTCCACGAGAGCCGTGACCAGGAAGCGGCCGAGCTGCTCACGCGGGCCTACGAGCAGAGCGATGCCGCTGAAGCCAGCCGTCTGCGGGAGCAGGTCGTCGTCCGCAACCGCGGACTCGCCCTCGCTCTGGCTCGCCGATTCGAGGGCCGAGGGATCGAGAGCGAGGACCTGGAGCAGGTGGCCATGCTCGGTCTCGTCCTCGCCGCCCGACGTTACCGGCCGGATCGCGGCCACGGCTTCACCGCCTTCGCGGTGCCGACGATCAACGGAGAGCTGAAGCGGTACTTCCGCGACCACGGCTGGGCCGTGCGCCCGCCGCGGGGTCTGCAGGAGCTGCACCACGACGTGCGCGACGCCATCGGCCACCTACGCCAGGAGAAGCAGCGCGAGGTCGACGACGTCGAGGTGGCCGAGGAGCTCGGCGTCGACGTGGAGGCGGTGCGCGACGCCCGTGCCGCGGGGGAGCGCTACCGGTCCTCATCGCTCGACGTACCCGTCGGGGCGGAGTCCTCCATGCCGCTGGCCGACACCCTCTCGTCGGACGAGGATCCCTACACCAGGTCGGTGACCCTGATCTCGCTCCGGGCGGCGATGAAGGATCTCGACGCGAGGGAGCGGCGGATCATCAGCCTGAGGTTCGGCGCGGACCTCACCCAGAAGGAGATCGGGGAGCGGATCGGCGTCAGCCAGATGCAGGTCTCGCGGATCCTCACGAGCATCTGCACGCGTCTGCGCACCCGGATCGAGGCCTGAGGCGGGAGGTCGGTCCCGGCTGTCACCAGATCCAGGCGAAGCCGAAGGCGCCGGGACCGGCGTCCTCCATGACGAGGGAGGCGCGGTTGGCCTCGTCGAGCTGCACTGCGTCGTGGAAGAGGAAGTCCTGACCCGGGGGCCGCTCGATGCGGGTCACCTGGGCGGGCGCTGTCGCGAACTCCACGGAGACGACGAGCGAGCGGGCCGTGTGCGGTGGTCCCCAGACGAATCCGTCGGAGTCGGCGCGGTGCGCCGTACGGTCGCTGTTGTCGTCGACCTGGTAGGCGTAGGCGTGCGTCTCGCCCTTGGCCAGGGAGCGGGGGAGTGCCACCTCGAAGACGACGACATTGCTCTCGGGGAAGTCACGCCGACTGCGCAGGCGGCACCCGAGCAGCGGGGTGAAGTCGAGGTCCGCGGCCGATGTCCCCTCGTCGCCGCTCTGCACGTTGAAGACCCGGTCCATCCCGTCCTCGACGGCGACGATGGCCGAGTGGCACCAGGTGTGGGCCAGTCGCCGATCCGTGGACACCCGGGTGCGCCACACCTGGCTGATGACGCGATAGCTGCCGAGCGTGCCGCGGGTGAGCGCATCGATGTGCTCGATCTCGCTCAGGTGCGGGTCGACGAGCAGCTGGTCGAAGCCCGCTTGCGGCGGCGTGGCCCAGGCGTGCATGAACTCCGCCTGCGTCTCGGGCGACAGGCCCAGGGTGAGGACGATCTGCTGCAGCGTCGCGATCTGCGGGGTGAGGATCTCGCCGCGCTCGATCCCGCGGATCGTGCGCACGCTGACCCCGGACAGGCGACTCAGGTCGCTCTGGGTGAACCCGCTCTCACGCCGTAGCCGGTGCAACCACGTGCCCCCCGGAGACCGCCTCATGCCCACACCCTGCCTGAAACCCGCCGGCCCCGTCGCGAATATCCCGGGCTGCACATCGAGGACGGGGCCGTCCTCGATGAGGACGGCCCCGTGTCCCTCACTCCCCGGAGCTCTCGCGGGTCAAAATACGACGGTCAGGCCGCCGAGAGCCAGCGACGACGTCAACTTGCCGCCCACTTGCCGCTGGGCGTCGGCCGGCGGACCCTGTCCGCCTATCCTCATCGCGTGGAGTTCGCGCGATTCGGCACGACGACGTGGCTCGACCCGATCGAGGTCAGTCACGACCCGGCCGATCTCGAGTCCGGGGGCTGGGCCGTCGTGCTCGACTTCGAGGGCGCCCTCACGGCCGTCCGTTTCGCGCGCCGGGTCGAAGGGGGATCCCCTCCCGGCGACCACACGCGCTGGCCCGCGGTCACCGGTTGGAGCTCCTCGCTCGGACGCTCGACCTATGTCGCAGGAGTGCAGGAGATCCGCTCCCGTATCGCGGCCGGGAGCGTCTACCAGGTCAACCTCACGACGATGCTGCAGGCGCCGTTGCCCGACGACGCCTCGCTACCCGATCTGGCGGCGGTTCTCGCTCGAGGCAACCCAGCCCCCTTCGCCGGGGTCGTGCACGTCCCCTCGGCCGGCTTGGACGTCGTGACCGCCTCGCCCGAGCGCTATGTCACCCGGGCCGGGGACCTGCTGTGCTCCAGCCCGATCAAGGGCACGGCCCCGACCCTCGGTCAGATGTTGGCCAAGGACGTGGCGGAGAACGTCATGATCGTCGACCTCGTGCGCAACGACCTGCAGCAGGTCTGCGAGCCGGGCAGCGTTGTCGTGCAACGGCTCTGCGCTCCCGAGGAGCATCCCGGCCTGGTCCATCTCGTGAGCGACGTCGCGGGGACGCTGCGGGTCGGGACGACGTGGTCCGACGTGCTCGCCGCGAGCTTCCCTCCCGGGTCGGTCAGCGGTGCGCCCAAGTCCAGCGCACTCTCCACCATCAGCGCCCTCGAGCCGGTGCCCCGGGGTCCCTACTGCGGGGCCGTCGGCTGGGTCGACGCCGAGCATCCCGACGGGCCGAGCGGGGAACTCGCCGTGGGTATCCGCACGTTCTACGCGACGGTGGACCCCGACGGGGTGCGCCGGCTGCGCTTCGGCACCGGGGCGGGCATCACCTGGGCATCCGACCCCGAAGGGGAGTGGGCTGAGTGCGAGCTCAAGGCCCAGACCCTCATCGGGTTGGCATCTGGAAGAGTGGGGACATGAGCAACGAGGTCAGGATCTGGGTCAACGGATCGCTCGTGGGGGAGGACCAGCCGGCACTCGCGGCACTCGACCACGGCATCACCGTCGGTGACGGTGCCTTCGAGACGTGCAAGATCGTCGACGGCGAGGTCTTCGCGGCCGACCGTCATCTCGCGCGGATGGATCGCACCCTCGCCGGTCTCGGGCTGCCGTCCGTGGACCGCGAGCGGCTGCAGCAGGGCATCGACGCCGTTCTGGCCGCGGGGGAGCAGATCACCTTCGGCCGGCTGCGCTACACGATCACCGGCGGTCCGGGCCCGCTCGGCTCCGACCGAGGTGACCAGGGACAGACCTACATCGTGACGGCGACGGAGGTCACCCCCTTCGCCGACACCACCGCGGTGGCCACCGTCCCGTGGACCCGCAACTCGCGGGCGGCGACCGCTGGGCTGAAGACCACGTCCTACGCCGACAACGTCATCGCCCTGGCGCACGCCAAGTCGCAGGGCGGCAGCGAGGCGATCTTCGCCAACGACCGTGACGAGCTGTGCGAGGGCACGGGCAGCAACATCTTCGTCGTCGTCGACGGCGTGCTGCGGACCCCGCCGCTCGAGAGCGCCTGCCTGGCGGGCATCACCCGTGAGCTGGCCATCGAGTACGCCCGCGAGGTGGGCATCGACGTCGTCGAGGAGACGATGCCCTTCACCGTGCTCGAGTCGGCCGAGGAGGCCTTCCTCACCAGCAGCACGCGTGACGTCCAGCCGATCCACGCCATCGACGGCCGCTCGCTGGCCGCGCCGGGCCCGATCACGACCCGTATGCGGGAGGCCTTCGCCAAGGCCTCCGCGTCGGACCTCAACCCCTGAGCCCGGTGCCGACCACCATGGGGGACGTGGACGTGGACACGACGGCCGAGCACGCGGGCCAGGGCAAGGACGGGCAGGGGCAGCGGCGCTCCTACCGGGACATCCGTCGGGAGCAGCACGCGATCGTGCGGCAGGAGCTGCTCGACCGCTTCGGTGAGGACGGTCGGATCGACGCGCACGAGGACCCGATCAGGTGGCGTCGCGCGGTGCGCACCAACGCCGTCACCGGCCCGCTGTACCGCGTCGTGGTCGCCGTCCTGGGTCTCGCGCTCATCATCGCGGGCATCCCGATGGTGCCGCTGATCGGTCCCGGGTGGGCCGTGATCTTCATCGGGCTCTTCCTGTGGAGCACGGAGTTCCTGTGGGCGCGTCGGGTCACGCAGTTCGTCAAGGCCGAGGTCAAGGCCTTCGACCAGTACGTGCGGGCGCTGCCGTGGAAGGCGAAGATCCCGATGCTCCTGCTGTCAGCGGCCTTCGGCTGGTTCTGCTTCTGGGTCGCGCTGCTCATCACCGGGGTGCCCGGCTGGGCGCCGGACCAGGTGGAGGAGCTGCTGCTCCAGGTGCCCGGGTTGAGACGAGCCTGAAGGCGTCGCCCAGGCGGCAGCAAGGACGCTCCCTGGGGAGGTCGCCCAGCCGGCAGCAAGGACGCTCCCTGAGGAGGTTGCGCAGCAACCGTCTCGAAGGGGGCGGAGGCGATTGGCACCAACGAGGGGCAGCCGGGTACTCTGCTCAGGTTGCCCGGCCGGGACGCTGGCCCGGGGAGCACCATGGACGTATAGCTCAGTTGGTTAGAGCGTTCGCTTCACACGCGAAAGGTCAGGGGTTCGAGTCCCTTTACGTCCACCAGCACGAAGGCCCCAGACCCTGCGGAAACGTCAGAGTCTGGGGCCTTCGTCGTCCCTGGTTCGGTTGATGCTCCTATTGATTGTCAAGCGGCGGTGAGCCAGGCGCGGTAGGCGTTGGCGAGGTCGTCGTCTCGTCTGGTGCCTCGTTCGAGGGTGGAGATGCGTGCGGGCCAGACGCCGAAGTGTTGGGCGGCGCTGGTCAAGGTGATGTTCTTGGCCTGTCTCATCGGTCGTAGGTCGTCGATGGCGGGCACGGTGATGGTCCGGGTGAGGTATTTGAAGATCTCGCGGGCGATGGCTCGCTTGAGGCGGCGCAGGATCTCCTTGCTGGAGCGGCCTTTGTCGCGTTGTCGCTGGACGTAGCCGCGGGTCTGGGCGTGGCTGACCATGCGCACCAGAGCGATGCGGTGTAGTGCGCTGTTGGCCGCGCGGTCTCCTCCTCGCGACAGCCGGTAGCGGTTGGTTTTGCCCGAGGATGCGGGTACGGGCGCAGTCCCACACAGCGCGGCGAACGACGCCTCGTGGCTGAGGCGTTCGGGGTTGCCCCCGGCGGTGATCAGCAGTTGTGCTGCGGTGTCCGGGCCGACGCCGTGGGCGCCGAGCAGGCCGGGGTTGAGCGTGCGGACGATGGCCGTGATGTCGGCTTCGAGGTCGCTGGCCTGCTCGTCCAAGAAGGCGTGGCGGGCGGCGAGGTCTTTCATCGCTCGCAGCACGGCGCCACCGACCAGGTCATCCCGGTTGGGGCGACAGCGAGCGAGTGTCTCGACCAGTCGAGCGTTGTTCAGGTCGCGGTACTTCTCCCGGATGCCGTCGGGGGCGGTGATCAGGAGTTGTTGGATCTGGTGGATCGTCGCGGTGCGGGCCTTGACGGCTGAGCGTCGCGCGGTGTGCAGGGCGCGCAGACCGAGGATCTTCTCGTCCTTGGGCGCCGAGGTCGATCGCCCCGACAGCACGGCGCGGGCTGCGTGGTAGGCGTCGATGGGGTCGGACTTGCCTTGTTTGCGGCGCACGGTCTTGTCGGGTCGCAGGACTTCCCGCACGTCCATACCGGCCGCGGCGCAGGCCCGGGCGATGCCTGCCCCGTAGGAGCTGGTGCCCTCGATCCCGACACGCTCGATCACGCCATGGGCCTGAAGGAAGTCGGTCGCTGCGCGGTACCCGGCGAGCGTGGTGAGGAATTCTTCGTCGGCGACATCGCGCCCTACAACGGTCACCACGGCCACGTGGATGGTGTCGGCGTGGGTGTCGATGCCGCCGACGACCTCCTCCACGGCTTCGTGGTCTGGGTATGTCGGTGCTGCTGCTGTCATGCTGGAAGCGCCCTTCTCGGCTGTCGTCGACTGGGTGACGTCGGCCGTGGGCGGTCAGACAGGACACTGGTGAGGAACTGCCAAGCTCTTATCAGGTCATGACCGCCCCGGCCGGCGGCGAGCCCGAGGGGCCGGACAGATCAACTGGAAGGCAACCCAACAGGGCGCCAGTCGGAGGGTGAGTCACGACCCCTCGGACCCTGATTCCATCATCAGTGTCGGGGGTCGGTGGCACCGTGGTGTCGACAGCGAAGCGCCGGGCGGGGCGGGGCGGAAAGGTTGTCCCCAACCCTCTTGAATTGGTCGAACATATGTTCGATAATGGTGGGAGCGAAGGGAGGGCGCGATGACCGAGCAGACGGATGGCAGTGGGGTTGAGATCTCGTTGCCCGGTGTCTTGGCCGCGTCACTCTCGATGTTGTCTGCCGCGCGCCCGGAGGGCTTGAGCGAGGCGGAGTTGTTAGAGGTCGTGTCCTTGTTGGAGGCGACGAAGGGGGCGGCTGCCGCGTTGCAGGCTCGCGCGACGGCGATGTTTGTCGAGGACCGTGACGAGCGGATCGCTCGTGATCGTGCGGATGGGGTGGTCTCGGCGCGGGAGGCGTCGTGTCGTCGGCGTGCGGCGCGGGCGGAGCTGGCTCTTGCTCGGCGGTGTGCGCCGGGGCAGGCCGATCGGCACGTGGGCCTGGCCAAGGCGCTCGTGCACGACCTGCCGTACACGATGGCGGCGTTGACGGCCGGTGAGCTGAGTGAGTGGCGGGCGACCATCGTGGCCCGTGAGACCGCGTGCCTGTCCCACGAGGACCGGGTCGAGGCCGACCGGCGTCTGGCGGGGTGCTTGAGGTCGGTGGGGGACCGCGAGCTCGCTGCGGCAGCGCACCGGGCGAGCGCGGACCTGGACGCGGAGGCGTTCGTGCGGCGGCGCCGCAAGGCGGCGGCCTCGAGGAATGTGAGTGTGCGTCCGGCGGCGGATGGGATGGCGTGGTTGAGCATCCTGGGTCCGCTCGCGGATGTGGTCGGGGCGTTTGCTGCGTTGAAGAAGGCCGAGCAGTCCCGGTACGTCGCGACCGGTGACCCGGCCGTGGACGCGGCACGAGCAAGCGATGAGCGGGGTCGTGGCGCGTGGATGGCTGACACGGCCCTGGAGCTGCTGTCTGGCCGGACTGAGGGTCAGGTGCAGCCGGTCGAGGTGGGTCTGGTGATGCGTGAGGAAGCGATCGTGCGCACCGGCGAAGGCTCTGATGGTTCGGTCTTCTTCCGCAGCGGCAATGGCCGTGACTTCACCGGTGCTGGTGGTCGGGATGAGGTCGAGGTCCCGGGGTGGGGTGCGATGCCCGGTGAGATGGCCCGGGAGCACTTGCTGCGTCTGTGTGACGCGGGGACCGCGACCTGGTTGCGCCGGTTGTGGACCGCACCAGGTGGGACCAACCTGGTCGCGATGGACTCCAAGCGGAGACTGTTCAGCGGGGTGCTGCGTCAGCTGATCGAGTTGCGGGATGCCACCTGCCGGGTGCCCTTCTGCGGGGCGCCGATCCGCGACATCGACCACGTCCGTCCTCATGCCCGTGGTGGTGAGACGTCGGCGGCGAACGCGATGAGTGACTGCCAGGGCCACAACCTGGTCAAGGAGGCTCCCGGTTGGCGGGCGGAAGTCACCTCCACTGGTCTGGATCCCGGCGGCGGCCCCCACGAAGTCACCCTCACCACCCCGACGGGCAGCGAGTACATCTGCACGGCGCCGCCTCTACTCGGCCACGGGCGACCACACCCGCCACCTCCGCGATCGGCGCCGGCTCTGGTTCCCGATCTGATGTGGTCTCCCGTGGAGACCCACCTCGCGAGCATGTTCGCCGCCTAGGGCGATGGCGGCCCGGCGGGACCCGGCCGACACCGTGAGATCGGTACCACCTCGTCACGAGACCAGTGCTCCGCGAGCGGCCCGACCGGCACGCCGGACGACGCCCACCGCGTCAGCAGCGTGTCCAAGGCGGCATCGGTGCGTCGCCACGACCCCGGCGAGGCGTACCGGTCGGTGTCGTGCAGGAGCACGGTGCCTCCGGGCCGCAGGGTCAGCTCCACCCGCCGGGTGATGCCGGCTGGCCCGACCCACCGCGACCAGTCGCGACCCCAGGCGGTCCACAGCACGGGAGTGAGCCCGGTGTCGCGGGCTGCGTCACGGCTGGCGAGCGTCGTGATGCCGAAGGGCGGTCGGTGCCACCGCGGCCGGGTGCCGGTGATCTGCGTGATCGCGGCGCAGGTCCGCTCCAGGTCGTCGCGCAGCCGCTGCCTCGACAGTCCGACCACGCTGCGGTGCGTCCATCCGTGGACCGCCAGCTCATGACCCTCCGCGTGCATCTGCTCGACGAGAGCCCGATTGTCGGCGATGTGCTCGCCCACGAGGAAGTACGTCGCCCGCACCTCGTGCCTGGCCAGGGTCCGCAGGACCAGCGGTGTCGACAGCGGGTCGGGTCCGTCGTCGAGGGTGAGGGCCACGTGGTGCCGGTCGGACCGCCCCGCAAGTCGCGGCGTCGTCCACCGCAGTGGCGCACCGTAGAGCGCGCCGGGAGTCCAGCGACGCAGTGCCGACCCAAGTCCCGACCCCAGTGCCGTGGCCATCAGCTCGCCAGCCCGAAGGCACGTCCGGGATCGAGGACGTCGACGAGCGAGATGCGCTGCGCCCACTGTCGACCGATGCCCTCGGCCGCCACAGGGGTCCCGGCGAGGATCGCCGCACCGAGCTCGGGCACCGACCGGGGCCACGGCGCGAGGCCTTCGCGCAGCAGGGCGCTCGAGCTGGTCTCACCGTGCCCCGGCAGCGGCCGGTACGTGATCAGCGGGGTGCCCAGGGAGAGCGCCTCCAGCGTGGTGAACCCGCCGGAGTTCTGGATCAGGCAGTCCGCGCCGCGGATGACGTCGGTCAGCCCGTCGACCCAGCCGAGCGCCACGACGCCGGGCTCGGCCTCGAGCGAGCTGCGCAACCGCTCGTTGTGACCGCACAGGACGACCGGGACCGCGGTGCCGGTGGCCCGAACATCCAGGGCGCTCGTGCGCACGTCGCCCGCACCCTCGGATCCGCTCGAGATCAGCGCCAGCGTGGTGTCGGGTGCCAGGCCGAGGGCAGCGCGCAGGCGGCTCCCTTCGCCTCCGTCACGGGGCGCGACGCGTGGCGTGAGTGGCGCGATCAGTCGCACGTCGCGGGCACCGAGGGCGCGCGCCTGCTCCGCGGCCGTGCCGTGCAGCGCGAGGTGCTGGTCGACTCCGGAGCTGATCCACAGCGGGTGGACCGACGGGTCGGTCAGGTAGGTGATGGCCGGGACCGCGAGGCGGCCACTGCGACGCAGCAGGCCCAGCGCCTGGCTGGCGAAGGGGTGGGTCGAGATGACGAAGCCCGTCTCGGGCCCCACGGCCGCCGCGACCCGTCCTGCGGGGAGTCGTCCGCTCATCCCGCACGCGGCCCGTCCGGCGGCGGAGGGGCGCCCGCTGCGGGCGTCGAGGGCGCGCAGCAGCAGTGACCAGGTGCGAGGAGCACTCTCGAGCTGGCGGAAGTAGGCCCGCCGCATCAGGTGCCCCAAGCCCCACGGGTAGAGATCGGCGATGTCGATGGTCTCCGATCGCCAGCCCGCCTCGTCCAGTCGCTGCCCGATCTCGTGAGCGGCCGAGTCGTGCCCGGCGCCGTAGCTACCGGTCACCACCAGAGCGTGTTGTCTCGGGCCCCGGGCCTTGTCGTTGTCCATGCGACCGAGCGTGCACCGGGCCACCTGCAAGCAACCTGACGACGTCGACCGGACCTACCCGCGGTGCGGCGGCAGCGGTCCGCCGGGGAAGCTCACCGCGAAGGTGGCCCCACCGTCGTCGTTGGTCGCCGCGACCAGCGAGACGTCGCCGCCCCCGCTGCGGGCCACCCGGCGCGCGAGGGCCAGGCCGAGCCCGGAGCCACCGTCGCCGCTCCAGCCGGGCTCGAAGAGCGAGCCCTCGGCGGCATCGCCCACCCCGGGACCGGTGTCGGCGACGTGCAGCTCGACCTGCTGGTCGACCCGGCGCGCGGTGACCCGCACGCGGTCGCACCGGTGCAGGGCATTGGTCAGCACGGGGGAGAGGGCGCGCAGGGCGAGGGCCTGGGGGACGTCGATCACGAGGGACGAAGGGAGGTCCAGCTCGAGTCGTCCTTCGGGCAGGGGGAGCCCGCGGATCGCCGGCTCGAGCGCCGACAGGGTCGTCGACTCGGTGCGCAGCTGGTCGTCGTCGCGCCGGGCCAGGTCGAGCAGGACCGTGATGGTGGTGGCCATCGTGGTGGTGGCGTCGGTGATGAGCGCGACGTCCGCGCGCGCCTCATCGTCGAGGTCGGTGCGCATCGCCAGGAGGTCCGCGACCCCATGGATCGTCGTGAGCGGAGTCCGCAGCTCGTGCGCGAGCTCGGCCGTCAGGCGCTGCTCGGCGCGGATGACCGACGCGACCTTGTCGAGCAGACCGTCGAGCGTGGTGCCCAGGGCCCTGATCTCGTTGGTCGGGGGCCCGAGGGCGAACCGCCGGCCGAGGTCGTGCTCGCTCCACTCGTCGGCGGTCCTGGCCATGTGCTCGACGGGGCTCAGCGCCCGGCGGCTCACGATGGCGGCGGACCCCGCGGCGACGAGCACCAGGAGCAGCCCGGCGACGGCCGAGACGATGATCGCCAGGTCCTCGGTGTGCTCGTAGGGGGCGAAGGGCTCGGCAGCGATGATCACCCCTCGCTGGCCGGACGCGGTCGTGAAGGGGCGAGCCAGGACGGCATAGGTGTCGTCGTTGACCTCGATCACGCGTTCCTCTGCGGTCGTCGACAGCTCGGTGTACCGGGACTGCATGGACGCCGGCACCTCACCCGCGACCTGGGCGCCGGCCCGGTCGTAGACGGCCACGCCCGGGTCGAGCTCGGTCTGCGGGACCGTCAGCCGGGTGCCGGGCTCCTTCCCGATGCTCGTCACGACCGCCGCGGCGCGGTCACGCAGGACCTGGCGTGAGGCGTCCTTCGACGCGCCGGCAAGGGCGACCTGGACACCCAGGACCAGCCCGATCGCGACCAGGAGCGCGATGCCCGAGGTGAGCAGGACCAGCTGGCGGTGCAGGCTCTGCCGACCCCACCAGCGGCTCACCGGCCGCGGCAGACCCACCCGTCGACGACCGGCAACCACTCAGGCCTCCACCGGGGTCATCGTGAAGCCGACCCCGCGCACGGTCTCGATCTCCGTGGGCGAGTCGATCGACTCCAGCTTGCTGCGCAGGCGACGGATGAAGGAGTCGACCGTGTTGTCGGTGACGATCGCACCGTCGGGCCACGCGGCCGCGACCACGCTGCGCCGGCGCACGACCTCGCCGGGGTGGCTGGTGATCGCGGCGAGCATGCGGAACTCGGTGGGGCTCAGGCGCACGTCGCCCCCCTTCGCCCGCACGGAGTGGGTCACGGGGTCGAGCTCGAGCCCGGTACCGGACGCGAGGTTGACCGGACCGCGGCGGGTCAGGACCGCGACGCGGGCCAGCAGGACCTTCAGGTCGAAGGGCTTGGCGACGTAGTCGTCCGCCCCGACGGCGAACCCGGCCAGGTGGTCGTGGGGCGTCCCGAGCGCGGTCAGGAAGAGCACGGGAGCCTGCTGACCGGCCGACTTGAGCGCCTGGACGACATCGCGACCGTCGGCGTCGGGCAGCCCGATGTCCATGATGATGACGCTGATGTCCTGGTCCGGGGCAAACCGTCGCAGGGCCTCGCCGCCGTCGTGGGCGAGGGTGACCTCGTACCCCGCGTGCCGCAGCCCGCGCGCGAGGATCGTGCGGATCGACTCCTGGTCCTCGCACACACCGATCGTCAGCATGGCGCCTCCGTCCTGACGTGTGCCGGCCACACGTGTCCCAGCATCCTGCCCCCTGCAACCTGCAGGCAACCTGTATGCCCCCGCCCGCTCCCTTCGTCGCGCAGTCAGGTGGGTGGCAGGAACCCACGTCCAGCATCATCAGCATGACCTCCACCCTGACCTCAGTCCTCACCGATCTCGGGCCGCTCGCCGTGCTCGTGCTCGCGGCGGTGATCTTCGCCGAGACCGGACTGCTCATCGGCTTCTTCCTGCCGGGCGACTCCCTCCTCTTCACCGCAGGGGTGCTCGTCGCCTCGCACGTCCTGCCGGTCCCGCTGGTCGTGGTCGTCCTCGCCAGCTGGGTGGCCGCAGCCCTCGGCGACCAGCTCGCCTATCGCATCGGCGCCGGGTTGGGCGGTCGGCTCTACGCGAAGGGAGGTTCCCGCTGGATGCCCCTGCGGCACGTCGAGGCGGCGCGGGACTTCTTCGACCGTCACGGCCACAAGGCCGTCGTGCTCGCGAGGTTCGTCCCGCTCGTGCGCACCTTCACCCCCGTCGTGGCCGGCGCGGCGCAGATGCCCCGCCGACGCTTCACGGCCTACAACGTCGCGGGCGGGCTGCTCTGGACGGCCAGCATGCTGGTCGGTGGCTACTTCCTCGGTGGGATCCCCTTCATCGCGGCCCACGTCGAGATGGTGACCCTCGCGATCGTCGGCCTGTCCCTGGTGCCCGCAGGCATCGCGCTGCTGCGGGCTCGTCGCTCGGGTGGTCGGCCCGCCGGCCCGACGGCGACGTCGGAGCCGACATCCGATCAGGTGGATGGCGGGCTCGCCGAGGAATCCTCCCGGGCATGAGAACTGACACAGCACCCTCGATACCCGACGTCCGGACCCGAGCAATGCTCAACAAGGTCCCCGAGATCACCATCTGGTTCTGGATCATCAAGATCCTGTGCACGACGGTGGGCGAGAGCTTCGCGGACTGGATCAACATGACGCTCGGGGTGGGGTTGGTCAACACCTCCCTGATCTTCACCGTCGTCCTGGTCGTCGTGCTCGGTGTCCAGCTGCGACTGCGGCGCTATGTGCCTGCTGCCTATTGGCTCACCGTCGTCGTCGTCAGCATCACGGGCACCCTCTACACCGACATCCTCACCGACAGTCGCGGCGTGCCGCTCGTGGTGAGCACCACGGTCTTCTCGGCCGTGCTCGCGGTGGTCTTCGGGGTCTGGTTCATGCGGGAGCGGACCCTGTCGATCCACAGCATCACCTCGACACCCCGTGAGGCCTTCTACTGGCTGGCGGTCCTCGTGACCTTCGCCCTGGGTACGGCCGCCGGTGACTGGACGCTCGACCTGACCGGCTGGGGACCCGGCATGTCGGTCCTCCTGCCCACCGCCCTCATCGCGATCACCGTCGTGGGGTGGCGACTGGGTGGGCAGCCCGTCCTCGCCTTCTGGCTGGCCTACATCCTCACCCGTCCGCTGGGCGCCAACATCGGCGACTGGCTGGCCACCCCCCGCTCGGAGCAGGGTCTGGGTCTGGGGACCGCGCTGACGAGCATCATCTTCCTCGTGGCCATCGCGGCGACCGTGGTCTGGCTCAGCTGGTCGCACGCCGACGTGACGCCGGCGTCCGAGCCGGCAGGGGTCGGCGTGCACGGTCGCAGCCGCACCCGGGAGCGGTTGGTCCTGGCCGGGTACGCGGTGGCGGCGCTCGCCGCGGCGCTCCTGCTCCACCACACCTCGCAGCAGCCGCACGCCGCCGCGGCGGCAGAGGGCGAGAGCAGCTCCGCGGCCGCAGCGAGCATCCACCTCACCCCGGCCCAGACCGTCAAGCACTTCCCGAAGGGAGACATCGGCCGGCTCGAGCGCGTGGTCACGACGACCCGCTCGGCAGTGGCCGCGGGCGATCACAAGGCGGCAACTACGTCGGCCAAGACCCTCGAGACGACGTGGGACGCCGACCAGCCCCGACTGCAGCCCAAGGACGGCCAGGCCTGGACCCTCCTCGACGGCCAGATCGACGGCGTCCTGCAGAGCGTGCGGGCGCCGTCACCCGACACGGCGGCCGAGACAGCCGCGCTGGACACCCTGCTGACCTCGCTCCGGGGCTGAGCCACCACGGTGCTGGCCCCGGGCTCCCGGGGCCAGCACCTAGACTCGCGTGACCATGGACAACATCAGCTGGGTCGAGGACGGGGCCGATCGGCTGACCGGGTGGCACTCCGAGAGCGGCGCCCCCGCCCCGACCAAGGTCGTCGTCGCGCAGGACGCCCTGACGGCGGACACGGCGATGCGCATGGTGCGCGCCGGGACCGCGATCCTCTGGCGCGGCGACTACCACAACGCCCGACAGCTGCTCAAGGCCCTGGATCGTCGCGTGCAGCGGCGCACGGCTCGCCGTGAGCGCGGCGGGGTGACCTTCGCCGACCACCGCGCCGTGCGCACCGAGCGCGCCACCCTCCTGGGCCGGCTGCTCGTCGAGCTCGAGGCGGACCACTCGCTCGACCTGCGCCGCGCCCCTGACGTGCGTGCCGCGTCCACCGCCGCCTACGGCGAGCCGAGCGGCAAGGTCATCGCCCTCACCGAGCTCCTCGGGGTCATCGGTGCCCACCAGTGGCAGGCGAAGGGGGTGCACGTCCCGGGGCTGGGGGAGAGCGTCCACCCCGGCTACGGCGTCTTCTCGCCCGTGCGGGGCGAGTACGTCGACCTCGTCGTCAACGCGCCCCTGGGCGACCCGCTCCCGCAGACCGCCTTCGACCTCGGCACGGGCACCGGTGTCCTGGCGGTCGTCCTGGCTCGGCGAGGCATCGCCCGGGTCGTGGCCACCGACATCAACCCGAGGGCCGTCACGAGCGCGAGCGACAACATCGCCAGGCTCGGCGCCTCGGAGCAGGTGACCGCGGTCGAGGCGGACCTCTTCCCCGAGGGCCGCGCCGACCTCGTCGTGTGCAACCCGCCGTGGCTGCCGGGCGAGCCGACCTCCGCCCTCGAGGCGGGCATCTACGACCCGGGGTCCGACATGCTCCGGCGCTATCTCAGCGGTCTCGCCGACCACCTCGAGCCGGGCGGCGAGGGCTGGCTGGTCCTCTCCGACCTCGCCGAGCGACTCGGGCTGCGCACGCGTGAGGAGCTGCTCGGCTGGGTCGCCGATGCCGGGCTGGAGGTCGTCGACCGCCTCGAGACCGTGCCGCGCCACGGGCGGGCGAGCGATGCCAAGGACGCGCTCCACGAGGCCCGCCGTGGGGAGATCACCTCGCTGTGGCGGCTGGCCGCAGTCACGGGCTGAGTCACCCGGTCGGTGCGTCGTCACCCCGGATCGCCTCGATGATCCTCGACGCCGCGTGCTCGATCTCGTCGCGCGTCGTGGACCTGCCCAGGCTCAGCCGCAGCGCACCGAGCGCGACGTCGTGGTCGATCCCCATCGCCAGCAGGGCGGCTGACGGCGTGTGGGTCCCGGCATGGCACGCGCTGCCGGTGGAGGCCGACAGGCCGCTCATCGACTCGAGCAGCTGAGCGCCGACCTGACCGGGCACCGCCACCATGAGGGTGTTGGGCAGGCAGCGCTCCACGGGTGAGACCCGGACGAGGCCCGGGACGGCAGCGCCCAGCCGGTCCCACAGCAGGTCTCGCAGGGCGCTCTGCCGCACCGCCTCCGTCGGCAGGAGCTGCGCTGCGAGGTCGGCGGCAGTGCCGAGCCCGACGATGCTGGCGACGTCCTCGGTGCCGGGGCGGATTCCCCCTTCCTGCCCGCCGCCACGGATCACCGGCGCGAGCGGCGTGCCACGACGCACGTAGAGGGCACCGACCCCCTTCGGTCCGTAGAGCTTGTGCCCGGCGATGGACAGCAGGTCCACGCCGAGGTCGTCGACCGCGACCGGGACCTTGCCGATGCTCTGGGCCGCGTCCGCATGCACCACGCCACCGGCCGCGTGGATGCGCTCGGCGAACTCGGCCATCGGCTGGAGAGCGCCGGTCTCGTTGTGCGCCAGGATCAGCGTGCCCAACCCGACCGGGCCAGAGGGGATCTCGTCACTGCGGACCCGGCACTCGACGTCCACCGGGAGCTCCTGGACGACCCATCCGTGCTGGGCGGCGAGGTGGGCCAACGGCTCCGCCGTCGCTGGGTGCTCGATCGCAGAGGTCACCGCCACGTGGGTCGCGGCGACGGCAGCGCTGCCCCGGATGGCCAGGTTGTTGGACTCGGTGCCTCCGGAGGTGAAGACGACCTCGTCGGGGTGCGCCCCGATCACGGCAGCGACCTGCTCGCGGGCCCGGTCGACGGCGGCGCGGGCCGTGCGGCCCTGTGGCGACGCGCTCGACGGGTTGCCGAAGTGCTGCGTGAGGTAGGGCCACATCGCGTCCGCGACCTCTCTCGCGATCGGGGTCGTGGCGTTGTGGTCGAGGTACACGGCGGCGTGGTCGCTCATGTCTCCATCCTGCCTGCGCGATGATGACGGCATGCCCCGCACCCGCCCCTTCGCCCAGGTCGACGTCTTCGGCTCGCAGCCCTACCGCGGCAACCCGCTCGCGGTCATCGTCGACGCGGACGGTCTGAACGACGAGCAGATGCAACGCGTCGCACTGTGGACCAACCTCTCCGAGACCTCCTTCGTCCTGCCGCCCACGACCAGCGCCGCGGACTACCGGGTGAGCATCTTCACCCCCTCCCGGGAGCTCCCCTTCGCCGGGCACCCGACGCTCGGCACGGCTCATGCCTGGCTCGAGCACGGTGGTGTCCCTCGTGCGGAGGGCCGCGTGGTGCAGGAGTGCGCTGCGGGCCTGATCGACGTGCGAAGGGGGGAGGTCGGCCTGGCCTTCGCTGCGCCCCCGATCGTGCGTGAGGGGCCCGTCGGCGAGGCCGACCTCCAGATCATCTGCGAGGGGCTGGGGATCGGACGTGAGGCCGTCGTGTCGCACCAGTGGGTCGACAACGGACCCGGCTGGCTGGCGATCCGGCTCGCGAGCGCCGATGACGTGCTGGCTCTCGAGCCGGACTGGTCACGGCTGCGGGGGTACAAGCTGGGGTTGGTCGGGTTCCACCCCACTGGGGGCGAGGCGCTCTACGAGACCCGCGCTCTGGTCGGCGACCTGGCCGTCGAGGACCCGGTCACGGGCAGCCTCAACGCGAGCATCGCCCAGTGGCTGATCGGCACGGGAGAGGCCCCGCAGCGCTACACCGCGACCCAGGGGAGCAGGGTCGGCCGCGAGGGTGTCGTCACCATCGACGGCGACGACGACGGGGCGGTCTGGGTCGGCGGGGCGACCACCACCCTGGTCCGGGGAACCATCAGCCTGTGACCGTAGGCTGGCGGTATGCCTCGCATCGTGACTGACCAGAAGACGCGCGTCGTCAGCGCTCCCGTGGCGATCATCGTCGCCATCCTCACCGCCGGCTACATGCTGCCGTGGGCCATCGCCGCCGTGCGCGGCACCCACAACGCGTGGTCGGTCTTCTGGATCAACCTGCTCCTGGGCTGGACCGTCGTCGGCTGGATCATCGCCCTGGTCATGTCGATCAAGGAGCACCGCATCCTCGCCGTGCGCTGACCCGCATCTCCTTGAGGTCGTGCGCCCGCGGGTGCGCATCTCCTTGAGGTCGTGCGGCCCTGAGTGCGCATCTCCTTAAGGTCGTGCGGCCCTGAGTGCGCATCTCCTTGAGGTCGTGCGCCCGCGGGTGCGCATCTCCTTAAGGTCGTGCGCCCGCGGGTGCGCATCTCCTTAAGGTCGTGCGCCCGCGGATGCGCATCTCCTTGAGGTCGTGCGCCCGCGGATGCGCATCTCCTTGAGGTCGTGCGGTTAACCCGTTGGTGAGGACGTCGCGATGGGGGATGATCTCCCTTCGTGGGACATGTCGACGTGGCCGGTGTCAGGTACGAGCTCTCCGACGGGCGGGTGCTGCTCGACGAGGTCTCCTTCCGCGTCGGCGAGGGCGCCAAGGTCGCGCTCGTGGGGGCCAACGGCGCGGGCAAGACGACCCTGATGCGGATCATCACCGGTGAGCTGACACCGCACGCCGGGGCGGTCGCCCGCACCGGTGGGCTCGGCATCATGCGGCAGCACGTCGGGGCCGGGCTGGGGGAGGCGCCCACCGTCGCCGACCTGCTGATGTCGGTCTCTCCCAAGGCGGTCCGCGACGCCGCCGCCGAGGTCGACCGGCTCGAGCTGCGCCTGATGGAGACCGAGGACGAGCGCACCCAGATGCAGTACGCGACCGCGCTGTCCGACTACGGCGATGCCGGCGGCTACGACCAGGAGGTCGTCTGGGACGTGTGCACCATCGCCGCGCTCGCCGTCCCCTTCGAGCGGTGCAAGTACCGGGAGCTGTCCACGCTCTCCGGTGGTGAGCAGAAGCGGCTCGTGCTCGAGTACCTCCTGCGCGGGCCCGACGAGGTGCTCCTGCTCGACGAGCCGGACAACTACCTCGACGTCCCCGGCAAGATCTGGATGGAGGAGCAGATCCGCGCCTGCGACAAGACGATCCTCTACATCAGCCACGACCGTGAGCTGCTCGCCAACACCGCGACCCGCGTCGTCACGGTCGAGCTCGGCAGCGCCGGCAACCGCGTCTGGACGCACCCGGGCGACTTCGGCAGCTACCACGAGGCCCGTCAGGAGCGTTTCGCCCGCTTCGAGGAGCTGCGCAAGCGCTGGGACGAGGAGCGCGCCAAGCTCAAGGCGCTGGTGCTCATGTACAAGCAGAAGGCCAAGTACAACTCCGACATGGCCACGCGCTACCAGTCCGCGCAGACCCGACTGGCCCGATTCGAGGCCGAGGGGCCGCCGTCCGAGCAGCCGCGCGAGCAGAAGGTGACGATGCGCCTGCACGGCGGCCGCACCGGCAAGCGCGCCGTCGTCTGCGAGCGACTCGAGCTGACCGATCTCATGCAGGCCTTCGACCTGGAGGTCTGGTACGGCGAGCGAGTGGCCGTGCTCGGGTCCAACGGATCGGGCAAGTCGCACTTCCTGCGGCTGCTCGCCGCCGGTGGCACCGACCCCGAGATCGACAACCTCCCGGTCGGGGAGGCGCACATCGCTCCCGTCGCGCACACGGGCCTGGCCCGGCTCGGCGCGCGGGTGCGCCCGGGCTGGTTCGTGCAAACGCACGAGCACCCGGAGCTGGTCGGTCGCACGCTGCTGGCGATCCTGCACCGTGGCGACGACCACCGCTCGGGTCTGGGGCGCGAGGCCGCCAGCCGGGTCCTCGACCGCTACGAGCTGGCCCACCAGGGCGAGCAGGTCTTCGAGTCGCTGTCCGGCGGTCAGCAGGCGCGCTTCCAGATCCTGCTGCTCGAGCTGTCCGGCGCCACGCTGCTCCTCCTCGACGAGCCGACCGACAACCTCGACGTCGAGTCAGCCGAGGCGCTCGAGGAGGGCCTGGACGCCTTCGAGGGGACGGTCCTGGCCGTCACGCACGACCGCTGGTTCGCCCGCGGGTTCGACCGCTACCTCGTCTACGGGGCGGACGGTCGGGTGCGCGAGACCGACGGCCCCGTGTGGGACGAAGGCCGGGTCGTCCGCGCGCGGTGAGGTCGCTCCCTTCGGGGAGGTCTGCTCAGACTCGGCGCCCTCAGAACGTGGCGAGGTCCGCCATCATCTCGGTCGTCAGCCAGGCGTCGGGAATGCCGAAGCCGGCGACGAGCGTCGCGGCGTGGGGCCGCAGCTGACCGCACAGCTCGTTGACCCGGGCCACGACTCCCTTCGACTGGCTGGAGCTGAGCCGGCCGTGCTCGATGAACCACGCCCGGTTGGCCTCGACGGTGCTGAAGACGAAAAGGTCGCACACCTGGTCGAGCAGGTCACGACCCGGTCCCTGCGGTGCCTCGTCGATGGCGCTGACGAAGGCCTCGAGCGTGACCCGGTCGACGTGGGCGCGGGCCGCCTCGAGCAGGTGGTCCTGGGCGTCGTTGAAGACCGCGAAGGAGTCGGCGTCGTCGTCGCCCGCCCGGCGCAGCCGCATGGCGAGCGTCTCGGTGAGGTGCGACTCGCGGTCCTCGAAGACGGCCAGCTGCCCACCACGGTCGAGCAGCGCGTCGTCGCCGTCCTTGCCCGGGGCCCCGGAGATCAGACGCTGGATGAGCGAGCCGCCGATGGTGCGCTCGATGACCGACGTGGTCACCTGGCGGGCCCCGAAGAGGATCGCGCCGCGGGTGTCGAGCTCCTGGAAGTCGCTCTTGTACTCGGTGAGCATGCCCTTGGCCACGAGCTGCAGCAGGACCGTGTTGTCGCCCTCGAAGGTGGTGAAGACGTCGGTGTCGGCCTTGAGGTCGGCGAACCGGTTGAGCGTCATGTAGCCGGCTCCGCCGCAGGCCTCGCGGCAGGCCTGGATGGTGTCCGTGGCGTGCTCGGTGATGATCGCCTTGAGCCCGGCCGCGCGGGCCTCGAGCTCGCGCTGGGAGGGCTCGTCGGTGATCTCACCCGAGTTGATGGCGGCCAGCTTCTCCACCAGGGCGTTCTGCGCGAGGGCCAGCGCATAGGACTTCGCCAGGCGAGGGAGCAGCTTGCGCTGGTGGGCGCGGTAGTCCATGACGACCACCTCGTGCTCCCCGTCGGGGTAGTGGAACTGGGTGCGCTGCAGGCCGTAGCGGACGGCGATCGTCAGGGCGCTGCGGGCGGCGGCCCCCGCACCGGCGCCGACGGTGACCCGACCGCGCACGAGGGTGCCGAGCATGGTGAAGAAGCGGCGGTTGACGCTCTCGATGGGGGAGGAGTAGCGACCCTGCTCGTCGATGTCGCCGTACCTGCCCAGCAGGTTCTCGCGCGGTACCCGGACCTGGTCGAAGAGGAGCCGGCCGTTGTCCACCCCGAGCAGCCCCATCTTGGAGCCGCAGTCGCCGATCGTCACACCGCGAAGGGGGGAGCCCGCCTCGTCGCGGACTGGGACGAGGACGCAGTGCACGCCGTGGTTCTCCCCACCGACGACGAGCTGGGCGAAGACCGCGGCGAGCCGGGCGTCGCGGGCGGCTCCGCCGATGTAGTCCTTGCGGGCGGCGGGCGAAGGGGAGTGGATCACCAGCTCGTCGGTCTCCGGGTCGTGCGTCGCGGTCGTGAGGATCGACTGCACGTCGGAGCCGTGGCCGGTCTCGGTCATCGCGAAGCAGCCCGGCAGCGACAGGTCTGCCATACCCGGCAGGTAGCGCTCGTGGTGACGGTCGGTGCCGAGGTTGGCGATCGCCCCGCCGAAGAGGCCGAACTGCACGCCCGCCTTGACGAAGACCGACAGGTCGCCGTGCCCGATCATCTCCAGACCGGTGACCGAGGCGCCGACGTCGCCGGTGCCCCCGAGGGACTCCGGGAGGGTGGCTCGCACCAGCTCGGTCGCACTCAGGCCGGTGACGAGGTCCAGGGTGCGTTGGCGGTGCTCGTCCAGCCCCAGTCGCAGGTCGGGCTGCGCGACGGGGAAGCGCTCATCGGCACGCAGCTGCTGCCTGATGGACTCCCACCGGCCGTCGAGGACGGCCCGGATCTGCTCGGCGACAGGGTCCTTGGTCTGCTCGGCGCTCATACCTCGCATCGTCGCAGATCGCGTCTGGGCATGGGTCCTAGGAGCACCCGAGCCCCTCGTCACCGCGGGACGACGACCTCTCCCGGCGGCAGGTCGGGCTGGCGGCCGAGCTCCGCTCGGGCCAGCGAGCGCAGGTGCACCTCGTCGGGTCCGTCGAAGAGGCGCATCGCCCGGTGCCAGGCGTACATGCTGGCCAGCGGCGTGACATCGGTGATGCCTGCACCGCCGTGCACCTGGATCGCGCGGTCGATGACTCGAGTGGCGGCGCGCGGCACGGCGATCTTGGCCATGGCGACGAGGTGACGCGCCTCCCGATTGCCCTCGGTGTCGATCACCTGGCACGCCTGGTGGCAGATGAGACGGGCCTGGGTGATCTCCAACCGGCACTCGGCGATCTGCTGCTGGACGACACCCTGGTCGCTCAGCGGACCGCCGAAGGCCATGCGGCTCTGCGAGCGGGCGACCATCAGCGCCAGTGCGCGCTCGGCCGCGCCGAGGGCCCGCATGCAGTGGTGGATGCGACCGGGTCCGAGCCGCAGCTGCGCGGCGGCGAAGCCACCCCCTTCGTCCCCGAGGAGGTTGGTGACGGGTACGCGCACATCGGTGAGCTCGACGATCGCGTGACCGTGCTGGTCGTGGTGGCCGAAGACGGGCAGGTCCCGCACGACCCGCACGCCGGGGGTGTCCATGGGGACGACGATCATCGACTGCTGCCGGTGGGTCTGCGCGTCGGGGTTGGTGCGCCCCATGACGATGAGGACCCGGCACCGTGGGTCCATCGCGCCGCTCGTCCACCACTTGCGGCCGTTGATCACATAGGTGTCGCCATCGCGCACCATGATCGTGCGGATGTTGGTCGCGTCGCTGCTCGCGACCTCGGGCTCGGTCATCGCGAAGGCCGACCGGATCCGCCCGTCGAGGAGCGGCTCGAGCCACTCCTTCTGCTGCTCCGGGGTGCCGACGAGGTGGAGCAGCTCCATGTTGCCCGTGTCGGGTGCCGCGCCGTTGATCGCCTCCGGTCCGAGCTCGAGGCTCCATCCGGCCAGCTCCGCGATCGGGGCGTACTCGAGCTGGGTCAGACCGGACTCGGCGGGGAGGAAGGAGTTCCACAGGCCGAGCACCTTGGCTCGTGCCTTGAGGTCCTCGAGGACGGCTGGAGGGTCGTGCAGGTCGCCCGCTGCGCGCTGACGGGCGTAGGTGGCTTCCGCCGGGAGCACCTCGTCACGCATGAAGTCCTGCATCGTGCGGCGCAGCTCCTCGGCGCGCGTGGAGGGCGGGGGCAGCGGGAGGGGCGCGTTGTTGCTCATCGTCGTCCTCGGGTGTGGAGGCCGGCTGTCCCGGCCGTTGCGGAGTCGAGCAGGTGGGGCACGAGTGGGCCGAGGCGGTCGAAGCCATCGCCGACGGTATGCCCGGCGTCGTGCCGGTGGCGGATGCCCTCGAAGATCGCGGCGATCTTGTAGGAGGCGAAGTCGAGGTACCAGTCGAGCCGACTCAGGTCGAGGTCGGACATCTCGGCATAGGCACTGACGAGGACCTCGCGCGCCGGATAGCCCGGGACGTCGCCGGGGTGAGTGGCGACGGGGGAGTCGAGATCGCGCATGCCGTCCCACCACACGAGGGTGTTGGCGACGTCGGCGAGGGGATCCCCGCGGGTGGCCATCTCCCAGTCGAGGACCGCGTTGATGCCTCCGTCCGCGTCGACGACGACGTTGTCGAGTCGGTAGTCGCCGTGCACCAGGCTCGTACGCTGCGTCTGCGGGAGGGCCCCGCGCAACGCGTCGGCGATCGCCTCGAAGCGTGGCAGGAGGGGCGAGCTGATGGACGCGACCTGACGCAGCCACCGATCGAGCTGCCGCTCGAGGTACCCGTCGGGTCGGCCGAGATCGCCCAGGCCGACCTCGTCGGGGACCACGTCGTGGAGGGACGCGAGCGTCCGCATGAGCTGCCTCGCGAGGTCCGCGGGCTGCGCCACGGAGAGGAGCTGGTCGCGCTCCCTCAGGATGCTCCCTTCGGCGAAGCCCATGATGTAGAAGGGCGCTCCCAGGACGCTCTCACCCTCCCTGCCGGCCAGGTGCACGGGCCGTGGGACCGGGACGCCGGTGGGGTGGAGGGCGTCGATCATCCGGAACTCGCGGCCCATGTCGTGAGCGGTCTCCAGGACCGCCCCGAGCGGCGGCCGGCGCAGCACCCAGCGGGACCGCCCGTCCGTGAGCAGATAGGTGAGGTTGGAGCGCCCTCCCGAGATCAGCGATGCGCGCAGGCGAGGGTCGCTGATCTCGGGCACCTGCTCGCGCAGGTAGGGGCGGAGGCGACGAAGGGGGAGACCCGGCAGGTCCTCGTCGCCGAGCGTGGTCGACAGGTCACCCACGAAGCTGCCTGCGCAGGATCTTGCCGGTGACGGTCTTGGGCAGATCCTCGATGACCTCGACCTGGCGGGGGTACTTGTACGCCGCCATGCGCTCCTTGCAGAAGGCGATGATCTCCTCCGGATCGGCGTGCTGACCGGTGCGGAGGCTGACGAAGGCCTTGACCGTCTCACCTCGCTTGTCGTCAGGGACACCGACGACGGCCGCCTCCCGGATCGCTGGGTGCTCGGCCAGGACGTCCTCGACCTCGCGCGGCCAGACCTTGTAGCCAGAAGCGTTGATCATGTCCTTCTTGCGGTCGACGATGAAGATCCAGCCGTCCTGGTTCATGAACCCCACGTCGCCGCTGTGCAGCGCGCCTCCGGGCATGGAGGCGGCCGTCTCGTCGGGCTTGTCCCAGTAGCCGGCGACGACCTGGGGTCCCTCCGCGACGATCTCGCCGACCTCGCCGAGCGGGAGGTCCCGCCCGTCGTCGTCCTGGATGCGCACGATCGTCGAGGGGACGGGAACGCCGACGGACAGCGCTCCCGAGGTCGGGTCTACCGGCGATGCCGCTCCGAAGGGGGTGAGCGTCATGGGACTCGTCGTCTCGGTGAGTCCGTAGGCGTTGTGGACCTGCCGGTCGGTGGCCTCCAGGAAGCGCCGCTCGGCGGTCGGCGAGATCGCCGCGCCCCCCGAGTAGACCGTCTGCAGCGACGAGAAGTGGTCCTTGGTGAAGTCGGGGTGGTCGAGCAACGCGTTGAAGGCGGTGATCGCCCCGATCGTGCATGTGGGCCGGTGCCGCACGAGGGTGTCGAGCATGACCGCGGGATCGAATCGGTAGGCCAGCACGAGCGGCATCGGGGCGAGCATGCTGATCGCGATGTGCCCGATGAGCCCGGTGATGTGGAAGAGCGGGGCGATCGCGAGCACCGACCCGCCGGGGGCGAACATCGCGCAGTCGCGGTAGACCATCGCGGTGAAGACGACATTGCCGTGGGTGTTCATCGCTCCCTTCGGCTGGCCGGTCGTGCCCGAGGTGTAGGTGAGGAAGGCGACGTCCTGCGCGGTCGGCTGCACGGCCGGCGGTGTCTCGCCCCGGTGACGCTCGATCAGCGCCGCAAGGTCGGTCGTCCCCTCGTGCCGCCCGCGGGTGGTGCCCGCGAAGAGCCGCTCGTCCGCCTCGGTCTGGTGCTCGAGCTCGCTGGTGGTCAGGACCAGACGTACCGGGGACTCAGGGACGACCTCCCGGGCGATCTCGTCGTACAGCCCCTCCTGGGCGAGCAGGACGCTCGCGCCGGAGTCCGCGAGCAGGTAGCGCAGCTCGCGCTGCCTGCTCATCGGGTTGATCGACACGAGCATCCCGCCGGCCTTCCACGCAGCCACCATCGCGATGACGAACTGCGGGATGTTCTGCAGGTAGACCGCCAGACGATCGCCGGGGGCGAAGCCCTCGGCCAGCAAGCCGCAGGCCAGAGCATCACTCATCTCGTCGAGCTGCCGGCGGCTGATGACCCCGTCGAAGTACCGGATGGCATCTCCATCCGGATCGCTCGCCACGCCTGCCCGGAACATCGCCAGTGCGGAGTCGTGCTCGGGCTCGAGCGTGGCAGGTTGGTCCCCGTAGAGACCAAGCCAGGGCTGGTCGTCGTATGCGGTCATCCTCGCCTCACTTGATGACGATGGGGTTCACGGGGGCCCCGCTGCCGCGGTGGACCTTGAGGGGGGCGGCGGCGTAGAAGAACTCGTAGACCCCGTCGTCGGCACAGTCGGCCGCGAGCTGCTCGAGATCGACGATCTCGGTGAAGGCGATGCCGAGGTTGCGCATGAGCGCGTTGTGGAGGGTGAGCGCGACGCCGGTGTCGGGGTCGGTCGTGACCTCGTTGGCGATCGTGTCGGTGACGAGGTTGGGGATCTCCATGTCGGCGAACCACTGCACCAGCTCGGGGCTGTACTGCAGGCCCGGCTCGCAGAAGTCGTCGTAGAAGGCGTCACCGAGCTCGAAGAAGAGCGCCAGGTAGTTGGTGCGGATGACGATGATGTCGCGCTTGCGCAGCTCGACGCCCTGCTGCGCCGCGCATGCGATCAGGTCCTCGTGCGTGTAGGTCTCGGCCGAGCCCAAGGCGTCCTTGTCGCGGTAGCGGGCCATGTCGAGCAGAACCGCCCGGCCCACGACGCCGCGGTCGGCGATCGGCCGCACGCTCGCCTTGTCCATGCCGCCGACGGTGGTCCGTGCGTCGTAGCCGTTCCACAGCTTGCCGCCGTACCAGACGTGCCCGAGGGCGTCGTACTGCGTCGACCCCTGCAGGAAGGCCTCGATCTTGTCGTCCGCGTAGTGCAGGCCGCCGGGGAAGGCTGGGGCGTCGTCGCTGTCCCAGGTCGACTCGTCGAGGAGCTGGGTGCGCACGGCCGGCTTGCGACTGGGCCAGACCGGATCACCCTTGGGGTCACCGATGAGACGCTGGATGGGGAAGACCTTGCCGGTGCGGATGAGGCCGGCGGCCGCGATCACCTGCTCCGGTCCGAGGTAGTTGAGGCTGCCCACCTCGTCCTCGGGCCCCCACTTCCCCCAGTTCGACGGGGCGTCCTTGAGCAGGTCGGTCAGGTCGGGTGCGGGGTTGGTCATGGCTCCTCCTTGAGCACGGACTTCCAGAACAATCACTTGGTCCATCACGGGACATCACTACCGTGGCTTCGGGCAGTAGCGTTGTCAACGACAACTCTGTTCAGCGGATCTGAACACCGTGGACACCATCTCGGGCGGAAGGGAGGGGCAGATGCAGCAGAGCGCGGAGCCCTCGCTGCACCGCAGGGCGCTCGGGCGGGCCGTGCGCGAGCTGCGGCGACAGCGTGGCCTGACGGTCCGGCAGCTGGCCCACCAGATCGGCGTCAGCATCGGCACCGTCAGCGCGATCGAGAACGGCCGCGTCGGCATCTCGTCGGAGCGGGTCGTGGTCCTCGCCGACGCTCTGGGTGTGCGGGCCGATCGGCTTCTCGTCGGCATCGCGGAGCCGATCAGAGACGAGCGCTGGGGCACCACGCCCGCCGGGCCGGGCCCTGCGGGCCACGGCGACTGGCACCACTACGAACCCCTGGAGCTCGACCCGGCACTGCGGGGAGCCCTCGCGAGTTTCCTCGAGGTCGGCTACCACGGGTCGACGATGCGCGGGGTCGCGGAGCGTGCAGGTCTGTCGGTCGCCGGTCTGTACCACTACTACTCCGGCAAGCAGCAGCTCCTCGTGGCCATCCTCGACCGGACGATGGAGGAGCTGCAGCGGCGGACCACGGCGGCGAGCGACGCGGCTCACGACCCATGGACCCGGTTCGCGCTTCTCGTCGAGTGCCAGGCGCTGTTCCACAGCCACCGCCGCGAGCTGGGCTTCATCGGTGCTACGGAGATGCGCAGCTTGGCGGGCCCGGCGCGTGAGCGCATCGCCAGAGTTCGCCGCGAGGAGCAGGCCAAGATCGACGCGGAGGTCATCGCCGCCTCGCTCGCCGGGGCCTTCGGCACGCCCCGCCCACGGGAGGCAGCTCGTGCCGTCGTGACCATGTGCACCGCCATCCCGCAGTGGTACCGGCACGGCGGTGGCATGTCTCCCGAGCAGGTGGCCGACTCCTACGTCGACTTCGCGCTCGACCTCGTGCAGTGCGAGCCGGCGCTGCGGCCCCAGCCGAGCGAAGCGTCCGGCTAGACCCGCGCAGCCTCGGTGTCTGCCACCGGCAGTCGGGAGAGGGCGAGTGCGGCCAGCAGCGCCGACCCGGCACAGATGCCCCACACGACCAGGTACCCCGACAGCGGCGCGTGCCCGGCGGCCGGGTCGGAGATGCTGCCGGTGGAGGACAGCGCGACGGCGAAGAGCGCGGAGGCCACGCAGCCACCGACCGTCTTGGTGGCATTGGTCAGGCCGGCGGCCTCGGCGGTGCCTCCATGGGTGGCGACCGCCGCCGCTGCTGCCGGGAGCGAGGCGACGAGGGCGCCGGAGCCCACACCCGCGATGCCCATGGCGAGCATCGCGTGGACGAGCGCGCCGTGCAGCGGGATGAAGGTCGCGTAGCCGATGGCCACGAGGACCGCGGACGAGACGAGCATCCACCTGACCCCGAGTCGACGGGCGGCGAAGGGGGAGAGCAGCGCGCCGATCGCCATGCAGACGACGTAGAGCCCGATGAGGTTGGCGATCGACGCGGCGTCCACCCCGAGCCCGTAGCCGACCTCGGCCGGGTCGGTCCGGGCGAAGGTCGACAAGGGGATCTGGGCCCCGAGCACGCTCATGCCGAAGAGCGCCGCGGCGAGCTGGACCGGCCACATGCCCGGTGCGGCCAGGGCCCGCACGTCGATGAGCGGCGACGCGCTGGCGCGCTCCACGCGCACGAAGACGTGGAGGACCACGCAGCCGGCCACGACGAGTGCCCACGCGAGGAGGCTTGCGAGCCCTTGCAGCCGGACGACCACCAGGCCACCGAGCACGAGCAGCAGACCGAGGCTGAGCAGCCCGGTGCCCGGCAGGTCGAGCCGCCCGGTCGCCGGCGCGGACTCGTCCCGCACGCCGAGGACGATGGCCACGAGCGCGACGGTCGTCGCTGCCGCGGGGACCGCCAGCAGGCCGGTCATGCCCAGGGCCGGTTGCAGCGCACCGGCGCCCAGCGCGCCCGCGATGACACCGACCTCGAGGGCCAGCACGAGCAGGGCGGCGCCCCGGCGAACGAGCGCAGGTCGGTCCGGGGCATCCCGGGAGCGCTCGTGGAGGATCGCGATCTCCATCGGCAGCCACACGGTGTACGCCCCCTGCAGGGCCCAGCCGATGAGGAAGGTCCAGAAGCCCGGTGCGAAGGCCACCAGCCAGCCTCCCGCCGCAGTGATCAGCGTCGCGATGATCAGGACGCGGCGGTGCCCGTGCAGGTCACCCAGCCGTGAGAGGACCGGCACCGCGAGTGCCGCCACGATCAGCTGTGCGGCCTCGAACCAGTTGACGTCGCCGTCGGCGATGTGGAGGTGGTCGGCGATGTCGCTGTAGATCGGTGTGTAGTAGCCCTGCAGGATGCCGGAGGCGATCTCCACCGCGGCCAGGAACCCGACGATCCGCCAGATCGTGGGACTCATGCGGTGGCGCCGGAATGGTCGGTCGTGCCACCGGCCAGGGAGTCGAGCAAGGTGCGGTACCAACGGATCCCGTCGAGGAAGTCGTCGACGCCGATGCGCTCGTCATGGCTGTGGATCGACTCGCGCTGCTCGGGGCTCATCCGGAAGGGAGCGAAGCGGTAGACGCGTGGGCAGATGCGGGTGAAGTGCCGTGAGTCGGTCGCTGCGTACATCACGTAGGGGACCGGCACCGCCTCCGGGAAGACTGCGGTGATCGTGCGCTCGAGGAGCGCGAAGGCCGCGTCGTCGACCGGCGACACCGGGCTCGGGTCGTGCTCCTCGGCCACCTCGACCTCGATGTCCTTGCCCACGATGCGCCGGATGCGCTCGGTCGCGGCCGTGGTCGTCTCGCCGACGGCGATGCGCAGGTTGAGCCCGGCCCGCACGGACGTCGGTGTGACATTGATGGCGGGCGAGCCCGACAGGGTGGTCACCGCGATCGTCGTCCGGGCGAGTGCGGCGGCCTCGGGACCGGCCGCGACCATCAAGCGCGCCAGCGCGGTGGGGAAGCGCCCCGCTCGCTCGGCGACCGGACGGACGGGTGCGGGCAGGTGGGGCGCGAGGCGTCGCAGCATCTCCACGGTCGCGGGGGAGAGGTGGGGCGGGAAGGGGCGGCGCTCCAGCCGGGTGATGGCGGCGGCCATTCGGGCGGCGGGACCCCCCTTCGCCGGTCTGGAGGCGTGCCCGCCGCGACCGCTGGCGGTGAGGCGAAGGGAGAGGACGCCCTTCTCCGAGACCCCCACGACCCCGAGCGGGCGGGTGACGCCCGGGAAGGCGCCGGAGGCGACGGCACCCCCTTCGTCCAGCACGAACCACGGTGCCACGCCGCGCGATCGCAGGATCTCGACGGCACTGCCGGCGCAGCTGCCCATGACCTCCTCGTCGCTGCCGAAGGAGAGCCAGACCTCGCGTGCTGGGCGTTGCCCGTCCGCCAGCAGGGACTCCACCGCGGCGATGACCGCCACGAGCTGGCCCTTGTCGTCGAGGGTCCCGCGACCCCAGACCGCACCGTCGACGACCTCGGCAGCGAGTGGCGGATGCGCCCAGCGGCTCTCGTCCCCCAGGGGAACCACGTCCATGTGGGCCATCAGCACCACAGGGTCGGCAGCGGCCGTGGGCGAGTCGGCGTCGGCCGCAACCCGGATCAGCAGACCGTGCGGCGGAACGTCGACGACCTCGCCCATCTCGTGCGTCAGGGGGAAGTGCTCGCGCAGCAGTCGGCGCAGCTCGACGAAGGGAGCAGGATCGGTCAGCGCGGGGTCATCGGACGCGACGGTGTGCAGGCGCAGCAGGTCACGCAGCGCGGCGACGCCGGGGTGGTCGGTCGTGGACATGACCAGACACTACTCGTGAGTACTGTGCCGCCACGCGATCTTGATGCCCGACCAGGCGAGGTCGGTCAGCTGGTCGGTGAGCTCCTCGCGGGCGAGGTCCCCCGCGAGGCCGGCGAGCCAGGCATCGGCGCCGGCCCGGACCAGCCCGACGAGGGAGTGGCCCCACAGGCGGGCCGGAGCCGGGTCGTTGCCGCGGTCGACGAGTGCGGCCGAGATGAGGTCGCTGATCTGCCCGGCCATCTTGCCGGTGGCACTGGCGACGGCCTGGGCAGCGTTGCCGGACTTCTCGGCGCCGACGATGGGGGCCGAGACGATGAACCGGTAGAGCTCGGGGTCGCGCTCGACGAGCTGCAGGTAGGCGTCGATCGCGGCGCGGATGACCGACCGTGGGTCCAGGTCGAGGGCGCTGAGCCCGGCACCCTTGGCCGTCTCGCCCAGCACCGTCCCGATGTCGCGCAGGATCAGCTCGTCGACACGGTCGGCGACGGCCTGGTACAGGCCGTGCCGGTCGGTGAAGTGGCGGTAGAAGACCGTCTTGGAGGTCCCGGCCTCGGCAGCGATGTCGTCCATGCCCACAGAAGCGCCCCGCGTGCGGATGGTGCGGATCGCCGACTCGACGAGCGTCTTGCGTCGCTCCTGACGATGCGCCTCCCAGCGGGCGCTGCGGCCGTCGGTGGTGGTGCTCACAATGCTGGACGGTAGCAGGTACTAGCGGTACCTGCTACCGTCCGTATCGTATAAGTGCATGTCTGGGACCAAGGGCACACGCCCTGGTCCAAAACCAACTCCAACTCATGACCAGGAGACCCGTGGTGACCAACAACCTGCCGCGTCGTGCTGCCGTCCTCGGTGGCAACCGCATCCCCTTCGCCCGCCAGTTCGGGCCCTACGCCGAGGCGTCCAACCAGGACATGTTCACTGCTGCCCTGGACGGCCTCGTCGCCCGCTACAACCTCGGTGGCAAGCACCTCGACGAGGTCGTCGGCGGTGCGGTCATCAAGCACTCCCGCGACTTCAACCTCACCCGTGAGTCCGTGCTCGGCTCCGCCCTCGCGCCGACCACCAGCGCCTACGACCTCCAGCAGGCCTGCGGCACCGGGCTCGAGGCCGCCATCCTGGTCTCCAACAAGATCAAGCTCGGCCAGATCGACGCCGGTGTCGCCGGCGGCGTCGACACCGCCTCCGACGCGCCGATCATGGTGAGCGAGTCCCTGCGCAAGAAGCTGCTCAAGGTCAACCGCGTCAAGGGAGCCAAGGCGCAGGCCCTCGCCCTCGCCAAGATCCGCCCGACCGATATCGGCATCTCCACGCCGGCCAATGTCGAGCCGCGCACCGGCCTGTCGATGGGCGACCACATGGCCATCACGGCCAAGAAGTGGGGCGTCACCCGCGAGGCGCAGGACGAGCTGGCCATGAAGAGCCACCACAACCTGGCGCGGTCCTACGACGAGGGCTTCCAGGACGACCTCATGACGAGCTTCATGGGTGTCTCCCGGGACCAGAACCTGCGCGCCGACTCCTCGATGGAGAAGCTCGCCAAGCTCAAGCCGGTCTTCGGCAAGGGCGATGACGCGACGATGACCGCAGGCAACTCGACCCCGCTGACCGACGGTGCGTCCGTCGTGCTGCTGGGCTCCGACGAGTGGGCCGCCGAGCAGGGCCTGACCCCGCTCGCCTACTTCGTCGACGGCCAGGCCGCCGCGGTGGACTACGTCCACGGCGCGGAGGGCCTGCTCATGGCTCCCGCCTACGCCATCCCGCGGATGCTCGAGCGTCAGGGCCTGACCCTCCAGGACTTCGACTACTACGAGATCCACGAGGCCTTCGCCGCGACGGTCCTGTCCACGCTCAAGGCCTGGGAGAGCGACGAGTGGTGCCGCGAGAAGCTCGGCCGTGACGGCGCGCTCGGCTCCATCGACCGCGACAAGCTCAACGTCAACGGCTCCTCGCTGGCTGCTGGTCACCCCTTCGCCGCCACCGGCGGTCGGATCGTGGCCTCGCTCTCGAAGATGCTGCACGCCAAGGGTCCGGGCAGCCGCGGCCTGATCTCCATCTGCGCCGCAGGTGGACAGGGCGTCGTGGCCATCCTCGAAGGCGCCTGAGCCTTCCCCGAACGCACTCAAGGAGACAACCCACATGGGATTCGAGTACGGCAAGTTCGTCAGCTCTGGTCTGGGCAAGCAGATCGCCAACACCCTCGGCCTGCCCCGGCCGACCACCCTGCGTCGCCACAAGGTGGGCGCACCGCTCATCAACGGCGCGGTGCTCCTCGCCGGCCACGGTGACGCGCCCGTCGCCGCTGCGCTGACCGAGGTCCTGTCCGCCGACGGCGTGCAGATCGCCACCTCCCCGTCGACCTCGGTCGCCGGTGTCATCGTCGACATGACCCAGGCCAGGACCCCGGCCGACCTAGAGACCCTCCGGGGGATCCTCGCCCCGGCACTGAAGACGCTCGCGCCCACGGGACGGGTCATCGTCATCGGCCGTACGGTCGCAGACACCGACGACGTCGCCGAGGCCGCGGCCCGCCGTGCCCTCGAGGGCATCGTGCGCTCCGTCGGCAAGGAGATGCGCGCCGGCGGCACGGCCAACATGGTCTACGTCGCCGAGGGCGCGGACGCCAACGCCGAGGCCGCGGTGCGCTTCTTCCTCTCCGGACGCTCCGCCTACGTCTCGGCGCAGGTCGTGCACGTCGGTGACGCCGTCGCCGACATCGACCTGCCGCAGAGCTGGGACGCCCCGCTCGAGGGCAAGGTCGCCGTCGTCACCGGCGCGGCCCGCGGCATCGGCGCGGCCATCGCCGAGGTCCTCGCCCGCGACGGTGCGACCGTCGTGTGCGTCGACATCCCGGCCGCTGGCGGCCCGCTCGCCGACGTCGCCAACAAGATCGGTGGCAGTGCGCTGCAGGTCGACGTGACGGCCGAGGACGCAGGCACCAAGATCGTCGAGCACGCCGCGCAGCTGCACGGTGGCTTCGACATCGTCGTGCACAACGCCGGCATCACCCGGGACAAGCTCCTGGTCAACACCGACGCCGACCGCTGGGGCTCGGTCCTCAACGTCAACCTGCTGTCGATCCTGAAGATGAACGAGGCGCTCGTCCCGGCCATCAACGAGGGTGGGCACATCGTCAACGTCTCGTCCATCGCCGGCATCGCGGGCAACCGCGGTCAGGCCAACTACGGTGCGAGCAAGGCCGGCGTCATCGGCATGACCTCGAGCCTGGCCAAGGACCCGCAGGTCCTCGCCAAGGGAGTCACCGTCAACGCGGTCGCGCCCGGCTTCATCGAGACCGAGATGACCGCCAAGATCCCGCTCGCCACCCGCGAGATCGGCCGCCTGACCAACTCCCTCTCCCAGGGTGGTCAGCCGGTCGACGTCGCCGAGACGATCGGCTGGTTCGCGTGGGACAGCAACCGCGCGATCACGGGTGACACCGTGCGCGTGTGCGGTCAAATGATCCTGGGCGCCTGATGGCCGTCACGACCGTCAAGAGCATCCCGGCACTGGGTCCGATCTACGCCAAGGCCGCACTTCCCGGCAAGACCACGGGCAAGACGCTGCCGGACACGCAGCTGCGACTGGTCGGCCACTCGGTCGACCGGGGCGACCTGCTCCAGTACGAGCGGATCTGCGGCTTCAACAACAGCGACGTGCTGCCGCACACCTACCCGCACGTCGTGGGATTCCCTCTGCAGATGCAGCTCATGGCGGGCAAGGGGTTCCCCCTGCCCCTCATGGGTCTGGTCCACGTCGAGAACGTCATCACGGTCCACCGTGAGATCCGCTTCGACGAGGCTCTCGACATCACCGTGTCGGCGGACAACCTGCGCGCCCACCCCAAGGGCAAGGTCGTCGACCTCGTCACCGAGGTGGACGTCGACGGGGAGCGGGTCTGGGAGGGTCGCGCGACCTATCTCGCGCGCGGTCGCGGCGATGCCGAGGCCGAGCGCGGCGAGCAGCCGCCGGCGATCCCGACCGGGCAGGCAGCCGCGAAGTGGAGCCTGCCGGGCGGCCTCGGTCGCACCTACGGCCTGGCCTCGGGTGACATCAACCCGATCCACATGAGCGCGGTGACGGCCAAGGCGATGGGCTTCCCCCAGGCCATCGCGCACGGCATGTGGACCTATGCCCGGGTCCTTGGTGCGATCGGTCCCGTCACGAGCGGTCCGAGCACCAGCCACGTGTGGTTCAAGAAGCCGGTCCTGCTCCCGGGCAAGGTCGACTTCGTGATCGACAAGGGAGGAGACCAGGTGGTGGCCGGCCTGCGCAGCACGCGCAAGCCGGAGACCGAGCATCTGGTGCTCACCCTGAGCTGATCCCGGCTCGACGAAGGCCCGTACCGCATGGGGGTACGGGCCTTCGTCGTGCCCGGAGGGTGGCGGCTGTCACACCCCGGTGCCATGCTCGAGGACATGGCACACGGAGACATCACACACATCGACATCCCGGTCGCCGACACCCAGGCGGCCACGACCTTCTACAGCGGGCTCTTCGGCTGGCAGATCGCGGAGATCCCCGGCTACGAGGGCTATCCCATGTGGCAGGCGCCCAACAAGATCAGCGGCGGCGGGCTGGCACCGCGAGGCGACGGCTTCGAGCACCCACGCTCCTATGTCGAGGTCGACTCGATCGAGGACACGCTGGCCAAGGCCACAGCGGCCGGTGGCTCGGTCGTCATGGACAAGTCACAGATCTCGGAGACCAGCTGGTTCGCCGTCCTCGCCGACCCCGATGGCAACCACATCGGGCTCTACGAGGGCACCACCGACGCGAGCTGACCCTCGCTCCATCCGCCGCCCGTGACGGCAACCCGATCCCCGGTCAGGACCGTGCCCGGGACGAGCACGTCCGCGTCCACGCCGAAGGGGAGCAGCCCGACCGGGCGCGGCCGGCCCGCCAGGGTGGCCAGGTGTGTCCGGTCGAGTCGTCCGGTCGTCGGGTCGAGGTCGATGACTCGGCACCGGGGGATGGCGGCGCGTACGCGCACCACGGCTCCACCGACCGCGAGCACCGTGCCCGGGTCGGGGTCGCGCTCTGCGTCGATGGTCACGGTGGCGCGGAACCGCGCGGACTCCTGCTCGGACAAGGACGCGAGGGCGCCCGTCGTGACGATCGAGACCGGCGCGCCGTAGACGACCTCGCCGCGGCGGCTCGTGCGGGCCAGACGCACCTCGCGCCCCAGGTGCCGTCCCAAGAGCTGCGCATGGCGTGAGGTCATGATCTCGAGCCGGGCATCACGACCCCAGTAGTCGCACACGAGCTCCTCACCCGTGGCGCCGGGGACCTCTGAGACGACCCCCTGCCCGGGCGCGCCGACCGTGAGGGTCGACCCGTCCCACGCCGCGTCGACGAGCAGCATCCGCGGGTTGTCGACCGTCCGCAGGACGTGGGGCCGGTCGGCCTCGACGAGGCAGAAGACCCGGTCACCCTCAGGGCCGGAGGGACCCAGGGCGACCCGCTCGAGCGTGGCGTGCCGAGCGCCCTTGAGCGGGGTGAGGCCGATCCGGGTGACGTGCATCCGGTCAGTCAACCAGTCGGTGCTCCTCGGCCGACGGTGGTCGGCCCGCCCGGGCCGCACGTAGGCTGCGGGCATGAGCGAGATCACCGCGCCCGAGCAGGAAGTCGTGCGCATCTGCCGCGACCTGCTGCGCATCGACACGAGCAACTACGGACCCGGCCACGACGGTCCGGGGGAGCGGGAGGCGGCCGACTACGTCGTCGCCCAGCTGCGTGAGGTGGGCCTGGAGCCGCAGGTCTTCGAGTCCGACCCCGGCCGCACCACGGTCGCGGTGCGCATCCCCGGCGCCGACCGCGAGCGGGGTGCGCTGTGCATCCACGGGCACCTCGACGTCGTGCCGGCCAATGCCGAGGACTGGAGCGTTCCCCCCTTCGACGGGGTGGAGCGCGACGGGTGCCTCTGGGGGCGCGGCGCGGTCGACATGAAGGACATGGTCGCGATGATGCTCGCGTGCGTGCGGCAGCTGGCGCGCACCGACACGGTGCCGCCGCGGGACCTGCTCTTCGTCTTCTTTGCCGACGAGGAGGCCGGGGGAGTCCTGGGCAGCCAGTTCATGGTCAAGGAGCACCCCGAGGTCTTCGAGGGCGTCACCGAGGCGATCAGCGAGGTCGGCGGCTACAGCGTCACCGTCGAGGACGCGCAGGGTGAGCCGCGTCGGGCCTACCTGCTGCAGACCGCGGAGAAGGGGATCGCCTGGCTGCACCTCGAGGCCAAGGGCACCGCGGGGCACGGGTCCGTCCCGACCTCGGACAACCCGATCGTCCACCTGGCGGAGGCGATCTCGCGGATCGATGCCCACAAGTGGCCGCGCGAGTTCATCGTGTCCGTCCGCGGGCTGCTCGACGGGCTCTCCGAGCTCACCGGCGTCGGCTACAGCGACGAGGACGCCGAGGCGCTCCTGGAGCGCATCGGCCCGGCCGCCGGTTTTGTGCGAGGGGCGCTGCAGGACACGGCAAACGTGACGATGCTCGACGCCGGCTACAAGCACAACGTCATCCCGCAGACCGCCTCCGCCGCCCTGGACTGCCGCTTCCTCCCCGGTCACGAGGAGGACCTCATGGCGACCATCCGCGAGCTGGCCGGCGAGCACGTCGAGGTCGTCGTCGACCACAAGGACATCTCGCTGGACTCCCCCTTCGAGGGGGACCTCGTCGACCGGATGCGGTCGGCACTCCTGGCGGAGGACCCGGACGCGGCGATCCTGCCGTACTGCCTCTCCGGTGGGACGGACAACAAGGCGCTGTCCACGCTCGGCGTCACCGGCTACGGATTTGCGCCGCTGCGCCTCCCGGCGGACCTCGACTTCGCACCGATGTTCCACGGCATCGACGAGCGCGTGCCCCTGGAGTCGCTGGAGTTCGGCGCCAAGGTGCTGTGGCGTCTCGTCGAGGACTGCTGAGCCCGGATCCACCGATGAAGTGTCGGTGACGTAGGGAATCGTGCGGGTCGGAACAGGCGAATGCCCCTCCGTGCGAGGAGAATTGGGACTGTCAAAGGTTCCAGTTCACCGAGCAAAAAAGGGGCATCCGGTAGATGCGATCCTCTCACAACCTGTCCGCGGTTTTCGATGACCCCAACTTGGTCTCGTGCGCCGGGCTGGCACCGACCATGGCGCTGGCGCAGCGCGCCGGCCTGGCGGCACTGGTCACCGAGCACCTGAGTTTGAGCAAGCCCGGTAGCGCCAACGCGCACCTGAAGGTCCCGGCACTGGTGGCCGGGATGGTCGCCGGCGCCGACTCCATCGATGACATGGACCTGCTGCGCCACGGCGGGATGGGCCGGCTGTTCACCGGGATACGGGCTCCCTCGACGCTGGGGACCTTCTTGCGGACCTTCTCCTTCGGGCACGTGCGGCAGCTGGACGCGATCGCTTCCCGGTTCCTGAGCGGCCTGACCCGGCACGCGCCGGTCCTGGCCGGCGCCGACCAGATCGCCTACCTCGATGTCGACGACACGATCAAGGCCACCCACGGCTACGCCAAGCAAGGCGTCGGGTACGGCTACAACAAGGTCAAGGGCCTGAACGCGTTGATCGCCACGCTCTCCACCCCGCTGGCCGCACCGATGATCGTGGGCACCCGGCTGCGGCGGGGCAACACCAACTCCGCCCGCGGCGCGGCCAAGTTCGTCGCCGACGCGCTGGCCACCAGCCGCGCCGCCGGGGCCACCGGGCTGCTGGTCGTGCGCGCCGACAGCGCCTACTACGGCCACGACGTGGCCGCCGCAGCCCACCGGGCCGGCGCCCGGTTCTCCGTCACCGCCCGCAACAACACCGCGGTGACCGCGGCGATCTCGAGCATTCCCGAGTCGGCGTGGACCCCGATCCACTACCCGAACGCGATCTGGGACGAGGAGGAACAACGCCTGGTCTCCGACGCCGAGGTCGCCGAGATTCCCTTCACCGCGTTCACCTCCCGCCGCAAGAGCGAGCACATCACCGCCCGGCTGATCGTGCGCCGGGTCAAGCGGCTCAACCCCAAGACCGTGCCCGCCGGGCAGGGCGAACTGTTCGCCACCTATCGCCACCACGGCGTGTTCACCGATACCCCACTGGGAATGCTCGAAGCGGAGGCCGCCCACCGCGCTCACGCCATCATCGAGCAGGTCCACGCCGACCTACGATCTGGCCCGCTGGCCCACGCGCCCTCCGGGTCGTTCGCGGCCAACAGTGCCTGGCTGGTGCTGGCCGCGATCGCTTTCAACCTCACGCGCGCCGCCGGAGCCTTGGCCTCGCTCTTCCACGCCAAGGCCACCACCGCCACCATCCGCAACCACCTGATCGCCGTCCCGGCCCGGCTGGCCCGCTCCGCCCGACGCCTACGCATGCACCTACCCCAAGGCTGGCCCTGGCAGGACGCCTGGGAAGCGCTGTTCACCACCGCCTGCGGGCCACCAAGCCCAGCGATGACCTGACCACCCAGCCCCCACCGGGGCGCGACCAAGGACCCGCAGTGGAAGAACCGGACAGCCCGGTGGCCCCCTCACGCCCTCATCCAGGACCACACGAAAATCCCGCCCTCATGCCGCCAAGAGAACCCGGACGGTGGATCCGGGCTGAGGCGGGTCGACCGATCGACTCAGCGCGAGGGGAAGGCCGGCGGACGCGGGACCCGGATGATCTTGCGTCGCAGCCAAGCCTTCTGCATGCCGCTGAGGTAGACGACCGTGCGGTGCAGCTCCCAGTGGCCGTACTCGGCGTGGTCGGTCAGCTCTTGGCGGATGGCAGCGCGTCCAGCGCCCCGGGGGAACTGGATGGTGCGGAACTCGTACTCGGGCATCAGTGCCATTGTGGCCCAAGGGCTGTAGCGTCAGGCCCATGAGCGACCCGCGCCCCGCACTCAACCAGCTGATCGCCGCCCTCGAGCGCCACCTCGAGGCATCTTCCCAGCGTCGGGGCGAGGACGACCCGACCGTTGTCGCCGCCTACGAGGACCTGGCAGATGCCTTCGAGGCCTACGACGACGCCCTCCATGACGCGACCGGCGAGATGACGCCTCTCGTCGTCGTCGACGAGCAGTTCATGGTCGACGACGACGATGATGACGACGACTCGGACGATGACGATTCGGACGACGACTACGACGACGACGAGGGCGACCAGTCCTACTCGGGTCTCGACGGCGAGGACTACGACTCGGACGAGTCCAAGCGCTGAGTCACCTCGTCGAGGGCCGCTGGTCCGGCGTCGGCGTCACAGCCAACCGGAGCGCTTGAAGAGCCGGTAGAGGACGAAGCACAGCGACCCCATGGCCAGCAGGGCCAGCGGGTAGCCGTAGTAGAGCTCGCCGTCGCCGACGTGCACGCTCAGGGACAGCTCGGGCATGCCCTCGAAGTTCATCCCGTAGACGCCGGCGACCATCGTCGCCAGGGCGGCCATCGCGGCCCACGCCGAGATCTTGCGCATGTCCTGGTTCTGCTGGACCCCGACCTGGGCGAGGTGGGCGCTCAGCACGTCGGAGAGCAGCCGGTCCTGCGACTCGGTGTTGTCGTTGACCAGCGACAGGTGGTCGAAGACGTCACGGAAGAGCAGCCGCAGCTCCTCGCCGGGCACCGGGGTCGTCGGCCCGACAAGCTGTGACAACGGTCGGGCGAGCGGCAGTGCGGCCCGCTTGAACTCCAGGACCTCGCGCTTGAGCGCGTAGATCTCACCGGTGTCGACGGTGCGGCCGGAGGAGAAGACACTCGACTCGATGTCGTCGAGGTCGCTCTGCAGCTCGTCCTCGATCTCGAGGTACTGGTCGACGACGAAGTCGATGATCGCGTGGAAGACGCCCCACGGACCATGCCGCAGCGAGCCGTGGCCGTGGCCCTCGAGCCGGCTGCGCAGCCCGGCGAGTGGGCTGGCCTCGCCACGCCGGACCGTCACGATGTAGTCGGGACCGACGAAGACCATGATCTCCCCGGACTCCACGTCGGAGGTGGCCTCGACATACCGCAGCGGCCTCAGGACGACGAAGTGCACATCGCCGTAGCGCTCGATCTTGGGCCGCTGGTCGCCCTTGACCGAGTCCTCGACGGCGAGCCGGTGCAGGCCCAGTGCGCCGGAGACCTGGTCGAAGGTCTCGGCGGAGGGGTCGCGCATGCCGATCCACAGGAAGTCCTGCGAACCGCTCGCCCGGATCTCCTCGAGTGCCTGCCCGATGTCCTCGCAGGGTTGGCGGTGTCCTGCGCTGTAGCGAGCCTGGTCGACGATCATCCCGGCATCGTCTCAGGCGTCCTCGGCTCGGGCGCCTAAGGTGGATGGCGTGGCGTACTGCATCCTCATCCGGCACGGGCGGTCGACCGCCAACACCCAAGGGGTCCTGGCGGGCTGGACGGAGGGTGTAGCCCTCGACGAGACGGGCATCGCCCAGGCGGCGGCCCTCGTCGACCGGCTCGACGGCACCCCCCTGGTGCACCTCGCGTCCTCTCCGCTCCAGCGGTGCCGTGAGACGGCCGAGCCCCTGCTCGGCGCCCACGGACTCGAGGCCCAGGTCCACGAAGGCCTGGGGGAGTGCCGCTACGGGGCGTGGACGGGACGCTCGCTCAAGGACCTGGTCAAGGAGCCGCTGTGGCGCACCGTCCAGGACACCCCGAGCGAGGCCGTCTTCCCTGACGGCGAGACCTATCCCGGGGAGGGGATCGCGGTGATGGCCCAGCGGGCGGTCGCGGCGATCCGGGAGATCGATGCCGCCGTCAGCGAGGAGCACGGCGCGCACGCGGTCTGGGCCGCGGTCAGCCACGGCGACATCATCAAGGCGATCATCGCCGACGCTGTGGGCACGCCCCTCGACGACTTCCAGCGCGTCCACGTCGACCCGGCCTCCATCTCCGTCGTGCACTACACCGACTCGCGCCCGATGCTGCTGCGCAGCAACGACACCGGGAGCTCCTCCCTTCGTCCGCCAGCCCCCAAGGCCGAGTCCACGAAGGGTGGGGACGCGGCGGTCGGCGGGGGCGCGGGACTAGGGTCGGGGTCATGACCGTCGTCGAGTTCGATCCTCCGGAGCGCTTCGTGCTGGGCACGGTGGGGCCTGCCGGGCAGCGCACCTTCTTCCTCCAGGCCAGCGACGGTACCCGCCGCGTGCAGATCGCCCTCGAAAAGCTGCATGCGCAGGTGCTCGCCGAGCGGATCGGGGAGCTCCTCGACCAGGTGGCAGGACGCGAGGCCACGATCGCGGCCGCGGCGGCGGCTGCCGACAACGCGCCGCTCGACACGCCCATCTCCGAGGACTTCCGGGTCAGCGCCCTCGCGCTGTCGTGGGACGACGACCGGCACGTCGTCGTCATCGAGGCGCACGACCACGACCCCGACGAGATCGACGAGCTCGACGTGACGCAGGAGCGCAGCACGCTGCGGGTCTGGCTGCCGCCGGCCCAGGCGCGCGCCTTCGCCCGGCGGTGCGAGACCGTCGTGCGCGCCGGACGACCGCCCTGCCCCTTCTGCGGCGGCCCGGTCGACGAGGGTGGGCACATCTGTCCCCGAGCCAACGGCTACAAGCGCTGAGCCGTGGGCACACCCCCTTCGCTCACCGACGGTGAGCTCATCGTCCTCGGCCGTCATCCGCTCGCGAGCAATGTCGTCCTCGTCGGTGAGGTGCGCTGCGCCGGCGCGCCCGCGGTGACGGTCGCCTACAAGCCGGTCGACGGCGAGCGTCCCCTGTGGGACTTCCCCGACGGCACCCTCGCCGCGCGCGAGGTGGCGGCATCGCGCATCGACGCGCTCGGCGGCTTCGACCTCGTGCCCGAGACGGTGTGGCGCGACGGCCCGGCCGGTCCGGGGGCGGTGCAGCGATGGATCGGTGACGTCACCAGCCTGTGCCCGACCCCCGTCGCGGTGACGCCACCCGGCACCGTCCCGGACGGCAACCTCGTGGTCCTGGAGGGCGAGGACGAAGGGGGGTCCCCCCTCCTCCTGTCGCACCCCGACGATCCCCGCCTGCGGTCGATGGCCGTCCTGGACGCCGCCCTCAACAACTCCGACCGCAAGGGCGGGCACCTCCTGCTCCACGACGGCCGGCTGTGGGGCATCGACCACGGGGTGGGCCTGAGCGCCGACCCCAAGCTGCGCACGGTCCTGTGGGGCTGGGCGGGCGAGGCGATCCCCGCCGAGGACCTGGATCGGCTCACCCACCTGGCGGGAGCGCTGGAGCGCGACGAGGTCGTCGCCGAGCTCGCCGGGCTGCTCACCCACCTCGAGGTGGAGGCACTGGGCGCGCGGGTGGAGTCGCTGCTGGTCACGGGGACCCACCCGGAGCCCTCTGGGGAGTGGCCGGCCATCCCGTGGCCACCGTTGTGATCGGGACCTCGTAGGCTGTCCCGCGTGAGAGCCTGGCCGACCCCCCACCTGCCCGTCGTCCCCGGAGAGCCCATCTCCCTTCGCCTGCATGACGTGGCGCGCGATGAGGTGGCGCCGGTCGAGGCGAGCGACCCTGCGCGTCTCTACGTCTGCGGGGTGACGCCCTACGACACCACCCACATGGGCCACGCCGCGACGTACGTGACCTTCGACCTGGTCAACCGCGCGCTGCGCGACGGCGGCCGAGCGGTCAGCTACGTGCAGAACGTCACCGATGTCGACGACCCGCTCTTCGAGCGGGCCGCCCGTGACGGCGTCGACTGGCGCGACCTGGGGCAGGACCAGATCGCCCTCTTCCTCGAGGACATGACCGCACTGGGCGTGATCCCTCCGGAGCACTTCATGGGCGTCATGGAGTCGATGCCCGTGATCATCGAGGCCGTGCAGGCACTCGTGGACCGTGGCGTCACCTACGAGGTCGTCGAGGCCGGCGTCCGGGACACCTACCTCGACCTCACCGCCGCCGGGGGGCTCGGGGAGCTGAGCCACCTCAGCCGCGAGACCATGCTCGAGTTCTCTGCGGAGCGAGGCGGTGACCCGCAGCGCCCCGGCAAGCGCGACCCTCTCGACCCGATGCTGTGGCGCGGTGAGCGTGACGGCGAGCCGGCCTGGGACGCAGGCGCGCTCGGCCGTGGCCGACCCGGCTGGCACATCGAGTGCACGGCCATCGCGATGGAGCACCTCGGTGAGCGCATCGACGTGCAGGGCGGGGGCACCGACCTCGTCTTCCCCCACCACGAGATGTCGGTCGTGCAGGCCGAGGCGCTCACGGGCGAGCGGCCCTTCGCAGCGCACACCACGCACCAGGCGATGGTCGCCTACGACGGCGAGAAGATGAGCAAGTCCAAGGGCAACCTCGTGCGCGTCTCGACGCTGCGTGGCGAGGGCGTGGACCCGATGGCGATCCGGCTCGTGCTGCTGGCGCACCACTACCGCGGTGAGTGGGAGTGGACCGATGCCGACCTGACGACGGCGCAGGAGCGGCTGGCGCGCTGGCGCTCCGGGCTGTCGACCGACGGTGGGCCCGACGCCAGCGAGACGATCGCCGCGGTCCGTGCGGCGCTGGCCGACGACCTCGACACCCCGGCCGCGCTGGCCGCCGTCGACGCGTGGGCTGACCTGTCGCTCAGCGCTGGTGGCGACGTGCAGTCAGCCCCCGGGGAGCTCGCCCGGGCCATCGACGGACTGCTGGGCATCCGCCTCTGACGGGAGGGGGCTCAGGCCGGGCCGGCGGTGTCGTCGCCCCGGCGGCGCAGGTACCTCTCGAACTCCTTGGCGATCGCATCGCCGCTGGCCTCCGGCAGCTCTGAGGTGTCCTGCGCGCTCTCCAGCGCGGAGACGTACTCGGCGACGTCCTCGTCGGTGTTGGCGAGCTCGTCGACCCCGCGCTCCCAGGCGCGGGTCTCGTCCTCGAGCTCACCGTGGTCGATGACGGAGTCGAGGAGGTCCTCGAGCTGGACGAGCAGGGCGAGCGACGCCTTGGGGCAGGGGACCTGCGACGCGTAGTGGGGGACGGCCGCCCACGCGGAGATCGAGATCATCTCGGCCTGGTGGGCGCCGTCGGCGACGACCCCAGTGATGCCGGTGGGCCCCTCGTAGCGCGCTGGCTCGAGCTCGTGTCGGTAGGCCACGCCCTCGTCCTCGCTGGAGCAGGTGACCGGGATCGGTCGCGTGTGGGCCACGTCGGCGAGCAGGGCACCCAGGGTGATGACGGTGGTGACCCCGTGCGAGGCGGCGAGGTCGAGGATCTCGGTGGTGAAGGCGCGCCACCGGAAGGAGGGCTCGATCCCGGTGACGAGGAGGACGTCGCGGCCGAGGCTGTCGGGGGAGGCCAGCAGGACGCGGGTGGTGTTCCAGTGGATGCCGCGCCCCTGCCCCTGGTTGATGACCCGGGGCCGGGTGACCTGGAAGTCGTAGTAGTCCTCGGGGTCGATGGCCGCGACGGCCTCGGCGTCCCAGAGGTCGCCCAGGTGCTCGATGACGCGTGAGGCTGCTTCGCCCGCGTCGTTCCAACCCTCGAAGGCACAGATCATGACGGGGTCGTGCAGCTCGGGCAGGTCCTCGATCTCGATCACGTCCACCAGCCTACGTCGGGCTACCGTGTGCTCTCGTGAGCACTGTGATCCCCGCGCCGAGCGCGCGTCGTGACGTCCCGGCCGCCGTCCTGTGGGACATGGACGGCACCCTCGTCGACACCGAGCCCTACTGGATGACGGCCGAGCACGAGCTCGTCGAGGAGTTCGGCGGCACCTGGAGCCATGAGCTCGCCGTCCAGCTCGTCGGCAACCCCCTGCTCGTCTCCGCGCAGTTCATCCTCGACAACTCCCCGGTCGACCTGACGCCGGAGGAGGTCGTCCACCGGCTGCAGTCGCGGGTGATCGAGCAGATCGCCGACGAGGTGCCGTGGCGACCCGGGGCCCGCGAGCTGCTGGCCGCCTGCCGCGAGGCGGACATCCCCTCGGCCCTGGTGACGATGTCGTGGACCGAGCTGGCGCAGGCCGTCGTCGACGCGACGGAGCCCGGGTCCTTCGGCATCGTGGTCTCGGGTGACCTCGTGACCCACGGCAAGCCGCACCCCGAGCCCTACCTGACCGCTGCGGAGCAGCTGGGCGTCGATCCCGTGGCCTGTGTCGCCATCGAGGACTCGCCGACGGGTGTTCGCTCTGCCGTCGCCGCAGGCGTGCCGACCCTGGCCGTCCCGCACGTCGTCGAGGTCCCGGCCATCGACGGAGCGGTGCCGCTCACCACGTTGGTGGGCGTCACCCCCTTCGACCTCATGCCCCTCGCGCTCGGCTCGGCACTCGCCGACCCGGCCACCGCATCTCCTTAAGGAAAATGCGCACCCCCCAGACCGCATCTCCTTAAGGAAATGCGCACCCGGCCGCACGACCTTAAGGAGATGCGCACCCCAGGCCGCATCTCCTTAAGGAGATGCGCACCCACTGCACACGACCTTAAGGAGATGCGGACTCAGGGCCAGGCGGGCGAAGGGGGTGCGCTGGCTTCGGCGGTCAGCGCGGCCTCGGGGGTGGTGATCTCGATCGTCTCCGGCAGCGCCGGGGGAGTGCCGCCGAAGGCGGGGCAGAGCGGCTTGAAGTCGCACCACCCGCACAGCTTCGTCGGGTTGGGGCGGAAGTCGCGGGCGGCCACGGCCTGCTCGATCGCCGTCCACACCGCTCGGACATTGCGCTCGAGGGACAGCAGGTCGGCCTCGTCGGGGACGTAGCGGATCACCGTGCCGTCCTTGAGGTAGACCAGCTGCAGCAGGTCGGGGATCCGGCCCGTGCGGCGCCAGATGACCAAGCCGTAGAACTTCATCTGGAAGAGGGCCTTGCCCTCGAAGCCCGCCGCAGGCGTGCGCCCCGTCTTGTAGTCGACGACCCGCACCTCACCGGTGGGGGCGATGTCCAGCCGGTCGATGATGCCGCGCAGCACCAAGCCGTCGACCTCGGTCTCGACCTTGACCTCACGGTGAGAGGGCTCGAGTCTCGACGGATCCTCGAGGGTGAACCACCGGTCCACCAGCTTCTCGGCAGCGGCAAACCACGACTCCTCGCTGAGTGACGCCTCGTCCGCCAGCATCTCGGCGAGCTCGGGTCGGTCGGCGACCATCGCGGCCCACCGACCCGGCACCAGCGCCCGCGCGGCCTCGGGGGTGCGCTCGACAGCGGGCAGTTCGAAGATCTCCTCGAGCACGGCGTGCACGAGCGTGCCTCGCGCCGCCGCCGGCGAGGGTGCCTCCTCGAGGCCGTCGATCGTGCGGAACCGGAACTTCAGGGGGCACTGCTTGAAGTCAGCAGCCCGCGAAGGGGAGAGCGCGGCCCTCACTCGGTGGCGTAGCCGAGGTTGGGCCCGAGCCAGCGCTCGGCCTCCCGCATCGTCCAGCCCTTGCGCGCCGCGTAGTCCTCGACCTGGTCCTTGTCGAGGCGACCGACGACGAAGTACTGGCTGTCCGGGTGCCCGAGGTACCAGCCCGAGACGGCCGCACCGGGCCACATCGCCATGCCCTCGGTGAGCTCGATCCCGATCTCGTCGACGTCGAGCAGCGACCAGAGCGTCTTCTTCTCCGTGTGGTCGGGGCACGCCGGGTAGCCCGGGGCCGGGCGGATGCCGTCGTAGGCCTCCTTGATGAGCTCCTTGTTGTCGAGCGACTCGTCTGGCGCGTAGCCCCAGAACTCGGTGCGCACCCGCTCGTGGAGCCGCTCGGCGAATGCCTCGGCGAAACGGTCGGCCAGCGCCTCGAGCAGGATCGCGTTGTAGTCGTCGTTGTCGGCCTTGAACTCGGCGATCTTGTCCGACGCACCGATGCCACCGGTCACGGCGAAGGCCCCGATCCAGTCCTTGACCCCGGTGTCCTTCGGCGCGATGAAGTCCGCGAGGCTGCGGTTGGGGATGCCCGCACGGTGCTTGCCCTGCTGGCGCAGCATGTGCAGCGTGTGCGCGACCTCGGCCCGCGACTCGTCGGTGTAGATCTCGATGTCGTCGCCCACGGCGTTGGCGGGGAAGAGGCCGATGACCCCCTTCGCCGTCAGCCACTTGTGCTCGATGATCTGGTCGAGCATCTCCTGGGCCTCGTCGTAGAGCTTGCGGGCCACCTCACCCGTGGCCGGGTTGTTGAGGATGTCCGGGAAGGAGCCCTTGAGCTCCCACGCGTTGAAGAAGGGCTGCCAGTCGAAGTACTCGCGCAGCTCGGCCAGGTCGTAGTCCTCGAAGACCTCTCGCATCGGGGTGACCCCGGTCAGGTGCGGGTGCTCGGCGCCCCAGTCGATCGGCGTGCGGGCCGCCTTGGCGTCCTCGTAGGTCAGTTTGGGGCGGTCGTTGTTCTTGGCCGCGTGCCGCGTGCGCAGCGCCTCGTAGTCGGCCGCCGTCGTCTCGAGCAGCGGGGCCTTGCCCGTCGCGCTGAGCAGCTGGCTGACGACCGGGACCGAGCGCGAGGCGTCCTTGACCCAGATGACCGGACCGTCGTACTGCTGGTCGACCTTGACCGCGGTGTGGGCGCGGGAGGTCGTGGCACCGCCGATGAGCAGCGGGATGTCGAAGCCCTGGCGCTGCATCTCGGACGCCACCCCCACCATCTCGTCGAGCGAGGGCGTGATGAGCCCGGACAGCCCGATGACGTCCGCGTCGTGCTCGCGGGCGGTCTCGAGGATCTTTTGCGTCGGGACCATGACGCCCAGGTCGATGACGTCGTAGTTGTTGCACTGGAGGACGACGCCGACGATGTTCTTGCCGATGTCGTGCACGTCGCCCTTGACCGTCGCCATGATGATCAGGCCCTTGGAGCGGCTGGCGTCACCCGGCTTCTTGGCGGCCTCGATGTAGGGGATGAGGTGCGCGACGGCCTTCTTCATCACCCGGGCGGACTTCACGACCTGGGGGAGGAACATCTTGCCCTCGCCGAAGAGGTCACCGACAACGCCCATGCCGTCCATGAGCGGACCCTCGATGACCTCCAGCGGCTGGCCGCCGGCAGCGTCGATCTCGAGGCGCAGCGCCTCGGTGTCCTCGACGACCCACGTGTCGATCCCCTTGACCAGGGAGTGCGTGATCCGCTCGCGAAGGGGGAGCTCGCGCCACTCCTGCGTGGCCTCCTCCTCCTTGGCTCCCGAACCGCGGTGCTTCTCCGCGACCTCGAGCAGCCGCTCGGTGGAGTCCTCCCGACGGTTGAGGACGACGTCCTCGATCCGCTCGCGCAGGTCGGGGTCGATCGTGTCGTAGGGGACGAGGGCGCCGGCGTTGACGATCCCCATGTCCATGCCGGCGTTGATCGCGTGGTAGAGGAAGACGGAGTGGATCGCCTCGCGCACCGGGTTGTTGCCGCGGAAGCTGAAGGAGACGTTGGAGACGCCACCGGAGACGAGCACGCCCGGCAGGTTGGCCTTGATCCAGCGCACCCCCTCGATGTAGTCGGTGCCGTACTCGGCGTGCTCCTCGATACCGGTCGCGAGCGCGAAGATGTTGGGGTCGAAGACGATGTCCTCGGCGGGGAACCCGACCTCCTGCGTGAGGATCGTGTAGGCCCGCTGGGCGATGTCCTTGCGCCGCTGCAGGTTGTCGGCCTGACCGTCCTCGTCGAAGCCCATGACGACAATCGCCGCCCCGTACTTGCGGCAGAGGCGGGCCTGCTCGACGAAGGGCTCGACGCCCTCCTTCATGGAGATCGAGTTGACGATCGCCTTGCCCTGGGTGCGCTGCAGGCCGGTCTCGATGACCTCCCACTTGGAGGAGTCGATCATCAGCGGGACGCGGGAGATGTCCGGCTCGGAGCCGACGAGGTTGACGAAGGTGCCCATGGCGGCGACGCCGTCGAGCATGCCCTCGTCCATGTTGATGTCGATGACCTGGGCGCCGCTCTCGACCTGCTGGGCGGCGACGGCCAGGGCCGCCGGGTAGTCGTTGGCCTCGATGAGCTTGCGGAACTTCGCCGAGCCGGTGACATTGGTCCGCTCGCCGACGTTGACGAAGAGCGAGTCCGCGGTGACGTTGAAGGGCTCCAGCCCCGAGAGGCGTAGTGCCGGCTCGACCTCGACCGGGACGTGCGGGGCGGCGGAGCCCACCCCCTTCGCGATCTCGGCGATGTGCTCGGGGGTGGTGCCGCAGCAGCCGCCGACGAGGTTGACCAGCCCGGAGGTGGCGAACTCGGACACGAGGCTGGCCATGTAGGCCGGGTCCTGGTCGTACTCGCCGAAGGCATTGGGCAGACCGGCGTTGGGGTAGGCGGAGATGAAGGTGTCGGCGACTCGGCCCAGCTCGACGATGTACTGGCGCAGCTCCTCGGCACCGAGCGCGCAGTTGAGGCCCACGGCCAGGGGCTGGGCGTGCCGGATGGAGTTCCAGAAGGCCTCGGTCGTCTGGCCGGTCAGGGTGCGACCGGAGGCATCGGTGATCGTGCCCGAGATGATGACCGGCCAGCGGCGGCCGTGCTGCTCGAAGAGTGTCTCGAGGGCGAAGATCGCGGCCTTGGCGTTGAGCGTGTCGAAGATCGTCTCGACGAGCAGGATGTCGACGCCGCCCTCGACGAGGCCGCTGGCCTGCTCGAGGTAGGCCTCGACGAGCTGGTCGAAGGTGATGTTGCGGATCGCCGGGTCGTTGACATCGGGGGAGATCGACGCCGTGCGCACCGTCGGGCCCAGCGCGCCCATGACCCACCGGGGGCGCTGCGGGTCGCGGGCGGTGAACTCGTCGGCGGCCTGGCGGGCCAGCCGCGCGGCGGCGACGTTGATCTCACGCGCCAGGTCCTGCATGCCGTAGTCGGCCATGGAGATGCGCTGCGCGTTGAAGGTGTTGGTCTCGATCAGGTCGGCGCCGGCCTCGAGGTACTGCCGGTGCAGGTCCACGATGATCTCGGGCTGGGTGAGGCACAGCAGGTCGTTGTTGCCCTGCAGGTCACTGGACCAGTCGGCGAAGCGCTCCCCACGGAAGTCGGCCTCCGACAGCCCTCGACCCTGGATCATGGTCCCCATGCCGCCGTCCATGAGCAGGATGCGCTGGCTCAGCGTCTCCCGCAGCTGGTCGGTGGCGTCGGAGCGCAGATCGGTGTCAGTCACCGTGAAGATCCTCTTCGAAGGGGGCGGAGTGCGTCCTCATTATCCCTTTGTGACGTCAACGAACCTCATTCGACCCGTGTGATCCTCATTCCGGCCTCTCGCCTAGGGTCAGGGCATGGCAGCGCCCCCGGACGACCACCCTCCTCGCGGCATCCGTCTGGCCACGATCGGCTCCGTGCCCGTCTACCTCGGCTGGTCGTGGTTGCTCATGGGCGGCCTCATCGTCTTCCTCGTCGGACCGTCGACAGCGCAGGTCCACGGCACGACCGTCGGCTACTCGGTCGCGGTCATCTACGCGCTCGCGCTGCTGCTGAGCGTCCTCGCGCACGAGGCGGCCCACGCCATCACGGCCCGGTCCTTCGGTCACACCGTCCACCGCGTCGTCGCCGACCTGTGGGGCGGCCACACCGCCTTCGAGGCCTCGCGCGCCACGCCGATGACCTCGGCCGCGATCGCGGTCGTCGGTCCGCTCACCAACGCGGTGATCGCCATCGTCTGCCTCGTGACCTCCACGGTGCTCGGCGTGGGGATCCCGGCGATGGTCCTCGGCGGCATCGCCTTCGTCAACGGTGCCCTCGCGGTGCTCAACCTGCTCCCCGGGCTGCCGCTGGACGGTGGCCAGATCGTCGAGGCGGTCGTGTGGGGCATCACCAAGGACCAGGGGCGGGCGCGCGTGGTCGCCGGGTACCTCGGCCGTGGTCTGGTCATCGTCGTCGTCGTGGCCGTCGTGGGTGTCCCGCTGCTGCAGGGCCGGTCGCCGAGCATGTCGACCGTGCTGTGGACCGTGCTCGTCGCCTCCTTCCTCTGGTCCGGCGCCACGCAGGCGATCCGGAACGGCCGGGCGCTCGGCACCCTCTCGGGGCTGGACGTGCCGTCCCTGCTCGAGCCGGCCGCGGGCATCGCCCACGACCGCCCGGTCAGCGAGCTGACCTCCCTTCGTGCCCTGCCGGTCGTCGTCGACGCGGCCGGGGTGCCGCTCGGCCTGATCGACCACGACGCCCTGCGCAGCGTCCCGGTGCAGGCCGTGGGGTCCACCCCGGTCTCCGCCGTCCTGGCCAATGCACCCGAGGGGTGGGCCGTCGACCTCACCCCGGGCCGTGAGGCCATCGAGCTGGTCAACGCCTTCCAGTCCTCGCGCTCCCGGATCGTCGCCGTGAGCGAAGGGGGAGTCCTGCGCGGCATCGTGCGGGTCGAGCGGGTCAACGCCGCCCTCGCGCGCAACTAGACTCAGCCCCCATGAGCGCCACCGGATCTGCCTACCGTCGCGGCCCCTTCCGTGAGGGGGACCGCGTCCAACTGACCGACCCCAAGGGTCGGCTGCACACCATCTCCCTGACGCCGGGCAAGGAGTTCCACACCCACCGGGGCCACATCAAGCACGACGACCTCATCGGAGCACCCGACGGGTCCACGATCACCCACACGTCGGGGAGCGAGTACCTCGCGCTGCGTCCGCTGCTGTCCGACTACGTCATGTCGATGCCGCGCGGCGCCGCTGTCGTCTACCCCAAGGACGCCGGCCAGATCGTCACCATGGCCGATGTCTTCCCCGGCGCGAGCGTCGTCGAGGCCGGGGTGGGCTCCGGCGCGTTGTCCATGTCGCTGCTGCGGGCCGTGGGGGACACCGGCTCGGTGCACTCCTTCGAGCGGCGCGCCGACTTCGCGGAGATCGCCAAGGCCAACGCGCAGGCCTTCTTCGGTGAGGACCACCCGGCGTGGACCGTCACCGTGGGGGATCTCGTCGAGTCGCTCCCGTCCGCCGTCGAGCCCGGCACGGTCGATCGGGTCGTCCTCGACATGCTCGCCCCCTGGGAGTGCCTCGAGGTCGTCGCGGACGCGCTCGTGCCCGGCGGGGTCCTCATCTGCTACGTCGCCACGGCCACCCAGCTGAGCAAGGTCGCCGAGGCGATGCGCGACTTCGGGACCTTCACCGAGCCCGAGGCCTTCGAGACCCTCCTGCGCGGCTGGCACCTCGAGGGTCTGGCCGTTCGCCCGCAGCACCGCATGCACGGTCACACCGGCTTCCTCATCACCACCCGCCGCCTGGCGCCCGACACCACCCCGCCGGTGCGCAAGCGTCGGCCGGGCAAGGGGTACGCGGCACAGGAGGAGGGCACCGAGACCGAGGCCCCCCAGGTCGAGCCGGCACCGGGTGCCGACGACGCCGAGTGGACCCCCGAGGCGCTGGGCGAGCGGACCGCCTCGGAGAAGAAGATGCGCAAGCTGACTCGCGGAGTGGTCCCCCCGACCCCACGCTGAGCAGACGCGAGAGACTGGCAGGGAACGCCGTCACCACGGCGGGAAGGGAGCACAAGTCCATGACCACCGAGCCCAGCCCCCAGGACGTGCGGGCACTGCAGGACAAGCTGGCCCACCAGCAGTCGCAGATGTCGACCGTCGCCTCCCAGAACGAGCGTCTCGTGCGCACGCTCAAGGACGCCCGCCAGCAGATCGTCTCGCTCCGTGAGGAGATCGAGCGTCTGGCCCAGCCCCCTTCGTCCTATGCCGTGATCGTCGACGTCCACGACGCCGACAACACGGTCGACGTGCTCTCGGGCGGACGCAAGATGCACGTGGCCGTCTCCCCGGCTGTCGAGTCGAGCGAGCTCGGCGTCGGCCGCGAGGTGCGGCTCAACGAGGCGATGAATGTCGTCTCGGTCCACGCCGAGGACGTCGCCGGCGAGGTCGTCGTCGTCAAGGAGGTCCTCGACGAGGACCGGCTGCTCGTGCTCATGCGCCAGGACGAGGAGCGGGTCGTGCGCCGCGGCACCCGGGTCACCGGCAAGCAGGTGCGGGTCGGCGATGCCGTGCTCGTCGACCAGCGCAGCAACATCGCGGTCGAGCGGATCCCGCGGGCGGAGGTCGCCGACCTCGTCCTCGAGGAGGTGCCCGACCTCGGCTATGACGACATCGGCGGGCTCAGCGCGCAGATCGAGGCGATCCGCGACAGCGTCGAGCTGCCCTACCTGCACGCCGACCTCTACGAGCGCCACAAGCTCAAGGCGCCGAAGGGGGTCCTGCTCTACGGTCCTCCCGGCAACGGCAAGACGATGATCGCCAAGGCGGTCGCGGCGTCGTTGGCGCGCAAGGTCGCCGAGCGCACGGGGCAGGAGAGCGCCACGGCCTACTTCCTCAACATCAAGGGCCCGGAGCTGCTCAACAAGTATGTCGGCGAGACCGAGCGGCACATCCGGCTGATCTTCCACCGCGCCCGCGAGAAGTCGAGCGACGGCACGCCCGTGGTCGTCTTCTTCGACGAGATGGACAGCCTCTTCCGCACCCGCGGCTCCGGCGTCTCCTCCGACGTCGAGACGACGATCGTCCCGCAGCTGCTCGCCGAGATCGACGGCGTCGAGGGCCTCGACAATGTCATCGTCATCGGTGCGACCAACCGTGAGGACATGATCGACCCCGCGATCCTGCGCCCCGGCCGGCTCGACGTGAAGATCAAGATCGAGCGGCCCGACGCCGAGGGCGCCCGCGACATCTTCAGCAAGTACCTGACCGCAGACCTGCCGCTGCACCCCGAGGACCTCGAGGAGCACGACGGCGACCGTCAGGCGACGGTCGCCGGGATGATCGACGCGGCCGTGGAGCACATGTACGCGGAGTCCGACGCCAACCAGTTCCTGGAGGTCACCTACCAGGGCGGCGACAAGGAGATCCTGTACTTCAAGGACTTCAACTCCGGCGCGATGATCCAGAACATCGTCGACCGGTCCAAGAAGGCCGCGATCAAGGACTTCCTCACCACCGGCACCGAGGGGATACGGGTGGGCCACGTGCTGGACGCGTGCATCGCGGAGTTCAAGGAGAACGAGGACCTGCCCAACACGACCAACCCCGACGACTGGGCGAAGATCTCGGGCAAGAAGGGCGAGCGGATCGTCTACATCCGCACGCTCATCGGCGGCAAGACGGGTGGCGCGGAGCCGGGGCGGTCCATCGACACGGGTTCACGGACGGGGCAGTACCTCTGAGGGAGCCGTCAGCGTAGGCCGAGGAGGACGGCACCGACGCCGAGGGTCAGCAGCACGCCGACGACCGTCGCCAGAGTGCCGAGGGCCAGAGCACTGAGCCGTCGCCCCCAGGCGGTGGACCCGACCGCGGCCACGACGCCCAGCCCGCCCAGGAGCGTCCCGAGGGCGATCGGCGTGCCCAGGAGGGCAGCGAAGCCGACCATGTCCCTCGGCGTGAGCGTGCACCCGAACCCCAGCCCCTCGCACTGGCCCCCAGCGTTGTAGTCCGGAGCCACCACCCAGGCGAACGCGACGACGGCTACGACGGCGAGGAGCCAACCCACGACGACGAGCGCGGCCCGGCCTCGCTGGTGCCTTGGTGTCTGCGGGGTGGCCATGGTCCCCATGGTCCGCACGCCGGTCGACCGGGTCGTGAGCAAGGGTGCTCATCCTGCGGGTGGGCGGAGGCGGCTCAGGAGTCCTCGGGGGAGCGCGGCTGCCGGATGCCCAGCTCGCCGGCGATCCGCTCCCGGTCGGCGGGGGGCACCACGCCCCGTCCGGGCGTGGCCTCGCGAGGGCCGCTGAGCTCCTCCAGCCCTAGGGGGTCGCCCACCTCGGTGTGCTGCATCGGCGGGTGCACGCGCCCGCGTCCTGTGCCGCTCGGACGGGCCGGCTCCGGACGACGACGGTCCACGGCCCACACCAGGAGCCGCCACCCCACGAGTGTCACGCCGAGGAAGATCGTCGCGACGACGACGAAGGGGAGCGCCGTCCCCTGGCCGACCATGTCGCGCAGCGCCATGCCGCCGAAGACCGTGGCGATCCACACGGTCACCCCGTGCCACAAACGCGTCGGCCATGCCCGGCTCGACAGGGCGACGACCGACCACCCGATCGCGAGCCCCGCGAGGAAGGGCCAGGCCGTGTCCCACCACCCCGCCGGGTCCAGCGGCTCCGCGTGGGTCCGGCGGCCGATGAGGGTGAAGACGGCGACGACGAGCACGTCGAGGCCCGCGGCCAGGGCCGTGCGCCGGCCGGGCGAGCCCAGGCGCTCGTCCCGCTCACGCACCGGGGGTGCTCCCGATCAGGTGGCGACGGATCTCGGTGACGAGCTCGGCACGGTGCTGGGCACCGGAGCGCGCCACGCCGGGGAAGCTGGCGAAGCCGTGCGGCAGGCCGACGTAGTTGGTGGCACGCACCTCGACGCCCGCCGCCCGCAGTGCCTCGGCGTAGCGCAGCCCGTCGTCGCGGATCGGGTCGAGGTCGGCTGTCTGGACGAGCGCCGGGGCCACTCCGGTGACGTCGCCGAAGAGCGGGGAGACGATCGGGTCGTCGGTCCGGACCGCGTCCGGCTGCTCGCCGAGGTAGTGGGCACGGAAGGCGAGGACCTTCGCCTTGGAGAGGATCGCGCCCTCGGCGTGCTCGTCGAGCGAGGGTGAGGCCAGCGTGAGGTCGGTCGCGGGGTAGATCAGTGCCTGGTGGCGGATGACCGGCTCGCCGTCGTCGGTGCGCAAGTCCCGCAGCTGCTGCGCGACGACCGCCGAGAGGTTGCCACCGGCCGAGTCGCCGCAGAGCGCGATCCGGGTGGGGTCGGCGCCCCGCTGAGGCTCCTCGTGCAGCCACCGGGTGACGTCGATGGCGTCGTGGGCCGCGACGGGTGCCCGGTGCTCCGGTGCCATCCGGTAGTCCACGCTCACGACGAGTGCGTCGAGCTCGGCCGCGAGGTGGGTGCACAGCGGGTCGTACATCGGGGTGTTGCCCTGCACCCACCCGCCGCCGTGGAGGTAGACGACGACCGGACGTCCCGCCCTTCGCGTCACCGGCGTGTACCAGCGAAGGGGGATGCTCGCCCCGTCACGTGCCGGCGCGCTCCCTTCGTCGATCGTCACCCGCGGCGAGACGCGACCGGTGATCCAGGAGAAGGGGGGCGAGGTCGGGAAGACCTTGGCCCGCGCGGCGAGGATGTCCTCGTGCGCCGCGTCGAGGATCGAACCGCGACCGCCGTTGTCGAGGAAGGTGGTCAGCGCGCCGAGGAGCGGCGACAGGCCGGGGTAGGGACGCTTCATCGGGACTCCTGGTGCAGGTGGTGGGTGACCTCGACGACGAGCTCGTCGAGTGCCGCGTGGGCTGCCGGGGCGAACCCCGGGAAGGTGATGAAGCCGTGGGGCGCACCGCGATAGGTCGTCGCGCGCACCTCGACGCCCGCGGCCTCCAGTGCGGTTGCGTAGGCCAACCCGTCAGGCCGAAGGGGGTCGTGCTCGGCGGTCTGGACGAGCGCCGGCGGGAGTCCGGTGAGGTCGCCGAGCGCGGGGGAGAGGAGAGGGTCGCTCGCGTCGCCGTCGTCGCCGAGGTAGAGGCTGCGGAAGGAGCGCATCATGTCGGGCGTCAGCAGCACGAAGCGCCGGTCCGCCTCCTGCAGCGCCTCCACCTCACGCTCGGTGAGGTCCGGCGCCGGGTAGACCAGGGCCTGGTGGCGCAGCCCGGCAAAGCCCTCATCGCGCAGCTGCTGGGCCACCGCTGCCGCGAGGTTGCCGCCGGCCGAGTCCCCGGTGACCCCGACGGAGTCGGACCGGGCGCCGAGCTCGGCCGCGTGCTCGATGGCCCATCGGGTCGCGTCGAGGCAGTCGTCGACGGCCAGGGGAGCGCGGTGCTCGGGGGCCATCCGGTAGGCGACCGTGACCACGACGACCTGGGCCCGCGCCGCGACCGCCGTGCACCACGGGTCGTAGACGCCGATGTTGCCGATGACGAAGCCGCCCCCGTGGAAGTGCACGAGCAGCGGGAGGGGGCCGCTCTCGCCGTCGGGTCGGTGGACCCGGACCTTGAGCTCGTACCCGTCGCGCGCGGTGATCCGCCGGGAGGTCGACGTGACGTCGCGGGTGGGCGTGCCGAGGACCCAGGTGTAGGGCCGGCGCATGGGCACATTGCCACGCATCCGGGACAGCTCAGCGGGCGTCATCTCCTCCGCGATCGCCGCCGACCGGGTGAGTCGGTCGAGCAGGCGCGTGCGCCATGGCATCCAAGGTCTCGTCACGGCCCCATTCCAGCATGTCGCACCCACCTCCGGGTGGAGGTGTACGCGCCGATGAATGGCCCGCGCGTCCACCTCCACCGCGCGTCCTAGGGTGAGGGCATGAGCGTTCGGCGGGTCATGGGCATCGAGACGGAGTACGGGATCGCGGTGCCGGGGCAACCCTGGGCCAACCCGATGGCGGCGTCGGGGGAGGTCGTGACGACCTACGCCCGCGCCCACGGGCTGCGGGCCGGCCACGGCGCCTGGGACTACAGCGACGAGCACCCCCTGGTGGACGCGCGCGGGTTCGAGATGCCCCGGGCCCGTGCCGACATCTCCCAGCTGACCGATGCCGAGGACCCGTCCTTGGCCAATGTCGTCCTGGCCAACGGCGCCCGCCTCTACGTCGACCACGCGCACCCGGAGTACTCGTCGCCGGAGGTGACCTCTCCGCGCGACGCGGTCGTGTGGGACCGCGCCGGCGAGCTCGTCATGCGCGAGATCGTCGAGCGACTCGCCCGGCGCGAGCCGGGGATCAACCTCTACAAGAACAACACCGACGGCAAGGGCGCGTCCTACGGCACCCACGAGAACTACCTCGTGACCCGGGCGACCCCCTTCGACCGGATCGTCTCGGGGCTCACCCCCTTCTTCGTCGCGCGCCAGGTGATGTGCGGCGCCGGTCGTGTCGGGATCGGTCAGGAGAGCGAGCGGGCGGGATACCAGATCGCTTCCCGCAGCGACTTCTTCGAGGCGAGTGTGGGCCTGGAGACGACCTTCAAGAGACCGATCATCAACACCCGCGACGAGCCGCACGCCGACCCCGACCAGTGGCGACGGCTGCACGTGATCATCGGTGACGCCAACCAGGCCGACGTCGCCAACCTCGTCAAGCTCGGCTCGACCTCGCTCGTGCTGCGCCTCGTCGAGGCGGGAGCGATCGACCGCGACCTCGAGGTCCTCCACCCCGTCGAGTCGCTCAAGGTGGTCTCGCACGACCCCACCTGCCGGGCCACGGTGCGGCTGCGTGACGGCCGCGACCTCACCGCCGTGCAGATCCTCACCGAGTACCTCGAGATGGCGACCACCTTCGTCCAGCGCGAAGGGAGCGACCCCGCCACCGACGAGGTCCTCTACCACTGGGAGCGGCTCGTCGGACTCCTCGCCGGCGACCCGATGGACGCGGCGGCGGACATCGACTGGGTCGCCAAGCTCGCACTGCTGCAGCGCTACCGGGACCGCGACGGCCTGGCGTGGGACGACCACCGGCTCCGCGCCATCGACATCCAGTGGTCCGACGTCCGCCCGGACAAGGGCATCTTCCACAAGCTCGAGGCCGGTGGGCGGATCACCCGCCTCACCTCCGACGAGGACGTGTCGGCGGCCGTGGCCTCACCGCCGGCCGACACCCGGGCCTGGTTGCGCGGCCGGATCGTCGAGGCCTTCGGGCCCCAGGTCATCTCCGCCTCGTGGGACTCCGTCGTGCTGCGTCTGCCTCGAGCCGGTCGCGTCGCCCGGCTGTCCATGCTCGACCCGCTGGCCTTCGGCCGCGAGGCGACCGAGGCGCTGGTGTCGGCAGGCGACATCGACGACCTCGTGGCGACCCTCGGGGCATAGGCTCGGGCGCAGACACCCAACGGATAGGAGCAGCGATGGCGCAGGAGCAGATCCGACCCCAGTCCAGCGGTGGCGGTGACGACGCCCAGCCCGACGACGGCTTCGGGCAGGTGGGCGCGAGCAATGCCGCCCGTGACGAGGACCTCGACTCGGTGCTCGACGAGATCGACGGGGTCCTGGAGTCCAATGCCGAGGAGTTCGTCAAGGGCTTCGTGCAAAAGGGCGGTCAGTGAGCCGTGACCCCGAGCGAGGACGACTGCCGGCGGCCTTCCTCGCCACCGGCGGCTCGTCCTTCACGGAGTTCGTGAGCCAGCACGACCCGCACCTGCTGCCCGGAGGCCGGACGGTCCCGCTCACGCCGATGGTCGACGCGCCGCACGGCACGACGATCGTCACGCTGACCTGCTCCGGTGGGCTGGTCATGGCGGGGGACCGACGGGCGACGATGGGCAGCCTCATCGCCAACCGCGACATGCGCAAGGTCTTCGCGGCCGACGACCACAGTCTGGTCGGCATCGCCGGCGCCGCCGGCCCGGCCATCGAGATGGTCCGCCTCTTCCAGGTCGAGCTCGAGCACTACGACAAGGTCGAGGGCACCGTGATGTCCCTCGAGGGCAAGTCCAACCGGCTGGCCGCCATGCTCCGCGGCAACCTGGGCCTGGCCCTGCAGGGACTCTCGGTCCTGCCCGTCCTCGGCGGCTACGACGCCGGGCGGGCGCAGGGGCGGATCTTCTCCTACGACGTGACCGGTGGCTGCTACGAGGAGCAGGAGCACCACAGCATCGGGTCGGGCTCGCTCTTCGCCCGCGGTGCGCTCAAGAAGCTCTGGCAGCCCGACCTCGACCGGGCCAGCGCGATCCGGGTGGCTCTCGAGGCCCTCTACGACGCCGCCGACGACGACTCGGCCACCGGTGGCCCAGACGTGCACCGCCGCATCTGGCCGATGGTGGGCGTCGTCGACGCGTCCGGCGTGACCTTCGTCGACGAGGCCGAGTGCGAGAGCATCGTCGCCACGATCCTCGCCGACCGGCGCGACGGCAGGAGCCCGCGGTGACCCAACCTCCCTTCTACGTCTCGCCCGAGCAGGTCATGGCCGACCGGGCCGACTTCGCGCGGGCCGGCATCGCCCGTGGTCGCTCCGTCGTCGTCCTCGGCTACGACGAGGGCATCCTGCTCGTCGCCGACAACCCGAGCAGCCGCTCGCTGAACAAGATCGGTGAGATCTACGACCGGATCGCCTTCGCCGGGGTCGGCAAGTACAACGAGTTCGAGAACCTGCGGGTCGCGGGGATCCGCTACGCCGACCTGCGCGGCTACTCCTACGACCGCTCCGACGTGACCGCCCGCGGGTTGGCCAATGCCTATGCGCAGACCCTCGGCACGGTCTTCACCGAGGACCAGAAGCCCTACGAGGTCGAGATCGTCGTCGCCGAGGTGGGCCAGGTCATCGCGGACGACCGCATCTACCGGCTGACCTACGACGGGTCGGTCGCCGACGAGCACGGCTGGGTGGCCGTCGGCGGCGACAGCGCGCGGCTCAACGAGGCACTCGGTGAGCGATGGCGCCCCGGCATGAACCTGCAGGACGCCTTCGCCCTCGCGGTGGACGTGCTCTCCCTCCCCGCCGAAGGGAGCGACCCGGCCGAGCGCATCGCCGACGAGTCCCTCGAGATGGCCGTGCTGGAGCGCCGCAGGTCACGACGCTGCTTCCGACGGATCAGCGCCCCCCTTCGCGACGCCGGATAGCCTGCTGACGTGGAACGACGCATCTTCGGGATCGAGACCGAGTTCGGCATCACCGCCGTCACCGACGGGCAGCGACGGCTGACGCCGGACGAGGTGGCGCGCTACCTCTTCCGCAAGGTCGTGACGTGGGGCCGCTCGAGCAATGTCTTCCTGCCGAACGGATCCCGTCTCTACCTCGACGTCGGCAGCCACCCCGAGTACGCCACCGCAGAGTGCGACGACCTCCTGACCCTCATCGCGCACGACCGGGCGGGCGAGCTGATCGTCCAGGACCTCGTCGACGACGCTCAGGCACGCCTCACGGAGGACGGGGTCGCCGGCGAGATCTACGTCTTCAAGAACAACGTCGACTCCGCGGGCAACTCCTACGGCTGCCACGAGAACTTCCTCGTGGCACGCACCTCCAACTTCGGTGAGGTGACCGAGCGCCTCCTGCCCTTCCTCATCACCCGACAGCTGATTGCGGGCACCGGCAAGCTCATGGCGAGCGGTCGCGGAGCGCAGTTCTCCGTCAGCCAACGAGCCGACCACATCTGGGAGGGCGTCTCGTCGGCGACGACCCGCTCGCGCCCGATCATCAACACCCGCGACGAGCCGCACGCCGACGCCGAGCACTACCGCCGCATGCACGTCATCGTCGGCGACTCGACGATGACCGAGACCACCACGCTGCTCAAGGTGGGCTCGGCCCACCTCGTGCTGCGCATGCTCGAGGACGGCGTGGCCCTGCCCGACATGGCCCTGGACAACCCGATCCGAGCGATCCGTGACATCAGCCTCGACCGGACCGGACGCACCCAGGTCAAGCTCGCCGACGGGCGGCGGATGAGCGGCCTCGAGATCCAGGGCGAGTACCTGTCCCGGGCCAAGGACTACGCGGCCCGCGAGGGCATCGACGACCCCGTCAGCGTCCGGGTCCTCGACCTGTGGGAGCGCACCCTCGACGCGATCGCCACCGACGACCTGGCGGCGGTGGGCACCGAGATCGACTGGATCATCAAGTACCGCCTCCTCGACGCCTACGCCGCCAAGCACGGCCTCGACATCGCCGACCCGCGCCTGGCGCAGCTCGATCTGGCATACCACGACATCGACCGCCGTCGCGGTGTCCACCACCTGCTGCAGCGAGCCGGCAAGGTCGCTCGCGTGGTGACCGACGAGGACATCGCCGCAGGCGTCGACACCCCGCCTCAGACGACCCGGGCGCGCCTGCGCGGCGAGTTCGTCCGCACCGCCCGCGAGCACGGGCGTGATGTCACGGTCGACTGGGTCCACCTGAAGATCAACGACGAGGCGCAGCGCACCGTCCTGTGCAAGGACCCCTTCGCTGCCGTGGACGAGCGGGTCGACCGGCTGCTGGAGGTCCTGTCCTCCCGTCGGGCGCCCACGGGACCCTGAGTCAGCCGACGCCCAGACTCCGTGGTTAGGCTGATGCGGCAACCGTGTCCCCGAACCATCGAGGTTGATCGTGCCCCAGAAGGCAACCCGTCTGACCGCTGCCGCCGCGGCGTCCGTCGCCGCGCTGCTCGCGCTGAGTGCGTGTGGCGGCGACTCCGGCTCCGACGCCACCAGTGACGCCAAGAGCAAGGCGTCGGCGTCACCGTCCGAGCCGTCGCCGATGACCCTCGCCGACCCCAAGCCGGCGGACGCCAAGAAGGTCGACAGCATCAAGATCACGGAGGGCAAGGGCAAGAAGGCCCCCTCGATCACGCTCAAGGACAAGCCGCTGTCGGTGTCGCAGACGACCCGCACGGTCCTGGACAAGGGCACGGGCAAGACGCTGCCGGACGACGCCTATGTCGAGGTCGACCTGGCGATGTTCTCCGGCAAGGACGGCAAGCTGATCCAGGGCTCGGAGACCTACTCGACCGCACCGATCGTCCTCACCCTGGGCAACGAGGGCTCGCTGCCCGGCCTGGTGAAGTCGCTCAAGGGCCAGAAGATCGGCGCACACGGTGTCGCCGTCATGCCTCCGGAGGACCTCTTCGGCGAGCAGGGCGCCCCCCAGTTCGGCGTCGACGGCAAGGACAACCTCGTGCTCGTCTACGACGTGCGCGGGGTCCTGCCCGACAAGGCCGAGGGGACCGCGGTGCCGCCCAAGAAGGGCATGCCGAAGGTGAAGTTCCGCGCCGACGCCCCGGCGGAGATCAGCACCGAGGGCGTCACGAAGCCCAAGAAGCTCGTGACCGAGAAGCTCATCGAGGGCAAGGGCGAGGAGATCAAGAAGGGCGATCAGGTCTACGCCAGCTACACGGGCGTGCGCCTGAAGGACGGCACGATGTTCGACTCGTCCTTCAAGAAGGGCGGCCAGCCCTACCCCTTCGTCGTGGGCCAGCCGGGCACCATCGAGGCCTGGCAGAAGGCCGTCAAGGGCGCCCACGTCGGTGACCGCCTGGTCTTCGTCGCTCCCTCCAAGGACGGCTACGGCAAGCAGGGTTCGCCCGACGGGAGCATCAAGCCCAACACGGACCTGGTCTTCGTCATGGACATCCTCGCCGCCAACTGACAATCTCGACGGTCCCTGAGGAGCTTGCTCTGCAAGCGTCACGAAGGACCATCCCAACCACAGGAGAGACGCATGCCTTTTGACCCCAGCACCACCAAGCCCGAGATCGACTTCCCGGAGGGTGACGCTCCGACCGAGCTCGTCGTCGAGGACATCACCGTCGGTGACGGCGCCGAGGTGACCCCCGGGTCGCCCATCCAGGCCCACTACGTCGGTGTCGCGCACTCGACCGGCGAGGAGTTCGACGCCTCGTGGAACCGCGGCGCCCCGCTCGGCTTCACCGCCGGCATCGGCCAGGTCATCAAGGGCTGGGACGACGGCCTGCTCGGCATGAAGGAGGGTGGTCGTCGCAAGATCACCATCCCGCCGCACCTGGGCTACGGCGACGCCGGTGCGGGCGCAGCCATCAAGGGCGGCGAGACGCTGATCTTCGTCGTCGACCTCGTGCAGGTCGGCTGAGACCTCGCATCTCCTTGAGGTCGTGCGCCCTGGGTGCGCATCTCCTTAAGGTCGTGCACCCGGGGTGCGCATCTCCTTGAGGTCGTGCGCCCGGGGTGCGCATCTCCTTGAGGTCGTGCGCGTTGAGTGCGCATCTCCTTGAGGTCGTGCGCAATCAGGTCAGCAGGGAGGCCGCGTGGCGGCCGGCCAGGGCCGCGGTGAGGAAGGGCGTCATGTCCTCCGCCGCGGCCCTGCCCATGCTCACGAGCGGGACCGGGCTGCTCGACAGCGCCTCGGTCAGCCCGACAGCGGGCAGGGTCACCAGCCGGGGGAACCCGGCAGCCGATGCCACCGCGGCCGCGACCTCGTCACGCACCCGGGGCCACGGCTCGACGTCACCGTCGGGAACGACGACGTCCGCGGCTCCGAGCAGCGTGCGCGAGAGCACCGTGGCGGTGTGGTGCGACAGGCCGTGGTGGCGGGGGCGGGGGTCGCTGCCCGACACACGCGGGACCGCCACGCCGTGGCCCCGCAGCACGTGGACGGCGTTGAGCGCGTCGCCGGTCGACAGTCCCGACCAGCCCCACGTCGTCGACGAGCCCGCGTTGCCCGGTCCCTGGGCCACGACCGCGAGGTCGCACCCCAGGACGTGCCGGGCGGCGAGCAGCGCCGAGTGGACGGTGATCGCCTCGTGCTCCCCGCCGAAGGCCTGCCCGGCCGTGATCGTCGTGGCCAGCCACCCTGCGGCGACGAGCTGGGCGGCGCTGTCCGACAGGGCGAAGGGGAGGGCGGCCGAGTCCGTCATCACGTAGGCCACGCGGGCCCCTGGTGCGATCGAGCGGATCCCGGCAAGCACAGCGGGAAGGGATGAGTGCAGCTCCGCGACGACGACCGGCATCCCGTGGAGGTCACCTGCGGCGATGTCGGGGTGGTCACGCATCGCCTCGTGGTGCGGCGACTCCTGCTCCTCGAGGGCCAGGACCATCTCCTGCAGCGGCGTGTAGCGCGCCTTGACGATGTGGCCGGGGGAGTCGGGCGGGTCGGCCGGCAGCTGCGAGGGGTTGCCCACGACGAGCGCGTGGCCACCGGTGCCGAGTCGCCGGCGCAGGGCCGAGATGTTGAGCAGGACGGTGTCGCCGACCTGCGGTGAGCCCACCAGACCGGTGAGCGCGAGAGCGGGCGTGTCGCTCCCTTCGACCTCGACGCGCAGGCGCAGGGCCCCCGGGCGGGAGCCGGTGATCTCGCGGACCGTGCCGCTGCGCCAGTGGATCATGTCCGGCAGGTTAGCCTCAGCGTGACGAAGGGAGCGATGTGGCTGCACCCAACACGCCCGCCGCGAAGACAGAGCGACTGCTCAACCTGACGATGAGCCTGCTCTCGTCGCGGATCCCGGTACCCAAGCAGCGGATCCGACGCATGGTCGAGGCCTACCAGCTCGTCGAGTCGGACGAGGCCTTCGACCGGATGTTCGAGCGCGACAAGGAGGACCTGCGCGCGATGGGCATCCCGCTGGTCACCGAGGACATCGGGGTCTTCGAGGACGAGCAGGGCTATCGCATCGACCAGCGCGAGTACGCTCTGCCGCCCGTCGAGCTCGCCGCCGACGAGCGAGCCGTCGTCGGGCTCGCCAGCCGTGCGTGGGCGCACGCGACGATGGCCGGCACGGCAGCGACTGCGTGGCGCAAGGTGGCTGCGAGCGACGAGGTGGGGGAGGACCCCTTCGCCGGTCTCGAGCCGCAGCTCGGTGGCGCGGAGCCGGCCTTCGAGCCGCTCAAGGACGCCGTCCTCACCGCGACCTCGGTCCGCTTCGACTACGCGCGCCCCGGCACCGACGGCGCCGCGCCGCGCCGGGTCGAGCCCTGGTACCTCACGGCCTGGCACGGTCGCTGGTACCTCGTCGGCCACGACCTCGACCGCGAGGCCACCCGCGTCTTCCGGCTCTCGCGCATCACCTCGGCCGTGACGCTGACCCGCGACCCGACCACGGTCCCGATCCCGGACGACATCGACCCCGTGCGGATGATCGCCGCGGTCGACGGCCGCGAGCCCACACAGACACCGGCCGTGCTGCGTGTGCGCACCGACGCGGGCCACTGGTTGCGTCGGCGCGCCGACCGGGTCGAGCCGGTCGACGAGCAGTGGGACCGGGTGCACCTCCACCACCCCGGCCTGCGCGGCTTCGCCAGCGAGATCGCCAGCCACGGGCCCGACGTGGTCGTCGAGGAGCCCACCGAGCTGCGGGACGCGGTCATCGACCACCTGCGGGCCGTCGTCGACGTGCACGAAGGGAGCATCCGATGAGTCGTCCGAGCGTGGAGTCCGCGACGAGCCGCGTCCAGCGCCTGCTGACGATGGTCCCGTGGCTCGTCAGCCGCCAGGGGATCGAGATCGAGGAGGCCGCGGCCGGCCTGGGGATCAGCGAGCAGCAGCTCGTCGCCGACCTCGACCTGCTCTTCATGTGCGGCTACGGGCAGCTGCCCGACGAGATGATCGAGGCCAGCTACGAGGGCGGACGCATCTTCGTCACCAACGCCGACGCGATCGCCCGCCCGCTGCGCCTGAGCGTCGACGAGGCGATCTCGCTCATCGTCGGCCTGCGCTCGCTCGCCGCGAGCGGGGCAGGGGAGAGCAGCGCCGTCGAGCGGGCCCTGACCAAGCTCGAGGAGGCCACCGGGGCCATCCCGGGGGTCGACCGCGTGGTCGTCGTCGAGGACGACACGCAGGTGGGGCAGACCACGGCGGTGCTGCGTGACGCACTGGCGGCCGCCCGCCGCGTGCACCTGACCTATGTCGTCCCGAGCCGTGACGAGCGCACCGAGCGCGACGTCGACCCGATGCGGCTGGCCCACGTCGAGGGCCACTGGTACCTCGAGGGCTGGTGCCACCGGGCGCAGGACGTGCGGCTCTTCCGCGTGGACCGGATCGAGCAGGTCGAGGTCCTCGACGAGGCGTCGACGCCTCCGCAGGGCGTGGCCCGCCGTGACCTCAGCGCCGGGGCCTACCAGCAGGGCGCGGCCGACGTGCCTGTCACGCTGCGGCTGAGCCCGGCTGCCCACTGGGTCGCCGAGTACTACCCGGTGACATCTCGGGAAACATCCGGCGAAGACCTCGTCGTCACCCTGCCCACGAGCAACGAGGGCTTCCTACGCCGCCTGGTGCTGCGTCTTGGTGGTTCCGTCGAGGTCTCGGGCCCCCCGTCCCTGCGTGAGGCCATGGCTGTCCACGCGAGCGAGGCACTGTCGATGTACGGCAGGCCCTGAGCGCTGTCCCTGCCGCTCAGGGACGAGGCATAGACTGAGTTCGTTCTTCATCCTACGAAAGGCTTTGCCGTGCTTTCTGGAATTGGCGCACCCGAGATCATCATCGTCGCGCTCATCATCCTGCTGCTCTTCGGCTTCAAGAAGCTCCCGGACGCGGCGCGCAGCATCGGCAAGTCCGCTCGCGTCTTCAAGTCCGAGGTCAACGAGATGAAGGAAGAGGACCGGCAGCGCGAGGAGGCCAAGAAGTCTCGCGAGACGAGCACCAACCCGACGAGCACCACGACCACCGACGGCAACGCCATCGACGAGGCCAAGCCCCGCACGGACGACCAGTCCGGCCCGGTTGCCTGAGTCACCTCCCTTCGCCTCCACACGCATGACCAGACGCGAGCGCACGCCCCGGGACCCCGAAGGGCGGATGCCGCTCAAGGCCCACCTGCTCGAGTTCCGCAACCGGCTGATCAAGGCCGCCCTCGCGATCGTCATCGGCGCGATCGTCGGCTGGATCATCTACAACCCCGTGCACATCGGGTCGTGGACCTACGCCGGGGTGTACGACCAGCTGACGTACCCCTTCGACGAGTACAAGGCCACCAACCCGAACAGCGTCGTCACGCTGAACTTCGGCAATGCGACGTCGGCCTTCACCACCCAGCTCGGTCTGTCCATCTTCACCGGCGTGATCATCTCCAGCCCGATCTGGGTCTGGCAGATCTGGGCCTTCATCCTGCCGGGCCTGACCAGACGTGAGAAGCGCATGTCCCTGGGCGTCTTCGGCACGGCACTGCCGCTCTTCCTCGCCGGGTGCTTCTTCGCCTACCAGACCCTGCCCAAGGCCCTGCTCATCCTCTTCGGGTTCACCCCTGACGACGACAAGTCGAGCAACATCCAGCAGGCGAGTGACTACTTCACCTTCATCACCCGCTTCATCCTCGCCTTCGGCCTGGCCTGGCTCCTGCCCGTCTTCCTCGTCGGGTTGTGCGCCATCGGTGTGCTCTCGGGCAAGACGCTCAAGAAGTCCTGGCGGATGGCGATCCTGCTGATCTTCATCGCCTCCGCCGTCATCACGCCGACTCCGGACCCCTTCACGATGTTCCTGCTGGCCGGTCCGCTGTGCGCGCTGTACTTCATCGCGCTGGCGATCTGCCTGGTCATCGACAGGCGACGCGTCGAGTCGGGCGCCGAGCCCGACTGGTCGGACCTGTCCGACGACGAGGCCTCACCTCTCAACTAGTGTCGGGCCCATGACCCGTGTGACGGCCGAGCGCATCGGCCTGCTCATCAACCCCACCGCGGGCAAGCACCGTGGCGAGCAGGTCGGGACCCGGGTGGCCGATCTCCTCGAGGCCGCCGGACGCCAGGTCGTCGACCTCACCGGCCTGGACGCGTCGCGAGCGGAGGGCAAGGCACGTGCCGCCGTCGCGAGCGGCGACATCGACCTGCTCGTCGTCGCCGGAGGTGATGGTGTGGCCGGTCTGGGCGCCAACATCTGCGCCGACACCGATGTGCCACTGGGCATCGTGGCCGTGGGCACCGGCAATGACAACGCCCGCGAGCTGGGCCTTCCCGTCCAGGACGTCGACGCCGCTGTGCGACGGATCCTCGCCGGCGGAGTCCGGCGCATGGACCTCGGACGAGTGCTCACCGACGACGGGGAGCGGGTGCGTGACTATCTCGGCGTCCTCTCCTGCGGATTCGACGCCGTGGTCAACGAACGCGCCAACACCATGCTCTGGCCGCGCGGTCCGCAGCGGTACAACCTCGCCATCCTGCGTGAGCTGCCGGTCTTCGGGCCGATCCACTACGAGCTGACCATCGACGGGGTCGAGCGCGAGATCGACGGCATGCTCGTGTGCGTCGCCAACGGTCGAGCCTTCGGCGGCGGGATGAAGGTCGCCCCCGCGGCCGATGTCGAGGACGGTCTGCTCGATGTCGTCATCGTGCACGACATCCCGATGGCCACCTTCCTCTCGGTCTTCCCCAAGGTCTTCAAGGGCACCCACACCTCGCACCCGGCCGTCGAGATCGTCCGAGGGGCGTCGATCCGGATCGCCACCGAGCGGATCGTCAGCTATGCCGACGGCGAGCGGGTCGCGCCCCTGCCGCTCACCGTCGAGGCCGCACCCGGCGCGCTGTCGATCGTGCGCTGACGCGCTGGCATAGCGTGGGGACATGTCCTCGCCCGCTGACCGATACGCCGCCTCCCGCCGACGCAGCGGCGCGGAGCTGACCGCCTTCGCCGCGTCCGTCGGCTTCGAGCTCGACCCCTTCCAGATCGAGGCCTGCGAGGCCGTCGAGGCCGGTCACGGGGTCCTCGTCGCGGCGCCCACCGGTGCCGGCAAGACGATCGTCGGTGAGTTCGCTGTGCACATGGCGCTGGCCCGCGGGCAGAAGGCCTTCTACACCACGCCGATCAAGGCCCTGAGCAACCAGAAGTACCACGAGCTCGCCGAGCGGCACGGCCATGACAACGTCGGCCTGCTGACCGGCGACACCTCCGTCAACGGCGAGGCGCCGATCGTCGTCATGACGACCGAGGTCCTGCGCAACATGATCTACGCCGGGTCCACGACGCTCGACACGCTCGCCTTCGTCGTCATGGACGAGGTGCACTACCTCGCCGACCGCTTCCGTGGGGCCGTCTGGGAGGAGGTGATCATCCACCTGCCCCGGTCGGTCCAGGTGATCTCGCTGTCGGCGACGGTGAGCAATGCCGAGGAGTTCGGCGACTGGCTCGCCGAGGTCCGTGGCGGCACCGAGGTGGTCGTCTCCGAGGTGCGTCCGGTCCCGCTGTGGCAGCACATGCAGGTCGGTCGCGACGTGCACGACCTCTTCGTCGACGAGGAGGGTGCGGCGCAGGGCTCACCGGCCAAGGTCAACCCGGAGCTGCTCGACGCGATCCGTGACCGGGTGCGCTCCGGTGGCGGTGACGGGCCACCGCACGGGGGTCGAGGTGGCCCCTCCGGCCGGGGCGGGCACGCAGGTCGCGGGGGACGTGACCGCCGCGGCGGGCGTGACGGCCGGGACTCACAGGGCCGTGGAGGACACGGTGCGCCTGGCCCGCGCGGGGGAGGCGGCCGCTTCGGTGGGGCCGCCTCGCGCACCGAGGTCATCCGCGAGCTGGACCGCGACGGGCTGCTGCCCGCCATCACCTTCATCTTCAGCCGAGCCGGCTGCGACGCAGCGGTCGGCCAGCTCCTCGGCAACGACGTCCGGCTGGTCTCCGAGCGCGAGGGGGAGCGCAACCGTCGCACGGTCGAGGAGCGCACCGCGGCGCTCGAGGGCGAGGACCTCGACGTCCTGGGCTACCACCAGTTCGTCGAGGGCATCTCGCGCGGCTTCGCCGCCCACCACGCCGGGATGCTCCCGCTCTTCCGCGAGGTCGTCGAGGAGCTCTTCACCGCCGGCCGCGTCCGAGCCGTCTTCGCGACCGAGACCCTCGCCCTGGGCATCAACATGCCCGCCCGCACCGTGGTGCTGGAGAAGCTGGTGAAGTTCAACGGCGAGTCGCACGTCGAGATCACCCCGGCGGAGTACACCCAGCTCACCGGCCGCGCCGGGCGCCGGGGGATCGACGTCGAGGGGCACGCCCTGGTCGTGTGGTCGCGGGGGATGGACCCCATGGCGGTGGCCGGTCTCGCGCAGACCCGGACCTACCCCCTTCGCTCCAGCTTCAAGCCGACGTACAACATGGCCGTCAACCTCGTCGCGCAGGTGGGCCGGCAGACGGCCAAGGAGGTGCTGGAGACCTCCTTCGCGCAGTTCCAGGCCGACCGGTCCGTCGTGGGCATCGCGACCCAGGTGCGTGACCAGCAGGAGTCCCTGCAGGCCTACGCCGACGCCATGCACTGCCATGTCGGCGACTTCCGCGAGTACGCGGCGCTGCGCCGCCGGATCACCGACCTGGAGAAGGAGGGCTCGCGCAAGCGCAATGCCAACCGCCGGGCCGAGATCGCCATCTCGCTCGAGGCGCTGCGCGTCGGTGACATCGTGCGCCTGGGTGGCCGGCGGGCCGGGGTGGCCCTCGTCATCGCGCCGCCCCGCTCCTACAAGGGGGAGTCGTCCGCTCCGACGGTCCTCACCGAGGACAAGCAGGTCCGCCGCCTGACGGCCACGGACCTCGATGGGCCACTCACTCCCTTCGGCCGGTTGGCGGTGCCCAAGGGGTTCAACCCCAAGTCGGTCAGGCAGCGCTCCGACCTCGCCGCGACGCTGCGGGTCAAGGCACCCCACGAGGACGCCCCGAGCGTGCGGCGGCACGCCAAGGAGAGCGCGAAGGGGGATGACGAGCGCCTCGAGCAGCTGCGGCGGGAGCTGAAGTCGCACCCCTGCCACCAGTGCCCGGAGCGGGAGGACCACGCCCGGTGGGCCGACCGCTGGTGGAAGCTCAAGCGTGACAACTCAGCCCTGCAGCGCAAGGTGGAGATGCGGACCAACTCGGTGGCGCAGACCTTCGACCGGATCTGCACCGTGCTCGTCCAGATGGGGTATCTCGGCGAGGACGGCGAGAGCGTGACCGAGCTCGGGGGACGGCTGCGCCGCCTCTACACGGAGAAGGACCTGCTCGCGGCCGAGTGCCTGCGCGGAGGAGCGTGGAAGCGGCTCGACCCGGCCGAGCTGGCGGCCGTCGTGTCGATGCTCGTCCACGAGCCGCGGCGTGACGAGCACGAGGCCTTCCCCCGGATGCCCACCGAGGGGGTCTCCGACGCCTGGCTGGACATGGTCCGGCGCTGGAGCGAGCTGGAGGACCTGGAGGGCGTGCACGCCCTGCAGCAGACGGGTGAGCCCGACGGGGGACTGGCCTGGGCGGTCCACCGGTGGGCCAGCGGACGGCGCCTGGACGAGGTGCTGTCCGGGTCGGACCTCACCGCCGGTGACTTCGTGCGCCGCTGCAAGCAGGTCGTCGACCTGCTCGACCAGGTCGGCGACGCGGCCCCCGAGCCGCACCTGCGCGGCGTGGCCCGTGCGGCCGTCGACAAGGTGAGGCGCGGGGTCGTCGCCGCCGACCGGCTGGACTGACCTCCCTTCGCACGACCTTGAGGAAATGCGCACCAGAGCGCACGACCTTAAGGAAATGCGCACCTGAGAGCGCACGACCTTAAGGAAATGCGCACCTGAGAGCGCACGACCTTAAGGAAATGCGGACCTGGGGGACGGGGTCAGGAGCGCAGGGCGGTGGCGACCCGGTCGAAGGCTGAGGTCAGGCCGTGCTCCACGGCCAGCCGGCTCATCGCTGCCGGGTCGACGATGTCCGAAGGGAGTCGGATGTCGCCGTTACCGACCGGCACGTCGTGGGCGACCCGCACGACGAGCGGAGCGACGTCGAGGTAGTCGCTGGCTTCCTCGAGCCGCAGGCGGCGCGCTCCCTTGATCGTCGGGTCGCCGGCGGCGAGGGCCGCGCGCACACCCGCCAGCGAGCCGAAGTCCCGGATGAGGGTCGCGGCCGTCTTGTCGCCGATCCCCTTGACTCCCGGCAACCCGTCGCTGGTGTCCCCGCGCATCGCGGCCATGTCGGCATAGGCATCGCCGGTGGTCACCCCGTACTTGCTCTCGAGGAAGGCCTGGGTGACGACGTCGGGGTCGCGCACCCCGCCGCGGGCCGTGTAGAGCACGCGGGTGGCCGAGGCGTCGTCGACGAGCTGGAAGAGGTCGCGGTCGCCGGTGACGATGTCGACCGGCATCACGTCGCGGTAGCGCATGGCATAGGTGCCGATGACGTCATCGGCCTCGTAGTGGGCCGCCCCGACGCGCGCGATGCCGATCGCCTCGAGCGCGTCGACGATGACCGGCACCTGCGGGGACAGCTCGTCGGGGACCTCCTCACCGTCGGCGGTGTCCTCGGCGACCCGGTGGGCCTTGTAGGTGGGGATGGCGTCGACGCGCCACTGCGGCCGCCAGTCGTCGTCCCAGCAGGCCACGACGTGCGTGGGCCGGTATCGCGTGACGAGGGTGGCGAGCATGTCGAGGAAGCCGGCAACGGCGTTGGTCGGCAGACCGGAGGGCACCGGCGCCCGCTCAGGTACCCCGTAGAAGGCACGGAAGTACAGCGAGGCGGAGTCGAGCAGGAGCAGGCGGTCGCGTGCCAAGTCGGACATGGGCCCGACCTTACGGGTCCGTCGCCTATGGTTCACCCATGGAAGCGGCAGATCGACGCATCATCGACCTCCTGCGCGACGACGGGCGGATGAGCTACACCGACTTGGGCAAGGCGATCGGATTGTCCACCTCTGCAGTGCACCAGCGGGTGCGGCGCCTGGAGGAGCGCGGAGCGATCACGAGCTACACCGCGGTCGTGGATCCCGCCTCGATGGGCACGCCCCTCACCGCCTTCATCGCGGTCGCGCCGCTCGATCCCAGCGCCCCCGACGACGTGCCGGACCGCCTGCAGGGCATCGAGGAGATCGATGCCTGCTACTCCGTCGCCGGTGACGCCAACTACCTGCTCCGCGTGCGGGTGAGCACTCCCCAGGCCCTCGAGGAGCTGCTGGGCCGGGTCCGCAACCGCGGCGGGGTCTCAACCCGCACCACCGTCGTGCTGAGCACCGCATGGGAGTGATCGAGCGGCTGCCCGCACGGCTGCTGCTGGCCCTGGCCGGCGGCCTGTGCCTGTGGCTGTCCTTCCCCGACAACAACCTCGCCTACCTCGCGATCGTCGGCGTCGCCCTCGTGGGCATCTCGATGTGGGACGTGTCGCCGCGCACGGGCGCCCTGCTGGGACTGGTCGCCGGCGTCGCCTGCTTCCTTCCGACCCTCAGCTGGTCGGGCATCTTCGTCGGCAAGTTCCCCTGGTTCGCCCTGGCCCTCACCGAGGGTCTCTACCTGGCCGCGATGGGCGCGGTGCTGGCGGTGGTGCAGCGTCCCCTCCTGCGAGCGGGTCGGCTGCTTCCGGCTGCACTGCTCATCCCCGTGCTGTGGGTGCTTCAGGAGTGGATCCGGGGGAGCCTGCCCTACGGCGGCTTCCCCTGGGCGCGGATCGCCTTCTCCCAGGCCGACACCCCCTTCGCCCAATGGGCCGCGATCGGGGGAGCACCGCTCATCACCTTCGTCGTGGCCCTGATCGCCGTACCGCTCGTCCTGCTCGCGGTGACCCGACGCCTGCCCGTCGTCGCCGTCGTGGTGGCCCTCGTGTCGGGTCTGGGTGCCTTCGCCGTTCCCGTGCCCACCAGCGGTGAGTCCACGGCCAGGATCGGCCTCGTGCAGGGCAACGTGCCCCGTGCCGGGCTGGACTTCAACGCGGAGCGGCGCAAGGTCCTGGACAACCATGTCGCCGGCACCGAGGCCTTGGCAGAGCGGTACGACGACCTCGACCTGGTCATCTGGCCGGAGAACTCCTCCGACATCGACCCGCTGCGCAATGATGATGCCAAGGAGCAGGTCCAGCGCGCTCTGGCCGCGGTCGACATACCCATCATCATCGGCGCGATACTCGACGAGCCGGCGCCAGCGGTGTCCAATGCCTCACTGCTGTACGAGCCGGGTGGGGGAGAGCCGCAGCGCTACGTCAAGCAGCACCCCGTCCCCTTCGCCGAGTACGTACCCAACCGTGAGTTCTACCGGCTCTTCAGCTCCAAGGTGGACCTGGTGCGGGTCGGGTTCGCCAAGGGCGACCGCAACGTCGCCTTCCCGGTGCAGGGCCGAGAGGGTGACTTCACCGCAGTACCGACGATCTGCTTCGAGGTGGCCTACGACGGCCTGATGCGCTCGGCGGTCAAGGACGCCGAGGCGAAGGGAGTGCCCAGCCTCCTCGTCGTGCAGACCAACAACGCGACCTTCGGGTACTCCGCCGAGTCGACGCAGCAGTACGCCATCTCGCGGATCCGGGCCATCGAGCACGGTCGCAGCGTGGCGCACGTCTCCACCGTCGGGGTCTCGGGGTTCATCAACCCTGACGGGTCGAGCACTCCGACCACCGAGCTCTTCACCGCTGCCCAACCAGTCGACAACGTCGTGCTGCGCAGCGGCCTGACGATCTCGGACCGTCTCGGACCGTGGGTCGAGTGGGGCAGCGCGCTTCTGCTGCTGATCGCCGTGGCGTGGCGGCTGCGTCGATCCCGGACGGGTAGGGTCGAGTCCCGGTCGACCGACGACCGCTCCACCGCCCAGATCGAGGAAGCCTCCACCGGTGCCTGACTCCACCCAGCCGCGTCCGCTGATCGAGCGGGTCGCCGTGCTCATCCCGACCTACAACGAGCGTGACAACCTGCCGCTGGTCGTCGAGCGGGTGCGGGCCGCGGTGCCCAGCGCCGACGTCGTGGTCCTCGACGACAACTCGCCCGACGGCACCGGTGACATCGCCGACGAGCTGGCAGCCAGCGATGATCACGTCCAGGTCCTGCACCGGCAGGGCAAGGAGGGCTTGGGCGCCGCCTACCTCGCCGGCTTCACGTGGGCCCTCGAGCGGGGATACGACGCCGTCGTCGAGATGGACGCTGACGGGTCGCACCGCCCGGAGCACCTGCCCAGCATGCTCGAGGTCGCGGCAGACGCCGACCTGGTCATCGGCTCGCGCTACGTGCGCGGGGGCAAGATCGTCAACTGGCCGCTGGATCGCAAGGCGATCAGCATGGCCGGCAACCTCTACATCAAGGTCATCCTCGGGATGTCGGTCAACGACGCGACGGCCGGATACCGCGTCTACCGCGCCGAGACGCTGCGCACGATCGGTCTGGACAAGGTCGAGAGCGCGGGCTATGTCTTCCAGACCGACCTGACGGTGCGGACCGTGCGCGCTGGACTCACGGTCGTCGAGGTGCCGATCACCTTCGTCGAGCGTGAGATCGGCGACTCCAAGATGGACGGCGACGTCGTCCGCGAGTCGATGTCGCGCATCACGCGCTGGGGTCTGGCGCACCGCCGAGGACAGCTGCAGCGACTCCTCGACCGAGAGCCGACCTGGCACCGACTGTGATCCACGGACCTGCCCCACGACGGCGCCGCCGCAGGCTGGCGCTGGTGCCCCTTGCCCTGGTGCTGTGGGTGGTCCTCGAGGTGGCCGTCCTCATCGCGGTCGGCCGCTGGATCGGCTTCTGGCCGACGCTCCTGCTCGTGATCGCGCTCTCCGCGCTCGGCGCGTGGTTGCTGCGCCGTGAGGGCCGACGGACCTGGCAGGCGCTGCGCACCGCCCTGCGCAGCGGTCAGATGCCCAGCCGGGAGATCGCCGACGCCGTGCTCGTCTTCGTCGGCGGCGTCCTGCTCACCCTGCCCGGGTTCGTCTCGGCCGTCGTGGGCCTCGTCTTCGTGCTGCCCCTCACCCGGCCGGTGGCGCGGATCGGTCTCGAGGCGCTCGTGGCCCGGCGTCTGCTCGCCGCCGGCATGTCCGTGGCCCCGGGGGAGGCGCGGGTGCGTCGCACCCGTGACCGCCCCGGCAACGACGGCGATGTCGTCGAGGGTGAGATCGTCGACGACTGACGAAGGGGGCGCCCCCACCGGTGATCAGTGGGGGCGCCCCCTTCGTGCGTCGGCCGTGTCTCAGGCGCTGCGCTTGCGGGGCTTCTCGCCACGCTTGGCGCGCAGGAGCGCGAGGCGCTCCTCGAGGAGCTCCTCGAGCTCGGGGATGGAGCGACGCTCGAGCAGCATGTCCCAGTGGGTACGCACGTGCTTGACGGGCTTGAGCTCGGGCTCGGGTCCGTCGACGAGCTTGCCGAGCTTGCCGCAGCGGCACTCCCAGGTGCTGGGGATGTCTGCCTCGACGGAGAAGGGCAGCTCGGTCTTGTGGCCGTCCTCACAGGCGTAGGCCGTGATCTGACGGTCGCTGGGGACGACGTTGTCCGTCGTCTCCATGCTGAAGCTGACCATGCGCGTCCCGCGCAGCGTGCGCTCTGCCATGTTGCGTATCTCCTGATTGCTCTCGCGATGCCTGCGCCCCTGCGCGCAGACGTCTCATGTGCCATAACGCCGTAGGTGCGTCGGATGTTCCTGCTGCTCGCGTCATTGCGGTGCAGCGGCCCCCGCCAGACCTCCGCGTGAGCGGCTCTGTCCGCGATGCTCACGGGTCAACGGCTGGGGCGACCCCACAGGATAGCGCGTCGAGGCCGTGTCGCGCACCTCGACCCGAGGACGGGGCGATAGCCTCACCACGTGACCGACGTGACGAGGCCTGCGGAGCCGACCACCGCCCTGCGTGCCGAGGGCCAGGGGGGCCTCAGCCGGATCCTCGGCTGGGCCATGTGGGACTGGGGTTCCCAACCCTTCAACACGGTCATCACGACCTTCGTCTTCGCGGTGTACCTGACGAGCGAGAGCTTCGGCTCCACCAACACGACCTCCACGGCACTGGCGATCTCCACCGCGGTTTCCGGCCTGCTCGTGGCGCTGCTGGCGCCGGTGCTGGGGCAGAACTCCGACCGGTCCGGCCGGGGCGTGCGCAACCTGCGCATCCAGACCTGGATCCTCGCCGCCATCTCGGCCGCGCTGTTCTTCGTCCGGCCCGAGCCGGCATTCCTCGTCGTGGGGCTGGTCCTGCTCGGCGCCGGGTCGATCATCTCCGAGATCGCCAGCGTCAACTACAACGCCTCGATCGAGCAGGTGGCCTCCCCGCGCAACGTGGGTCGGGTCTCCGGCTTCGGCTGGGGGATGGGCTACCTCGGCGGCATCCTCGTCCTGCTGCTCATCTACTTCCTCTTCATCCAGCCCGACGTGGGCCTCTTCGGCGTGACCGGTGACGCGGGCCTGGACATCCGGGTCTCGATGATCGTCTGCGGCGTGTGGATCCTGCTGTTCACCCTGCCCGCCTTCTTCGTGCTGAAGGACACCCCCAAGGAGGCCGTGCCGCGGATCGGCGTCGTCGACTCCTACAAGCTCGTGTGGGACTCGCTGCGTCGCCTGTGGGGCCAGTCGCGGCACACCGTCTTCTTCCTCGGTGCCTCTGCGCTCTTCCGTGACGGGCTTGCCGGGGTCTTCGCCTTCGGCGCGATCCTGGCGGCCGGCACCTTCGGCCTGTCCGCCGGGGAGGTCATCATCTTCGGCGCCGTGGCCAACATCGTGGCCGGCATCGCGACGATGCTCTTCGGCCTGCTCGACGACGTGCTGGGCCCCAAGCGGGTCATCCTCATCTCGCTCGTCGCACTGACCGCGCTCGGGCTGGGGATCTTCGTCCTCCACGACGGCGGCAAGACGGTCTTCTGGACCCTGGGTCTGGCGATGACCGCCTTCGTCGGACCGGCGCAGGCGTCCTCGCGCAGCTTCCTCGCCCGGGTCATCCCCGAGGGGCAGGGCGGCGAGATCTTCGGTCTCTACGCGACCACCGGCCGGGTCGTGTCCTTCCTGGCGCCCGCTGCCTTCGGCCTCTTCATCTGGATCGGCTCAGTGGTGACCGGCGAGACCAACACCCAGTACTGGGGCATCCTCGGGATCGCGCTCGTCCTCGTCGCCGGGCTGGCCGTGCTCATCCCGGTCAAGACCCCCGAGCAGCAGGTGGGCAGCCAGGCCGGCTGACCCGGCTCGCGGGGGGCGGATCAGCCCGAGTACTCCCAGTGCCACGGCTCGGGGAGCGAGCCACCGGCCGCCGCCCACGAGGGGTGGAACCAGCCGTACAGCGGTGCGTTCTGCTGCATCCACGCGTGTGCCGGGTGACCGAAGTTGTTGACGCCCCCGCACAGGTCGAGCGCCTTGCCCAGACCGTGGTTGCTCGAGCCCGGTGCCGCCGCCCAGCTGCCTCTGTTCTGCTTGGTGATGACCTGCTCGGCGTAGGAGCGGTAGCTGTCGGTGACGCACAGCAGGTTGCCGGTGTCGCGCTGGTAGGCCTTGCTCATCGAGTTGAACGCGGCGGCAGCCTTGGGCCGCAGGGACTCGCCGGGGGCACCGATCAGCGGGCACAGGCTCCCCGGTGGGATCTGGCCGTTGGGGTAGGTGCCGGTCTCGGTGGAGCACGGCTTGGCGTCCTCGAACTGGGTGACGTCCTGACCGAGATCCTTCAGGGCAGAGGTCAGGCGGTCGCCGGCGCCCTGGGCCTTGTCGTCAGGGAGCCCGATGAGCGCGTTGATCACCGGGCCGGCCTTGGCCAGCTCCTCGGAGTGCTTGCGTCGCAGGTCCTCCAGCGCTGTCTTGCGCTCCTTGAGCACCGTGTCCGCGCGCGACTTGGCGAGGTCGGCCTTCTTCTTGGCCTTCTTCGCCTTGGCCAGCGCGGTGCTCTTCTTCTTGGTCAGCGACGACTGGGTGACGGTGTCCTGCCGCACGACGTCGACGGTGCGGATGCGCTCGTCGGTGAGGTAGGAGAGGTCCCCGGCGGAGTTGCCCGAGGTCTTCGACTGATCGGTGATGGTCCCGAGCATCGTGACCGTGTCGGAGTACCCGCCCTGGGTGTAGGTGTTGAAGGCCCAGCTGCGCAGGTCCTGGCGCCCCTTGGACAGTCGGCTCTTGTACGTGTCGAGGGCCTTCTGCGCGGTGTCCGCCTCGTCCTTGGCGGTGTTGTACTCGTCGCGCGCGGTCGCCTTCTTCTGCAGGAGCTTGTTGGCCTTCTTGGAGTAGGACTTGAGCGACTTGACCGCAGCCGCGATGTCCTTGTTGTCCTTGACCAGGTCGGCTGCGAGACGGTCGGCCTCGGCGATCTGGGAGTCCAGGTCGGTGCCGCTCAGGGGGGTGTCGCTGCCACCGACGGGTGACGTGCCGTCGGGCGTCCACGCGAGGCTGGGGCTGCCGCTGGTCGAGGTGCCGGTGGGCGCAGGGGTGGTCGACTGCGTGGTGGCCGAGGAGGGCGGGTCGGTGGGCTCCGCGATGGCGGAGGGTGCCGATGCGATTGCGCCGACGAGGCAGAGGGCGAGGACAGCCCGAACGGTGCCGTGCGGACGGCGGGTACCACGAAACATCAATTTTCTCCTGAAGCAGACCGAGGACATCTTAGGCCTGTCCGGGGCCTGCGTACATGGCCCTGTGCACAGGGCCACTCCACGCGTGATCTGACGAAGGGGGTCAGCTGCCCCTCGTGGCCTTCGTCGCCTTCGTGGTCGTGGTCGCCTTGGGCGTGGTCCTGGTGCTCTTGGTCGTGGGTGAGGAGGCCGCTCTCGCAGCGCTCTTGCGGGCCTTGGTCCGCAGGCGCACCTGTCGTTGCGATCCCTCGGCGCGGGTCTCCAGGTAGGGCTGCTCCTCGACGAGGGTGGACAGCTTCTGGTGACCGAAGGCACGTGGGTCGAAGTCCGCCTGGGCTCGGCTCAGGTGCTGGCCGACGGTCCCGAGGGTGCTCCACCCGTCGTCCCCGGAGGTGGCATTGACCGCCTTGGTCAGGGCGGACTGCAGGTTGATCGTCGTGTCGGGGGAGTCGGCCTGCTCGGTCGGGCGGCTCCCTTCGTCGGTGACGTCGTCCTCGTCACGAGCCTGCTCCTGCAGCAGCTCGAGGAAGATGAACTGGTCGACCGCACGACGCAGCGACTCCGGCGTCTTGCGCAGACCCAGGCCGTAGACGCGCTTGCCCGACTCCCGCAGCCGCGTGGCCAGCCGGGTGAAGTCCGAGTCCGAGGAGACGAGGGCGAAGGCCTCGACATTGCCCTGCCAGAGCAGGTCCATCGCGTCGATGATCAGCGCCGAGTCGGTGGAGTTCTTGCCGACCGTGTAGGCGAACTGCTGCACGGGCTGGATGGCGTTGCGGTGCAGCTCGGGCTTCCAGCCGCCCAGCTGCGTGGTCGTCCAGTCGCCGTAGGCGCGCTTGACCGTCGGGGTGCCGTACTTCGCCAGCTCCTCCAGGACGGCGGCCGTGTGCTTGGCCGAGACGTTGTCGCAGTCGATGAGCACGGCGATGCGGGTGGAGGTGCTGGTGTCTGCGTCCATGGTCCGGAACCTACCGCTCGACGGCCTGCTCAGGCCCGCTGCGTCTCCAACCACTGTGCGTAGCCGATCGCCCCGATCCTGCTGTCCGGCCGGGCGAGCAGGAGGTCTCCTCGCAGCCCGCGACCGAAGGTGCCGGGCATCGGGAACTCGACGACGCGCACGCGCTCACCCTGCGCAGAGAGCACCCGGCGCGACATCTCGGCGACCGAGAGCACGTCGGGCCCGGCGATCGAGGGGCCGTCTGCGAGTGGTCGTCCCTCGGCCACGTCGACGAGCAGGTCGGCGACCTCGCTCGTGGCGACGGGCTGCGAGCGGATCCGCGGGACCAGGGCGAGCGGGCCGAAGCGGGTGCGCTCGAGGGTCTGCAGGCCGAACTCGTGGAACTGGGCGGCGCGCACGACCGTGCCCGTGGGGTCGGCCAGGACCGCTCGCTCCTGGGCCCGCTTGCCGGCGTAGTACCCGGAGTCGATCTCGCGGGCTCCGAGGATCGACAGGGCGACGTGGTGGCCCACACCCGCCGCGTGGCCCTCGCGCAGGAGGTTGCCCGTGACCCGCTCGAAGAAGGCAACTGACCTCGGTCCCGAGACGGTCAGGACCGAGGTGACGTCGATGACCGCGTCGACCCCGGCCAGGTGTCGCGCCAGGCCGGACGACGAGGTGAGGTCCACCCCCTTCGCCCGGGAGAGGACGACGACCTCGTGGCCGCGCAGCTCTGCCGCGGCGACCACGGGTCGACCGACGACGCCGGTACCACCGGCGACTGCGAAACGCATGTCAGGACTTCTTCTTGGGCCGCCGTGCGCGGGGCGCCGGTCGCACGACGAGGACCGGGCACGGGGCCGTCGCCTGCACGCGCTGCGCGGTGCTCCCGATGAGGACCGTGTCGGTCAGCCCCCGGCTGCCGCTGGCGAGGACGATCAGCTCGATGCTGGACACCTTGGCCGCCCGGTTGATCTCGGCGGACGGGGTCCCGCTGCGCACCCGGGTCCGGACCTTGGTGTCCTGCCAGTCGTCGAACTCCGCGGCGATGACGCCGACGGCGGCCTCGGCCTCTGCCTTGAAGGAGCTGCTGAGCAGCGGCTTGGGTGCCTTGGCGTCCGCGGAGATCTCGTCGACGAAGGAGACGCTCGCCAGGGGGCGGGTCACGGCGAGCACGATGATCTCGGAGACCTTGGCCGGGTCGGCGAAGGACTTGAAGTGGCGAGCCGCTCGCAGGGACTGTCGCGAGCCGTCGGTGGCGATGAGCACGTGCATGGGTCAGCTCTCCAGGTCGGTCGTGGGGCGGCCACCGCCGAGGAGTCGCTCGGCGATGAAGAGGACCACGCCGACGGCCAGGAGCGCGGCGCAGTACAGGAGTGAGCCGGGGTCGTCCCAGATGACGTACCCGAGGATCAGGAAGTTGGCGACGACACCGATGGCCAGGAGGGCGCGCGGTGCCCTGAAGGCTTCCTCGGTGCGGTCGAGCTTGTCGAGCTTCACCGCGGAGATGATGACGAGCGCGTAGATGAGCAGCGTGAAGACCACGGTGACATTGGCCAGCTGGGCGAGGTCGGCGCCCGAGAAGAGCAGGCCGGCGATCACGAGGACCGAGAAGAGGATGGCCAGCCAGGGCACCTGACGGCTGCTCACCTTGGCGAAGGGAGCGGGGACGACGTCCTCGCGCGCCATGCCGTAGAGGATCCGCGACTCGGTCACGAGGCAGACCAGGCACGTGTTGGTGATGGCGACCATGGCGATGATCGCGAAGACGATCGTCAGGACCGCCACGGACAGGGGCAGGATGCCGGCCTTGACGACCTCGAGCAGCGCGGCGTCGGACTGGGCCAGCTGCTCGATGGGCACGGTGATCGCGGCAGTGACCGCGATGAGGACGTACAGCACGCCGGCGGTCGCCATGCCCCCGATGAGCGCGCGCGGGAAGTCGCGGCGGGGGTTCTGCGTCTCCTCGGCGACGTTGGCGGCGTTCTCGAAGCCGGTCATCGCGAAGAACGCCAGGGCCACACCGGCGAGGAGCCCGAGGGCCGGGTTGCTCTCGGTGGAGAACTCGGTGACCCGGGAGAAGTCGACCTTGCCCTGGAAGGTGGCGACGACTCCGATGATGAGCACGATGATCAGGCCGGCGATCTCGATGAACGTCATGATCATGTTGGCCACGACCGACTCGGTGATGCCGACGAAGTTGATGATCGCCAGGCCGACGATGAAGGCCAGGGCCACGACGAGGGCCGGGGCTGCCGCCCAGACCTCACCGAAGTACTGCGCGAAGCCCGTGGCGAGCGAACCGGCTGCGGCGTAGCTCGCGGAGAGCATGCAGAAGGTGATGAAGAAGGTCAGCGTCTTGTTCTTGAAGGCCTTGTTGACGTAGAGCGCGGCACCCGCGGCCTGCGGGTACTTGGTCACGAGCTCGGCGTAGGCCAGACCGGTGATCGTGGCGACCGTGACACCGACGGCGAAGGCGGCCCAGAAGGCGCCTCCCACGGCGCCGGCCACCAAGCCGATGAGGACGTAGATCCCGGACCCGAGGACGTCACCCAGGACGTAGAAGTAGAGCAGTCGTCCGGTGACGCCCTGCTTGAGCTCGGAGTCCTCGTTGACCCGCGAGGGACCCCCGGGGCTGTCGATGTCGACGGACATGAGCGGGCCTTCCTCCCGGGTGCGCCACCGATGTGGCGCCGTGGGTCCCGTGATCCAGACCACAACGGATGGGGGTCCCTGTCAACTGGAAGCGGTCCGACGCCGCGTCGACGGGATGGTCAGCGGCTGGCTAGGCGTCGTCGGAGGGCCGTGCCCTGCGCCGCTTGACCTGACCGCGTTGCGACTTCGCCTCGAGCCGGCGGCGCTGTGACCCCCGGGTGCGCTTGGTGGGTCGGCGTGGCGGGGGAGGGGGCGAGAGTGCTTCGCGCAGAAGGGAGGCGACCCGCTCGCGGGCGGCGCTGCGGTTGTGTCGTTGTGACCGGTGCTCGGAGGCGTCGATGGTCAGGACCGTGCCGACGAGTCGCCCGGCGAGGCGCTCGAGGACTCGCTCGCGCTGCCGGTCGGTGAGCGCCGTGGTCGTCGCGATGTCGAGGGAGAGCTGCACGCGCGAGTCGGTCGTGTTGACGCCCTGCCCGCCGGGGCCGCTGGAGCGGCTGAACTGCTCCGTGAGCTCCGACTCCGGGACCTCGAGGCCTTGGGGGACACCGGGGCCCGGCGGCACGCGCAGAGCGGTCACCGGCTGAGGACCCAGGCCATCGTCTGGTTGTACGGCGTCGGGATCCCGTGCTGCTCACCGAGCGCGACGACCCGACCGGCGAAGAGGTCGACCTCCGTCGGCCGCCCGGCCAGGACGTCCTGCAGCATCGAGGTCTGCCCTGTGCCCGGCAGGCCACGCAGCACCTCGTCCCAGCGGTCGGCGTCGGACGCGTCGAGGGGGACTCCGGCGGGGGAAGGAGAGCGCGATGACCTCGTCGCGCAGGGCGATCATCAAGGAGCGTGCGGGGCCGGGCTCGGTGAAGTCCGCGTAGGGCGCTCGCAGGACGGCCGAGGCCTGGTTGATGCAGGTGTTGACCATGAACTTCCACCACATCTCGTGCTGCATGTCCTCTGGCGCCTCCCACGCCAGGCCGGCACGGTCGAGTGCCGCGCCGACGGTGGCGATGCGCGAGGGGTCGGCCAGCCCGGCACTGGTCCCGATGACGAGTCGGCCGGGGGAGAGGTAGGTGACCTCGTTGCCCTCCCGGCCTGCAGCCATGCCGAGTGCGATGCACAGCAGCACCCTGTCGGCCCCGAACCGCTCGGCGATGGTCTCTTCGCTGTCCAGCCCGTTGAGCACCGAGACGTAGGTCGTGCTCGGCCCGACGAAGGGAGCGAGGTCGTCGAGTGCAGCCGCGAGGTCGTGGTGCTTGACGGCCACGATGGCCAGGTCGACGGGCGGCAGCTCGTCACCGGCAGGGTCGGCGACGTCGGCCGCCAAGGGGCGGCCGTTGACCGTCAGGCCCTCGGTGCGCAACCGCTGCGCCCGTTCACCCGAGGCGACGAGGACGGTGCGTAGACCCCCTTCGACCAGGTGTGCCGCATACATGGCACCCATCGCGCCGGCTCCGACGACGGCCACGGACTCGATCTGTGGAGGCATGTCGGCAGGCTATCGCCGGGGGAGCGGTCGGGGCGTGAGTGGGGCCATAGTGGGTAGTGCAGTGAGACGCACCTGACGACGGGAGAGAATCATGCCCATGACCAAGGGCGACAAGGTCATCACCGACGAGCTGCCCGAGACATTGCAACGCTCCGGCAAGGCGGCCCAGGAGACCTTCGCGAAGGCCCACGACTCCGCGGTCGAGGAGTACGGCGAGGGGCGCCGGGCCCATCAGACGGCCTTCGCCGCGCTGAAGCACACCCACGAGAAGGTCGGCGACCACTGGGAGCCCAAGGACCACACGGGACCCTCCGACGACCGGGCGGCCGGCGGTCGTGACACCGACGAGGAGACGGCCGAGGGCGTCGACGCCAAGGCGTCGAAGAAGCATCTCTACGAGATCGCGCAACGCCTCGACGTCCCGGGCCGCTCCACCATGGACAAGGACGAGCTCGTCGACGCCATCAAGAAGGCGAACCGGAGGGAGACCGCGCGCTCGAGGACGTGACCGCGTCGCTGCCGCGTCTGCGCCTACGGTGGCTCCATGCGACTGACCGCCGCCGTGCGCGCCTCCAAGCGAGACCCCTTGCTGCAGATGGTCAAGACGGCCCTCGCGACGATGCTCGCCTGGGTCGTCTGCGATCTGCTCATCACCGACGGTCCACCTCCGGTCTTCGCTGCCATCGCCGCGATGCTCGTCGTGCAGCCGAGCCTCAACCAGTCCCTGGCGAAGGGGGTGGAGCGCAGCGCCGGTGTGGTCGCCGGCGTCCTGCTGGCGACCGGTCTCGGGATGGCCTTCGGCGGCGCCTCGTGGGTGGTCCTCATCGCGGTCTCGGCGGCTCTGGCGATGTCGTGGGCGCTACGTCTGACGAGCGGGTCGGCCAACCAGATCGCGATCAGCGCGCTCCTCGTGCTCGCCATCGGGGCGTCGACCCCGGACTACGCCTTCGTGCGCGTCGTCGAGACGATCATCGGTGCACTGATCGGCATCGTGATCCACCTGGTGCTCGTGCCACCTGTCGCGCTGGAGCCGGCGCGTCGAGCACTGGAGGACCTGGGGGAGGAGACGGCCCAGGCCCTCGAGCGGCTGGCGGACGCGCTCGTGACGCGCAAGACACGTCCCGGGAGACTGCTGCTGCTCGTCGACGCGCGGCGCCTGCACCCGCTGCGGGACGAGGCGCTCGAGGCTCTCGAGGCCGCGGAAGACTCCTTGCACCTCAACCCGCGTGCTCGTCGATACCGCGACGACGTGGGCGCCGTGCGTGACGCGCTCGAGGTGATCACCAAGGTCGGCACCCAGACACGCGGTATGACCCGCGCCTATGTCGACCACTACGACGACGGCGTGCGGGGCGAGCCGGTGGTGGTGGGCATCGCGGAGGAACTGGTCAGGGCAGCGCACGACATGCGGCGGCTGCTGCGGTTGACGACGCCCGACCCGGTGGGGGAGGACCTCGACGAGACGGCGCCCGCGCTCACCGCGCCGCTCGACGTCAGCGCGCCGCAGGGGATGCGCTGGATCCTCATCGGCTCGCTCATGGAGGACCTGCGACGGATCCGGCACGAGCTCGGGGCGAAGAGTGGCTGACAGGGGACCGCGACCGGCGGACCGGCACCTTGATGTTTGACTGGCACACTGCCGAGCCATGACCTCCGAGACGTCGAGCGCCGAGCAACAACCGGACCACTACGACACCTTCGCTGACGCGTACGCGAGGGCGAATGACAACGGGCTGTTCAACAGGTGGTACGCCAGGCCTGCGGTGCTGGAGCTGCTCGGTGACGTCGCCGGGCGTCGGATCTTGGACGCTGGCTGTGGCTCCGGACCGCTCCTCGCCGACCTGGAGGAGCTGGGCGCGAGCGTGACTGGATTCGACGCGAGCCCCGCGATGATTCGGCTCGCCCGCACGAGGCTCGGAGACGAGGCCGATCTGCAGGTGGCCGACCTGACTCAGCCGCTTCCGTACGAGGACGAGGCCTTCGATGACGCGCTGGCCGTGCTCGTGCTGCACTACCTCGAGGACTGGTCGCGGCCGCTGGCGGAGCTGCGCCGAGTGCTGAAGCCCGGCGGCCGGCTGGTCGTGGTCGTCAACCACCCGGTCATCCCGCCCGTGATGTACCCAGAGGTGGACTACTTCGCGACCGTGCCGCACGAGGAGGAATACGACTTCGACGGCGTCTCCGCCACGCTGACCATCTGGTACCGATCGCTGAGCGCGATGTCAGAGTCGTTCACCGCTGCGGGCTTGAGGATCTTGGCGATCAGCGAGCCCCCGGTGTCGCCCGATACGCCGCCCGAACTCCTGCCGTCGAGCACGTCCGACCCCACTCGATTCCTCGGGTTCATCTTCTTTGTGCTGGAGGCCATCTCTTAGGTTCGCTCCCACTCACAATGGCGCGCCAGGACCCTGTCGACGAGGTGCGCGCCCCTGCTACTCGGTCCGCTGGGGTGTCGGCAGACCAGTGGGGAAGCCGTCGATGCTGTGACGGTTGCGCTCCTGCTGGTACGTCTCCAGCCCGGCCGCTCCCTTGTTGGCAGCCCATTGGTCCATCAGCGTCCGTTCTTCGCGGAAGTCCAAGAGCGGCACCCCGAAGCCGCACGAGGTCTGGACGAGGTCGATCTGGACGTCGAAGATGTTCCGCGCGCCGAGCATCGGGGGGAAGTGCTGGACGAGTTCCTCCCAGGCTTGCGTGTCGTCCTGGTGGATCAGTTGAGCAGTGCCGTACAGGCGCAGGATGAGCGGCTGGCCGTCGAAGGCGCAGAACATCAGGGTCATCCTGTGTGAGTCGAGGACATGTGCCGCCGTCTCGTTCCCGCTCCCTGTCCCGTTGAGCCACACCACTCGGTTGGGCGTGAGGATGCGAAGGGAGTCAAGCCCCTTGGGGGAGACGTTGACTCGTCCATCGCTCGCGGCAGTGGCCACGAAGTAGACCTGTTGATCGGAAATGAATGAGGCGAGAGGCTCGGTGATGCTCTCGTATTGGGTGGCCATGGGAGGCAGTCTCTCAAAGGCCGTACTGCGGCCGGACGCCAGCGTTGGGGTCTAGCCGGCTCCAGCCGTCGTGGACAGCTCGCGGATCACGTCCCGGCGTATTCGGCCGTGATTGCACCCTTGAGCGAATGGCGCGGAGATGAGGCCGGACGATGGCGAGGACCCGGTCATGCGTTTCTTGATCAGCCGAGATGATCAGTCCGTGATCTGTATGCAGTGGATTTCCGTCCAGGTCGCTCATCACGCAACCAGATGCCTGACAGAGTGCGATGCCGGCGGCGAAATGCAGGTTGTCTCGGAACTGACCGTCGGAGATGTATGCCGCTCGACGACCGGCCGCGACCCAGGCGACGCCGAGCGTGGATGAAATGACTCGTGGGCCGTACGTTTCGCGCAGGCGAGGGTCACAGACGAGTTGGCCGCCAACGAACGGCTGTTCCAATGGTCCGTCGCAGTTGATGTCAATGAGGCCAGAGCGCGACGTTGGGGTGAGCGCATGGTCCTGGTCCCTCCGGCGACAGTAGGCACCTGTGCCGTCTGTCCAAAAGAGTTCTTGAGCGATCGGGTCGGCGGCCACGGCAGCGAGGTGGGTATCGCCAGCCATGAGGGCGACATTCACCACGACGAGCGGTGTGCCGGCGGCGAAGTTCAAAGTCCCGCAGAGGGGGTCCACGAACCATCGACGTTCGGCGCGATCGTTCCCAGCCCTGCCGAGTTCCTCTCCGATTCGAGTGTCGTCCGGGCGGTGCTCGGCAAGGACGTCGATGATGGCTGTCTCGGCGTCGATATCGGCCTGGGTCGCGAAGTCGGTTGATGATTTCGAGAACAGTGTGTGGTTGTCACCGTAGGTGCGAGCTACCACGTCGGCACCTGCTCGGGCGGCGGCAATGGCAACGTCGACGTCGCTCAATTTCATGCACCAACAGTAGTGGCGGGGGCTCAGAGCAGCTGAAGGGGAAGACCTCCCACTCCTCGCTCAGGGACTCCGTCACCTCATGGTGCGGACGTGGCGAGAGGTGCTCTTGCCCGGTGCATGGTGGCGCGGCTTGTAGGGCTGGAACCCCGGGGGAGTGGGGAGCCCAGAGCACGGAATCGAATAGTGAAGGTGGGCAAGGCCAGCGTCGACATGCCTCCCTGCGGGATTTCCGCTAGGCAGCAATACGGCTAGTTTTGACGCATGAGTGCAACAGCCAACCACCAGTATCGCGGTGTCCAACGCCGAGGCACGATCACTCTGCCCGCGGACGTTCGGCGTCGGCTGCATCTGGACGAGCCGGGCGCACAGGTCGAGATGACCGAACGCGCCGATGGCGTGGTCGAGCTTCGTGCTGCGCTTCCGATTCCGGCAGACCAGAAGTGGTTTTGGACCGAGCGTTGGCAAGAGCGCGAGCGCGAGGTGGACGAGCACCTCGCAGCGGATCGGGTGATGATTCACGAGTCCACAGATGCCTTCCTGAGTCACCTCGACGACCTCGGACGCGAGTGAAAGTTCGAGACGACGCCGGCGTTCGACAACGACTTTCAAGGATTGAAGCGTGAGCACGCGGAAGCCTGCAAGAAGGTCGTCCGGGACAAGTTCGCTCCCGCCTGTCAGGCCTGGGACAAGGATCCAGCGACTCCGTGGCCCGCATCGTTGCGAGTGAAGTCCGTGAGATCGGCCCCGGGTGTACTGGAGATGACGTGGTCAATCTCCAGTCCCGACCGGCGAGCGACCTGTGAATTGATCACCGTCGATGGCGAGGTGCGGTGTCGATGGCGTCGCGTCGGCGACCACGACCTCTTCAAGAGGCCGTAACCGGGTGGACGCAGCTCGTAGGGGATGGTTTGTCGCATCCGTTGCAGGTTGCGTGTGCCGTCTGGGGAGGGCCCACCCAAAACAAAGATGACATAATGTGGATTATCGGCGATGTGAGGAAATGTGCGTCTGGCGCGCTTCTTGGGCCCTGCGGCCGCACTCATGGTTGCCTCTGAGAGCCGTTGCCGACGATTGCACTCCACGCGCAGGCCGCTGGTGAATGACGCGCATCAGCGACGCAGGTGTGTCCGGGCAGGATGGTGCCGCCCGTCCCGCGACCTGGACCTGGCGTCGCCTCCCTGTTCAGGTCTCTTGTGCTTCCACTAGACGGACGAGCACACAACCTGACATAACGCACGAGCGCAGTTGCCGCGACGAGCAGGGCTGAGCATGCTGACCGCATGGCTCACACCGTCGACTTCAAGGATGTCTCCACCTCAGGCCTCGAGAGCTCGCCGGTGGCTGACGCGCTCGCTGGTCTGCGCGCCAACGAGGCTCGCTACTTCAAGAACAAGTACGACCACGCCTTCACGGTCGAGTCCGCAGCACAGGCCACGGAGATCGTCGAATGGGTGACCCGGATCCTGCGCGAGGAGCGTGACATCGTCATCTCCTCCCCCGCCCTCGAGGCCAGCCTGGCCGAGGTCGACAGGATCCGGTGGGCGCACGTCTTCTACGAGTCCGGCCTGGCGGTCAATGTCCTCTACACGCTCGCCGAGGGCGGCAAGCGTGCTGTCGGCTTCAAGCTCTCGGAGGGCATGGACGCGCCCGAGGAGCTCGCGGCCTTCAAGTGGGCCCGCCAGAAGTCGAAGCTGGCCGGCACGATCCGCGGCACCTATTTCGTCATCAAGGGCGACCACTGGCCGTGAGCCGCTTCAGTCGACGAGCGGGTCGACGGGCTGGGCGGCGCACCGTCCTAGATCGAAGCGCCGCTCCATGGTCCAGTCGCCCGACGGTCGCTCGGCCAGCAGCGAGATCGACGTGGTGACCACGCAGATCGGCAGCCGTGGGCCCACCTCGGCCGCTGCGAAGCGCATGGCATCGAGTGGTGCGTGGTCCGCGATCGTCAGGTGCGGCACGACCTCTGCGTGCTCACCACCGTAGGGCTGACACGCGGGGAACTCGACAACGACGAGGTCGGTGAGGCCGCGCAGCTGCACGTCCGCATCGGAGGCGAGCCACAGGACGTCGTCGCCAAACCATCGGGTCCCGACAAAGCAGTGCTCGAAGGGTGCTGCCTGCCGGAAGACTGACTCGAGCCGGGCCACGATCGTGGTATCGAGCTCGTCGAGCGGGACGAAGGGAAAGAGCACCGTCACGTGGGGCGGCACTCCCCTGCCCGCCATCGGGTCCAGATCGCGTCGGATGTCGCCCACGGCCGGCTCGACCTCGGGCACCTCCACGACGAGCGCTGTCCGCAGACCACTCCCCTGTCGAGTCATCCGCCCATCATGGTCCTTCGCTCAGGCCGGCGGCGCGAAGAGCTCCAGGGCGATGTTGTCCGGGTCACGGAAGGAGATGCCCGACCCGTAGGACGCGTCCCTGACCCCGCTGTGGGCGATGCCCAGGCGGTCGAGCGTGGACACCCAGGTCTCGAGCTCGCTGCGCTCGATCGCGAAGGCGATGTGGTCCAGCCCGGTCTGCTTCTCGTCGAAAGAGCCCGTGGCGGTAGAACCAGTGTGGGTGTGGATCCCGAAGAGAGTGCCGCCACCAAGAGCGAAGACCGCATGGTGGAAGGCGCCCGACTCCTCGTCCTCGTCGAGGACGGGATCGGCGCCGAAGAGCTGGCTGTACCAGCTGGTGCTGGCCTCCAGGTCCGTGACGGTGATGGCGACGTGGGTCAGGGCAGGGAACGGCATGGCGACCTCCGTGAGCACCAGGTCGGGTCCGTGATGCGAGGGGATCGGGCAGGCGGACGCCGGCGACGACTGGTGGGCCAAGCATTCTCCTCGGGCCCAGCGGACGCAAGGGCCTGCGGACAACGCGCGTGCTCACGACACACGCGCAGAACGGACGGCCTCAGAACCCGTCAGGGCAGAAGTCGACCTGCGTCGGCGGGGCCAGGGCCTCCTTGGAGACGACGCGCCGGGCCGAGACGTAGAGCCCCATGACGGCACTGCTGTCCGGGGCATCCCCTCGGGTCGCAGCGGTGAGGATCTCGGCTGCCTCGGCCTCCATCGTGCGGCCATGGCTGGTCGCGAGCTCCGTCAGCCGGGTCTCGACACCGGAGTCGAGGTTGCGGATGGTGAATGTCATCTGGATCACACCCCTTCGCCACCCAAGGTACTCGAGCCGGTGGGCGGTGTCTCTACGCGCGCCGCAGGTCGTCGACGGTTGCCCACGCCTCGAAGCCGGCAGCCACATAGGTGGCCACCGCCGCCGTGTTGGTCGATGGCGTCCCGACCCGCGCGCTGGAGCACCCCATTTCCCGGAGGGCAGCAGCACCGGCCAGGGTGATGGCGACTCCGTGGCCGTGCCCGCGCTGTGCCGGGTTCACGCCCATCGGCTCGATGATCCCCGGGCGCCCCTCTCCCGCCGACCAGACCGTGATCGCGGCGGCCGGCACTTCCCCGACGAGTCCGACGAGTCCGACGAGACACCGCGCGCTGCGGTAGGCGGGTGTGGCGGCGACGGAACGCCACCGCTCGTCGGTGAAGGCCTCGCTGACGAAGGCTGCGCGATGGACGTCCGTGCGGAGGTGCGCATTTCGCGCGTCGACGGCCTCGATCCGCAGGTCGGTGGGCACGGTGATCGGCCTCGAGAGATCCCGACGAAGGTGGGTCCACTCGTCACCCGATGTCCAGCCGCGGGTGACAAGTGCATCCCGGAGGGTGGCACCGGACGGAGCCTCCACATCGGCCTCGCCGGCGGGTAGTGCCCGACCGTCCTCATGGACGATGTCACTCGCCACGGCGTCGGCCACGTACGGGTCCGTCATGGCAGCCGGCGCCACGGCCAGCCGGAGCAACCCCGGTCCGTCGAGCAGCCCAGCTGCGACCAGCCGCCCGTCACGCCACCAGGTCCGCAGGGCCGCGGCGGTCACCTCGTCCCCACGCCAACCGAACCACCCGATGTCGCCGGGGTGCAGCTGGAAGGGGGTTGAGTCGGTGTGCCATTCCCCCACCTCTTCGGTGATCGCGGCGAGCTCGCCGGCCGAGGGGGTGCGCAGGAGGATGCTCATGCAGCGAGTCCAGCAGTGGCGCGTGATCGTCGCCACCCATTTTCGAGAGGGTCGGTCAGGTGACGTCGAAGACGGACCAGCAGATGTCGTTGCGTCGGCGCTGGTCCTCGAGGACCAAGTCTCGCACGGCCTCGGGCAGCTTGGCCCGCTGCCAGGCGTTCTCGTCGCGGCGGACGGACTCCCCTGCGCCGTGCGGGGCGGCTGCGACGGCGGCCTTGATGGCATACGCGGCAGCGCCGAGATCGTGCTCGGCGACGTGGCCGACGCAGGCTGCCTGACCGGCTGCGTAGGCAGCGAAGCGTGCTGGCCCGGTCAGGTCCCGGGCGGCTCCCATGGCGTGCCCACCAACGGCCCGCGCCTGCATCATCGGCAGCCCACCTGCGGCCCATGCTCGCGTGGCGGCAACGGCCTCCCGAGGGCGAGCGTCGTCCGGTCGGTCCTGCTCGAAGAGCGCGAGCACGTGCTCGGCGCAGTCGGCGGCCCACCGCGCCAGCAGCTGGTGGTCGGTGTCGGTGAGCGTCCCGCCGCGCCGGATGGTGACGAGCCGTGTGTCCCGGAGCGTGGGCAGGATCATGCTCGCCACACTAGGTTCACCGGCAACTGCTGCGGAAGCACGAGCCCCGCGTTTTGGGTTCGTGGTGGGGGGTAGGCACAGCAGATGACGCCCGAGATCTCGTGGCAGCTGCTCACCCGTGGGTACTTGACCGAACCCCTCATGGCTGAGAGCTCCGAACGTCCTGCGGCGCGCAGGGTGCGGGTCCTCGGTCGTCCCGCGCTGCTCGTGGCCGGGGACGAGGGTGCACGGTTGTTCTACGACACGGAGCTCATGAGCAGGCAGGGAGCTGTCCCTGCGCCGTTGTCGGACGAGATCTTCGGCGTCGGCACCATCCACGGCCTGGACGGTTCGGCCCACCGGCACCGCAAGGCGATCCACCTGCAGTCGCTGGACGATGCCGGTGTGGTGGCGGTCCGGGAGCAGGTCGTCCGGTCGTGGCGGGAGCGGATAGACCGGGACGGCGAGCAGGTTCCGGAGCAACTCTTCGGCAGCTTGTCCGAGGTGCTCGGCGTGGCGGCTCTGCGATGGGCTGGTCTGGGTGATGTCGACGCCATCCGTCGCAGCCGTGACCTGACGGCCATCGTGGAAGGGCTGGGCAGCCCGGCTCGGTACCTGAGGGGCCGGCTGGCCCGTCGACGGTGCGAGGCGTGGGCGGCGGACGCGGTGCGAGCCGCGCGTCGCGGAGTCGATGGCTCGGCTCCGGTGAACGTCGTCGCCTCGGCCGTCGATGATCAGGGTTGCCTCCTGCCGGTCGAGGTGGCGGCCGTCGAGCTGCTCAACCTGATCCGACCGCAGGTTGCGGTGGCGTACTTCGGTGCCTTCGTGCCCTTGGCCCTGCGGACACGTCCCGACTGGGTGGAGCGTGTGGGGTCGGGCGGGGACGCGCTGTCGTGCCGCGCCTTCGGCCACGAGATCCGTCGCCACTACCCCTTTGTCCCGATGCTTGCCGCCCGGGCTCGCGAGGACCTCTCCTGGCACGGCCACCACGTCCGCAGGGGCCAGCGGGTGCTCCTGCACGTCGTGGCGACCAACCATGACCCCGCCCGGTGGGACCACCCGTGGTCGTTCCGACCCGAGCGGTTCCTTGGCTATGAGCCGGCACCCTACGAGTTCGTGCCACAGGGTGGCGGCAACGTCGAGCGCGGTCACCGGTGCCCCGGCGAGCCGGCCGTCGTGGAGGTCCTTCACGTCCTCGTGCGAGAACTGGCCGATCTACCGCACCGCAGAGGTCCACTGCGCTTCGATGCCTCCCGCATCCCGGCGCGTCCGTCGGCCTGAGCGTTGGAGGCTGCGTCACCGCCGAACTGCACAAGTCGGGCATCCATCGACCTGATGGCGGTCGGCGCTGGCGGCTGTGCAGAAGCAGCGGCGACACTCCCTTCGACCCGGACTCGCATGCCACGAGAGGCGGAGTCAGCTCTTGGCTAGGCCCAACGCGCGCTCGGCAGGCCGCAGCGCGCCCACGAGCGCCTGGACAGACGGGCTGGCCGAAGAGCTGACGCGCCACGCGGCACGGATCTCACGGGTCGGGGGTGCGATGACCTCGCGGACGACGACGTCGTCGGGAAGGACCGGACGCGCCAGTCGCGGCACGAGGGCGATGACTCCTTCCGCAGCCACCAGAGCCAACTGGGTGGCGAAGTCGTCTGCGACGTGCCACACGGTCGGTTCGTGGTCGATACGCGCGAACACTCGCCGGAACCACTGATGGCACACGGTCCCGTGAGGGCTCGTCACCCACGCGTGGTCGACGAGCATCCCAGGGCTGATGGGTGCGCGGATACCGGCGAGAGGATGACTTCTGTGGACCGCCACGTCACCGATGTCGACATGGACGACGTGCTGCCGCACAGACGCCGGAGCCGAGGTGGGGACGCCGTCGGCGTCATGGGTCAAGGCCACGTCAGCGGTCCCGGTATCCAGTGCCGCGAGCGCCTGAGGTGGATCAAGCTCGCTGATCCGCAGGCTCAGCCCGGGGTGAGCTGCCCTGAGCGACGGGATCAGGGGTGCGATGAGCCCGCGGATCGCGGTGGAGAAGGCCACGACTCGCAGGACGCCGCTCGGCACTCCCTCGGCGACGGAGCGCGCCGACGTCTGTGCCGCCTCCACTGCGGCGAAGACTCCGCCGGAAGCCTCGACAAGTGCGCGGCCGGCGGGAGTGAGGATCACGCCCCTGCCGGCGGGTGCGAGAAGGGGTGCACCCACTTGCCGCTCGAGCCGCTTGATCTGCTGCGACACCGCTGACGCTGTGTAGCCCAGCTCACCGGCGGCCCTGGCAAGGGTTCCGGTCGTCGCCACCAGCTGGAGGGAGCGCAGGGCTGACAGATCGATCATGCAGAGATGCTACTGAGTCCACTCCACAAAGGATCGCTGGACCGATGTGGTCGCGTGCCCCACCGTTGACCCATGACCTCACCCACGAACGACGCCGCCCACTCACTGGGGACTCACCTCGCCGCAATGGTCACTCCGATGACCTCAGCAGGTGACGTGAGCTGGCAGGACGTCAGCCGGCTCGTCGATCACCTCGTCGATGGCGGATGCGACGGCATCGTGGTCGCTGGAACGACCGGTGAGGCGCCCACGCTGACCCTGGCTGAGACAGTGGAGCTGGTACGCCACGTCAAGGCACGGACGATGGGAGCCGCTCGCGTCATCGCGGGAGTCGGCACGAACGTGACTTCCACGTCCGTCATCGCTGCCGCAGAGGTGGAGGACGCCGGCGCGGACGGGCTGCTCGTCGTCACCCCGTACTACTCCAGGCCATCACAGGAGGGGATCATCGCTCACTGTCGGGCGATCACAGATGCAACCGACCTGCCCGTCATGCTGTACGACGTGCCCTCGCGCACCGGCACCGCGATGACCGTCAGCACACTCACTCGACTCAGTTCGCACCCGCAGATCCTCGCGGTCAAGGATGCGAAGGGCGATCTGTGGGAGGCCATGGAGGTCATGGGTTCAACGGGGCTGGCGTACTACTGCGGCATCGACCAACTCAACCTGCCCTATCTCGCGTCGGGCGCGATCGGCCTGGTGAGCGTGACCGCCAACGTCGATCCCGGCGGGACGTCGGCACTCATCCAGGCAGTCGCTGCAGGCCACCTCGACGAGGCGAGAGGCATCGCCCATGCCCTTGCGCCCCTCACCCATGCCTTGATGCAGCCCGGCCCGGCCGCGTGCACGGCCAAGGCTGCCCTCGTCTCGGCGGGAGTGATCGAGCACCCAGCGGTGCGGCTCCCGCTCATGGAGTCCGGTGCCCTGTGTGTCGAGGCGCTCACGCGCCAGCGTCCTGGATCCGTCGACGCCATCGGTGCCGGTGGCCCCTGATCATCGACGGTCCCGCACCAGCCGCGCGACCTCGACCTCGTAGCGGCTGGCGGCCCCACCGGGCGTGCGGAAGAAGCGGCGACGCAGGCTCCCTTCGACCCGCACCCGCGTGCCGTCGACCAGGCGGAGCGCGGCGCGCCGTGCACCGGCGCTCCAGCAGGCGCAGTCGATGGTGTCGACCGGCTGCCCCTCTCCCCTGCTCACGACCACGCGCAGCGTCACCAGCTCGTCGCCGCTGGGCATCTCGCGCACGGTCGGGTCGCCGCTCACCCGCCCGGTGATCTCGACCTGGTTGGTCTCGTGCACCCGCTCATCCGTGGTCGTGTCAGCCACGTCGTCCCCCTTCGTCGTCGTGGTCCCAGACTGTCCGCGACAAGGAGGCCGGGCAGGGTGCGGCTCCGGTCTGTGGGTGGCGGGCGGCAGCGTCCCGAGGGTGTGGACACGAAGGGAGGCCACGACTGGATCACGGTCCCAACCATGTGCAGCCTGCAGACGTCTGCCTCCACATGGACATCTCCCGCCGAACCGTCATCGGCGCAGGGGCAGCGCTGCCCCTGGCCGCCGCCAGCAGTGCCTTCGCCGCACCCACGGTCACCGGCCCCAGCCCCGGGGACTGGGCCGACCTCGACCGCACCCTCGCCGGAAGCGCGTCGCTCCCGGGATCGACGCGGTACGAGAGCCGGGTCCCGCTCTTCGACCCGAGATGGGACTCCCGCCGGCCCGCAGCGCTGGCCCGGATCCTCTCCCGGCAGGACATCTCCACCTGCGTCACCTTCGCCCGAGACCACGGCCTGACGATCACCGGCCGCTCCGGCGGCCACTCGTACGTCGGGGCGTCGAGGCTAACGGGCACGCTGGTCATCGACACCCGGTCCTACGCGAAGGTCTACTTCCCGACCGACCGCTACCAGGTGACGGTGCAGGCCGGAGCAAATCTGTACTCGGTGCACGACACCATCTCCCAGTACGGGCGGTCCATCCCGACGGGGACCTGCCCGACCGTGGGCTCGTCCGGACTGACCCTGGTCGGAGGACTGGGAGTCGACAGCCGTCGGTACGGCCTGACCATCGACCGACTGGTGTCCGCCACCGTCGTCGACGGGCGCGGCGTCATCCGCAAGGTCGACGCCAGCCACGACCCCGACCTCTTCTGGGCGCTGCGTGGCGGCGGGTCCGGAGCCGCGATGGTCACCGACTTCACCTACCGCACCATCCCCGCCACCTCGATGGGCTTCTTCAACGTCTCCTTCCCGGCCAGCTCCACCGCGACGGTCCTGCGCCAGTGGGCCGCCTGGATGGCCGACCAGCCGCGGGACACCTGGGCCAACGCGCACGTCGACACCGCTGGGTCGTCGATCTCGGTGCGCGTCTTCGGCGTCACCCCCGTCGGGCTCGAGGCGGCCCGCGCGGCCTCCCTGCGTCGAGCCGTCGGCGTCACCCCGCTGAGCACGAGCACGACCACACGGACGCACATGGCCGGCATCAGGTACCTGGGGGGCGGGTCGACCACACCGCGCACGCGGTTCTCCGCGGGGTCGGACATCGTGCGCACCATGACCTCGGATGCTGCGCAGGCCGTGGAGGGCGCGGTGCGATCGGCAGCATCACGGGGGCTGGCCGCATCGGCGATCCTCGACCCCCTCGACGGTGCCATGGCCTCACCGGCGATGGCCGCCACCGCCTTCCCGTGGCGCAACCACGTCGCGAGTGTCCAGTGGTACGTGGGCGTCGCATCGTCCAGCGGGTATGCCCCCGCCGAGGAGTGGATCTCCCACGCGCACGACCTCGTCAGCAGTCACAGCAGGGGCGGGTACTACGGCTACGTCGAGTCGGGCCAGTCGCTCAGGCGGTACTTCGCCGGCAACTACGACCAGCTCGCCGCAGCTCGTCGTCGCTACGACCCGGACTCGATCCTCCACTGACCGGGGTCTGCGCCAGACTGGGCGGATGCAGCGGTCGGCCCCCAGCGACATCTCCGTCATCCGGGCTGCCAGCCTGCGAGGGTTCGGGCCCTTGGTCCGTGACCTGGGCGGTGACCCCGACACGCTCCTGCGACGGTTCGGGCTCGACCCACGCGTCCTGCACGACGATGACGGGCTCATCCCCATCACGGCCCACGACCTCATGCTCGACGCCGCGGGAAGGGAGCTGGGCTGCACCGACTTCGGGTTACGGCTCTCCCGGGCGCAGGACCTGAGCATCCTCGGCCCGCTGGCGCTCGCCATCGAGTCCTCCCCCACCGTCAGCGCCGCCCTGGAGTGCGCCAGCCGCTTCCTCTTCGTGCACAGCCCGGCCCTGCGGATCGCAGTCGAGGACGACCCGAGCGGCGTCCGGGGCGTCGTCGCGATCACCTACCGCAAGGAGCTGCAGGAGTCGCCCTACTCCCCGCAGGCGATGGAGCTCGGGATGGGACTGCTCTTCCGCATCGCCACGGCTCTCGTCGGCACGGACATCGGCATGAGGTCGATCGACCTGCCGCACGCGCCGATGTCGCCCATCGACAGGTACAGCGAGGTCTTCGGCACGGCCGTGCGGTTCCACACCCCGGTCGCCGCACTACGCATGGACCGGCACGCGATGGACCTGCGCTTCGAGGGGTCCGACAGCGCCATTCGCGGGCTGGCCATCGCCCACCTCGCCCGCCACCACAGCGACCCGGCCGAGCTGGTCTCCGTCCGGGTGCGACGCCTCCTGGCCGAGCTCGTCGGGACCACGGGCCATGCCCTGCACGACGTCGCTCGTCTCATGGACACCCACCCGCGGACCCTGCAACGAGCACTTGCTGCGGAGGGGACCACGTACGAGCTCGTGCTCGACGACGTGCGGCGCGTCACCGCCCTTCGTCTCATCACCACGACCGACCTGCGACTGACGCAGATCGCGACCGTGGTCGGCTTCTCCGCCCAGAGCACCCTGAGCCGGGCGGTCCGGCGCTGGACCGGCCAAGCACCTCGCGAGCTGCGAGCCACCGATGAGATCCCCGCCACGATGTCGCGCTGAGTCAAGTTGCCGGGGCGGTCAGCAAGGGATGCTGGACCCAGTTAAACCCATTCACCGAGATCAAGGAGGCTCAACGTGACGACGACCAGCACGAGCACCACGCCCGTCGAGACGATCGGCGCCCGCACCATCCCCGAGTTCGACGGGGTGCACGACGTCTGGCCGCGCGGAGACCGGCTCGCTGCTGTGCGTGAGGCGGCGCTCGCCTACAAGGCGCGGTTCAAGGCCGAGGGCCAGGTCAAGGCCGTGAAGTCGGTCGACATCGCCTCGGCCCCCTACCCGGTCAAGTACGGCTTCAACACCGCGGTCATCGGGCCGCACATGCCGCTCATCCCGATCATCAACCGCATGGTGGTCGTCCAGTACGACGACTGGGACGGGAACGCCCGCACGCTCGTCTTCGAGCCGACCGTGCCCGAGGGCTCGGCGCAGGCTCCCTTCTTCAGCAAGCTGCAGAAGCTGACCAACAAGATCCCCGGCGCCAACCGGGCCGAGAAGTTCATCGTCAACTACTACAACGAGCCCGACGACGTGCTGCGCCAGCTCGGGTTGACGGCGCAGGACATCGACTACTGCGCCTTCGACCACCTGCACGTGCAGGACCCGCGGATGATCCTGGGGTCCTCCGCGACCATCCCCGGCGAGCGCGCTCCGCGCCAGCCGATCTTCGGCGACGCCAAGATGCTGGTGAACTCCCGCGAGCTCGCCACCCTGGAGTCGCTGCACCCGATGCAGTGGGCCTGGTACGTCGAGGGCAGCCTCGAGGGCGTCGACCGCTCGAAGTTCGCGACCTTCGAGGGCGACATCGAGCTGGGTCCCGGCGTCGCGCTGCTGTGGACGCCCGGACACACCGACGGCAACCACTCGCTCGTCGTCAACACCCCTGACGGCGTGTGGGTCTCCTCCGAGAACGGCATCGCCCTGGACAACTGGCAGCCGGAGCTGTCCAAGATCCCGGGCGTGAAGCTCTATCACCAGCAGTACGGCCGCGAGATCTGCCCCAACGGCAATACCCTTGAGGACTCGCTCGACCAGTACGACTCGATGATCAAGGAGAAGACCTTGGCCGACCCGTGCAAGGACGACCCCCGCTGGCTGCAGATCCTCCCCTCCAGCGAGCTCGCCCCCTGGAAGCGCTTCTGGCCCGTCGTGCCCACCTACAACCACGGCGGCATCGACTACGGCACGATCACAGGCGGCCGTCGATGAGCGCGCCGGAGCACCGTTGGCCTGCGGGCGCCGTCGTCACCGGGGCAGGTCGTGGCCTCGGCCGGCAGATCGCCGAGCTGCTCGTGAAGCGCCAGTACCAGGTCCTGGTCACCGACGTCGACGGGGACGCCGCCGAGATGGCAGCCGCCGAGCTCGGCGAGCGCGCGCAGGCCATGGTGGTCGACGTCCGTGACGAGGCCGCCGTGCTCGCCGCCCGGGACCGCGTCGTGGAGTGGGCCGGTCGCCTCGACGTCTGGGTCAACAACGCCGGTGTCCTCTTCACCGGACCCGTCTGGGAGCACGACGAGCAGCAGCGACGACTGACCCTCGAGGTCAACGCGCTCGGCACCATGAACGGCACGCTCGCAGCCGTGGACGCCATGCGATCCTCCGGTGGCGGCCACATCGTCAACATCGCCTCGCTCGCCGGCCTCTCGGCGGTGCCGGGCGAGAGTGCGTACGCGGCCTCCAAGCACGCCGTCATGGGGTTCAGCCTGAGCGCCGTCGCTGACTTGCGGGCGGCCAAGGTCAAGGACATCGACATCTCCTGCATCTGCCCCGACGGGATCTGGACGCCGATGTTGCACGACAAGCTCGACGACCCCGGGGCCGCCCTGTCCTTCTCCGGCAAGCTGCTGCAGCCGGAGGACGTCGTGGGGGCCGTCGCCAAGGTGCTCGACAACCCGCGTCTGGTCACCGCTGTCCCCGGCTGGCGTGGCGCGGTCTGCCGGCTGGGTGACGCCTTCCCGTCCGTGAGCATGGCCGCGCTCCCTCTCGTGACCGCCCAGGGCCGGAGGACGCAGAAGAAGATGCTCAAGAAGCGAGCTGTCAGCCCCCGACGTAGTCGGCGAGGTGCTGGGCGGTGAGGGTGGCTCCCTTGGTCACGAGGTCGGCGGGCGTGCCCTCGAAGACCACCTCGCCGCCCTCGTAGCCCGCCCCGGGCCCGAGATCGATGATCCAGTCGGCGTGGGCCATGACGGCCTGGTGGTGCTCGATGACGATGACTGACTTGCCGGAGTCGACGAGACGGTCGAGGAGGCCGAGCAGGTTGTCGACATCGGCCAGGTGCAGACCGGTGGTCGGCTCGTCGAGGACGTAGACCTCTCCCTTGTCCCCCATGTGCACGGCGAGCTTGAGGCGCTGGCGCTCACCGCCGGACAGTGCCGTGAGCGGCTGCCCGAGCGTGAGGTAGCCCAGACCGACGTCGACGAGGCGGTCCAGGATCTTGTGCGCGGCGGGCAGTGGTGCCGGGCCGTCCTTGGCGAAGAAGTCCCGTGCATCGGTCATCGACATCTCGAGGACGTCGGCGATGTTGTTGCCGGCGAGCTCGTACTCGAGGACCGCGTCCTGGAAGCGGCGGCCCTCGCAGTCCTCGCAGGGCGACTCGACCGTCGCCATGACCCCGAGCTCGGTGAAGATCACCCCCGCACCGTTGCACGTCGGGCAGGCGCCCTCGGAGTTCGAGCTGAAGAGCGCGGGCTTGACGCCGTTGGCCTTCGCGAAGGCCTTGCGGACCGGCTCGAGCAGACCGGTGTAGGTCGCGGGGTTGCTGCGACGGGAGCCCTTGATCGCCGCCTGGTCGACGACCACGACCTCGTCGCGGTGGTCGAGGCCCCCGTGGACGAGCGAGCTCTTGCCGGAGCCGGCCACACCCGTCACGACCGCGAGCACGCCGAGCGGGATGTCGACGTCGACGTCCTTGAGGTTGTGGATGTCGGCGCCGCGGATCTCGAGCGCGCCAGTCGCAGTGCGGACCTCGTCCTTGAGTGCCGCCCGGTGGTCGAGGTGGCGACCCGTGAGTGTGTCGCTCGCACGCAGCTCCTCGACGGTGCCCTCGAAGACGATCTCGCCCCCCTTCGACCCCGCCAGCGGACCGAGGTCGACGGCATGATCGGCGATGGCGATGGTCTCCGGCTTGTGCTCGACCACGAGGACGGTGTTGCCCTTGTCGCGCAGCCGCAGGAGCAGGTCGTTCATCCGGGCGATGTCGTGCGGGTGCAGCCCGATCGTCGGCTCGTCGAAGACATAGGTGACATCGGTGAGCGAGGACCCGAGGTGGCGGATCATCTTGGCCCGCTGCGCCTCTCCCCCGGACAGGGTCCCTGCCGGCCGGTCCAGCGAGAGGTAGCCCAGACCGATCTCGGTGAAGGAGTCGAGCAGGTGCTGCAGCCCCTTCAGTAGCGGCTCGAAGCCGGGCTCGTCGAGCGTGCGCACCCACGCGGCGAGGTCGTTGATCTGCATGCCGCACAGGTCCGCGATGCTCTTGCCCCGGATCTTCGACGAGCGGGCCTCGGGCGTCAGTCGCGTGCCCTCGCACTCGGGGCAGATCTGGAAGGTCACGGCCCGCTCGACGAAGCGGCGCACGTGCGGCTGCATCGCCTCGGGGTCCTTGGAGAGCATCGACTTCTGGATCTTGGGGATGATCCCCTCGAAGGTGAGGTTGACACCCTCGACCTTGATCCGCGTCGGCTCGCTGTAGAGCATCGTCTCGCGCTGCTTGTCGGTGAACTTCGCGATCGGCTTGTCCATCGGCAGGCCCATGCCCTCGAAGAGGCGTCCGTACCAGCCGTCCATCGAGTATCCGGGGACGGTGAGTGCGCCATCGCGCAGCGACTTCGTCTCGTCGTAGAGCGCGGTGAGATCGATGTCGCTGACCTGCCCCATGCCCTCGCAGCGCGGGCACATGCCGCCGAGGTAGACCTGCTGCTTGACGGTCTTGCGCTCCGTGTGGGTGCCCTTGTCGGTCGTCATCGATCCGCTGGCCTTGCGGGTGGGGACGTTGAAGGAGTAGACGGTCGGTGGTCCGACGTGCGGCTGGCCGAGGCGGGAGAAGAGGATGCGCAGCATCGCGTTGGCGTCGGTCGCGGTGCCGACCGTCGAGCGCGGGTTGGCTCCCATGCGCTCCTGGTCGACGATGATCGCCGTGGTCAGGCCCTCGAGGTGGTCGACCTCCGGCCGGGCGAGCGAGGGCATGAAGCCCTGCAGGAAGGCGCTGTACGTCTCGTCGATGAGCCGGCGTGACTCCGCGGCGATCGTGCCGAAGACGAGCGAGCTCTTGCCCGACCCGGACACCCCGGTGAAGACCGTCAGGCGCCGCTTGGGCAGGTCGACGCTGATGTCCTTGAGGTTGTTCTCCCTCGCTCCCTGCACGCGGATGAGGTCGTGGCTGTCGGCATCGTGCGGCATCGGCGCTCCTGTGGGGTGGTCGGGAGGGACCTGACGATCCAAGCAGATACTGGTGACATGTCCCACCACTCCGGGCCCGACCTCCTCGTCCCCCACACGCTGCGCGTGCTCGGTCACGCGAGCACCGGTCAGGTCTCGAGCCTGAGGTCCCTGCCCGCGGAGGTCGTCGAGGAGGCCCTCGAGGACGCGCGAGCGCTGGGGCAGGTGGGCCGGTCCGCCTTCGGCGGGAGCACGACATGGCACCTCACTGAGCTCGGCCGGGCGAAGGGAGAGTCCGCCCTCTCCCTCGAGCTGGACTCTGTCGGTGGTCGGGCCGTCGTCGAAGAAGCGCACGCCGCCTTCCTCCCGCTCAACCGCAGGATCGGCACGGTCATGACGCAGTGGCAGCTGCGGCCCACGGCGACGGACCCGCTCGCACCCAACGACCACCGCGACGCGGCACACGACGACGCAGTGATGCGCCGCCTCGGTGGGTTGGTCGAGGACCTGCGACCCGTCCTCGACCGACTGACCAGGGTCCTGCAGCGCTTCGACCTGCACCAGCCCCGCCTCGACAGGGCACTGCACAAGGCCGAGCGCGGATCGAACTCCTGGGTCGACTCCCCCGACGTGCCGTCGCTCAACATCTGCTGGATCCAGCTGCACGAGGACCTGCTGGCGACACTCGGTATCGAGCGCGGGAGCGACGACCCGACCGGGTGAGCCCGAGATCGGCGACCAACAATTCACTGGTCATCGCCCAGGCGATGCTGGTCTGCTGGAGGCATGACGAGCAGCGACGTGTGGACGACCGAGCAGACCGCGCGATACGACGGCGAGGAGGGAGTCTTCGCCCCGGAGGTCGTCGGCCCCACCGTCGAGATGTTGGCCCGGCTGGCCGACGGTGGGGCGGCGCTGGAGCTGGCGATCGGGACCGGCCGGATCGGTGTCCCGCTCAGGGCGAAGGGGGTCCCCGTGACCGGGATCGAGCTGTCCGCTCCGATGGTCGACCAGCTGCTTCGATGGTCGACCAGCTGCGCACGCAGGAGGAGCAGGTCGAGTGCTTCCGCAATGCCGCGCGACACCTGGCCCCGAGAGGGCGCTCCGTCATCGAGGTGGGCGTCCCTCCCCTTCGTCGGTTGGTGCCCGGTCAGGTGGCAGTTCCCTTTGACGTCACTGACGAGCACCCAGCCCCAGCAACGATCCGGGCGAGCATCGGGTGGACGAGGGCCGAGGTGTCGGCTCCCTCCGTCCGTGACTCACGGGACGAATCTGATTCACCTCATGAGTCACGGACGGAGCAAGCAGACAGACCCCCTGCGCTGCCCAGACAGTCGGCAAAATGACGCCCCGGGGCAGCACATCCACACCACACCGCCGGTCAGCCGCCTGGCACAGCTCGACCGCACCGAGCGCGACGCAGGACGCCTCACGCGTGGCATCGTGGAGTCCACGCAACGAGTCGCTCCCCAGGAGGAACCGAATGACCGCAGCCGTGCTCCCTTCGTACACGTCAGGCGTCTCCGACACGCCCCTGCTCGGCGACACGATCGGCGCCAACCTCGAGCGGACCGTGGCCGTCCACGGTGCCCGCGAGGCCCTCGTGGACGTCCCGAGCGGACGCCGGTGGACCTACACGGAGCTGCTCGCCGACGTGGACGCCGTGGCCAAGGCGCTGATGGCGAAGGGAGTGGCCGCCGGCGACCGCATCGGCATCTGGGCGCCCAACTGCGCCGAGTGGACGATCCTGCAGTACGCTACCGCGCGGATGGGCGCGATCCTCGTCAACGTCAACCCGGCCTACCGCACCCACGAGCTGACCTACGTCGTCAACCAGTCGGGCATGCGCATGCTCGTGAGCGCGCTGTCGCACAAGACGTCGGACTACCGGGGCATGGTCGACGAGGCGCGCCCGGAGCTGCCCGGCCTGAGCGAGGTCGTCTACATCGGTGACGCGTCCTGGGACGAGCTCGCCACGGGTGGCTCCTCCATCACCGACGAGCAGCTGGCCGAGCGTGGGGCCTCCCTGACGCCCGACGACCCGATCAACATCCAGTACACGTCCGGCACGACCGGGTTCCCCAAGGGCGCCACGCTCAGCCACCACAACATCCTCAACAACGGCTACTTCGTCGGTGAGCTGATCGACTACACCGAGGCCGACCGGATCTGCATCCCCGTGCCCTTCTACCACTGCTTCGGCATGGTCATGGGCAACCTCGCAGCCACCTCGCACGGAGCCTGCATGGTGATCCCGGCGCCCTCCTTCGACCCCGAGGCCACGCTGCGCGCGGTCGCCCAGGAGCGCTGCACCTCGCTCTACGGCGTGCCGACGATGTTCATCGCCGAGCTCGACCTGCCCGACTTCGCCGACCACGACCTGAGCACGCTGCGGACCGGCATCATGGCCGGCTCCATCTGCCCGGTCGAGGTGATGAAGCGCGTGGTGGCGCAGATGAACATGACCGAGGTCGCCATCAGCTACGGCATGACGGAGACCTCCCCGGTGTCGACGATGACCCGCACGGACGACAACCTCGCCCGACGCACCGAGACCGTCGGTCGCTCGATGCCGCACATCGAGTCCAAGGTGGTCGACGCGATCTCGGGCGTCCCGCTCCCCCGTGGCGAGACCGGCGAGCTGTGCACCCGCGGCTACAGCGTGATGCTCGGCTACTGGGAGCAGCCGGACAAGACCGCGGAGGCGATCGACGCAGCACGCTGGATGCACACGGGCGACCTCGCCACGATGGACGAGGACGGGTACGTCAACATCGTCGGTCGGATCAAGGACCTCGTCATCCGCGGTGGGGAAAACATCTACCCGCGCGAGGTCGAGGAGTTCCTGTACACCCACCCCGACATCGCGGACGTCCAGGTCATCGGCGTACCGGACGACAAGTACGGCGAGGAGCTCATGGCCTGGGTGGTGCTGCGGGAGGGCGCTGCGACGCTCACCGCCGACGGCGTGCGCGAGTTCGCGAGCGGCAAGCTCGCGCACTACAAGATCCCCCGCTACGTGCACGTCACCGACGCCTTCCCGATGACGGTGACGGGCAAGGTGCGCAAGATCGAGATGCGCGAGCAGGCTCAGCAGCTCCTTGACAACTGACCGCATGACGAAGGGTGGTACCCCCGATCACGGGAGTACCACCCTTCGTCATGTGGTCCAGCGGCTGGTCAGAGCTGCTGGGTGTCACCCTGCTGCGGAGCCTGCGTGGGCTGCGCCTCGGCCTTGGCCGAGAGGCGGTCCAGCTGACGGGCGGCCGCGTCGCGACCACCCAGGCCGAAGGCGAGGGCGGCTGCTGCCGCGCCACCGACGACGAGGGCACCGAAGCCGAGCTCGATGATCGAGTCGGCGATGCCCATGTACTTCAGGCCCATCGCGACGAAGAGCACGATCGTCGCGTACTTGACGATCGTCGCACCGACACCGGAGAGCATCTTCGCCAGCAGGTTCGCGACGAAGAAGCCCGCAGCGATGATCGCTGCGCCGAAGATGACCTTGCCACCGAGGCTCAGCACCTCGCTGAGGAACCTCGTGATCTGCGGGAAGTTCAGCAGCTGCGCCGCCATGACCGCGAAGAAGAGCACGATCGCGATCTGCGCCACCTTGGCGATGACCGGGACGACCTTGGTGCCAGCAGGCAGGACGTCGAGCTGGGCGAGCTGGCGGTCGACGCCCACACCGTCGAGGACCTGCTCGATGATGTCGCCGGCGAACTTGGCGATGAAGATGCCCAGGGCGAGCATCACGCCAGCCGCGATGATCAGCGGGATCGCGTCGAAGATCGACTGGAGCATCTGCTCCGCCGGCCGGGAGATCGACTCGATGCCCAGGATCTGCAGGGCCGCGATGGTCACGACGATCATGATCAGCGCGTAGACGACCGTGGCGACGGTCTTGGGGATCGACGTGCTGGCGCCCTGGCCACCGGAAGGTGTGCCACCGTAGCCGGCGGGCGGCTGCGGCTGGCCCTGGTGCTGCGCCTGCGGCGCGGTGGGCTGGCCGGGGGGCGGCGGGGGCGGTCCGGCAGACGCGGTCGCCGGTGCACCGGGCAGGGACCCGGCCTTGGACCCGGCGCTCTTGAGCCACTTGTCGAAGGGCAGGGCAGCCAACGCCGTCTGGACGAGCTGACGCACCACCTTGGCGAGCAGGGCACCGACGAAGAAGACGATGCCTGCGCCGATGAGGTTCGGCAGGAAGCCGAGGACCCCGTCGACCATGCCCTGGATCGGCGCGAGGACCTGGTTGAGACCCAGGACCTGGAGGATGGCCACGAGTCCGAGCATCCAGATGATCAGTGACGCGATCGATCCCAGGGTCGCGCCGACGCTGGACCCGTCCGCGCCGGCACGCTGGAGCGCGGGCACCTTGGTGGAGAGCTTGGCGATCAGCGACTTGACGATCATGGCCACCAGCCAGGTGACGACGAGGATGGCCAGGGCCGACACTGCCTTGCCCAGCAACCCTGCCCAGTCGATGTCGTTGAGGAAGTTCTGCGCTTGCATGATGTCCTCCCGGTTGACGTTCTGAGGTACTTCTTACCCTGCGACCGTAACCATCTTCGGCGCCCGCCGCGCAGTGAACGGACCGCCGTTTCCTGATGGTTAGGGTGATCCCATGCACTGGGACGCAGGCGAATGGCATGGCTGAGCGGTGAACTGCTCCCACTTCGACGCCGGCGAATGCCGCTCGTGCACGCTCATGGGCGTCCCCTACGCCAGCCAGGTCATCGACCTCGGCCGCGAGGTCGGGGACGTGCTCCGGCGACACGTCGCGGACCAGCTGTGGTCGCCCCCCTTCGTCGGTGAGGAGGCCGGGTTCCGCAACAAGGCCAAGCTCGTGGTCGGGGGGACGAAGGGCGCACCCACCTTCGGCATCCTCGACGCCGAGCAGCGCGGGGTCGCCCTCCCCGAGTGCGGGTTGTACGAGCCGGCGCTCGACGAGGGGCTCGGACGGCTGCTGCCGGTCGTCGCCGATCTGGGGCTCGTGCCGTACGACGTCCCGGCGCGACAGGGCGAGCTGAAGCACCTGATCGTCACCGGGTCCCCCGACGGGGAGCTCATGGTCCGCTTCGTCCTGCGCTCCCCCGGCCAGCTGCCGCGGATCCGAAGGGGGTTGGACGAGCTGCGCGCCGCCGTCCCCGGGCTGAGGGTGGTCTCGGCCAACATCCAGCCGGAGCACAAGGCGGTCCTCGAGGGCGAGGACGAGATCGTGCTGGGCGAGCACGAGACACTGCCGATGCGCGTGGACGACATCACCTTCCACCTGCGCCCACGCAGCTTCTTCCAGACCAACACGATCGTGGCCGCGGGCCTCTACCGGCAGGCCAGCGCGTGGATCAGCGAGATCGACCCCGAGAGCGTGCTCGACCTCTACTGCGGCGTCGGCGGGTTCGCCCTCAACGCGGCTCTCGCTCCGGGTCGGGCCCGACGGGTCGACGGGGTCGAGGTCGCCCCCGAGGCCGTCGCGAGCGCGCGACGCTCAGCGCTCGAGCTCGGCGTGGACGTGGGCTTCGAGGTCGGTGACGCGAGGGTGCTCACCCGGGTCGACCACGAGCTGGTGGTCGTCAACCCGCCGCGACGTGGGATCGGGGCGGACCTGTGCGCGGCCATCGAGTCGGCCGCGCCGGACCACGTCGTCTACTCCAGCTGCAACGCGGCCAGCCTGGCCCGCGACCTGGATGCGCTCCCCGGATACCGCGTGACCCGGGCCCGGCTCTTCGACATGTTTCCCCAGACACGCCACCACGAGGTCATCGTGCTGCTGGAGCGAGGCTGACCGGCCTCAGTAGGTCGACGACGACGTGGCGGCGAACGCCAGGATCATGACGCCGAAGTAGCAGCAGACGAGCAGGATCAACCCGATGAAGTAGACCGTGCCCACGATCCCCAGGATCTTGCCGACCTTGGCGTGCTCGCGGTTGGTGTAGCCAGCCAGGGGGTTGGCATCGATCTCCTGGAGGGCCTTGGCCCCGAGGACCCACGCGACGATGCCCAGGCCCGGGACGAGGGTCAGGCCCACGATCCCGAGGACGAGCGCAGCAGTGGCGCCCCCGTGGCTGAGCTGGGTCGGGAAGGGCGACGGCGGCGGCAGCTGAGGTGGGTGCGTCATGGTGCGGCCAGCGTAGTGACGCGCCACGCGGCGAACCACGGGGAGGACTCCCCCTTCGCGCTACTGTCGTGACCGCGGTCACCCCCGCAGACCCGACAGGAGAACTATGCGCGCACTGGTCAAACCCCGACCGGGACCCGGCCTCGAGCTGGTCGACGTCCCCGAGCCCCACGCCGGCGACGGCGAGGTGAGGATCCGGGTGCTACGAACCGGCCTCTGCGGCACCGACCTGCACCTGCACGGCTGGGACGAGTGGGCCGCCGCTGCGGTGCCCAGCACTCCCCAGATCATCGGCCACGAGTTCTACGGCGAGATCGACGAGGTCGGCGCCGGCGTGACGGGCATCGTCGTCGGCGACCGGGTCTCCGGTGAGGGCCACCTCGTGTGCGGGACCTGCCGCAACTGCCGCGCCGGGCGCCGCCACCTGTGCATCAACACGGTCGGTGTGGGGGTCAACCGCGACGGCGCCTTCGCCGACCACGTCGTCATCCCCGCCGACAACGCGTGGGTGCACCGTGACGACATCGACCCCGACCTCGGAGCCGTCTTCGACCCGCTGGGCAATGCCGTGCACACGACGCTGTCCTTCCCCCTGGTGGGCGAGGACGTGGTCATCACCGGCGCTGGACCGATCGGAGTCATGGCCGCGGCCGTCGCCCGGCACGTCGGCGCCCGGTACATCGCCGTCACCGACCTGTCGGACACCCGCCTGGAGCTGGCCAAGGGAGCCGGCGCCGACCTGCTCGTCAACGCCGGCCGGTCCGACCTCGGCGAGGCGATGCGTGAGCTGGGGATGAAGGAGGGCTTCGACGTCGGGCTCGAGATGTCGGGTGCGCCACCGGCCGTGGCCGACATGATCGACCACCTCAACCACGGTGGTCGGATCGCGATGCTCGGCCTGCCCAAGGACGCCTACCCCGTCGACTGGGGCAAGGTGATCACCCACATGATCACCATCAAGGGGATCTACGGGCGGGAGATGTACGACACCTGGTACACGATGAGCGCGATGCTCTCGACCTCGCCGGTGCTGCGCGAGGCGATCTCGTCGGTCATCACCCACCGCTTCCCCGCTGAGCAATGGCAGGACGCCTTCGCCACCGCCGCCTCGGGAGAGTGCGGCAAGGTCATCATGGACTGGAGCTGACGCATGTACACGATCAAGGACGACCTCTCGGCCACCTTGCAGGAGATCCGCGACGCGGGCCTGTGGAAGGCCGAGCGCGAGCTGACCAGCCCGCAGCAGGCGCACATCACGACCACCAAGGCGCAGGCGATCAACTTCTGCGCCAACAACTACCTCGGTCTTGCCGACCACCCCGAGGTGCTGGCGGCGGCGTCGGCGGCCTTGCAGGAGTGGGGCTTCGGCATGGCGAGCGTGCGCTTCATCTGCGGCACGCAGGAGCTGCACACCCGGCTCGAGGCGAGCATCTCCGACTTCCTGCAGATGGAGGAGACGATCCTCTACTCGAGCTGCTTCGACGCCAACGGCGGCGTCTTCGAGGTGCTCTTCGGTGAGGGCGACGCGATCATCTCCGACGCGCTCAACCACGCCTCGCTCATCGACGGCATCCGTCTGAGCAAGGCGGCCCGGTACCGCTACGCCAACGCCGACATGGACGACCTGCGGGCCCAGCTCGAGTCGGCGAAGGGAGCCCGCCGCACCGTCGTCGTCACCGACGGCGTCTTCTCCATGGACGGCTACCTGGCTCCGCTGGAGCAGATCTGCGACCTCGCCGAGGAGTACGGCGCCATGGTGCTCGTGGACGACTCGCACGCCGTGGGCTTCGTCGGCGACGGCGGGCGGGGCACCCCCGAGGCCTGTGGGGTGATGGACCGGGTCGACCTCGTGACGGGGACCCTCGGCAAGGCCCTGGGAGGAGCCAGTGGCGGCTACGTCAGCGGCCCCGCAGAGGTCGTCGCCCTGCTGCGGCAGCGCTCCCGTCCCTACCTCTTCTCCAATGCCGTCGCGCCGGTCGTGGCCGCAGGGTCGCTCAAGGCGATCGAGATCGCGCGTGCTGCGGACGACGGGCGAGCGGCCTTGCGGCGCAACACCTTGATGTTCCGCGAGCTGATGACCGAGGCCGGCTTCGACCTGCTGCCCGGCACCCACCCGATCACTCCGGTGATGTTCCCGGGTGACGACGGCGCACGCCAGGCGGCCCAGATCGCCGACACGATGCTCGAGCACGGCGTCTACGTCATCGCCTTCAGCTATCCCGTCGTCCCGCAGGGCCAAGCCCGCATCCGGGTCCAGCTCTCCGCCGCACACACCGAGGCGGACGTGCGCGCCTGCGTGGCCGCCTTCGTCGCGGCCCGGGACGAGGTGACCGGTGGGGAGTGACCCCCTTCGCCCTCCTGCACTCTTGCGTTATATAACCAGTTACTGAAATACTGTCGCGCATGCACGCACTCGACGTCCTCGGCGACCCCGTCCGGCGACGCATCCTTGAGCTGCTCGCCGACGGCGAGTCGAGCGCTGGCGAGGTGTCCGACGTCATCCGCCAGGAGTTCGGCATCACCCAGCCCGGTGTCAGCAGGCACCTGCGGGTGCTGCGCGAGCACGGCTTCGCGGTGGTTCGGCCCGAGGGCACCCGGCGCCTCTACTCGGTGGACCCGAGCGGCCCCCGGGAGGCACACGAGTGGCTCTCGGCCTTCGACCGGTTCTGGCTCCCCCGGATGGCCGCTCTCGACACCGAGCTCGCCCGAGGCAGACGTGCCCGACGTCGGTCCACCGGGACCGACCCGACGAAGGAGACCTGATGGTGGACACGACGACCCAGATCGGCGCGGTCACGCGCACCCTGCGACTCACCGAGGTGGACGGGCAGCCCGCTCGCGCGCAGTCGCTGACCCAGACCTACCCCTCCCCTGTCGACGATGTCTGGGAGGCGCTGACCACCTCCGAGCGGATCGCCCGGTGGTTCCTGCCCATCGCGGGCGACCTGCGCCCCGGGGGGCGCTACCAGCTCGAGGGCAACGCCGGCGGCGAGGTGCTCGAGTGCGAGCCGCCCTCCGACGGTGCCGCGAGGTACCGCGTCACCTGGGAGATGATGGGCGCCGTCTCCTGGCTCGAGGTCTCGCTCACCGCCGACGGCGACCGCACCCGGGTGCGGATGGAGCACCTCGCCCGCGTGGGCGATGTCCCGGACGGCATGTGGGAGACCTATGGTCCGGGCGCCACCGGCGTCGGCTGGGACGGAGGGCTGCTCGGGCTGTCCTTGCACCTCGGAGCCGTCGACGGCTCGCTCGCTCCGCAGGAGGCGCAGGCCTGGGCGGCGACTGACGAGGGCCACGCCTTCTACCGCGCCGCCGCGGACGCTTGGGGCCGGGCGCACGAAGCCTCCGGCGTCGACAGGGCGACCGCGCAGGCAGCTGCTGACGAGACCTACCGCTTCTACACCGGCACCGCCTGACGACTCACTCGAAGGGTGTGGGGTCGCCTGCACCGCGACGGGCGATGACCGCCTCGTCGCCGGACAGGTCGACGACCGTCGTCGGCTCGGTGCCGACGTCGCCGGCGTCGATGACGATGTCCACCACGTGGTCCAGCGCCTCCTTGACGTCCCACCCGAAGGTGGGCGTCTGCTCCTCGCCCGGCAGCAGCAGCGTCGAGATGAGCATCGGATCACCGAGACCGGCGAGCAATGCCATCGACAGCGGGTGGCTGGGGATGCGCACGCCCACCGTCTTCTTCTTGGCGTGCAGCAGGCGCTTGGGCACCTCCTTGGTCGCCGGCAGGATGAAGGTGTACGGACCCGGAGTGGCGGCCTTGATCGCCCGGAAGACGCTGTTGTCGATGTGCACGAGCTGACCCAGCTGGGCGAAGTCCGCGCACAGCAGCGTGTAGTGGTGCCGGTCGTCCAGGCGGCGGATGTCGCGGATGCGGTCCTTGATCTCCTGGTCGTCCAGCCGACCGCCCAGCGCATAGCCGGAGTCGGTGGGGAAGGCGACGAGCGCGCCCTGCCGGATCCGATCGACGATCTGGGCCACGGAGCGCGGCTGAGGATTGTCGGGGTGTACTTCCACGAAGGTAGCCATGGACCCACCATAGGATCGCTCGTGACAGCATGAGACATCTGTTGAACCTTCATCGACCCGACCAGGGATCGACCGACCACCGGGGGAACCACCATGACCGAGCTCGACCTCGATGGGACGTGGGTCATCGACCCCGGCCACTCACGCTTCGGCTTCTCGGCCAAGCACGCCATGATCACCACGGTCAGGGGTTCCTTCAACGACGTCGCCGGTGAGTTCACCGCTGATCTCGAGGACCTGTCCGCCTCGACGGTCCAGATCACCCTGCAGACGGCGAGCGTCGACACCCGCAACGGCCAGCGTGACGATCACCTGCGCAGCGCCGACTTCTTCGACGTGGAGAGGTTTCCGACGATCACCTTCGTCGGGACCAATGTCGAGGAGATCCACGAGGGTGCCTACATCGTCACCGGCGACCTGACGATCCGCGACGTCACGCAGTCGATCACCGTGCCCCTCGAGATGACCGGCGTCATGGTCGATGCCTTCGGTGTTCTGCGCGCAGGCTTCGAGGGGTCACGCCGGGTGCGACGCCGCGACTTCGGCCTCGAGTGGAACATGCCGATGGACAAGGGCGGCGTCCTCGTCAGCGAGAAGATCGACCTCGAGTTCGAGATCTCGGCGATGAAGAAGGACGCTCAGGCGGGCTGACTCGACCCGCGGTCGGCCGCGATGGCTGCCGCAAGGGCTTTGGCGGTGCGCCCGACCCCGATCAGCGTCGCCGACGCCGGACCCGTCCAGTCGCCGTACCCGACGAAGGAGACCCGCGGGTCCTTCACCGACCGGTTGTCGACGACCTCCGGGTAGCCGTCGGAGGTGCGCAACCTCAGCGAGCGCAGGTGGCGCAGGGCCGGGCGGAACCCGGTGCACCAGAGGATCGCGTCGAGATCGAGCCGGTCGCGGCCGATCACGGCACCCTCCGGCACGATCCGGTCGAACATCGCCCGGAGACGAAGGGCGCCCTGGGCCCGTGCCTCGCGGACCCGGGGCAACGCGACGATGTTGCCGACGAACTCCGCCTCCAGGTCGCGGGGATCGGGCGTTCGCTGCCGGGCGGTCGCCCGGTCGAAGAGGTGCCTCCCGTCGACGTCGTCGGGGAGGAAGCGCAGCCGTCGGGCCGACACGAGGGAGACGCGCTCGGTGACCCCCACGAGGTCGGCCACGATCTGCACGCCCGAGTTGCCGCCACCCACCACGGCGACCCGCTGCCCGGCGAAGTCGGCGGGCCCGCGGTAGTGGGCGCTGTGCAGCTGGCGGCCGGCGAAGCTGGCCTGTCCCTCCACGAGGGGCACGAAGGGAGCCGACCACGTGCCGGTCGTGTTGACGACATGGCGGGCGCGCAGGTCGCCACGGTCGGTGACCACCGTGAGCGCGTCGGGCGCCGAGCGCACCTCGCGGACGGTGACGGGGCGCTCGACCGCCAGTCCGTAGTGCTCCTCGTAGGCGCGCAGGTAGGCGATCACGTGGTCGACGGGCGGGAAGATGTCGGGGTGAGGTGGCATGGGCCGCCCGTGGAGGGAGGAGTACGCCGCCGGCGAGAAGAGGCGAAGTGAGGGCCAGGTGGCCTGCCAGGCCCCTCCCGGCTCCCGCTGCTCGTCGAGGACGACGTGCTCGATGCCGAGCCTGCGCAGGTGGTAGGCGGTCACGAGCCCCGCCTGACCACCCCCGACGACCGCGACGTCGACGTCATGGCGCATGCAGGCTCAGGCGTCCTCTGCCGACATCTCGACCGGGGTGCCGATCTGGACGGTCCGCGAGACCGTGCACAGGCGGTCGCGGGACTGGGCGACCGACCGGGGGAAGGCTGCTCGCGCGGCGTCGCCCCCTTCGCCCTCGGGGAAGCCGATGCGGAAGGTCAGCTCGAGGTCGGTCATGTGGTTGCCGTCCTGCGGCGTCGACGCCTTTTCCCCCTGGGCGACGACGACGAAGGAGTCCGGCTCGGCCCGACGTGAGGTGATGTGGTCCACGTCGACCGAGCTGCATCCGGCCAGCGCGGCGAGAAGGAGCTCGACCGGGGTGAAGTCGTCGGTCGAGCCGTCGCCGATGGTGATCGTGCCGCCACGCGCGTTGTGCAACTCGTAGCGCCCGAGGGCCAGGCGCGTCAGCTCCACGCTGCGGTGCCCGGGGCCGCTTCCGCCGGTCGTCTCGTCACTCGTCATGCCTACCTCCGCGTCGGGGTGTGCGGATCCTCAGCGGACCCTCGGGCCGATCCTCGCAGACCCTGCCGCACTAGTCTCAACTCATGCCTGACATCCCCGCCGGACGACTCATCCTCCTTCGACACGGTGAGACTCAGTGGAGCCGCGATGGGCGCCACACGGGCACCACGGACCTGCCGCTCACCGAGCGTGGCCGGGCCCAGGCGACCGAGGCCGCAGACCGGCTCGCCGCGCTGGACCTCGACATCGTGCTCGTCCTGACCTCTGGTCTCGAGCGGGCCAGGGTCACCGCCGAGCTGGCTGGTCTCGCAGCACAGGTCGACGAGGACCTGCGGGAGTGGGACTACGGCGGGTACGAAGGCAGATCGACCGCCGACATCCGGGCCGAGACCGGCACCGACTGGGACGTCTTCCGCGACGGTGTGATCCCCGGGAAGACACCCGGCGAGAGCGTCGAGGAGGTGGCGGCGAGGGCCTCCCGCGTCATCGCACGGGTGCAGCCGCATCTGGCCCGGGGTGACGTCGTCCTTGTCGGGCACGGGCACACCTCACGCATCCTGGGCTCGGTGTGGTTGCGCACCGAACCCAGGTTTGGCGCCCAGCTGACGCTGGACGCGTCGCGGCTCGCGGTCCTGGGCCACCATCGCGAGGACCCGTGCATCATCAGCTGGAACTGCTGACCCGCCTCAGGGCAGCGGCCACGTGTGCACGGGGTCGTTGCGGTGCATGTGCTCGGAGTACAGCCGCGTCATCTGCGCCAACGCCGCTGCCCGGTCGAGACCACCGTCCTCGAGTCGACGCACGCACTCCGTCTGCCACACGGCGCCGTTGACACCCGTGGTGCAGCGGCCCTCGATGACGTCGAGGTAGCGGGTGATGACGGCGTCGGAGACACCCCAGTCCTCCAGTCCGCGTCTGGCCATCGGGAGCAGGTGCCGCACGGTCAGCTCGTCGGCACCGAGCTCCCCCAGGCCGGGCCAGTAGAGGCGGGCGTTGATCCCGTCGCGGGCCGCCGCCTCGAAGTTCGCCTGTGCAGCGGGGAAGGACATCTGGGTCCAGATGGGTCGGTCCTCGTTGGCGAGCATGCGCACCGTGCCGTAGTAGAAGGCGGCATTGGCGAGCGTGTCGATGATCGTCGGTCCGGCCGGCAGGACGCGGTTCTCGACGCGGACGTGGGGACGGCCGTCACCGGGGTCGTAGATCGGACGGTTCCACCGGTAGACCGTGCCGTTGTGCAGGTTGAGCTCCCCCAGCTCGGGCGTCCCACCGGCGTCGAGCACCGCGACGGGGTCCTCCTCGGTGGCCTCTGCGAGGAGCGCCGGGAAGTAGCGCACGTTTTCCTCGAAGAGGTCGAAGATCGAGGTGATCCAGCGCTCGCCGAAGAAGACCCGCGGCCGCACGCCCTGGTTCTTCAACTCGATCGGGCGGGTGTCCGTGGCCTGGCTGAAGAGCGCGATCCGGGTCTCGGCGTGCAGGCGGCGACCGAAGAAGAAGGGTGAGTTGGCGGCGAGCGCGATCTGGGGCGCCGAGATCACCTGGGCGGCGTTCCAGTGGTCGGCGAACTGCCCCGGTCCGACCTGGAGGTGCAGCTGGACCGAGGTGCAGGCCGACTCGGGGGCGATCGAGTCGGCGAAGGTGTGCAGCCGCTCCCCCGTCGGACCCTCGATGTCGATGACGATGTCCTCGCCGCGGGCGACGAAGATCGAGTCGTTGAGGGCGGTGTACCGGTTGTTGGCACTGATCCACTCACCCTGGAAGTGCTCGGGCCGGATCGTCGGCAGGATCCCGACCTGCAGGATGCTCGCGCCCGCCTCCTGCGCCTTGCCCTCGGCGCGGTTGAGCGAGGTGCGCAGGCTCTCCTCGAGCTGGAGCGCGGAGTCACCGGGCAGCGGACGCGGTGCGACGTTGAGCTCGATGTTGAACTGCGCGAGCTCGGTCTGGTAGTCGGGGTCGGCGATGGCCTCCAGCACCTCGTCGTTGACGAAGGCGGGCTGCTGGTCCTCGTCGACGAGGTTGAGCTCGATCTCGATGCCGGTGAGCGGCACCTCGTCGTCGAAGGCGCGCTCGGTGAGCATCCGCTCGAAGACGTCGAGGTTCTGCCGGACCTTCTCGCGATAGCGCTGGCGCTCCTCGCGCGAGTAGCTCTGCGCGGTGACTTCCTTGCCCATGACTCCACCTCTTGCCGAGCGACTGGTGACGATGAATCTACCCACGGGTCGGGTCCGTGGCGAGGATCAGACCGTGGTCGGATGCGCGGCCCCCTTCGTCATGCCTACGCTCGCCGGGTGATGCCTGCCCCTGCGCCCTCGTCCCCGGCTCCCTTCGCCCGGGTGCAGGACTGGTTCCGGGCGCACCGAGGGCTTGTCGACGCGTTCCTGGCGCTCGGGCTCTGGGTGCTCTTCGGCTTCGTCACGGCAGTGTCGTCGATGGACGGCCGTGAGGCCTTCTGGATGGTCACGGTGACCACGGTCCAGCTGCTGCCGCTGGCGTGGCGCCGAACTCGTCCCGAGATCTCCTTCGGCATCATCGCGGCGGGCCACCTCCTGCAGCTCCTCGTCGCCAGCGATCCCCTGCCCTCGAACGTCTCGGCCCTGATGTCCGCGTACGCCGTGGCCGCCTACTCCCGGCACCGGCGCGTGCGGCAGGTCGCCCTGGTTGCCGCCACGGTGGCGGGCCCACTCGCCATCATCGACTGGGACGGCTACGAGGACACTCCCCTGACGGCGTTGGTCTTCTCCGCGCTCATGTACAGCGGGCTGGCGCTCGTGTGCTGGCTGTGGGGCGACCTCACCCGCAAGCGCCGGGAGCTGGTCTCCCGTCTGCAGGAGCAGAACGACGCCCTGCGCCGAGACCGCGACCAGCGAGCCCGCCTCGCGGCCCAGGACGAGCGCACCCGCATCGCCCGCGAGATGCACGACATCGTCGCGCACTCCCTCAGCGTCGTCGTCGTCCAGTCGGATGGCGCCGCGTACTCCGCGACCCACTCCCCCGACTTCGACCGGGAGCAGGCCCGGGCAGCGCTCACCACCATCGGGACGACCGCGCGCGAGGCACTGGCCGAGACGCGTCGGCTGGTGGGGGTGCTGCGCACCGAGGGCGAGGGAGGCGACCCCGGCCTCGACTACGCCCCGACCGAGGGACTGGCCGAGCTGCCCCACCTCGTGGAGCGGGTGGCCGCGACCGGTATCGACGTCCGGCTCGAAGGGAGCCCCGACCCGGCGACCGTGCCCCGCGAGGTCGGCCTGGCGGCCTACCGGATCGTCCAGGAGTCGCTGACCAATGTCATCAAGCACGCCGGTCCCGGTGCCCGGGTGCGGGTCCTCCTCGAGGTCGCCCGCGGGCTGCAGGTACAGGTGCGCGATGACGGGCGAGGCGCCGCGGCGAGCGACGACGGCAACGGGCACGGCCTGATCGGGATGCGCGAGCGTGCCGTCAGCGTCGGTGGGACGATGACGGCCGGCCCGGCCAGCGGTGGCGGCTACCTCGTCACCGCTGCTCTTCCCTTCGACCACGAGGTGCCCCGATGAGTGAGCCCATCCGCCTGGTCCTCGTCGACGACCAGGCCCTCGTGCGCGCCGGCTTCCGCATGGTGCTCGACGCGCAGACCGACATGAGCGTCGTCGGCGAGGCGGGCGACGGCGTCGCTGCTCTCGATCTGTTGAGCACGACACCGGCTGATGTCGTACTGATGGACATCCGCATGCCGCGCATGGATGGCGTGGCTGCGACCGAGGCGCTGTGCGCCCGCCCTGAGTCACCCCGGGTCATCGTCCTGACGACCTTCGACCTCGACGAGTACGCGCACGCGGCACTGCGGGCCGGCGCCTCCGGGTTCATGCTCAAGGACGCGGGGCCGGAGGAGCTGCTCGCCGCGATCCGGGCGGTCCACGCCGGAGACTCGGTGATCGCCCCGAGCACGACCCGTCGGCTCATCGAGCACTTCACGCATGGCCCGGGGACCTCGCCTTCGTCCGCGCCGTCCAGGGCGGTCAACGACGCGCACCCCCGCCTGGCCGACCTCACCGCTCGCGAGGTCGAGGTGCTCACCGCGGTGGCCAGGGGCCTGACCAACGGGGAGATCGCTGCCGAGCTCTTCCTCGCCGAGGCGACCGTCAAGACCCACATCGGACGCATCCTGTCCAAGGCCCAGCTGCGTGACCGGGTCCAGATGGTGCTGCTGGCCTACGAGAGCGGTCTCGTGGACGTACGACCCAGGTCGTAGTCGCCTCTCTCGCAAGGCTTCAGGACCAGACCGGGGACCGATGTGCGCGCACCCCTCCGCGGCGAAGGTGGTGGGCATGACGACAACCACCCAGCACGCACCGCACCCGACCACGCCACCACCGACCATCGCTGCCCGCGCCATCGCCCTGACCAAGACATTCGGGGCGAAGGGAGCCGGCGTCACCGCTCTGGATGCGGTCGACGTGAGCATCGAGGCCGGTCGCTTCACCGCGATCATGGGCCCGTCCGGGTCCGGCAAGTCGACCCTCATGCACTGCCTGGCCGGCCTCGAGACACCCACGAGCGGCCAGGTCCTCGTCGGCGACACCGACCTGACCCGGCTCTCCGACAAGGCGCTGACACTCCTGCGACGCGAGCGCATCGGCTTCGTCTTCCAGTCCTTCAACCTGCTGCCGATGCTCACCGCGCGGCAGAACATCGTGCTGCCCCTCACCCTCGCCGGTCGCTCCGTCGATGCCGAGCGCCTTGCCCACATCACCGGGATCCTCGGGATCGACGACCGGCTGAGTCACCGCCCGAGTGAGCTCTCCGGTGGCCAGCAACAACGAGTCGCCATGGCTCGGGCGTTGATCACCGCACCGGACGTCCTCTTCGCCGACGAGCCCACGGGTGCGCTGGACTCCCGCTCCTCCACGCAGATGCTGTCCTTCCTGCGCACCAGCGTCCGTGAGCTCGGTCAGACGATCGTCATGGTGACCCACGACCCGCGGGCGGCGTCCTACGCCGACCGGATCCTGCTGCTGGCCGATGGACAGCTGGCCGGCGAGCTGCTCGACCCGACCGAGGACTCCGTCCTGGCAGCCATGAAGGGTTTGGGTGACTGACGATGCTCTCCCTCTCCCTCGCCTCGCTGCGCCACCAGTCGCGCCAGTACCTCGCGCCCGGTCTCGCGGTCGTGCTCGGCATCGCCTTCATGGCTGCCACGCTCGTGCTCACCGGCACGATGAGCTCCTCGATCCGGCAGTCCGTGGCCGGCCAGTACGAGCCCTATGCCTCCGTGGTCGTCGCCCGAGGAGCCGACACCATCCCCGCCGCCGTCGCCCATCAGGTCGAGGAGGTGGCCGGCGTCCGAGCGGTCGACCCGGTACGGACCGGCTCCGGCCTGCTGCGCACCTCCACCGGTGAGTCCTACGCGATGGTCACCACCGAGTCGACCACCTCGCCACACCCCGTGCTCGAGGGACGGGCTCCGCGCGCAGCCACCGAGGTGGCCCTGTCCGCGACAGTGGCGGCCGGCAGCCAGCTCGAGGTGGGCGACACCGTGCCCGTCACGGCCGCGTCCGGCGGGTCCGCCGGACCGGTGCGGGCCACGGTCGTCGGGATTCTCGACGTCGCTGGCGACCCACGCTACGGCGGCGGCACGCCAGCCGTCTTCGCGACGCCCGACGGGGTCACCCGCCTGACCGGGGCGAAGGGGTGGGCGGAGATCGACGTCGTCTCCGCCACTGACGAGGAGGCCAGCACCGCCGCCATCCGCACCGCCCTCGAGGCGAAGGGGGTCGACGTCACCGTCGTCACCGCCACCCAGCACGCGGACGACAAGGTCACCGAGTTCACCGGAGGCACCGACTTCCTCGCGGTCTTCTTCCTCGCCTTCGCGGTCATCGCGCTCTTCGTCTCCGCGATCGTCATCGCCAACACCTTCTCGATCCTGCTGGCCCGCCGGGCCAGGGAGACCGCGATGCTGCGGGCCGTGGGCGCCACCCGAGGTCAGGTCATCCGGTCCGCTCTCGCCGAGTCGCTCGTCGTCGGCGTCCTCTTCTCGGTGGTGGGGGTCATCACGGGCATCGCGATGGCCTGGGGACTCACGCGGGCCGGAGGCGCGCTGGCCGGCGACGCACTGCCCGACCTGGTCTTCACCGTGCCGGTGCGAGCCGTCGCAGTGCCTGTCGTCGTCGGAGTGCTCGTCGTGCTCGTCGCCGCGCTGCCGCCGGTTGTCCGGTCATCCCGGGTGGCTCCGCTCGCGGCACTGCGGCCGGACGCCGCGATCACCGCGACCAGTCGTGGCGGCCGGGTGCGCATCGCGCTCGGGCTCGTCCTCGTCGCCGCCGGTGCCGCTGCGCTCGTGGTGGCCGGCTCCCTTCCGTCCGTCCTCGTCGGGGTGGTCGGTGGACTCGTGTCCTTCACCGGCGTGATCATGGCCGGCAGCGTCCTCGTGCCCTGGGCCGCCCGTGCCATCGGCCTGGTGGCCGCACGACCCTTCGGCCCAGCAGGCCGGTTGGCCATCGACAACGCGGTGCGCAACCCGGCGCGGGCCGCGGCCACCGCCTCTGCCCTGCTCGTCGGGGTCACTCTCGTGACGATGACGGCGGTCGGCGCCGCGACGACGCGCACCGCGGTCACGGACTTCGTCAACGCGCGGTACCCGGTCGACGTCGTGGTGCAGGGCAGCGCCATCCCCGGTGCGACGGCCTCGGCCATCCGGTCCACGGACGGCGTCGCCGCCACCGCCACGCTGAGCGGGACGACCGTGGACGCCAGCTGGGGCTCTTCCTCGGCCCGGCCGATGCTCTCGGCGGTGCCCGAGGGGCTGCGTGACGTCGTCCGTGACCCCACCGCCGTGCCCACGGTCACCGACGGGAGCGTCGTCGTCTCCGAGGAGGCTGCTGGCTCCAGCGGGATCCGCCCGGGTGACGAGGTCATCCTGCAAGGACCCGACGGGCGCACCCGGGCCCGGGTGACTGTGGCTGGAGACTTCGACGTGGCCTGGCTCGTGACTCCCGCGACCCTCGCGGAGGTCGAGCACCAGCCGGCGACGACGGCACTCCTGGCGAGGTTCACCGACGGGGCAGACGCCACCGCGACCCTCGACGGGGTCAAGGAGCTGGCCGGGAGCATCGACGAGGGCCAGGTCAGCGGTGCGGCACCCGTGCGGGCCGCCAACATGCAGGCACTCGACATCGCGCTCGCGGTCGTCCTCGCGCTGCTGGCCATATCGGTCGTCATCGCCGTCGTCGGTATCGCCAACACCCTCTCGCTGAGCGTCATCGAGCGCACCCGCGAGTCGGCGCTCCTGCGTGCGCTGGGACTCACCCGCGGGCAGCTGCGGGCGATGCTCGCCATCGAGGCGGTCCTGCTGTCCCTCGTCGGCGTCGTGCTCGGGACCGCACTCGGGGTCGCCTACGGCGTGGCCGGCGTGCGCAGCCTCTTCGGCGAGTTCATGGCCGTCTCACCGACGCTGCCGTGGGGACAGCTGGCCGCCGTGGCGCTCGTGGCGGTCCTCGCCGGGCTCCTTGCCTCGGTCCTGCCTGCGCACCGGGCCACCAAGGTCGCGCCGGCGCAGGCCCTCGCCGTCGAGTAGGCGGCCACCGATCCGGGGGGTGGGACGGCGCAGGGGGCCGTCCCACCCCCTTCGTCGGGCGAAGGGGGTGTCGCACCGGCTCGTTGTCGGTGCCCCCTCATAGCGTGGGGGCATGAAGCTGATCCACACCTCCGACTGGCACCTGGGCCGCTCCTTCCACGGGGTGGGTCTGCTCGGTGCCCAGGCGGAGTACGTGGACCACCTCGTGGAGACCGTGCGCAGCGAGGGGGTCGATGCGGTCCTCGTGTCCGGTGACGTCTACGACCGTGCCCTGCCCGCACCGGACGCGGTCCGGCTGCTCTCCGAGGCCGCGACGCGACTCATCGACGCCGGCGCCCGGGTCATCCTCTCCAGCGGCAACCACGACTCCGCGATCCGGCTGGGGTTCGCCGCCGACCTGCTCTCCCGCGCCGGGCTGCACATCCGCTCCGATGCCCGCAGCATCGGCCAGCCGGTGCTCGTCGACGACGCCGCGATCTACCCGATCCCCTATCTCGAGCCGGCCGCGAGCTCGGTCACCGATGCGCTGGGCGCCACCGAGCGCTCGCACTCGGGCGTCCTCGCCGCCGCCATGGACCGGGTGCGAGCAGATGCCGCTGGACGCGGTCCGCGCACCGTCGCCATGGCCCACTGCTTCGCCAGCGGGGGCGCCGCCAGCGACTCCGAGCGCGACATCACCGCCGGTGGGGTCGCCATGGTCCCGGCGAGCACCTTCGACGGGGTCGCCTACGGGGCGCTCGGCCACCTGCACCGGCCCCAGCAGGTGAGCGAGACCGTGCGCTACAGCGGCTCCCCCGTCGCGATGTCCTTCAGCGAGGTGGGCCACACCAAGGGCTCCGTCCTGCTCACGCTCGACCCCGACGGCAAGGCCCGCACCGAGCAGGTCGCCGCTCCCGTCCACCGCGAGCTGGCCGTCCTGAGGGGCGACCTCGACGACATCCTCGACAGCCGTGAGCACGACGGCGCAGAGACGAGCTGGGTCCAGGTCACCCTGACCGACCCGGTCCGGCCCGTCGGCGCGCTCGAGCGGCTGCACCAGCGCTTCCCCCACCTGCTCCAGCTGCGCTTCGACCCGACCGGCCGGGTGCAGGCGGTGCGCAGCTATGCCTCGCGCATCGATCGTCGCGAGCCGTTGGAGGTCTGCTGCGACTTCGTCACCGACGTGCGTCACGGTGCCGCGGCCGACGAGGCCGAGCGCGACCTGCTGCAGAGCGCGCTCGAGGCCGGGCGGCGTCGTCAGGACCGAGCCGAGGACGCGGGGCGCAGCAGGCGTCGGGGCGCAGCATGAGGCTGCACCGTCTGACGGCCACGGCCTTCGGTCCCTTCGCCGGGACCATCGACCTCGACCTCGAGCAGATCAGCTCCTCGGGTCTCTTCCTCATCCACGGCGCCACGGGCGCCGGCAAGACGAGCCTCCTCGACGCGATCTGCTTCGCGCTGTACGCCAACGTCCCCGGGGACCGCCTCTCGACGAGCCTGCGCAGCCAGCACGCCGAGGAGGCCACGCCGACCCGCGTCGAGCTCGAGCTGACCCTGGCCGGCCGTCGACTGCGCATCCGTCGTCACCCCGCGCACGAGCGTCCCAAGAAGCGCGGCACCGGCACCACCACCGAGCCCGCCGGCGTCCTGCTCGAGGAGCTCACCGGGCACTCGTGGACCACCCTGAGCACCCGCATCGACGAGAGCGCGCGGCTGCTCGACGACCAGCTCGGGATGGGGCTGGACCAGTTCCGGCGGGTCGTGATGCTCCCCCAAGGCGACTTCTCCGCCTTCCTGCGGGCCAGCGACGAGGAGCGGCGTGAGGTCCTCGAGCGACTCTTCGACATCACGGAGTACACCGGCATCGAGAGCCACCTGGTCGAGCGCAGGCAGCAGGTCGAGGCCGCGCTCAAGGAGTCGCGGACCCGTCTGGGCAGTCACGTGGCCCACCTCGTCGAGCTGCTCTCCTCGGTCGACGTCGACCTGCCCGAGCCGGACCTCCCGTGGTCGCAGCTCTCCCCCGCACCCCTCACGCTCGCCCTGGACGCGGTCGCGGCGGTGCTCGACACCCATGCGGCCGAGGTGATGGCCCGGGTCGACGAGGCCCAGCAGGCCGACGCCCGGGCAGCCGCCGCACTGACGCAGGCCCGTCGGGCCGTCGAGCTGCGCGCTCGGGGGGGCGCGGCCCGGCGCGCGCTGGTCCTGCTCGAGGAGGAGGCGCCCCAGCACGCGTCGAGCCGGGCGACCCTGCAGGGCGCCCATGCCGCTGCACAGGTCCTCCCCCTGGTGGACGCGCACACCCGGTCCTCGACCGCGCGGGCTGCTGCCGTCGCCGAGCGAGCACGCGTCGTCGGCTCGCTCCCCGAGCCGCTGCGCGAGATCGAGCCCGAGGCGTGGGTGGCCGCGGCCCACGAGCACGACGTGCTGATCAGCCGGGCCCAGCACGATGCCGAGGCACTGACCCGACTGGCAGCCGAGTCGCCGCGAGTCACCCGGCAGATCGCCGAGCAGACCGAGCTCCTCGAGAGCGCACGCGACGCCGTCCTCTCGGCAGGTGAGCAGGCCGACGACGCAGCACTGCAGCAGCTCGAGATCGACCGCGCCCGAGCTCGGACGGACGAGCTGGCCCCCCAGCTGCGCACGCTCACCCGGGTCATCGAGACCCGCGCCCGTCTGCGGCAGGCGGCCGCCGAGGTGCGCGAGGCCACCGATGCCGCCCAGTCGCTGCGTGAGCACGTCCAGGACCTGCGCGCGGCCGTGCAGGACCTCGTGACCGCGCGTCTGGACAACATGGCCGGCGAGCTGGCCGCACAGCTGCACGACGGCGACGCCTGCTCGGTGTGCGGGTCCACGACGCACCCGCAGCCGGCGCAGGCCGCCCGGGTGGTCACCCCCGAGGAGATCAGGACCGCGGAGCAGTCGGTCGCGACAGCCGCGCAGGACCACGAGCGGGCCGCGCAGGTGCGTGCCGCGGCCACCTCCCGCCTCGACGTCCTGCGAGCCGAGATCGCCCAGCTGCTCGACGAGGGCACGGGCGAGGAGCTCGAGGGGACGACCGCCGACGGCTCTGCCTCGGTGGCCGACGACGAGACCGTGTCGGGAGACGAGAGCGCCCGTCACGCAGCGCTGACCCAGCAGCACGACGATCTCTCGCGGGTGACGGCACGAGCCGACGAGGTCGCTCGTCTCGTGATCACGCGGACTGCTGCCGTTGCGCAGGCCGAGCAGGCGGTCCACACCATCGAGGCGGGTCTCACCGCCCTGAGCGCCCGTCACGAGCAGATCGCCGAGCACCGGGCCAGCACGCTGCAACGACTGCGCGGACTGCTGGACGAGCACACGGCCACCTGTCCCTGCACCGATGTCGGGTCCAGCCGAGCGACGCACCAGGCTCTGCCCAGCGACCTCGACGATGGCGACGGTGTCGACCCAGCCCGTGAGCTGACGGCCACCGTGCGTCACCACCACGAGAGCATCGCGCTCGTCGAGGAGCTCGTCGGGGCGACGAGCACGCTGGCCCGCGCGACCGTGACACACGACGAGGCGTCGTCCCTGCTCGACGCGGCGCTCGACAGGCACGACTTCGACGATGTCGCGTCCGTCATGGCCGCGACCCGCGAGCGACACGAGATGACTGCCCTGCAGACCGAGGTCGAGGACCACCAACGCCGGTTGAGCGCCGCCACCGCCGTCCTCGAGGAGGCCGACGTCGTGGCGGCCCTGGCCACCGACGCACCTGATGTCGAGTCCCTGACAGCGGCGGCGCGGTCAGCGCGGATCCGGGCCGACGAGGCCGGGCAACATCAGGCGACAGCCCAGGCGACCCAGCGGCAGCTCGATCGGATCGCCGGTCACATCCGGGCCGAGTGCGTCACCCTCGGACCGGCGGCCGAGGAGGCTGCCGTCGTCCGGCGGATGGCCGACCTGGTCACGGGCACCAGCAGCGACAACGACAAGCGGATGCGGCTGTCGACCTACGTCCTCGCCGCTCGCCTCGAGCGGATCGTCGAGCTCGCCAACCACCGGCTGGGTGTCATGGCCGACGGACGGTTCGAGCTGGCGCACGACGACGCGTCGGCGCGGGGTCAGCGACGAGGAGGCCTCGGACTGCTGGTCCGCGACCTGTGGACCGGGCGGGAGCGCCCCACCAACACCCTGTCGGGTGGCGAGTCCTTCACCACCTCGCTCGCGTTGGCCCTCGGGCTCGCCGACGCCATCCGCGAGGAGTCCGGTGGCCAGGAGTTCGGGACCCTCTTCGTCGACGAGGGCTTCGGCAGCCTCGACCAGGACAGCCTCGAGCAGGTGCTCGACGTCCTGGACCGGTTGCGTGACGGCGGGCGGACCGTGGGCGTCGTCAGCCACGTGGCCGAGATGCGCACCCGCATCACCACGAGGGTGCGGGTCGACAAGAGCCAGCATGGTTCGACCATCCACGTCGAGGGCGCCGGCGACGACGCCACCGACGCAGCCTGACCACTCCCCCCTTCACCCGGCAACGACCACCGCCCCCGTCCACGAGCAGACGCTCGTGGACGGGGGCGGTGTGCCTGCCTGCCACCCGGGACCGGCTGGCAGGCAGGTATGACGATCAGTCCTCGAAGGCCTCTGGCGAGGGGCAGGAGCACACGAGGTTGCGGTCGCCGTAGGCGCCGTCGATACGGGCGACCGGGGGCCAGTACTTGTCGGCGGCGTCGACCCCGACCGGGAAGACGGCCGTCGCGCGGTCGTAGGCGTGCTCCCACTCCCCCGCCAGCGCGGCGGCGGTGTGCGGCGCGTGGCGCAGGACCGACGACTCGACGTCGCCGCTGGCCGTGACCTCGTCGATCTCGCGGCGGATGGCGATCATCGCGTCGCAGAAGCGGTCGATCTCGCCCTTGTCCTCGGACTCGGTGGGCTCGACCATGAAGGTGCCCGCCACGGGGAAGCTCATCGTCGGGGCGTGGAAGCCGTAGTCGATCAGGCGCTTGGCGACGTCGTCGACGGTCACGCCCGAGTCCCTGGTCAGGCCCCGCAGGTCGATGATGCACTCGTGGGCGACGATGCCGCCCGGGCCCGCGTAGAGCACTGGGAAGTGATCGCCCAGCCGGTGCGCGATGTAGTTGGCGTTGAGCACCGCGATCTGGGTGGCGCGCGAGAGCCCGGCGCCTCCCATGAGCCGGACGTAGGCCCATGAGATCGGCAGGATCCCCGCCGACCCGTAGGGCGCGGCGCTGATCGGTCCGACCCCGGTCGCCGGGCCCGCGGCCGGGGCCAGCGGGTGGTTGGGCAGGTAGGGGGCAAGGTGCTCACGCACGGCGACCGGGCCGACACCCGGTCCGCCCCCACCGTGCGGGATGCAGAAGGTCTTGTGCAGGTTGAGGTGGCTGACGTCCGCGCCGAACTTGCCCGGCTGGGCCAGACCGACCAACGCGTTGAGGTTGGCCCCGTCGACGTAGACCTGGCCGCCGGCGTCGTGCACGAGAGCACACAGGTCGCTGATCGTGTCCTCGAAGACGCCGTGCGTGCTCGGGTAGGTGACCATGATCGCCGCCAGATCGTCCTTGTGCTGCTCGACCTTGGCGCGCAGGTCGTCCATGTCGACGTCGCCGCCCTCCGCGGTCTTGACGACGACCACCTTCATCCCGGCCATGACCGCAGACGCGGCATTGGTGCCGTGGGCACTCGCGGGGATGAGGCAGATGCGGCGCTGGCTCTGCCCCTGCGCGGCGTGGTGGGCACGGATCGCCAGGAGCCCGGCGAGCTCGCCCTGCGAGCCGGCGTTGGGCTGCAGGGAGACGGAGTGGTACCCCGTGATCTCGCTCAGCCAGGTACTCAGCTGGCCCACGAGCTCGCGGATGCCCACAGTCTGGTCGTCCGGTGCGAAGGGGTGCAGCCCGGCAAACTCCGGCCACGTGATCGCGGCCATCTCGGTGGTGGCGTTGAGCTTCATCGTGCACGAGCCCAGCGGGATCATGCCGCGGTCGAGCGCGAAGTCCCGGTCCGACAGGCGGCGCAGGTACCTCAGCATCGCGGTCTCGCTGCGGTGTGCGTGGAAGACGGGGTGCGTGAGGTACTCGCTGGTGCGCAGCAGCGCACTCGGCCAGGTCGGGGTGACCCGATCGGCAGTCGCGCCGACCTCCGGCGCGGACGACTCGCTGCTTGCCGCTCCCAGTGCCCGGGCGACGGCCTCGACCTCGCTGGTGTCCGTCGTCTCGTCGACCGACACCAGGACCGTGTCCTCGTCGGCCTTCCAGATGTTGACGCCCGCGCTGACAGCAGCAGCCACAGCAGCATCAGCGCCACCAGGTGGAGCGACGCGCAGCGTGTCGAACCACGGTCCGTCAGCGACCTCGACGCCCGCCGCGCGCAGTCGCTCGGCGAGGCTCACTGCGGTGCCGTGCACGCGCTCGGCGATGGCCTTCAGGCCCTGGGGTCCGTGGTAGACCGCGTACATCGAGGCCATGACCGCCAGGAGGACCTGGGCCGTGCAGATGTTGGAGGTCGCCTTGTCGCGGCGGATGTGCTGCTCGCGGGTCTGCAGTGCCAGACGGTAGGCCGGGCGACCAGCGGCATCGACCGACACACCGACCAGGCGGCCCGGCAGGGTCCGCTCGAGTCCGGCGCGCACCGACATGTACCCGGCATGGGGACCACCGAAGGCCATCGGCACACCGAAGCGCTGCGTGGTGCCGATCGCGACGTCGGCGCCCCACTCCCCCGGGGAGGTGAGCAGCGTCAGGGCCAGCAGGTCGGCGGCCGCGGTGACGAGGGCTCCGACCTCGTGGGCGGCCTCGGTGAGCGCCCGCCAGTCGGCGATGGTCCCGTCGGCGCCCGGGTACTGGACGAGCACCCCGAAGACATCGCGATCGCCGGCCGCGGAGCGCAGCTCGTCGACCGTGGTGACGGCAGTGAGGTCGGCGACGACCACATCGAGGCCCAGCGGCACCGACCGGGTCTCGACCACGGCCCGGGTCTGCGGGAAGATGTTGGCGTCGAGGAGCAGGACGGCGTCCTTGGCGGCCTTGCTCGAGCGGCGCATCACCGTCATGGCCTCGGCGGCGGCCGTGCCCTCGTCCAGGAGGGACGAGCCGGAGGTCTGCAGGCCGGTGAGGTCGGCGACCATCGTCTGGAAGTTCAGCAGGGCCTCCAGCCGACCTTGGCTGATCTCCGGCTGGTAGGGCGTGTAGGCCGTGTACCAGGCCGGGTTCTCCAGCACATTGCGCTGGATGACCGCCGGGGTGATCGTGCCGTAGTACCCCAGGCCGATCATCGAGGTCAGGACGGTGTTCCTGGCAGCCAGTCCCCGCATCTCCTCCAGGACCGCCAGCTCGCTCGGCGAGGCCTCGATGTCAAGGGCCTGGGTCTGGCGGATGGCTCCCGGGACGGCTGCGTCGCACAGCGCATCGAGATCGGTCTGACCGATCGCGGCCAGCATCTGCTCCACATCGTCCTCGCGGGGACCGATGTGGCGACCGACGAAATCGGACAGGGGGGACGAGGCGCTCATGAGGCTCCCTTGGGCGTGGGTGGACACACGGTCAGCCTCCCCTTCTGTCACGGTCAACGCTTCAGAAGTGCCTGATCCACGAGGTCCTGGCGCCTGAGAGGTTCCGGGGAGATTTGCCCCTTCGGCGCCTCGCGCAGTACGCGAGGACTCTCCCCCGTGGGGTGAGCAGCGGGCTCAAGGCTATCAGCGCCTAGCGCGGCGCAGAGCGTCAGGCGAGGCGGGCGCGGCGGCGGGCCGACAGCTCGTCGCCGGGCAGCTCGGTGGGAGCCGAGTCCTCAGGGGCCATCCGCTCGCTCGGGATCTCGAGCAGGGAGCCCTCGACCTCGCGCCAGACCCGGCCGACCGCGATGCCGAAGACACCTTGGCCGCCCTGGACGAGGTCGATGACCTCGTCGGCGGACGTGCACTCGTAGACGCTGGCGCCGTCACTCATCAGGGTGATCTGGGCCAGGTCCTCGACGCCACGCTCGCGGAGGTGGTTGATGGCGACGCGGATCTGCTGCAGGGAGACCCCCGTGTCGAGGAGCCGCTTGACCACCTTGAGCACGAGGATGTCGCGGAAGCCGTAGAGGCGCTGGCTGCCGGAACCCGCAGCGCCGCGCACGGACGGTTGGACGAGCCCGGTGCGGGCCCAGTAGTCGAGCTGTCGGTAGGTGATGCCGGCCGCGCTGCAGGCAGCCGGCCCCCGGTAGCCGATGTCGTCGGAGAGCTCGGGCAGATCGTCGTCGAACAGCACGCCCTGGGTGCGGACCGGAGTCCTGCCCTCGTCGTTGGTGGCGTCCACTGCGCCCTCCCCACTTCACCGTCGGTCCCAGCCCGGTCGGATGGGAATCACACCGGTGTCGTACCGGTGTGTCTTCGACGCTACGGCGCGCCGAGGGGGGCGTCAAACATCCTCGCCGAGCGGTCACGAAGATGTCGGTAACGATCGGGTCGCGGTGGGCCCTCAGCTGGCCGGCGGATCCTCGTCCGGCGCGTCGAAGTCCTCGGGCGAGACCTCGTCGAGAAACTCCTTGAACTTGGCCACCTCGTCCTCCTCCTCGTCGGAGGACTCGATGCCAACCTCGTCGAGGACCTCGTCCGTGGCCACGATCTCGGCGCCGGTGCGCAGCGCCAGCGCGACACCGTCGGAGGTGCGGGCCGAGATCTCGGTGTCGTCGTCGAGCACGAGCGTGGCGTGGAAGACGCCCTCGAGCACGGCGTCGATGCGCACGGTCACGAGCTCACGACCGACCGCGGCGATGACGTCGACGAGCAGGTCGTGGGTCAGCGGACGGGGTGGGACGACGCCCTCCTGCGCGTAGGCGATGGCCGTCGCCTCCGCCGCGCCGATCCAGATCGGGACATGCCGACCTCCGTCGCGCTCCCGCAGGAGCACGATCGGCTGGGAGGTGGGCATCTCCACGCGGACACCAAGGACGTCGAGCGGCTTCACACTCCTACCGTATCCCGCGCTCACCCCGCCGAGCCCAGCACACGGCGCACGAGAGCGATGTGCAGGTCGAGACAACCCTCGAGCACCATCCGTCGGACCGACTCGTCGTCGACGCCTCCAGCGTCGGCGCCCCGGCCACGCAGGCCCTGCTGGCCCAGCACGTGATCGGCCAGGGACAGCTCGCGCTCGGCGGCGCTCTTGAAGGGACGCAGGTGCCGCACGTCGATACCGGCGGCGACGAGGGAGCCGCAGATGCGGGCGACGTCGAGGTCGTCGGCATCGAAGTGCTCGCGGTCCTTCGGCAGCAGGCCGTAGGAGATCAGCTCACGGAAGGTGCTCGTGTCGATGTCGGCAGCATGCTGCAGCTCGATCGCGGTCAGCCGTAGGGGCCGGTCGGCACGTGCCGAGAGCCGTCCCGAGTCGTCGACGGGCGCCGGTGGTGGCACGACCTCACCGTCATCGGCCACGGCCAGACCGCGGTCCATCGCGTCGAGTCGCTCACGGATCACCTTCAGCGGCCAGAAGCGGTCCCGCTGGGCGGTCAGCACGAAGCGCAGCCGCTCGACGTCGCCGTCGGAGTACTTGCGGTACCCCGACGGCGTCCGTGCCGGCTCGACCAGCCCCTCGCTCTCGAGGAAGCGGATCTTGCTGATCGTGACGTCCGGGAAGTCGCCCTCGAGCTGCCGGATGAGGGCGCCGATACCGATGCGGTCGTCAGCCAAGGTCAGCTGGCAGAGGAGCTGGCGTAGTAGACGAGGCGGAACTTGCCGATCTGGACCTCGTCACCGGTGCGCAGCGGCGACTGGTCGATGCGCTCCTTGTTGACATAGGTGCCGTTGAGCGAGCCCACGTCGCGCACCCCGAAACCCTGGTCCTCGCGGGAGAAGACCGCGTGCTTGCGGGAGACGGTGACGTCGTCGAGGAAGATGTCGCTGTCGGGCCCACGGCCCGTGGTCACCTCGGCGTCGTCGAGCAGGAAGCGGGCGCCGGTGTTGGGGCCCCTCAGCACGATGAGCAGCGCCGTCGACGGCTGCAACGCATCGACCGTCGCCTGCTCCTCGCGGGTCAGGTGATAGTCCGAGTCCGGCAGGTCGGCAGGCTGGCTGCTCTCGATCCCCGTGAACTGCTGTGTCGCCGGGTCCTGTCGTGCAGGTCGATTGGTCTCGTTGCCGCTCATCCAGCGCTCCCTCCTCGTGTCTGTGGTCAAGCCTACGTGACCGGCCCGACAGCGGGCCGGCCGTGGTGCGGTCCGGCCCTCAGCCGATCTCGGTCTGGTAGGCCGCCGCATCGAGCAAGGACGACGTGTCGGCCCCGTCAGCCAGCTGCAGCTCGTACATCCAGCCCTGCTCGTAGGGGTCGGAGTTGACCAGCTCCGGGGTTCCCTCGAGCGCGTCGTTGACAGCCGTGATGGTGCCGCCGAGCGGTGCGTAGAGGTCACTGACCGACTTCGTCGACTCGACCTCGCCGCAGGAGTCCCCGGGCTCGACGGTGTCACCGACGGCGGGCAGGCTCACGTAGACGACGTCACCGAGGGCCTCCTGGGCGTAGTGGGTGATGCCGACGCGGACGATGCCCTCGCCTGCCTCGCTGACCCACTCGTGATCGCTGGTGTACCGAAGGTTCTCGGGGTAGGTCGCGTCGCTCATCTGTCTCCTCAACGATCCATTCACTTCGAGCCGTCGGTCGGCTCCGGGACGGGCCGAGCGTAACGAGGCGATGAATCGGTGTGCAACGCCTCCACGTTGATCGACGCGAACTCGGTGATCTCCACCTTGCCACCCTTGCTCCGAACCGACTCCGACACGCCGCCGGGGATCTCCATCGCAGAGCTCATGGTCTGGGGATCGCCGATGACGATGAGCTCGTACGGCGCGGTGAGCCGGGTCCCGTCGACCTCGATCGCACCGCCGTCCGCGTCGCGGAACCAGGTGCTCGCCACGACCCGTACCGTGCCGATCTGCATGGCCTCGGCCCCTGCGTCACGCAGCTCCTGCACCGCGTCGAGCAGGGCGGGCGCACCGACCTGACCGCCGCTGTCGGAGATCCTCAGCCGGATCCCCGGACCGGTGGCCCGTTTTGTGCCGGCCAGGATGCCGAGGGTGTCGGCCCTCTCCTGCGCTGCCGCGATGGCCTCGGGCGAGCTGGCATCGCTGTTGGCCAGGCCGTCCTTGGTGGACTGCAGTTCGGTGATCTCGTCGTCGAGCCGCGCGCCGTTCTGGGTCACGTCGTCGAGGATGCGCACCAGCTCGTCCTGACGCAGGTCCTCCAGACCCTGTGACTGGGTCTGGCGCACCTGCGTCGCGATGGCGAAGCCGAGGAGGGCGGCCAGCAGCAGCGCGAAGGCGTTGGCGCGCGTCACCCGTGGGCGCGCCATCAGGTAGACCCTGCGCCACGGGCTCGGTCCCTGCCGCTGGGTCGCGGGCTCGGGTGCGTCCGAGGTGCCCGCAGTGGCCGCCTCGAGGTCCTCGGGCCGGTCCGGGTCGCGTGCGTCCGTCATGCCTTGAAGAGGTGTCGACGGATCGAGGCGACGTTGGAGAAGATGCGGACGCCGAGGACGACCACGACGCCCGTCGAGAGCTGCGAGCCGACGCCGAGCTGGTCGCCCAGGAAGACGATGAAGGCGGCCACGACCACGTTGGACAGGAAGCTGACGACGAAGACCTTGTCGTCGAAGATCCCGTCGAGAGTGGCCCGCACCGCGCCGAAGACGGCGTCGAGGGCGGCGATCACCGCGATCGGCAGGTACGGCTGCAGCCACACCGGTACGTCCGGCTGCAGGACGAGACCGAGCACGATGCCGGCCACGAGTCCCAGGGCGGGGATCACGAGGTCTCCTTCTTCAGTGGCTTCACGAGGGGTGGCTCGGTGCCGTCCGGGACGACCGTGGCCTCCCTCGTGCTGACGTTGACGGCACTGGGGAGCGTGAGCTCGTCCTGCACGGTCAACGAGGTCTGGATGCCGTAGTTCAGGCGCAGGCTGGTGAGGTACGAGCCGCCCTGCCCCTCGGCGAAGCTGGTCTGCAACGCGCTGGGGTCGCCGATCGCCTCGATGGTGTACGGCCGGGTGAGCGGGCGGAAGTTGACCAGGATGGCCTCACCGGCGAACCGGATCGCGGTGCGCGAGGTCAGCCGCTGCCCGTTGATCGTGATGGCTTCGGCACCGGCCTGCCACAGGGCGTTGGTGACGACCTGCATGTCACTGGACCTGACCCGCCCCTCGTCGGAGACGCCGGTGCGGGGGTCACCGTCGGCGCTGTTGCTGCTCCCCTGGGCATCGTCCAGGGTCAGCCGCACCCCCGGTCCCTGCACGGCCGCCAGGCCACTGGTCACGCGCCGGTCCTCGAGGTCCTTGCGCTGCGTGCCGACGAGGTCCGGGTCCAGCTGGCCGGTGGCGACGTCGATCTCGGTCTGCAGCGTCCGGACCTTGACGCCTCGCTCGTCGACGACGCCCTGCCGGTCCTCGATCTGGCGGATCAGGTCGGCGCGCGCGGCCGCGCGGGACCCGTCACGATCGCGCAGCTGGGCCGTGCACACACCGATCATCAGCCCGATCAGGAGCAGCCACACGAGCAGCCGCAGCCTCCCGGTGCCGGTGCTGGGCGGCTTGCCCTGCGCCATGCGGGCCTCTGCGGCGGCCTGGTACCCGGGGTCGAGGGGACGCTCGAGCATCGAGGTCAGCAAGGTCATCGAGGCATCCGGCCGAGGAGCCGGACGGGCCGCGCCGTGGGCCTGTGCGTAGCCCTGCTCGCCCTCGCCGAGCTCCGTGGCGGAGGGCGCGTCCGAAGGCTTGGCGTCCTCGGGCAGATCGGACCGCACGCGCCACTCCTTCGGGCTCGACAGCATCGTGACCTCGTGGCCACCAGCCCACCCTAAGTCTTCCGCCGCCTGCCAGAGTGGAGGCATGGAACGACGCGTCCTCGCCCTCGACGAGACGGCTCTGCGCCGCCGCACCAGCATCAAGTGGCGGCTCCACGACCCCGACGTGCTGCCCCTGTGGATCGCGGAGATGGACGTCGCGCCAGCGCCCGCCGTGGCCGACGAGCTGGCCCGGATCGCCCGGGACGGCGACCTCGGGTACCCGGTGACCGGTCCGTACACCGAAGCGGTGGCCGCCCTCTACGCCGAGTGGGGTGCCCCGGTCGAGATCTCTCTCGCCCGACCGGTGGCCGACGTCATGGCGGGGGTCCGCGCCGGGCTCGCGGCGCTGACCGGGCAGGACGACCCCGTCTACATCACCGTCCCCGTGTACCCGCCCTTCCACGGGGCCGTCCACGAGATCGGTCGTCGGCTCGTCCCGGTCCCCCTGGGACCGACCGGCCGGTTGGACGCCGACGCGCTCGACCTCGCCTTCGCCGAGCACGGCCGGGGAGCGCTCCTGCTGTCCAACCCGCACAACCCCACCGGGACGGTCCCGACGCGCACGGAGCTCACGCAGGTCGCAGTCGCGGCCGCACGTCATGGCGTGAGGATCGTCAGCGACGAGATCCACGCACCGCTCGTCCTGCCCGGGGCGAGCTTCACCCCCCTTCTCTCCCTGCCGGAGGCACAGTCGGGCCTGGCGGTCTTCTCCCCCGCGAAGGGATGGAACCTCGCCGCGGCCAAGTCCGCAGTCCTCCTCGGCGGGTCGCAGGCGGCCGACGCCGTGCGGGCGCTGCCACCGGGCCTGGAGTTCACGACCAGCCATCTCGGGGTGCGGCTGCACACGGCTGCGCTGCTGGGTGGCCGCGACTGGCTTGCGGACCTCGTGGCCGACCTGGACGCGAACCGCACGCTCCTCGCCCAGCTGTTGGCGCAGCACCTCCCGGAGGTCTCCTGGCAGCCGGTGGAGGCCACCTACCTCGCCTGGCTCGACTGCCGACGGCTCGGCCTGGGTGAGGACCCCTCGGCGCACTTCCGTGACGTCGCGCGGGTGGCGCTCACACCGGGATCCCCCTTCGGCGCGGGCGCTGGGTTTGCCCGTCTGAACTTCGCCACGTCCCCCGCGATCCTCACCGAGGCGATCGAGCGGATGGCGGCGTCGCTACCGGCTCGAAGGGAGTGACCTGCGCCTCTTCCGTCGGTTGCGGACCAAAGGTGTCCCGGATCACGAATGCGCCAGAACCGTTGCGGCACAACAATTTTTGTCGATCTCGAGCCCTGCGGATTTGATCTCTGCGCTCGCCACGTTAGGTTGAAACAGGTGACCAACGACGACGAGACACCCCGCCAGAGCTCCCCGTCGACCCCGTTCATCCTGCGTCAGCCGTCCATCGAGGACGGCGGCGAGATGTGGCGCGTGGCCAGGGACTCGCAGACACTCGACCTCAATTCTTCCTATGCCTACCTGCTGTGGGCACGTGACTTCGCCGCGACGAGCGTCGTCGCAGAGCGTGCGGGGAAGGTCGTCGGATTCGTCAGCGGCTACGTCCGTCCGGCGGCCCCCCGCACCCTGATGGTGTGGCAGGTCGCGGTCGACGCGGACCAGCGTGGGCACGGCCTCGCCGGTCGCATGCTCGACCACCTCGCCGCCCACGTCCCCGGGGTCGACGTCCTGGAGACGACGATCACCGACGACAACGCCGCCTCGCGGGCACTCTTCGCCGGCTTCGCGCGCAGCCACGACGCACAGCACGAGGAGATCGACCTCTTCGTGACGGCCCACTTCCCAGACGAAGGCCATGACCCGGAGGTGCTGCACCGCATCGGACCGTTCTGATCCCTGCCGCACCGACCGACACAACCTGCCGATCCCTCCACGGAAGGACCACCCCCATGAGCAACCCCGCCACAGCCATCTTCGCCGAGCGCGAGTCCGAGGTGCGCAGTTACTGCCGCAACTGGCCCGTCGTCTTCGACACCTCCAAGGGCCCGTACCAGACGACCGAGGACGGCGAGCGCTACACGGACTTCTTCTCCGGCGCGGGTGCCCTCAACTACGGGCACAACAACGACATCCTCAAGGAGGCGCTCATCGAGTACGTCTCCCGCGATGGCGTCACCCACTCGATGGACATGCACACCAAGGCCAAGCGTGAGTTCCTCGAGGCCTTCACCGAGCTGATCCTCGAGCCGCGCGGGATGACCCACAAGATCCAGTTCCCCGGCCCCACCGGGACCAACGCCGTCGAGACCGCGCTCAAGACCGCCCGCAAGGCGACCGGTCGCGAGGACGTCGTGCACTTCACCAACGCCTTCCACGGGATGACCCTCGGGTCGCTGGCCGTCACCGGCAACGCCTTCAAGCGCGCCGGCGCCGGGACCCCGCTCTACCACGCGACCGCAGCTCCCTACGACGACTACATCGTCGGCGAGACCTCTGACTTCGCCTGGCTCAAGCGCATCTGGGCCGACAGCGGCTCGGGCACGAGCCTGCCCGCCGCGGTGATCGTCGAGACGGTCCAGGGCGAGGGCGGCCTCAAGGCCGCTCGTGGCGAGTGGCTCAAGGAGCTGCAGGACCTGTGCCGCGAGTACGGCGTCCTGATGATCGTCGACGACGTGCAGGCCGGCTGTGGCCGCACCGGGACCTTCTTCTCCTTCGAGGACTTCGGTCTGGACCCGGACATCATCACGCTCAGCAAGTCCATCTCCGGCTACGGCCTGCCGATGGCGCTGACCCTGATGAAGCCCGAGATCGACGACTGGGAGCCCGGCGAGCACAACGGCACCTTCCGCGGCCACAACCCCGCCTTCGTCACCGGGGCCAAGGCCCTGCGCACCTACTGGGCCGACGACACCCTGGAGAAGAACATCGCGGCTCGCGCCCAGGAGCTCACCGAGCGCCTGGAGGTCCTCGCCGGCCTCGCCGAGGGCAGCGAGCTGCGCGGTCGCGGGCTCCTCTCCGGTGTCGCCTTCGCCGACCTCGAGGTGGCGGAGAAGATCGCCAAGGCGGCCTTCGCCCGCAAGCTGCTCGTCGAGACCTCGGGCCCGTCGAGCGAGGTCGTCAAGATCATGCCGCCGCTGACCATCACCAAGGACGAGCTGGCTGCCGGCCTGGACCAGCTCGAGGACGCCACTCGCGAGGTCCTCGGCGCGCCCGCCCGCGCGACTGCCTGAGCTCCCCCTTTCGCGCAACCCACTCCCCCGACAGACCACGACCAGGAGATCAACATGAAGGTCCTCAACGTCAACGACCTCGACGGCACCGAGTACGACGTCACCCACGGCAACTGGCAGAGCCGCCGGATGGTCCTCGCCAAGGACAAGGTCGGCTTCAGCTTCCACATCACGATCCTCAAGGCCGGGACCTCTTCGGAGTTCTGGTACGCCAACCACGTCGAGGCGGTCTACGTCTACCAGGGCAAGGGCACGCTCCTCGACCGCGACACCGGCGAGGAGTTCGTCCTCGAGCCGGGCGTCATGTACATGCTCGACGACGCGGACAAGCACACCGTGACCGTCGAGGAGGACATCCACTGCGCGTGCGTCTTCAACCCGCCGGTCACCGGCCGTGAGGTCCACGACGAGAACGGCGTCTACCCGGTCCTCACCGAGGACTGAGCCACGACGCGGCGAGGGGGACGGACCGGGTCCGTCCCCCTTCGTCATGCCGCCGCGCTCTCCCCGTGGCGTGGCATGACTACGGCGCAACGGGGTACGAAGGGGGCATGTCCACCTCGTCGTCCCCCACACACGCGCCGTGGCGCGCGCCGCTGGACCGTACCGCCCTCGTCGTCGTCGACCTGCAGGAGGCCTTCCTCGAGCAGGCCAGCCTCGCCGCGCACCGGGACGAGCTCGTGGCCCGTGTGCGCCAGGTGCTCCGGTGGGCAGAGCGGGAGGAGCTGCCGATCATCAACGTGCGCACCATCCACCAGCGCGACCGCTCGACGTGGACGATCACGATGCTCGAGGACGACCAGGGTTTCCTCTTCGAGGGGGACGACCACACCGCCGCCCTGTCCGAGCTCGACCTGTCGGCCGCGACCGAGGTCGTCAAGACGCGCGACGACGCCTTCGTCGGCACCGACCTGGACTCCGTCCTGACCGACCTGGGCGTCGAGGCGGTGGTGATCATCGGCGTCTCCACCCACACCTGCGTCCTGCTCACCGCAGCGCATGCCTTCGCCCTCGATCGCGAGGTCGTGCTGGTGCGCGACGCCATCGCCTCCCACCGTCCCGAGCTGCACGAGCTGACGCTCGACACGCTCCGGGACGAGTACCGCTTCCCCGTCCCGAGCGCCGACGCCCTGTGCCGAGTCGGCGCCCGGGTCAGCGAGCATGCGTGAGAACCGGTCGACGGTGCCGCGCTCGCACCCTCGGCCTCACCCGTCGGCCAGCAGGTCGAGCAGGGCCGCGTTGAAGGCCGGCAGGTCATCGGGCTTGCGGCTGGTCACGAGCCGGCCGTCGCGCACGACCTCCTCGTCGACCCAGGTGCCGCCGGCGTTGCGCACATCCGTCTGCAGGCTCGGCCACGAGGTGACCCGGCGTCCCCTCAGGACGTCGGCCTCGACGAGCATCCAGATGGCGTGGCAGATCGCGGCCACCGGACGGTCGGCAGCGACCGCCTCACGCACGAAGCCCACCGCCGCGGCGTCGAGCCGCAGCGCGTCGGGGTTTGCCACACCGCCCGGGAGCACCAGTCCCGCGAAGTCCTCCGGCGAGGCGTCGGCGATCGTCGTGTCGACGGGGAAGGTGTCCGCGGCGTCGAGGTGGTCGAAGGCCTGCACCTCCCCGGTCTCCGGCGCCACGAGGACCGGCTCCCAGCCGGCCTCCTCCAGCGCCTTCCACGGACCGGTCAGCTCCACCTGCTCGATGCCCTCCATCGCCACGAGGACCGCGACCCGGCGGGTTCCTGACTGCTCCTGGATGCTCATGCTGTGCTCCCTTCGTCGAGGTGTCGTGCTCGCCAGCCCTACCCGTCAGGCGGCCCGGCATGCGCAGCGCCCACGGGCGGGCACGATGGACCCATGAGCAACCGCGACGGCGAGGACGAGGGTGCAACGGGTCGGCGCGAGACCGCCGACGAGCGGGCCGACCGCAACTGGAACGACCTGCTCCAGGAGTTCCGGGTGCTGCAGACCGGTGTCCAGATCCTGGCCGGCTTCCTCCTCACGCTGCCCTTCCAGGCCGCCTTCGCCGACCTCGACGGCACCCAGCGGGTCCTCTACGTCGTCCTCGTCCTGCTGGCCTTCGTGACGACGACCCTGCTGGTCCTGCCCATCGCGGTCCACCGCCGACTCTTCCGGCTCCAGCGCAAGGACCAGCTGGTCAGGGTGGGGCACGTCGTGGCGCGGTGCGTGCTCGTCGCGGTCAGCCTGCTCATCGTCGGACTCGCGACCTTCGTCGTGGACATCGTCCTCGGCCGTACCGCCGCCGTGGTGGTCTGCCTCGGCATGGCGCTCGCCGTCATCGCCGCCACGATCGTCGTCCCGGCGCTCGTGGGGAGGCGAGTCTCCTCACACTGAAGAACTCCCCCGACCGCGCGTTTCGGCATGCACCGGGCCTCCCTTCTCCGTACCTTGGATCGGGTGCAAAGCCGCCCTCGGGTGGAAAAGATCAACCCCAAGGAGATCCATGAGCACGTCCGCCACCTCTGGTGAGCCCGTCGCCGAGTCCGGGGCGGGCGGCACGGCCTTCGAGGACCTGCCGCCCCGCAAGACCATCCGCAAGGCCGTCGCCGCGTCGGCCATGGGCAACGCGACCGAGTGGTACGACTACGGCGCGTATGCCGTCGTCGCGACCTACATCGGCCACCACTTCTTCCCCGGCGAGCACGAGACGCTCCTGACCCTGGCGACCCTCGCGGTCTCCTTCATCGCCCGCCCCTTCGGCGGCTTCTTCTGGGGCCCTCTCGGCGACCGGTTGGGCCGCAAGGGTGTCCTGGCGATGACGATCATCATGATGTCCGCCGCGACCTTCAGCATCGGCCTGCTGCCCACCGCCGAGACCATCGGGATCGGCGCGCCGATCCTGCTGATCATCCTGCGCCTCATCCAGGGGTTCTCGACCGGCGGTGAGTACGGCGGTGCCGCGACCTTCATGGCCGAGTACGCGCCGGACAAGCGCAGAGGCCTGTACGGCAGCTTCCTCGAGTTCGGCACGCTGGGTGGGTTCGCGCTGGGTGCCGGCGTCGTGCTGGTCCTGCAGATCGTCCTCGGTGAGAGTGCGATGAACGACTGGGGCTGGCGCCTGCCCTTCTTCATCGCCGGGCCCTTGGGCGGGATCGGCCTCTACCTGCGCTCCAAGCTCGACGAGACGCCCGTCTACAACGACCTCGAGGACGCGGGCGAGAGCGAGGAGTCGGCCACCCACGGCCTGCGCGACCTGATGGTCGAGTACTGGAAGCCGATGCTGACGATGGCCGGTCTGGTCATCCCCCTCAACGTCGTCAACTACACCCTGCTGACGTACATGCCGACCTACCTGCAGACCAAGATCGGCATCGGGGAGAACGAGTCGCTCGTCGTCATCATCGTCGGTGAGCTGATCATGATGGCCCTGCTGCCCTTCGCCGGGCACTACTCCGACATCATCGGTCGGCGGCCGATGTGGTGGTTCTCGCTCATCGGCCTCTTCGTCTTCGCCCTGCCGATGTACTTCCTCATGGGCACCGGCTTCGTGGGCGCCATGGTGGGCTTCGCGGTGCTCGGCCTGCTCTACATCCCGCAGCTGTCGACGATCTCGGCCACCTTCCCGGCGATGTTCCCCGCCCACGTGCGCTTCGCCGGCTTCGCGGTGACCTACAACGTCTTCACGGCGGCCTTCGGCGGGACCGCGGCCTCGGTCAACGAGGCCGCGGTGGAGGGCACGGGCTTCCTGGAGTTCCCCGCTGCCTACATGATGGGCGCCTGCGTCATCGGGATGATCGCGATGCTCTTCGTCAAGGAGACGGCCGGTGCATCGCTGCACGGGAAGCACATCCCCGAGTCCGAGCCGGAGGACTACGGCAGCGAGGCAATCGCCGAGGAGGCCG